>CAVUNV010000004.1:0-595170 GCA_963742925.1 uncultured Actinomycetes bacterium | reverse complement strand
CATGGCCAGAGCTGTTCATGTTGACGCGTGCCGCCTCCTCTGGTGCCGTCCCGAGGGGGCTGACAGGCATCTGAGGAGGTGCTGTGCCTTCTCGTGATGGTTCGTGTCGCGCCGTAGTGGGAGAGACGTGCAAGTTGTCGCGAGTTCAAGACCTCGGATCCCGGCGACGTGTTCATCCATGAGGGTGCATCTGGCTACACGTTCTTCGTCATTCTCGAGGGAACCGTCGACGTCGATCGCGGCGGTGAACTCATCGAGACGCTTGGTCCAGGCGACTTCTTCGGCGAGATGGCGATCCTCGGCTCTGGCCGGCGCAACGCGACCGTTACCGCCTCGACTCGCGTCGAACTAGTCGTCCTGTTCGGGACAGTGTTCCGCACGATGGAGTCCGAGCACCCTGACGTGGCGGAGCGGATCAAGCGGAAGGTCGCAGAGCGGGTTGAGCGCACCGACGCTGGCCTCGCCTGAACTCGCGTCGATCACCGGCGATTCGGTTGCGGCCCAGTCGAGCCCGGCATGGAGACGGGTGAGCGGTGGTTCTGCATTGGGCCGGAAAGTGAAGCATTCTGTCCGGCTGGACCACGGAGCGGGGCTCGTCACCGAACCGTCCGCCGCTGACTCGGCCCGTGACCCCAGCAGGAGGGAACCACACACATCCTTCCCCGAGGGCTTGTCGGGGGCCGAGAGCGAGGAGGCCCAACTGGCCGGCTGAGCGGTTCGGGCCCGCGCCCCTGTGCCTAGGGCCGACGCTCTTCTCTAGAGCTTGGCCGCGATCGCCTTTGCCAGGGCTATGAGCTGGGGCGTGACTTTGGGGCTGTGCCCTGATCGCGTTGAGGCTGATCAACGTGATGTACTTGCCGACCGTGAACCGGATCGCTGCGGCTCCGGCACCGGACGCCTGATAGGCGGCACTGCCGACACCTGCCAGCTTTTTCGCGGCGCCCGGAAGACCCTGGTTGAGGTTGCGTTTGCCAGTTGTAGCGCGCCCGAGTCGGTGTAGGCGCTCACGGTCACCAGAAGGTGCATCGACGTTGGCGTGCTCCCGGCCCAGTTGCCGGTGTAAATCGTCGACCCAGGCCCGGGCAACGCCTTCGCGTTCACGCACTTGGACCGGCACGGTCGTGACCAGCGGCGGGTTCGGGCCCGGAGATGTCGTCATGCAGTGAGAGCGGCCCCGATCGAAGGGGCAGCCGTGCTCGCCCGCGAGGCCACAGAGCGGCTCCACGGGCTCGACCCGGTCGTGCTGGAGGCGGCGGGCGCGGCGTTGGATCGTCCCGGCATCTCCGTCGTGGAGCCCGCTCTCCTCGCGGCCGAGTTAGGAGCCAGTGCGTTGCATGACCCGACCGAGGGAGGGTTGGCTTCCGGGCTGCACGAGATCGCGCACGCCGCCGGAGTCCGCCTTCGCGTTGACAGGCAGGCGGTGCTGTGGTTCGAGCCCGGCATCGCTGTCTGTCAAGCGCTCGGCGCTGACACCTGGTCAACGCTCTCCTCCGGCACTCTCCTCGCCGTCTTCCCACCTGAGGTCGCCGAAGCCGCACTCTCAACCTTCGCTCAGCACGGGCATCAGGCAGCCGCTATCGGCACCGCCGAACCAGGGGCAGGCGTAATCGACACCGATGACCATCCAATTCCCTGGCCCGAACGCGCCGAAGTCGCACGGCTCCTATCAACTACGGAAAGCCCAAGCACAGCCTCGAAGGCGTAACCGTCGGGGGAGAAGGTGGCGGCGGCAGGTGGTGTCGTCACAGTCTTCGGCTGGTGATCCCCCCTGTCTAGGGTTGGGTGGTGGCGCAGCGACGGGCGGATCATCATCTGCTGTTGGCGGGGTTGTTTGTGGCGTCGTTGAGTTTGCGGCCGCAGATCGTTGCGGTGGGGCCGTTGATCCCGTCGATTCAGCGGAGTCTCGGTATTTCCTATTCGGTGGCGGGGTTGTTGCCGACGTTGGTGGTGTTGTGTATGGGGTTGTTTGCGCCTGTCAGTGTTGGTTTGGCGCGGCGGATCGGGGCGCGCTCGTCGGTCACGTTCGCGTTGGCGTTGATCGGCGTGTTCGGTATCGCTCGTGCACTGTTGCCGTCGGCGGTCGGTGTGATCGTGTTGACGGTTCCGGTTGGGATCGGCGTGGCTGTGGCGGGGTCGTTGATGCCGGGGGCGGTGAAGGAGTCGTGGCCGGAGCGGCCCGCGTTCGCGACCGGCGTGTACACGACCGGGATCAGTCTCGGTGCCGCCCTGTCGGCTGCGGTTGCGGTGCCGCTCGCGGGTGTCGCCTGGGGCTGGCGCGGGTCACTCGTCGTTCTGTCTGGGTTGACGCTGGTGCTGATCGTCGGCTGGCTCGCGTTCACGGCCCGGCAGCCGCCGCATGAGCGTCTGCTCGCCGACCCGCCACGGTTTCCGTGGCGCAGCGGCATGGGGTGGCGTCTGGTTGCGATCTTCACGCTCACCTCGATCGCTTACTACGGGATCACGGCCTGGCTCCCGAGCGTCTATGTGGGGCACGGCTGGTCACATGCGAGCGCCGGAGCGTTGATCACCGTCGTCAGCGTCGTCACGCTCCCCACCAGCCTTCTGGTCGCCTGGGCGGGTGACCGATTCGGCTCGCGGCGTCTGTACCTGACCGGCGGCGCAGTCCTGCTCTTTCTGACCGGGATCGGCATCATCGCGCTCCCGCAGGGCGGCTGGCTCTGGGCGGTGCTGATCGGCATCTGGGTCGGCGTCACCTTCCCATCGCTGATGACCCTGCCCCTCGACGTCGGCGCGGGCGCCGCCGAGGTCGGCGCGATGGCCGGGATGATGCTCGGCCTCGGCTACACGCTCTCCTCGGTCGCGCCGTTCCTGTTCGGAGCCGTCCGAGACGCAACCGGCTCCTTCAACGCCGTCCTGTGGCTGATCGTCGCAAGCGCAGCACTACTCGCAGTCGCGAGCGCCTTCGCACCCCACCGACGACACACCGCAACCCGCCCCGAACTCGCCAGCCAACCGTAAGCTCAGACGGGTCGCTCCTGAGCCCGAGCCGGCTGGTTAGGGTCAGGCTCGTCCGCTACGTGTACCGGGTGATCAGGCCGTCGGCGACCATCCCAGCCAGCAGTCCTGCCACGAGCCAGAGCAACAACACCAACCTCCGAGAGCGAGTCGCTGGACGTCTCAGTCGCACAGACAGTGAGGCTATCTACCGTGGGAGATAGGACATGCTGGCGGCGGGTGCCGGGGCGTGGTTGGGGAGCAGCCCGTCAGCACCGAGCCGGAACCGGCCGCCGCCCCCTCCCGAGCGCAGGGCTCACCCGTGCCTGTCGTAGGGTGACCTGGTGCGGATCGACAAGTGGCTGTGGGCGGCTCGCTTCTTCAAGACCCGCACCGCCGCAACCGACGCCGTCTCGGCCGGTCACGTGCGAGTCAACGGCGTGCGGGTGAAGCCCGCGAAGGAGGTCGGCGTCTCCGCCACGGTTGTGGTCAGGGTTGGGGAGGTCGAGCGGACGGTGGTCGTGACCGGCTTGGCCGACAGACGGGGCTCCGCGAAGGTCGCGGCGACGCTGTACACGGAGACGCCGGAGTCGATCGCCAGCCGGGAGCAGGCCGCGCGGGATCGCCATCTCGCACGTCCGCTTGGCGTCGACCTGGGGTTGCGGCCGACGAAGCAGGCACGCCGCCTCCTTGACGCGCTCCGCCGGTCGCAACAGAGTCAGAAGGGCCGCTGAGACCCGGCTACGAGTTGCTTGCGCCGCATCTTGGTGTTCGCCTGGCCCGCGCTTTGCCGTGTCCCGCCTAGCCTCACCGTCGATCCTTGCCAATCGACCGTTTGGAGCCGACATGAAGACCAACCCGCACTTCTGCCCGAACTGTGGGGAGCGGGTGAGCGCGTTCGCGGCCGGGTGCGCGCTGTGCGGCACGGAGCTCGACCCACGCCGCGCCCAGGGCAGACCGGGCACGTTCCAGCAGCTTCGGTCCGGCTGGCTGACCCGGCGACGGCTCCCACGCGTGCCGGTCCCCTCGACCCGCTCGGCCGGGAGGTGAACAGTGATGCCGTTGTTAGCGCGAGATGCGCGGCTCCGTGGTCAGGAGAGACGCTTGCGCTCCCGTGAGTGGCTGCGTCGCCAGGTGGCCGTCGAGATGGTGGTCGCAGTGGTCGCAACTGCAGCGGCGGTGATGTTCGGCTTCAGAGACAACGACGCCGCGAGCGCCTACTTGGTTGTCATCGCGCTCGTCGCTCTGGGGTTGGTGGCGGTCTTCTCCCGGATGCTGTCGAACAATCAGTAGCCAGGCCCAGACGGAACCACGATCGCCCGTGAACGTGTCTAGCGGCAGGGGAATGGGATGGTGGCGTCCTTGACTGTCTTGACGGGGTAGGGCGCTTGGGTGACGAAGGCGTAGGTGATCGAGGCGTAGGCGGGTTGCCGTGACAGTTTTGTTGTCCGGTTGCGAGCAGGATCACCGGGTAGTGGAAGTGTCCGGCGGCGCAGTTGGGTTTGCAGTCGTTGACCGAGTCGGTTCCGCGTCCGGCGGTGAACGATTGGCCCCATCCCGTCCAGGCGAGTTTGGCGACACGGAAGTTGCCGTCACCGAAGGCGAGCACGACGGAGGCCGGTTTGGCACGTGGTTTGCCGAGACAGTCCGGCAGTCCGATCGTGGTCGGCTACTCGCTGGCTGGACTTTGTCGAGGCGGCCAGCGGAACGGTCGCACGGCCTCACCGAAGGCCGAACTCTTCAGCGGAGGCCGTGGCCTGGGCTGAGGTAGATCGCCTCTCGCGCCGCGTGAAGGACGAAGGTCACAGCGGCGGCGACTGAGGCGGCGTGAACGACTGCCTGCCCTCGGGGCGGCGAGCCTCGACGAAACTTCCTCGCGGCGTGCTCAGTGGCCCGTTCTTTCCCAGCCGATCTGCTGACGAAGGGCCGCCACACCCACGCCCAGAAGCCCGCGACGGTGGCCACGCCAGACGTACCGACCTCGGCGAAGAGGAGGAGCCGCGGCAGCGGCCGCAGCTTGGCTGGCGTCCCTGTGGCTGCCAACATGCTGTCGCGGATGAAGAGCGCGCCGCAGCCAGCCTCCACCAGTAGGCCGCCCCGGCGGCCTAGTCGCCGCAGGACGAACAAGACGAGCGGCAGTCCGGCCACACTGGAGGACAACAACACCCTGCCCAGCCAACGCTGACCCACCCGCGACTCCGGGCGACCGCCGCCTGTCACCTGCTCGGCCACGTCGCTTCCTGCTTCCGTCTGCTCTTCATCCTTGGTCTCCTTTGCCGAAAGGATCCAGTGAGTCCATTGCGCCGGTTTGACGAGCCGCTCAGCACAGGCTACGAGGTTCCGGGAGGATGCCCGGATCGTCGTGGAACTTCGGAACGGCGGTCGAAATCACCTCCTCCGGATGGCAACACAAGTCTCGTTGCCACCCGCCTCCCCCGCGTCAGCGCCAGGACTGAGCGACCCTGCCTGAAACTACGGAACCCACGCGCCTTGGCCGGTATCGCGCGATACCCGTCACGACCCGGCCACGTAGACGGCCCATGCCTGTGCCTCGGTGTGTGCAGGCCGTCCTCCGACGGGTGCGTCCACCCGGTTATCTCGTCGTCGTCGTCCACTGCCGCCATCCACCCGGCGACCTGGAGAATGACGATCCGCCGATGGCGCGAAGGACAACGGGAAGTCTCGTACTTGTGGGTGCTGGCCCGCAAGCAGTCACGGCCCGCTGCGAAGCAGGCACATCGCCGCCTCGACGCGCTGCGCCGATCGCAACGGGACCGGCAGAAGGGTCGCTGAGACTCGGCTTCGAGTTAGCTCGGGGAGACGGTAGCTACCCTGCCTAACCCGATCGACCAGGGAAGGAGCGAGACGTGGCTGGAAAGAAGCGCGAGAAGTCGCTTCCGCAGACCGACCAGAAGACGGCGGCGAAGCCGAAGCGGCCGAAGAAGACCTCACGCGGCAAGTAGTGAGTCCTGGATGAGCGCCGTTCGGGATCTGGGCGACAACACGCCGAGCGTTCGCAGGGACGGACGGTGTTTGGTGTGCGGGAAGGAACGACCGCCGGTCGCGGTTTCTAACCGTGATCCGTTCTGTAGCGCTGTCTGCTCGCGCAAGCATCACGGCGTCCGCGACGTGTGGGTGACTGATCGAGGAAACCCTGACCCGTAGGCGTCGAGCCAGCCCGTTCAGGGCGTTCTCGGCCTGCGGCCGAGGCATCGAGAACCGCATGCCACGCGGCGGCAGCGCCCCCGACCAGCAACGCGACCACCACGAGACCGCGCGGGAAGTCCCGGACGACCTCGACAACGGCTACGGCGACGGAAGCCAGGAACAACACCAGAGCCGCCGCCGCAGCCACACGCCTACCGACCATCCCGCAGACCCTCCCGGCGGCTGGACGTTCTCGAGCCGTGATCCGAGCACACGATCGAGAAACTACACCGCTAGCAGTTGCGTTAGATCCGCGAGCGATTCATCCGGAGAACTGCGACCGGACCCATCGACCAGATGCCACGGCTAGTCAAGCTTCCAATCCCGGTATCTACCCCTCCCGATACCGAGTTGAGGGGAGAGAAGCAGTCGGCTTGCGTCGCGGCGGCCGAGGGCGGGGTTCGCCCGAGTCTCGTGCAGGGCGGGGTTGGTTACAAAGCGGAATCGCGTGCAGTGCCCCCGGCAAGAATCGAACTTGCGCACGCGGTTTACCGAACCGCGCCGGCCCAGCGTGATGGTCGATCGCCCCTTGATGCCCTCGATCACACTGCTAGGTAGATCTCGCCGGGCCTGCGGTTGAGGTTGAAGACATCGGCGATGAGCACCACTGGCCGCCGGCCGGCGAGATCCGCGTCGCGGTTGGCAAGTGGGTGGATGACGTGGATCGGCCGACCGTGCGATTCCAGCTCGGGCGTCACGGCCGCCGGGTCGGCGCACGACCAGTAAGGGTGGAAGGCGGCTACCGCGGCCCAGCTTGGGCCCCCAGCACGGCAACGACCTCGACGGTGTCGCGGCTGTCGTTGAGGGGGATCAGGTTGCCGGTGATCTCGCGGCCGTCGACCACGAGTGAGCTGACGCCGGTGTTGACACCGTGGGGGTTGGATACGGTGATCTCGTAGGCGACGTCTCGGAAGCGGCGCCTGACGTGGAAGGATTTCCAGCTGCGCGGGATGCACGGGTCGATGCGGAGACCGTCGTGGTCGGGCTTGATGCCGAGGATGCCCTGCGAGAGCGTCACGAACGTCCATGCCGCGGTGCCGGTCAGCCAGGAGTTCTTGGCCTCGCCAGGCGTCGCCGCGTCGCGGCCGGCGATCATCTGAGCGTAAACGTATGGCTCGCTCCGGTACATGTCGATGTGATCCTCTTTTGCGGACGGGCAGATCGAGAGGTAGTAGTCGAAGGCTCGGTCACCGTCACCGAGCAGACACCACGCGAGGTGGATCCACGTATTCGCGTGGCAGAAGATGCCGGCGTTCTCCTTGTAGCCGGGCGGGTAGCTGGTGATCTCGCCGAGCTCTGAGTGGTAGTGACGATACGCCGGCTGATGGAGAACGATGCCATCCGGCGTGAAGAGGCGCTCCACGGGCCGAACGGCAGCCGCACCGCGGGACGGAGGTGATTGTTGGTGCTCGCGTCGAACATGAGCTTCCGGAACTGGTCGAGCTCGCTGCCCCAGTCGCCGCCCGTCCACTCGCCGACGCTGCCGGGATAGGGGGCGCAGAAGTGCCCGTTGAAATGCGTCCCGATCTCGTTGCCCTCCCGGTAGGCGAGCCCGATCTGGCGCAGCGTCTCGCGAATGCGCGCGGCCGCCGACAGCCCGTCCATGGGCTGGGCGAAGCCGATCGCCGAGTAGCCGACATCGTGCCGGGGCGGGTGGTAGAGATCGCGCCGCGCCACATCGAGCAGGTAGACGCCGCTGACGAAGAACGTGAAGTACGCTCCCGCGCGCCGGGCGACGCCACGCCAGTACGGCCAGAGCCGGGTGCCGCCGGAGCCGTCGAAGGAAGCGACCAGGAACTGCGGCGGCCGGACAGGTGCGGGCTTCGGCTTCGGTCGCAGGCGCGGCCGCGGGCGCTCGACCGGCGCGGGCCGGCGCGGGCGAGCCGTGCCGCTTGCTCCCGATCCGATCAGCGCCGACGCCGCCATCGTGGCGACCGCCGCGACGAAGACGATCGCCAGCGCTCGCCGCCGTCTCGTCCTGCGCCGGCGGGCTCGCGGAAGGTCGCGCCTCTCCATGCGCCGATCGTCCGCGCCGGTGGTTCAGCGGCGGTAGAGCGGCGGTTCAGGCGGCTGGAGCAGCGATCGGTGCCGGTCTACTGTGAGGGCGTGCGCGAGCGCATCCCACTCCTCACCGGCCTCACGCTCCTCGCGGTAGCCGTCGCGCTGGGCTCCGTCTTCGTCGCCGACGGCATCCGCGACCGGAACCGGAGCGACGTCATCACGGTCACCGGCTCGACGAAGAAGCGGATCGTCTCGGACTACGTCGTTCGGGACGCGAGCCTGACTGCGAACGACCCGTCGTCCGCTGCAGCCCTCGACCGGCTGGCCGTGTGGACGCGCCGGGTCCGCGCCTTTCTCCACAGTCAGGGCGTGACCACCGCCGAGCTGAAGCTCCAGCCGATCTCGACCGAGATCCCGGGAACGGTGGACGAGAACGGCAACAAGGTCCGCGGCTACACGCTCACGCGCAACTTCGAGATCAGCTCGCCCCGCGTCCAGGCGATCGCCGCGGTCGCCGAGCGCAGCTCCGCCCTGCTCGCCGAAGGTGTACCGCTGGCGGCAGCTCCGCCCCAGTACGTCTATACGAAGCTGCCCACCCTTCGGCCGCAGCTCCTGGCGCTGGCGACGAAGGACGCGCAGCGGCGCGCCCGGGTCCTCGTGGACGCGTCCGGGGCGAAGCTGGGGAATCTCCGCGGCGTCGATGTGGGCGTCTTCCAGGTCACGAAGCCGAACTCGACCGACGTGAGCGACTACGGCATCTACGACACGTCGACACAGCTCAAGGACGTCACGGCCGTCGTCAACGTCACCTTCGCGCTCGGCAGCTAGATCCTTCGCCTCCCGTACCCTGTCTCGCGTGACGCGCGGCCGACTGACAGTCGTGACAGCAGCCGTCGCGCTTCTCGCCTTCGGCGTCGGCGCCGGCGCGGCGGTCACTGCGCCGGCCGCGCGCACCGCTCCCCGGCCGAGGATCGTCTGGAAGCCGATCCCGTTCGGCGCCAAGCGCCGGGCCGAGATGGCCGCCTACGCGCTCAGGCACTACGGGATCGCGAGCTGGCGGCTGACGAGGCCGCGCGTGATCGTCGAGCACTACACGGCATCCGAGGCGTTCTCGTCGACGTACAACTACTTCGCCGGCGACACGCCCGACGTCGAGCTCGGCGAGCTCCCCGGTGTCTGCGCGCACTTCGTCGTCGACAAGGACGGCACGATCTACCAGCTCGTCCCGCTCACGACCATGTGCCGCCACACGGTGGGGCTGAACTACACCTCGATCGGGATCGAGCACGTCGGAACGAGCGACCAGGAGATCCTCGGCAACCCCCGGCAGCTTGCCGCATCGCTGGCGCTGACGACCTGGCTGATGCAGCAGGAGCACATCCAGCTCCGGAACGTGATCGGCCACAACGAGAGCCTGACGAGCCCGTACCACCATGAGCTCTACGCCCGCTGGCGCTGCCAGACGCACGGCGACTGGAATCGCGCCGACATGGACGTTTACCGCGCGAAGATCGCCGCGCTCGCGAAGCGCTACGGCATCCCGCTCGGCCCGCCGGCGGTGCGCGTCACGCCCCACTGCTGAGCGGCGGAGCGGGTGGAGCGGAGGAGAAGGATCCTCCGTCCACCCGCTTGCGCAGCTCTGTTGCTACGTCTTGAAGAGCTTGCGTGTGTTCGTGATCGTGCAGGTGACGACGGTGGCAACCGTGGCGGGCGTGACGCCGCTGAGGCTCGTTCCGTTGCCGGCGGAGCCGTCGGAGCACGAGATCTTCGCCGAGTACTTGCTCATGTCCGCGTTCACGCCTGCGGTCTCGGAGACGGTGTGGCCGACACCGGGCAGAACCGCTATCGACCCGGTCGTCCCACCGTTACCGGCGTTTGCCTTGTACAGCGCGCCGTCGATCCACAGGTTGAACCTGGCCGGATCGGCCGGGTTCGAGACGAGGTGCTTGATCACCACGATCTTCCCGCCGGGAATGTAGATGGCGCGCCGGTACGTGTCGACGTCCTGGAGGAAGTCGGTCCGCCCGCTCCTCCAGCCGGCAGCGATGTTGCCGCCGCCCGTGTGCCAGCACAGACGGTGGTCGCCGTCGGTCGCGCCCCCTGGAAGTCAGTGGAGTCGACGGTGTCGCAGGAATTCCGACTGATCGGGCTCCCCTGGGGAGCGAATCCCCATGAATAGCTGGCGTTGTAGTACCAGCCCGAGCCGTTCGCGTTGTGCGGCGTGTTGCCGGTACCCGTGTCGGTGATCACGTCGGTCCGCGGAGCCGCCGCAAGGACGTCGAACGTCGTCGTCGCCAACGGGCCGCCCGCGAGCAGCAGGTAGTCGCCCGGGCACCCGGCCAGCACGGTCGCGATGACGGAGCTCGAGTCGTTGTAGTTGCCGGTCCAGCACTGCGCCCAGCCCCCGGTCGCGAGCGTGCTCTGCGAGACGCTCAGCTGGGGTCCCGACGGGTAGTACGAAGGCGGCGCCGAGAGCAACTGCGGTGTCGGCGCAGCCGTCGAGAGCGCGGCGACCGACGCGGCTCGCGCCGGCGACGAGCAACGTGAGCGCTGCGAGGCGTGCGATCCGCCTTTTCCTGCCCTTCATCCCATCCCTCTCCTTCTTCGCTTTCAGACCACGCAGACGGCAACTCTAGACGAGCTCCAGGCCCACGTAGTTCTCGGCCAGCGAGCGTGCCCCTGCCTCCGAGGAGGTCACGTACCGGAGCTGCGAGAGCTGCAGCCGCAGCTCGAACGGGTCGTCCCCGGGCGAGCGGTGGAGCATCGAGGTCATCCACCAGGAGAAGTGCTCGCAGCGCCAGACGCGGCGCAGGCAGCGCTCCGAGTAGCGCTCGAGCGCCTCGCCGCTGCCCGTCCGATACCAGTCGGCGATCGCCTCGGCCAGCACACGCACGTCCGAGATCGCCAGGTTGAGGCCCTTCGCGCCGGTCGGCGGGACGATGTGCGCCGCGTCTCCGGCCAGGAAGAGCCGGCCGTACTGCATCGGCTCGACGACGAAGCTCCGCATGCCGGTCACGCCCTTCTCGAGCACCGGGCCCTCGGCCAGCGTCCAGCCCGGCAGGCCGAGCCGGGCCTGGAGCTCTTCCCAGATCCGCTCGTCCGGCCACCCGGCGATGTCCTCGTCGGGACGGCACTGGACGTAGAGACGGCTGAGCTCCGGGGTGCGCAGGCTGAGCAGGGCGAAGCCGCGCTCGTGGTGTGCGTAGACGAGCTCGTCGTTCGAGGGCGGCACGGCGGCGAGGATGCCGAGCCAGCCGAACGGATACTCGCGGGAGAACTCCCGCAGGACGCCGTCCGGGATGCTCGGCCTGCAGACCCCGTGAAAGCCGTCGCAGCCGGCGATCACGTCGCACTCGAGCTCCTGCTCGACGCCGCCCGAGCGGAAGCGGATTCGCGGCCGGTCGGACTCCAGCTCGCTCACCGACACGCCGTCGACCTCGAAGAGCAGCGGCCGGCCGGTCGCGATCCGTGCCTCGATCAGGTCCTTGACGACCTCCGTCTGCCCGTAGATGACGATCGACTTGCCCGTCAGCTCGGCGAAGTCGATCCGGTGCCGCTCGCCGTCGAACTGCAGCTCGATGCCGTGGTGGACGATCCCCTCGCGCTCCATGCGCTCTCCGACGCCGGCCTCGCTGAGCAGATCGGCGGTGCTCTGCTCGAGCACGCCGGCCCGGATGCGCTGCTCGACGTACTCCCGGCTCCTGTCCTCGAGCACGACCGAGTCGATCCCCTCGAGGTGCAGCAGGTGGGCGAGCGTCAGCCCGGCCGGCCCGGCGCCGACGATGCCGACCTGGGTGCGCATCAGCCCGTTTCCGGCGGCGCGTCCAGCACGCGCTGGGCGACGGCGAACGCGGCGTTGGCCGCGGGGACGCCGCAGTAGATCGCGGAATGGAGCAGCACTTCCTTGATCTCGTCGGGCGTGAGGCCGTTCCGGAGCGCGGCGCGGACGTGCATCCCCAGCTCGTCCATGCGGTTCAGCGCGACGAGCGCGACGAGCGTCATGCAGCTTCGCGTCCGGCGGTCGAGCCCGGGCCTCGACCAGATCTCGCCCCACGCGTAGCGGGTGATCAGATCCTGGAAGTCGGCGGTGAAGTCGGTCGTCCGCTCGATCGCCGCGTCGACGTGCTCGTCCCCGAGCACCTCACGTCGCACCTTCATGCCCTGCTCGTGCCGATCCGTCACGTCGCCTCCTGCTCGTAGAACGCCAGCGCCCGGTCGACGAGCGCCTCGGCCACACCCAGGTGCGAGGCGGGATCGAGCACGCGGTCTCGCTCCTCCTCGCTGAGCCCTGCGGCGAGCAGCGCGTCACGGAACGACTCGCTCCGCGCCGCCTCGCCGACCAGCTCGTGCGCCTGCGCGCGGCCGAGCCGCTCCGCGAGCAGGAGCGAGACGTGCTCGGCGGCCAGGACGTCGCTCATGTTCGCCCGCATGCGCGCAGCGTCGACCTCGAGCCCCGTCAGCACCTCGCGGATCGAGGCGGCCGCGCCTCCGGTCAGCGCGAGCGCATCCGAGAGCGGGGCCCACTCGGCGTGCCAGGCCCCGAGCGCGCGCTCGTGCTCGGAGACGAGCGCGGCGGTGAGCACGGACGCGCAGCCGCTGACGCGGCGCGCGCAGGCGATCGCGAGCGCCGAGCCGATCGGGTTGCGCTTGTGCGGCATCGTCGACGAGCCTCCCCGGCCGGGCGGTTCGCGCACCTCTCCGACCTCGGTCTGCGAGAGCAGCGCCACGTCGAGCCCGATCTTGGCCAGCACGCCGGCGGCGACGTCGAGCGCGCCGCCGAGCTCGGCGATCCGGACGCGGCCCGCGTGCCAGGGAACGACCGGCTCCGCCAGGTCGAGCTCCTCCGCCAGCAGGCGCAGCACCTCGAGGCCGCGGTCGCCGAGGCCGGACAGCGTCCCCGCTGCGCCGCCGAGCTCCACGGCGAGGCGCCTCTCGGCGATCTCCACCAGACGCCGGCGTGCCTCGACGACCGAGACGAGCCAGCCGGCCGCCTTCGCGCCGAACGTGGTCGGCACGGCCTGCTGAAGCAGCGTCCGGCCGGCCATGACCGTGCCCCGGTGCGCGCGTGCGAGCGCCGCGCAGGCCGCCGCGGCCCCGTCCAGCTCACCGACGACGAGCCCGAGGGCACGACGGGCGACGAGCATCGCGGCCGTGTCGAGCACGTCCTGGCTCGTCGCGCCCCAGTGCACGTAGGTCACGGCCGCACCGGAGAGACGCTCGCGAAGCGCCCGGACGAGCGGTTCGGCCGGGCTCCCGACCGCACGCGATCCCGGGACGAGAGCGCTCAGGTCGTAGAGCTCGGCTCTGCAGGCCTCGGCGATCGCCTCGGCCGCGTCGGCCGGGATGACGCCGGCGCGGGCCTCCGCCGCCGCGAGCGCGCGCTCGAAGTCGAGCATCGCCTGGAGCCAGGCCTCGTCCGAAACGGCCTCGCGCAGCCCGTCAGGCACGAAGATCGCCTCGAAGGTCACGGGCGCAACGGGTCAGTCACCGGCCAGAGCCTCCGTCGTGGTCTTGAGCGAGCGGAGCGCCGCCAGCTCGGCGTCGCCCGGCGGCTCTCCCGATCGTCAGATCGTCCGCGACCCGCAGCTCCCACCCGGTCGCTGCGCGCGCCTCGTCGACCGTCCGGCCGGGATGGAGCAGCGTCAGCGTCAGCTCGCAGGTGCCCGGATCCGGCTCGAGCACGCCGAGGTCGGTGACGACGACGGTCACGCCGCGTCCCGGCAGGCCGAGCGCGCGGCGGCTGCCGGGCCCGTCACCGAAGCCGACGGTGGAGCGGAAGTCGAGATGGTCGACGAATGCACGCGGAGTCTGGCGAAGCATGACGTACGTCTCCCTGCAGAGCGCCGCGATCTCGGGAGCGCCGCCGGCGCCGGGGAGTCGCACCTTCGGCTCGTCGTAGCTTCCGATCACGCTCGAGTTGAGGTTCCCGTGCCGGTCGATCTGCGCCGCTCCGAGGAAGCCGACGTCGATCCAGCCTCCCTGGAGCCAGTAGGCGAAGATCTCGGGCACGGAGACGACGGCGTCGGCGGTCTCGGCCAGCTCGCCGTCCCCGATCGAGAGCGGCAGGTGCACTGGCTTGGCGCCGATCGTCCCGCTCTCGTAGATGAGGACGCAGCCGGGCGCGTGCGTCACGCGGGCGAGATTCGCGGCCCGGCTCGGCAGGCCGATGCCGACGAAGCAGACCGTGCCGTCGTGCAGACGCCGAGCCGCCGCGACCGCCATCATCTCGTCCGACGTATACGCCTCGGTCACGCGACCACCTCGGTCGCCTCGGCCACGCGTGCCCGGTACTCGGTCACGTCGGCGGTCTCGAGCACGTGCCGCCGCATCCAGTCCGTGAAACGTTCCCGGTCGCGGCTGATCGTGTCCCACCGGACGTAGAACGCGTTGTCACGGTCGTAGTAGCCGTGCGCGTAGGACGGGTGGGCGCCCCCGGGGGCGAGCGACACGGCGCCGATCACCCACGCCGGCAGCACGATGCCGCCCGGCCGCAGCTCGAGCTCGTCGACGATCTCCTCGACGGTGACGAGCGACCGCTCCGCTGCCAGCACCGTCTCCTTCTGCACGCCGCTGATCCCCCAGAGCTGGACGTTCCCGCGGCGGTCGGCCTGCTGGGCGTGGATGATCCCGACGTCCGGCCGGAGCGCCGGCACCGCCGAGAGCTCCTCGCCCGTGAACGGGCAGGTCACCCGGGCCACCCTGGTGTGCGCCGGAAGGTCGGTTCCGGCGTAGCCGCGCAGCACGCCGAACGGGAGGTTGGCTGCCCCGGCGGCATAGGCAGCAGCCATGCCCGCATGGGAGTGCTCTTCGAGCTCGAGCGGCACCGGCCAGCCGTGCTCGACCGCATCGCGGAGCCGGTGCAGTGAGCCGACGCCGGGATTGCCGCCCCAGGAGAAGACGAGCTTCCGCGCGCACCCCATGCCGATCAGCTGGTCGTAGATCACGTCGGGGGTCATCCGCACGAGTGTCAGGTCGCGCCGGCCCTGGCGGATCAGCTCGTGCCCCGCCGCGTTCGGGATGAGGTGCGTGAACCCCTCGAGCGCGACGACGTCGCCGTCGTGGACGAGCTTCGAGATCGCTTCCCGGAGGGGAACGATCATCAGGACGGCTCGCTGTCTGTCGTCGGCATCAGGTCCCCTTTCAGCTCATTCGCAAGACTGGCTTGACCACGCTGCCGCTCTCGGCATCCGCCACGGCTTCCTCGATCCGGTCGAAGTCGTAGTGCGCCATCAGCCGCTCGACGGGGAAGCGCCCCTGCTCCCACAGACGGACGAGCTGCGGCAGGAACAGCTGCGGGACGCTGTCGCCCTCGACGATCCCGCGCACCGTGCGGCCTCCGACCAGAATCGTGTTCACGTCGAGCGACACTTCCGTGCCGAACGCGGGCGCGCCGATCACTCCGCAGACACCGAGCGGCGCCGTGCAGTCGACCGCCTGGCGCAGCACCTGAGGCGAACCCGTGGCCTCGAGGCTGAAGTCGGCGCCGCCGCCGGTAATCCTGCGGACGGCCTCGACAGCGTCCTCGGAGCCCGCGTCCACGACGTGCGTGGCCCCGAGCTCGCGGGCCAGCTCGAGCCGCGCCGCGCGCAGGTCGACGGCGACGATCGTCGCGCAGCCGGCGATCACCCCCGCCATCACCGCGGCCAGGCCGACCGCGCCCGCGCCGAAGACGGCGAGCGCGGCGCCGGCCGGGACGCGCAGGGTGTTGAGCACCGCGCCGGCGCCGGTCTGGATGCCGCAGCCGAGCGGCGCAGCGATCTCGAGCGGCATGGTCCCGTCCAGCCGGACGACGTTGCGCGCGTTCGCGACCGCGTGCGTCGCGAAGCTCGACTGCCCGAAGAAATGCGCGTGGATCGTCTCGCCGTTCCGGGAAAGGGCGCTCGAGCCGTCACCCGGCCGGGTCGAGGCGAAGTTGTGCTCGAAGAACGCGTGGCAGTACGAGGGTCGCCCGCCGAGGCAGGTCCGGCAGTGCCCGCACGAGTGGAACGACATCGCCACCCGATCTCCCGGCTTCACCTCCGTGACGGCGTCGCCGACGCGCGCGACGACGCCGGCGCCCTCGTGCCCGAAGACGTTCGGGAACGGCACCGGATACCACTCGTCACGGCAGATCAGGTCGGTGTGGCAGATCCCGGCCGCGGCCACCTCGACCAGCACCTCGTCCTGCCTCGGCTCGCCCAGCTCGAGTTCCTGCAGCGTGAAGGGGGCGCCTTTCTGCTCGGTGACGGCGGCAGTGATCCTCATGCCGCGCCCTCCGCCTTCGATTCGCTCCCCGACCCGAGGCGCCGGAGGCGGTACCCGACCGGAAGCAGCCGCAGGCCGTAGCGCTCCTCGATCGTGCCCCAGATCCCGCGCGGCACCACGAGCGCGAACACGATCGCCGCGGCGCCCAGGCCGACGAGGTACCAGACCCCCTGGTCGCCGTACTGGTCCTGGATGACGAAGAAGATGATCGCACCGATGATCGGCCCCTCGAACGTCCCGAGCCCACCCACGAGCGCCATGAAGATCATGTACGCCGTCCACTTCACGCTGAAGAAGTCGTTCGGCTGGAAGGTCGGGAACGAGGCGAGCCACATCGCGCCCGCCGCGCCGCAGCCCACGGCCGCCAGCACGAAGACGACCCCTTTCCCCCAGAGCACGCGCACGCCGACCGAGCGCGCCGCCTCCTCGTCGTCGCGGATCGCCTGCAACGAGGCGCCGAGACGGCTGCGCAGGAGCACGAAGAGCACCCCGAGCAGCACGACCATGACCGAGAGCGTCAGCCAGTAGGTGTAGTCGCGGCGGTCGGCCGGGCTGTACGCGTTGAGGGCATCCAGCGAGGTGCCGGTCACGCCGCCGATCGAGCGGTCGCCGTTCACGTACAGGTGGAAGACCTCGGCGACCACCCACATGCCGATCGCGAACTCGCCGCCGCGCAGGCGGAGCATGAACAGGGAGGTCGGAATCGAGACGGCGCCCGCGACCAGCGCTCCGAGCACGAGCGCCAGGTAGACGCTGACGCCGGAGTCGGACAGCTTGACCGCCGCGTAGGCCCCGAGACCGAAGAACCCCTGCTGGCCCACCGAGACCAGCCCCGCGTACCCCGCCAGCGCGTTCCACATCGCGGCGAGGATCACGTAGACGTAGAGCGTCGTCAGCTTGTCCGTCGCGTTCGCGCTCAGCGCGACCGGGACGAACACGAGCGCAGCGATCACCCCGGCCAGGCCGACGCTCGACGCGATCGACGTCGTCGTCCACCGCTGGACGGAGAAGCCCGGCCGCTCGGCGACGGCGCTCATACCCACTCCGGCGCCGGCAAAGCCGACACCTCCGCTCCCTGTTCGCCTCCGTCGAGCCTACGGCTCATGCTCGCTGTCCAAGCACGGTGCGGATTCCGCCCCGTTGGTCGAGTGCCGCGAGAACGAGCCGCGCGGCGAGCACGGCGAGGAAGACGATGTCCCCGGCGCCGGCGCCGCCCCAGACGTCCTTGATCCAACCCTCCGCAGCCATCTGGCTGCCGACCGTCTGCGCGACGCCGAGCACGATCGCCCCGACGAGCGTCCCTCCCAGCGTCATGCCCCCGATCACGACCGCTTCGAACGCGAAGATCAGCTGCGACGATCCGGAGTACGGGTCGAAGGTCGAGCGCATCCCGAGGAAGGCGCCGGCCAGGCCGGCCAGCGCGAGCGCGATTGCGGCGGAGGCCGCGTAGACGGCGCGCGAGTTGACGCCGACGAGCTCGGCCGTGTCGGGATCCTCGGCCGTCGCCCTCATCGCCCGCCCCAGCGACGTGCGTGCGAGGAAGAGCTGGAGCCCGAGGAGGACGGCGACCGCGACGACGAAGATCAGCACGGAGAGCTTTCCGATGTAGATCTGGTTCGTGATCGTCCAGCTCGAATAGGAGAGCGTGCCGATGCTCGGGCCGAGCGAACGCTGGTCGGCGCCGAACTTCTCGAACAGCAGGTTCTGGATCACGATCGCCAGCCCGAACGTGCTCAGAAGAGGAATGAGCATCCCGGCCCGCAGGCTGCGCTCGAGAACCGTCCGCTGCAGGGCCCAGCCGAACAGCGCCATCACCGGCAGCACGATCGCGAGCGCGACGAACGGGTTGATGCCCTGGTCGGTGCACACGAGTACGAGGAACGCCCCGAGGACTGCCAGGTCGCCGTGGGCGAGGTTGATGATCCGCATGACGCCGAAGAGCAGCGCCAGGCCCGAGGCCAGGATCGCGTAGTACCCGCCGAGCAGCACGCCCTGGACGACCTGGTTCACCCAGATGCTCATGGGCCGGCCTCTGGCCTATGAGCATGTGGAGGGTCCCAGGGGAACCGGGAGGTTCCCCGAACCAGATCGGCCTCTGAAGAAGGGGGTCCGTGGGGGACATGGTTTCCCCCACGGGAGCGAGCCATACGCGAGCGACGCTCCGTAGCCGCTCCCGTCCGTGCCGCCCGCCCGAGGCCGAAGTACGCCTCCACGATCTGGTCGCGGGTCAGGTCTCCGGCGCGCCCCTCCAGGACGACCTTGCCCTCCAGCATGCAGACGATCCGGTCCGAGACCTCCATCGCGCGGGCGAGATCCTGCTCGACGAGCAGGATCGTCGCGCCGCCGTCGATCAGCGTCCGCAACGAGCGGTAGACGCCCTCGACCGCGATGGGCGCGAGCCCGAGCGACACCTCGTCGAGCAGCAGGAGCCGCGGGTTCGTCATCAGCGCCCGGCCGATCGCCGTCGCCTGCTGCTCGCCCCCGGAGAGGCTGCTCGCCTTCTTCCGGCGCAGGGGAGCGAGCATCGGGAAGACGTCGAGGACCGCGTCCACCGTCCACGGCCCGGGCCGCCCCGCCCGTCCGGCCAGCGTCAGGTTCTCCTCCACGGTCAGGCCGGTGAACAGCCGGCGGCCCTCGGGCACGAGCGTGATCCCCGAGCGGACTCGCCGGTAGGCCGGCACGGAGGTGATGTCGCGCCCGTCGAAGACCACACGTCCGGCCGCCGGCGAGTGCGCGCCCGCGATCGTGCGCAGCAGCGTCGTCTTGCCGGCGCCGTTCGCCCCGACGAGCGCCAGGGTCTCGCCCTCCTCCAGCTCGAACGACACCTCGCGCACGGCCTGCAGGAGCCCGTGGCGGGCGTCGAGCGACTCGACGGCGAGGAGGCTCACGAGCCGCCTCCGCTCCCGAGGTAGGCGTCGATCACCGCGGTGTCGGCCATCACCGCGTCCGGCTCGCCGTCGGCGATCACGCGCCCGGCGTCCATGCACACGAGCCGCGTCACGACCTGTACGAGCACGTGCACGATGTGCTCGATCCAGACGATCGAGATCCGCTCCCGTCGCAACTCGCGGATCGTCTCCACCAGCTCGCCCGCCTCGGCGTCCGTCAGGCCGCCGCCGATCTCGTCCAGGAGCAGCACGACCGGGTCGGTGGCGAGCGCCCGCGCCAGCTCGAGCCGCTTGCGGTCGAGCAGGCCGAGCGTCTCCGCGCGGCGGTTGGCGGCGCCGAGCATGCCGCAGACCTCGAGAGCGTCGACGGATCGCCTGTAGGCGTCCTTCCCCTTGTGCCCACCGCCGGTGGTCGCCGCGACGAGCACGTTCTCGAACACGGTCATGCCGCTGAACGGCCGCGGCACCTGGTGTGCACGCGCGATCCCCAGCCGGCAGCGTTGGGCCGATCCCGCCGGGGTGACGTCGGCATCGCGGAAGCGCACCGAGCCCTTCGTGGCCTGCAGCGAGCCGGCGAGGACGTTGAGCAGCGTCGTCTTCCCCGCGCCGTTGGGGCCGACGATCCCGACTGCCTCGTCGGCCCCGAGCGCGAAGTCCACGTCGTGCAGCACGACCAGCGCTCCGAAGCGCTTGCGAACCCCGAGCGCTGCCAGCAGCGGCGTCCCCGAGGATGCGCTCACGGACCCAGCTTCTAGCTGTACGGCTTCAGCTTCGCGGCGACCGGCACCCTCTTGTCGTCGTGGTTGTCGGTGACCCTGGCCTCGACCTTGAACTTGCCGCTCGTCTTCACCCACTGGGAGCCGATGATCGGCCCGTTCGCGACGGTACCCGGGATCGGCCCCTTGGCGAAGTTCACCGCACCGAGCGGCGTCGAGACGACGAGCGCTCTTGAACGCGTTGGCCACCGCCGCCTTGCTCTTCGGGCTGTGGCTCGCCTTGAGCGCCGCCAGGCCGACCTCGAACACCGCGACCGTGGCACCGATCTGCTGGAGCCATTGCCGCCCCGTCGCCTTCGTGTAGGCGGCCGCGAGCTGCTGGTTCTTCATGCCGAGCGTGGCCGAGCGATACGGCCAGGTCGGGCCCCAGTAGATCGCCGTGGCGAGGTTGTAGCCCAGATTCCCGAGCGCCACGATCTCCGACGCGAACAGGCCGGCCTTCGCGATCTGCGCGATCTTGACCTGCTGCGCGTAGCCCTGCTGGGCGGCCTGGCGCCAGAAGGTGGCGAAGTCGGGCGGAAGCGGGAACGTGTTGAAGATCTGGCAGTTCTCGGTCTTGAACTTCGAGATCTGGGACGAGTAGTCGGTCGTGCCGTCCTCGTAGGGGCCCGGATCGACGATCGTGAAGCCCGCCTTCGTGAGCGCCGGCCCGAGCAGGGCCCTGATCGCGTTGCCGTCCGCGTCGTTCGGCCACAGGACACCGACCTTCTTGTTCGTCTTCACGGGGCCGTTCCACTGCGAGATGTACGCCCCGGCGAAGTCGGCGACGCCGAAGCTGAAGTGATGCGTCCACTTGAACGGGTTCTTGCCGCCCGGCTTGGCGCCGCGACCGAAGTACCACGCCTCCCACGGCTGCACGGTCGAGACCTGCGGGACACCCGCGGCCTCGCAGGCGTCGGCGATCGGATTGTTCGTCTCGGGCGTCGACGTCGACAGCATCAGGTCGACCTTGCTGCCGTTGATCAGCGACTTCGCGAGCTGGCCGGCCCGGGCCGGGTCGGACTGCGTGTCCTTCGCGATGATCGTGACCGCATAGGTCTTGCCGCCGATCTTGACGCCCTTGGCCAGGGCCTTGCGGAACTGGGAGACGATCCACGGATCGGCCTCGCCGAAGGAGCCCAGCGGGCCGGTCAGCGGGCTGAGGAACCCGATCCTGAGCGTATTGGCCTCGGGAGCGGCCTCGTGGCCGACCCTGACCGTCTTCGCGAACGCGCTGTCCGCGAGGCCGCCGGCAACGAGCAATCCGCCTGCACCGACGCCTCCGCGCTTGATCACTTCCCGTCTTGTGAGACCGGTGTTGCCAACCTGGGGCTCTTCAGCCATCGTTCCTCCTGTCGCTCGACCGAGAGCGCGAAACTATCGTCCCTTCCTTCTCACTTGTCAAGACACTGTTCTACTATCCGGGACGTGGAGGAGGTCACGAGAGCGAGCTCGCAGTCCCTCGAGCGCGGACTGGCCATCCTGTCGGCGTTCAAGCCGGAGCTCCCCGAGCTCGGGATCAGCGAGCTCGCCCGCGAGCTCGACCTGAGCCGCAGCACGTCGCACCGCTACGTCGCGACTCTCGCCCGGCTCGGCTACCTGCAGCAGAACACCGCGACGCGCAAGTACCGGCTCGGGCCGCGCGTACTCGACCTCGGCCTCTCGGCGATCAACTCGATGGAGCTGCGCCAGATCTCCTCGCCGCACCTCCAGCAGCTCTCCGACGAGACCGGCCGCACGGTCAACATGGCGATCCTCGACGGCGCCGACATCGTCTACATCGAGCGGTGCCGCACCTCCGGTCCCGGGCAGCGCGAGATCGACCTGGCCCTGCACGTCGGCTCGCGGCTCCCCGCCTACTGCACCTCGATGGGAAAGGTGCTGCTCGCCTACCTCCCGGCGGCAGAGCAGAAGGCGCTGATCGAGCGGATCGACTTCGTCGACCGCGGGCCGAACACGATCATGACCAGCGGTGCGCTCGCGGCGGAGCTCGAACGGGTGCGAGCCCGCGGCGTCGCCGTCAACAACGAAGAGCTCGCCTACGGCCTGCGCTCGATCGCCGTCCCCGTCTGGGGGCAGACCGGCGAGGTCGTCGCCGCGATCAACCTCGCCGTGCACCGCTCGGCGGGATCGATCGAGGACCTCGTCGACCGCCTGAGCTCGATGCTGACTCGTGCCGCAGCCGAGATCTCGGCCCGGCTCGGCTACCGTCCGTAGCACGGAGGAGCCGGGAATCGGCCCGGGGAACGAGGGACACTCGACCCAGGGAACGCGGTACTGCTCGGCGAACAAGGGGCCGATACGTCGCCCTAGAGTTGTTCCGTCAGTCGACCCCTCGCATCGCCCCAGAGGGCACGAAAGGACAAGCATGAAGCGAACGTTCGCCTTCGCGACGTTGCTCGGCGCGCTCGCACTCGTCGCCGCGCTCGTCTCGGCCTCGGCATCCGCCGTCACCTCGGCCGCGCCGCAGACTCCCAGCCACATCAAGGGTGTGGTTCCGGTGATCGGCAAGCAGCTTCCCGGCGCCGGTATCCCGCTGATCAATCACGGCGGGCCCGTCATGACGACGAACAAGACCTACGCGATCTACTGGGTGCCCGCCGGATACTCGATCCCGGCCGGCTACGACACGACGATCAACCAGTACTTCACCGACGTCGCCGCCGACAGCGGCAAGTGGACGAACGTGTACGCGACGCGACACGCAGTACTCGAGCATCCAGTACAGCTCGACCTTCGCCGGCTCGTTCACGGACAGAACGCGTTCCCGGCCAGCGGGTGCCCGCTCTACAACGGCGCTCCGCAAGTGCCTGACCGATGCCCAGATCCAGACCGAGATCGACAACGTGATCGGAGCCACAGGGCTGGGCGAGGAACGGCACGCAACATGTTCTTCCTGTTCACGCCGCCGACGTCGGCAGCTGCTTCGACTCGAGCGGCAGCAGCTGCGCCTACACCGCCTACTGCGCCTACCACGGCACCTCGAACGCTCGGCGCGAATCTACGCGAACCAGCCCTTGCCGCCGCGCCGGCTGCGACGAGGGCCAGTACCCGAACGGTAGCTAACCACGCCGATCCGACGATCAACGTCGTCAGCCACGAGCACAACGAGGCGATCACCGACCGCAGCTGAACGCCTGGTACGACTCCCAGGGCGCGAGAACGGCGACAAGTGCGCGTGGAACTTCGGCGCCGTCTCCGGCCCGAACGGGGGCGAGTACAACCAGACGATCAACAGCCATCACTACTTCCTGCAGCAGGAGTGGTCGAACGACGGCTCGGCCTGCCGGCAGACCTACGGCGGTGGCGGCGGCGGGAATCCGCCGCAGATCTCCGGCTTCAGCCCGACGCGCGGCCGGCACGGGACGCTCGTCACGATCTCGGGGAAGAACTTCACCGGGACGACCGCCGTCGCGCTCGTACGCGGCGTGACGAATTACCCGGCCGCCTCGTACAGCGTGCTCTCGAGCACGCAGATCAGGGCGACCGTCCCGACCGCAGGGGTCGGCTACGCCAAATGGAAGGTCACCACCCCAGCCGGGTCGGCGACCAGCAGCGGCCAGTTCTACGTCACCGGCTGATCGACTGCACCGAGCGAGGGGGAGCTTCCGGCTCCCCCTCGGCTCCTCCCCGCGTTGACCTCTCGCCCGGCGCCGAGTAGGTTTGCCCCGCAGGCCCCGTCGAGTGAGGAGAGGACAGCATGACCATTGAGGCCTACATGAAGCACCTGACCGACGACGCGAGCGCGCTGGCAGCCTTCCAAGGCGACGCCGTGAGCGCGATGACGAGCTTCGGGCTGAGCGCCGCCGACCAGGCGATCGTGCTGACGAGTGACGCGACCAAGATCCGGGCCGCCGTCGCCAAGGTCGACCCGGAGGGGGCCAGGTCGATGCAGATCACCCTCCACGGCTAGCCTCCGCTCGTGGCGCCGGGTTCGCTCATCGTCGTCGGGACGGGGATCCGGGCCGGCATCCAGCTGACGGACGAGGCGCGCAGAGGCGATCGAGCGCGGCCGACGAGGTGTTCTTCCTGGTCGCCGAGCCGGTGGCAGCCGCGGTCGTCCAGCGGCTCAACCCGCGGGCGCGTTCGCTCGAGCATCTCTACGAGCCCGGCGCCGAGCGGCTGCCGATCTACGAGGCGATGGTCGAGGAGATCATGGCTCCCGTACGCGCAGGTCATGTCGTCTGCGCCGCGTTCTACGGGCATCCCGGCGTCTTCGGGACACCCGGCCATGCGGCCGTACGACAGGCCCGCGCAGAAGGACACGAGGCGGTGATGCTGCCGGGCATCTCCGCCGAGGACTGCCTCTTCGCCGACCTCGGCATCGATCCGGGCATCGACGGCTGCCAGAGCCACGACGCAACCCGGTTCCTTCTACGGCGACCGGTAGTCGACACGGGGGCTCTGCTCGTTCTGTGGCAGGTGAGTGTCCTCGGGCGCTCGGACTCCGTCACCGAGCCCGACCTGTCCCGGCTGCCGCTCCTCGTCGAGCGCCTCCTCGAGCTCTACCCGCCGGATCACGAGGTGATCGCCTACGAGGCATCTCCGTACCCGATCGCCGACGCGACGGTGCGCCGCGTTCCGCTCGCCTCGCTCGCGGCGGACGACCTCCCCTGGATGGCGACGATCGTGCTCGAGCCGGTGACTCAGCCGGCCGAGGCTCAGCCGGCCGAAGCTCAGCCGGCCGACGCCGTGGCGGACGCCCGCTCGAGCGACGCTCGGACGCTCGCCGCGGCGACGACGTTGCCCTTCGCCGAATAGACCTCGATCGCCCGGCCGAAGGCTTCGGCCGCGTCGGCACGTCCCGCGGCGAGCGCGACCTCGCCGAGACCGGCGAACGCATCGCCCTGGAGGTTCAGGTAGTCGGTCTCGGCAGCGAGCGCGCCGGCCTCGCGCGCCAGCGTCTCCGCCGTCTCGATCTCACCCCGGCTCGCCATCACGCGCGCGCGGGTGACACGCCACCCGACCTGGGCGTGGATGTCGTCGAGGGCCGCGCAGCGCTCACTGGTCTCGGTCGCCCGCTCGGCCTCCTCGAGACGCCCCTCCGCGTAGAGCGCCTGCGCGAGGTAGGCGGCGACGGTCGACAGGTTGCCGGTCTCGCCGCGCGCCTCGAGCGTCTCGAACGCCGGCTGCAGGAGCGTCTCGGCGGCCTCGGGGGCCGCGGCATAGAGCTCGATCGCGCCCGCCCAGCCGCGCACCGCGGCCGCGACGACCGGCTTGCCGAGCTCCTCGAAGACGGAGACCGCATGCGCCGCCGACGCGCGTGCCTCCGGGAAGCGGCCGCGCATGGCCTCGAGGAGACCGACGACCCCGGCGATGATCGCCTCCAGCGGCCGGTCGGGCGGGGCTTGCCGGAGGATCTCCTCGCAGTGCACGATGGCGGCGTCTGCCGGCATCGGCCCGGCGAAGGTCGACCGGACGAGCCCCTGGTAGATGCCTGCAAGCTCTCGGTGATCACCGCGGCGGCGGGCATGGGCGAGAGCACGCTCGTACGCCTCGGCCATCTCCCCGATCCGGCAGTGCGACCAGTGCGCCTCGGCGGCGAGGCGTAGCGAGCGCGACAGGCCCGCGTCGTCGCCGTGTGCCTCGAAGACGACGGCGGTCTCCTCGGCGACCAGGAGGAGGTCGTCGACGCGCGCCTCCCGGTCGATATAGCGCTGCAGAAAGGCGCGCTCGAGCCGGCCGCGCGCCTCCAGCGGCTCGTCCCCGGCGGCCTGGGCCCGCTCGATCACGCCGCGCAGGGTCTCGTCCGCACGAGCCAGCTCGCCGGCCTCGCGGAGCGCCTCGCCGAGGTCGAGCAGCAGCGTCGTCCGGTCTGCGTCCTCGTCCGCGAGCAGCGAGTCAGCGCGCTCGAGGAGGTTGACGGCCGCAGGTGCGTCCCCGCGGGCGAGCGCCCGCCGGCCGGCGACGGCGAGCAGCGCCGACGCCTGCTTCGCGAGCTCGAGCTCGCGCTCGTCGAGCAGCCCCAGCTCGGACCGATAGAGCACGGTCTGCTCGAGGTGGTACCCGACGATCTCCTCCTGGTCGCGCCCGCTCTCGGAGGCGCGGAGCTGGAGCCAGGCGGCAAACCGTTCGTGAAGCTCGGCCCGCACCCGCTTCGGGAGGCCGTTGTACGCCGCATCGCGGATCAGGCCGTGACGGAAGCGGAACGCCGCCTCGTCCGCGAAGTCCGCCTTCGCCGGTTGCACCAGGTTGCGCGACTCGAGCTGCTCGATCGCGTCCTGGATCGCACGACGTTCGTTCGCGGGTGAGAGCTCGAGCACGGCGCCGCGGTGGAAGACGAGGCCCTCGACGGACGCCCGCTCGGCGACCCGCCGCTCGACGTCGGGGAGCCGGTCGAGACGGGCGGTCAAGAGCGCGCTGAGAGTCGTCGGGATCGCACCCTCCTCGGGGTGCTCGCGGAGCAGGTTCGCAAGCTCCTCGGCGAACAGCGGATTCCCGCCGGACGCCTCGACGACCTTCTCCCGCGCCTCGCCCTCGAGAGCGAAGTCGTCGATCAGCTCTCCGACCTCGTCGAGTGCGAGCGGCTCGAGCCGAACGGTCGCCTCCCAGTCCGGGGCGCTCTCGAGCAGCTCGGACCGTGCGGTGCAGAGCAGGAGAATCGGCCCCACGGCCCGATCGCGCAGGTGGGTGAGGAGCTCGAGCAGGGTCGGCTCGGCCCAGTGCAGGTCCTCGACATAGGCCACCAACGGTCGCTCCGCCGCCAGCTCCTCGAACAGGCGCCGGAACGCCCAGACGATCGTGTCGCGATCTCCGCTCTCACCGGTGAGCCCGATCGCGGCGGCCACCGGCCCGGCAACCTCCGCTCCGGCCAGCCGTTCCAGCCGGCCGAGCGCCTCCTCGGCCGGCAGCCCCTCGCGGATGTCGGCCGCCTCGCGGACGAGCTCCCCGAGCGGCCAGAACGTGATCCCCTCGCCGTAGGGCAGGCACCGTCCGTGAAGCACGGTCGCACGGTCGGACACGGACGCCTCGAGCTCCGCGACCAGACGGGATTTCCCCACCCCGGGCTCGCCGACGATCGTCGCGAGCACGCAGCGGCTGCCGTCGACGCTCGCGTCGAGCAGCCCGAGGAGCGCGGCCAGCTCGGGCTTGCGGCCCACGATCGGCCGGTCGAGCCTGGGCGCACGCACCGAGGCGCCGGGCGAGACGCCGAGCAGGCGGTAAGCCGGGATGCGCTCGTGCTTCCCTTTCAGCGCGAGAGGCTCGAGCGCCTCCAGCGTGGCAGCGTCGCCCGCGAGCAGCAGCGCGCTCTCGCCGACGAGGATCTCGTTCTCGCCGGCGGCCTGTTGCAGCCGGGCGGCCACGTTGACGGCGTCCCCGGTCACGAACGTCTCGTTGCTCGACGGATCGCCCACGACCACCTCGCCGGTGTCGACGCCGATGCGGAGTGCGATCCGCCGGCCGAAGCGGCGCCCGAGCTCGTCGTTCAGCCGCTCCAGCCGGTCGCGCATCTCGGCGGCCGCGCGAAGCGCCCGGAGCGCATCGTCCTCGTGCGCGACCGGCACGCCGAACACCGCGAGCACGGCGTCGCCGACGAATTTCTCCACCGTCCCCCCGTGCCGCTCGATCGCCGAGCGCACCGTGTGGAAGTAACGGAACATCATGTCCCGCACGGACTCCGGGTCGAGGTGCTCGCCCAGGCTCGTCGAGCCGGACAGGTCGCAGAAGAGGAGCGTCACGAGCTTCCGCCGTTCCCGTGACGGATCCGCGGTCAGCGGGCTGCCGCAGGACGAGCAGAATCGCGAGCCGGCCGTGTTCGCCGCGCCGCAGGCGGGACATGGCGTCATGGCGCGAGTCTAGATCCCCGCCGGACGCCTCCGCACCTCGCGACTTCGGGCATACTGGAGTTCTCGGCCTCCCCGGTATCGGCGCTGACGCAGGCACCCGAACCCGTTCTGTAAGTCGCCCGCCCCTTTCTCGCCGCGACCGAGTCGGATTCCGACTGGGACGGTGCTGTGGGGCTAGGGCCATCGATCCGTATCGAAGCGTCTTCGAGACCGCACGCGGAGTCGCTGCAGGCTGCCCTCGACGGCTACTCGTCGCAGCTCGTCCGCGAGGGGAAGAGCTGGCAGGTCGGGCTGGAAGGCGACCGCCTGTCGACGCAGCTGCTCGAGCTGCTGAGAGTGCTCGGCGGCTGGCTGGAGACAGAAGGGCTCACGTCCCTCCGGGTCCACTTCGACGACCGTACCTACACCCTGCTGGTTCCGGGCGACTCCCCGACCGCAGACTCGCCCTCGGTCCTGCTCGAGCGGATCGCACAGCTCGAGACGGCGCTGCAGTCGAGGATCGTGATCGAGCAGGCGAAGGGCGTCCTGGCCGCCCGGCTCGGACTGGATCCCGACGAGTGCTTCCAGCTCCTCCGTCAGGAGGCCCGGAGCCGGCGCACGAACCTGCACGAGCTCTCCGAGCAGGTCGTCCGCTCCCGGTCGGTCCCCTGGCAGACCTGAGGCGGACGAGCCTCAGAGACGGCCGGCGGAGAAGCCGATCGTCGTTCTCACGATCTGGCCACGGATCTCGCCGCCCGGATTCGCAGCCGTGGTGACGTTCACGTAGGAGGCGTTGCCCACGAGGGAGTTCGCCTGGCCGGCGGTGATCGCGAGGTAGCCGTGCGACACCGACCCACACGGCCCGCAGAGTGCAAACGCCGGAGGCGCCGCGTGACCGGCCGGGGCGATGTGGATGCCGGCCGCCGTGGCCGGTCCGCTCAGGCCGGAGACCGAGAGCCGCCAGAGCAGGCGCCACTGGCCCGGGGCCGGAAGTGTCACGACCGAGCCGTTGCAGGTGATCCGGGTCGGCAGCCCGCTACGCCGCGGCGGAACGATGACCTTGCACCCGGCGAGCGCGGCGATCTTCGCCACCCCGACGCCGGACCTGAACAGCACGGCGTTGAAGCGGCCGTTTGCGGCGGCCGGTGCCTGCACGGCCGGGACCTCCTGGGCCGCGCTCAGCGTCGCCGTCAGCCGGTAGGCCGCAGCATGAACCTGGGCGGGCGAGGCACCCGCTGTGCCCGCTGCGGCGGCGACGCCGATCAGGACAGCGAGAGCGGCGCCCAGAGGCACGAGTACCGACCTGCGCTTCGTTGAGGTCGTCATGTCCATCCTCCCGTCCTGGCTTCGACACGCTCACGTGTCGCTCTACCAATCTCTTCTACCCCGGCGCTGTTACGCCCAGTCAGAACGAAGGTAAAAGGCGCGCAAAACGGGCAGAAGCAGGTGCCAGGCACGTGCCTGGCACCTGCCGGTCACTCGGGGGTCACGTAGGCGGCGGTGAGGCCGCCGTCGACCACGAACGTCGATCCGTTCACGTAGGACGACTCGTCCGAGGCCAGGAAGAGCGCCGCGTTGACGATCTCACGCGGACTGGCGAGGCGGCCGGTCGGCCAGTGCACGCGACGCCGCTCGAGAGCGGCCGGGTCGGAGCCGAAGATCGAGAGCAGAAGCGGCGTCTCGACGGGGCCGGGGCAGAGCGCATTGACGCGGATCCCCTGCCGCGCGAACTGGACGGCCAGCTCCCGCGTCATCGACAGCACCGCTCCCTTCGAGGCGGTGTACGAGATCTGCGACGTGGCCGCGCCGAGCAGCGCCACGAACGACGCGACGTTCACGATCGACCCGCCCCCGCGCTCGAGAAGATGGGGGATCCCGTGCTTGCAGCACAGGAAGACGCCCTTCGCGTTCACGTCCTGGACGCGCTGCCAGGCCTCGACGGACGTGTCGAGGATGGACGCATCGTCCGCGGGTGAGATGCCGGCGTTGTTGTAGAGGACGTCGATGCCCGCGAAGCGCTCGGCCGTCGCCGTCATCATGGATTCGACCTGACCTTCGTCGGCGACGTCGACCCGGGCGGCGAATGCCTCTCCGGAGCACATCGACACGGTCTCCTCGGCCGCGTCGAGCATCACGTCGGCGGCACAGACCTTCGCGCCCTCGGCCGTGAACAGGATCGCCGCCTCACGCCCCATCCCGCCGCCGGCGCCCGTGATCACACACACCTTTCCGTCCAGCCGTCCCGCCATTTGAGCTAGCCCTCCGTCGAGTAGAAGACGTTCTTGACCTCCGAGTAGCCGTCGAGCCCGTGCATGCCGAGCTCGCGGCCGAACCCCGACTGCTTCATGCCCCCGAACGGCGTCGACACTCGGACGGAGCTGTTCGAGTTGATCGAGATGACGCCCGTCTCGAGGGCGCGCGCCACGCGCAAGGCGCGCGCGCCGTCGCGCGTCCAGACCGACCCCGAGAGCCCGTACGGGGTGTCGTTCGCGATCCGCACCGCCTCCTGCTCGCCGGCGAACGGGATCACCGCCGCAACCGGCCCGAACACCTCCTCGCGGGCGATGCGGTCGTCGTTCGATGCCTCCACCAGGGTGCACGGGAACCAGAAGCCGGGGCCGCCGGGAGTGTCCCCGCGAAACAGGATCTCGGCGTCGTCCGTGAACGAGGCGACGGTCTCACGATGTGCCGCCGAGATCAGCGGGCCCATCTCGGTCGACGCGTCCGCAGGGTCGCCGACCTTCACGCCGGCCGTCGCCTCGACGAGCAGAGCGAGGAAGGCGTCGTATGCCGACTGCTCGACGAGGATGCGCGAGCGGGCGCAGCAGTCCTGGCCGGCGTTGTCGAAGACGGCGTAGGGCGCGGCGGCGGCGGCCCGCTCGAGGTCGGCATCGGCGAAGACGATGTTCGCCGACTTGCCGCCCAGCTCGAGGGTGACGCGCTTGATCGTCCCGGCGGCGCCCTCCATCACGGAGCGGCCGACCTCGGTCGAGCCCGTGAAGCCGATCTTGGCCACGTCCGGGTGCTCGACGAGCCGCTGGCCGACGACCGAGCCCTTGCCGACGAGGACGTTGACGACGCCTTCCGGAATCCCCGCCTCCAGGCAGAGCTCGGAGAGTCGCAGCGCCGAGAGCGGCGTCAGCTCGGCCGGTTTCAGTACGACGGTGTTGCCGCAGGCGAGCGCGGGGCCGAGCTTCCAGGAGGCGATGTTGAGCGGGAAGTTCCACGGGACGATCAGGCCGACGACGCCGAGCGGCTCGCGGAAGGTCATGTCCACCCCTCCGGCGACGGGAATCGTCTGGCCGTGGTGCTTGTCGACCGCGCCCGCGTAGAAATGGAACACGTCGGCGACCATGCCGATCTCGCCGCGGGCTCCCGCGATCGGCTTGCCGACGTTCCGCGACTCGATCGTGGCCAGCTCGTCGGCGTGCTCCTCGACGAGCGTCGCGAGCCGCCGCAGCAGCCGCCCGCGGTCGGCGGGGGCCACGGCGCGCCAGGCGGGGAAGGCGGCCTTCGCCCGCGCCACCGCCTCGTCCGTCTCCTCGACGCCGGCCCGCGGAAGCGTGGCGATCGGCTCCTCGGTGGCCGGGTTGACGACGGTGACGGTCATGGCTAGCCGCGCTCGAAGAGTCGTTCGCGCTCGTAGCAGGTCACGACCGAGTCGAACAGCCGCTGCTCGGTGCGCGCGTAGTTGAGGTAGTGGTCGACCACGTCGTCGCCCAGCGCAGCCCGGGCCATCGTGCCCGTCTCGAGCGCTGTGATCGCGTCACGAAGCGTCGACGGGAAGCGCTCGGCGTCCGAAACGTAGGCGTTGCCCTCGCGCGCCGGCCCCGGCTCGAGCCCCTGCTCGATCCCGTGCAGGCCCGCGGCGATCAGCGCCGCGAAGGCGAGATACGGGTTGACGTCGGCGCCGGGGATCCGTGTCTCCGGGCGCCTGGACGCGCCGTGCCCGACGACGCGGAAGCCGCACGTGCGGTTGTCGTTGCCCCACGCCAGCGTCGTCGGTGCCCAGCTCCCGGCCACGAAACGCTTGTACGAGTTGACCGTCGGCGCGAAGAAGATCGCCAGCTCGCGCGCGCAGGCGATCTGACCGGCGAGATACTGGCCCGAACACGGCGTCGTCCTCGCCGAAGACGTTCCGCCCCTCGCGCCACAGGCTCGAGTGGATGTGACAGGACGAGCCCACGTCGGCGTGGTCCGGCTTGGCCATGAAGGTGATCGAGCAGCCTTCCTGGTGCGCGATCTCCTTGGCGCCGTTCTTGTAGATGACATGGTCGTCGGCGGCGCGCAACGCGTCCGCGAAGCGGAAGTTGATCTCGTGCTGCCCCGCCCCCGCCTCGCCCTTCGAGCTCTCGACGCGCATGCCGGCGCGCTTCATCTCCGTCCGGATCCGGCGCAGCAGCGGCTCGTCGTAGGTTGAGGCGAGGATGTGGTAGTCGAGGATGTAGGGAACCGAGGGCGTCAACCCGCGGAAGTGCTGCGCCCGCGCCTGCTCGTAGCTCTCGCGGAACAGGAAGAACTCGAGCTCGGAGCCGACCATGGGCGTGAAGCCGATCGCCTCCGCGCGTTCGATCTGCCGCCGCAACACCTGCCGCGGCGAGGGCCCCACCGGCGTGCCGTCGTGCCAGAGCACGTCGCAGAGGACGAGCGCCGTTCCCTCGAGCCAGGGGACGCGGCGCAGCGTGCCGAGATCGGGCCGGAGATCGAAGTCGCCGTAGCCGCGCTCCCAGCTCGCCATCTCGTAGCCGGGCTCCGGGCTCATCTCCATGTCGAGCGCGAGCAGGTAGTTGCACCCCTCGACCGGATGCCCGGCGTCCGCCTCCTCGAGGAAGAAGTCGCCGTCCAGGCGCTTGCCGATCAGACGGCCCTGCATGTCCGTGAAGGCCGCGACAACGGTGTCGACGACGCCCAGCTCGACGTCCTCTCTCAGCTGTTCGAGCGTGAGCACGGGCCGAGTCTACGACGCCTAGGCGCGAATGCGTGTCGCATCCGGGTCGAAGAGCGGCTCGGAGGCGATCTCGCCGCCGCCGACTCCCCGAAGATCTCGACCTCGACCCGCGTGCCCGGCCCGGCGAGCTCGACAGGCACGTACGCGTACGCGATCGAGCGGCCGACCGTGTAGCCGACACCACCGCTCGTCACGCGGCCGACGGGCTCGGCCGTCGATCCGGACCGGCTCCGAGCCGAGCGCCACCGCGCGCGGGTCGGAGAGGACGACGCAGACAAGCTTCCGCTCCGGGTCCTGCCGTTCCACCAGTGCCGCCCGCCCCAGGAACTCGCCCTTGTCGAGCTTCACGGCGAAGCCGAGCCCGGCTTCGTACGGCGTCTCGTCGGGGGTGACGTCCGCTCCCCAGACCCGGTAGCCCTTCTCGAGGCGGAGCGAGTCGATCGCCTTGTAGCCGCCGGCGACGAGCCCGTGGGCGCGGCCGGCCTCCCAGAGCGCGTCCCACAGCGCGACGCCGAACTCCGACGGGCAGTAGAGCTCCCAGCCGAGCTCGCCGACGTACGTGACCCGAACGGCCAGGCACGGCACCGGCCCGACGGTCAGCTCGCGCGCGTGCATGTACGGGAACGCCTCGTTCGAGAGGTCGGTCAGGGTCAGCGGCTGCAGGATCTCCCGTGCCGCCGGCCCCCAGAGCCCGAGGCAGGCGTAGCGCGACGTCACGTCCTCGACGGCCACCGAGCCGTCCTCCGGGCGCGTGCTGAGCGGATCCAGGCGAGGTCGTGCCGGCCGAAGGCGGTGCCGGTGACGATGCGGAAGCGATCCTCCGCGAGGCGCGTGACCGTGAAGTCGCACTCGATCGCCGCCCCCATGTTCAGCATCTGCGTGTAGGTGACGCGCCCGGCCTCGCGGGCCACCGGTTGTCGCAGAGCCGCTCGAGAAAGTCGGCGGCGCCGGGCCCGAGTCACGTCGATCTTCGCGAACGAGGTCTCGTCGAAGAGCGCCGCCGTCTCGCGGCAGGCGAGGTGCTCGGCACCGATCGCGGGCGACCAGAGCCGACCCGCCCAGCCGCGCGGACGCAGGCTCTCGTCGCCGGCCGCCTCGTTCGGCTCGAACCAGTTCGCGCGCTCCCAGCCCGACTTCTCGCCGAAGACGGCGCCGAGCGTGCGCAAGCCGCTCGTACGTCGGCGAGAGGCGCAGCGGCCGTCCGGCCTGCCGCTCGTGGCCGGGGTACTTGACGTCGTAGTAGGTCGAGTAGATCTCGACGGTGCGGGCGAGGGTGTAGTCGCGGCTCGCGTAGTGCGGGCCGAAGCGCCTCGAGTCCATCTCCCAGACGTCGAGGCTCGGCCGGCCCTCGACGATCCACTCGGCGACGAGCTTGCCCATCCCGCCCGCGCCGGCCAGTCCGTGCGCGCAGAAGCCGGCTGCGACCCAGAAGCCGCGCACGTCGGTCGGGCCGAGGATGAACTCACCGTCCGGCGTGAACGCCTCCGGGCCGTTGATCAGCTTGACCACCTCGGCGTCCGCGAGCGACGGCACGCGCACGATCGCATTCGTCATCAGCTCCTCGAAGCGCGGCCAGTCCTCCTCGAGCAGCCGCCCGTTGAAGTCGGCCGGGATGCCGTCGAGCCCCCACGGCGCCGGGTCGCGCTCGTAGCCGCCCATGACGAGGCCGCCCGACTCGGGACGGAAGTAGACGAGCAGCGACGGATCGCGCATCGTCGGCATCTCGAGCGGAAGGCCGCTCGGCTTCGTGACCAGGTACTCGTGCGCCATCGGCACCACCGGCACGTTCACGCCCGCGAGCCGGCCGATCTCGGCCGCGAACATCCCGCCCGCGTTCACCACGATGCCGGTCTCGATCGAGCCGCGATCGGTCTCGACGCCCGTAACGCGGCCGCGCTCGACGCCGATGCCCGTCACACGCGTGCTCGTCAGGATCTCGGCGCCGTGCCGACGCGCCCCCTCGGCGAGCGCGAACGTGAGCTGGCTCGGGTCGATGTAGCCGTCCGTCGGGAGGTAGGCGGCGCCCAGCACGTCGGCGGTGGACATCGGCGGGAACAGCCGCGCCGCCTCCTCGGCGGAGACGAGCTCGAGCGGGAGGCCGAACGTCCTCGCCCAGCCGGCCTGCCGGCGCAGCTCCTCCATCCGCTCCTCCGACGACGCGAGCCTGAGCGATCCGACCTCGCGCCAGCCGGTCTCGAGGCCGACCTCGTCGCCGAGCGAGCGGTAGAGGTCGACCGAGCTCATCATCATCTTCGTCAGGCTGAGCGAGCCGCGGAGCTGGCCGACGAGGCCGGCGGAATGGAACGTCGAGCCGCTCGTCAGGTCGGCGCGCTCGCAGAGCACGACGTCGTTCCAGCCGAGCCGCGCGAGCCAGTAGAGGATCGCGCAGCCCCCGACCCCGCCGCCGATCACGACCGCACGCGCCTTCGCCCGCATGGCGCTAGCCTCTCTCATCACGCTAGCCTCTCACGTGTGAAGGTGGTCTCGTCGCCGCGTGGCCGACGCCGTGCGGGATCACGTGTGAAGGTGGTCTCGTCGCCGGGCGTGGCCGACGCCGTGCGGGAGCGCGGAGGCCGCTTGTTCGTCTGGCCGAAGAGCGGCCGCTGCTGCAGCGGCAAGCAGACGTGGCTCGAGACCGGGACGAGTCCGAAGGCGGGGCTCGACTTCGACGAGGTTCCGGTCGAGGGCTTCGAGCTGCACGTCGCGCGGATGGGTCGCGTTCCGGACGAGCTGCATCTCGACGTCCACGGGCGCCGGCGGCGGGTCGCGGCTTACTGGGACGACTGCGCCTGGGTGACGTAGCCGAGCGCGTCGCAGAAGCGCGTGCCCGCGGCGGTCCGGTCGAGCCGCTCGAAGTGCTCGTCCGCGTAGGCGACGAAGTCGAAATCGAGCTCCGACACCGCCTGCTGGACGACGCCCCACATCGCCTCGCGGAAGTCGGACATGAACCGCATCAGGCCGAGCCGGGCGAGGTCGAGATCGTCGGCGCGACCGGTGTAGGCGGCGAGCAGCGCGCGATCGTGCGCCTCCGCGAAGTCGTGGTTGACCGAGAAGTTGGCGAGGTCGAAGAAGGGATTGCCCATGCCCGCGTACTCCCAGTCGACGATTCGGATGCGCGCTCCGTCGTCGAGGAAGTTGGCATTCAGCAGGTCGTTGTGGCACGGCCGCTCCTCGCGGGGGCCGATCGCCCGCTCGATCCGGCCGGCGACCGCCTGCGCATCGTCATAGGCGGCCGGCACGCTCCTGCCGCGCCGCGCGACGGTGTCGCGGTAGGCCTCGACGACCCGGAACGAGTCGAAACGGCCCGGGACATCCGGCCCCTCGTGGATGAGGCGCAGCGTGCGCGCGGCACGGCCGATCGTCTCGGGATCGCGCATCGTCTCGGGCGGGATCGGTCGGCCCTCGACGAAGCGCGTCACGAGGCAGCTCTCGTCCTCGACGAAGGCGATCACCTCGGGGCCGACGCCGATCTCCGCCGCCGCGAGCGCCGCGCCGTGCTCCGACCGCCGGTCGATGCCGAGCAGCTCCGTGTCCTTGCCGCCGACACGGACGACGAAGGCCTCGCCGTCGACCGTCACCTTGAAGTTGTGATTCGTGAGGCCGCCGCCGAGCCGCTCGACCGCAACCTCCCGTCCGGGCCAGAGGCGCCCGAGAAGAGCGTCGATCGGCATGGCAGATCCTAGACAGCCTCGGACGAGGCGCCACCACGTCGCCGCCGCTCGGCGCGGCTCGTGCTCGGACGCGCGGTCGAGGTGCGTCATGCTCGGGAGCAGGGCGAGCGCCGGGACGATCGGCAGCCAGAAGTTGAACAGCCGGTAGACGAGGACGCCGGCCAGTGCAGGCGCGAGCGGGAGGCCGACCCAGACGAGCGCGAAGGTCATCAGCACCTCGACGACCCCCGCACCGCCCGCCGGCAGCGAGCGGCGACTGGCGACGTAGCCGGTCGCGTAGGCCAGGACCAGCGCCGGGATCGACACGTGAACGGAGAACGTCCGCAGCGCGGCCCACAGGCAGGCGATGTCCCCGAACCAGTAGAACGTCACCCCGAGCAGCCCCGGCAGGTGCTGAACGGGCCGGCGGCAGAGCGCACGCAGGGTGACGAGGCCCGCGACGGCGTGGGCGAGCCCGCCCCGGACCCGGCCCTCTCCTCCCGGGTCGGCGAGCCGCGAGCGGCGCTTCGGCGAGGAGACCCACATCGCCGCGCCGAAGCCGGGAATGACCGCGAGCCAGGGGACCGTCATGGACATCTCCACGTGGTCGCCCGACCCGGTGAGCAGAAGGAGCGCGCAGACGAGCGCGGCCGGCGCGAGCACCGCGTACTCGAGCACCCCCAGGCCCGCCACCCGCGCGATCGCCTGGTCGCGTCTGAGACCGGCGCGACGGAGCGCCCAGTAGTCGACCGCGAAGCCGCCCGCCGCGTGCGCGGCTCCGTACACGCCGAACCCCGACACGACCGTGCGGGCGGTGAGCGCGAACGACAGGCGTGGACCGCCGTCGACACGCGTGACGTTCCTCAGCGCGAGGACGTATCCGACGTAGCCGATCAGCTCGGCGCCGAGACAGATCAGGAGCCAGGGCGCGTCGAGCCGGGACGTGACACGCCCGACCTGCTCGAGCCCCGCCGCGTCGGCGACCAGCGCCGCGGCCAGCACGGCGAGCGCCGATGCGACGACGAACAGGATCAGATGCGGATGCCGCGATCCGTCCCGCGCCCTACCGATTGTCCGTTCTTCGCGCGCCAGGATCGACAGGCTCTTCCCCAGTCTCGTCCGGAATGATCGGCAGCGCCGTGGCCACGACGCGCCGGCCGCCCGTTTCGTAGACGACATCGACACTATCGTTCTGCCGGTACGTTCCTGCGATACCGAAAAAGAGGGATGTCCAGCGCCAGAAGCCGAGCTTCCCCTCCCGGGCCAGGCGGCGGCTGAACACGAGCTCGGCCCCTTCGCGGACGAAGTCGACGCCCTCCTGCTGACGGACGCCGTTCACGTACACCTCGAACGAGGAACCGGCGCTCGGCGGCAGCGTCACGCGGGAAGTCTCGGCCATCCCGCATAGCATGCCCGCTCCTCGCGCCTCCCTTCCTCGTAGAATCCGGCTCCGATGCGCCTGACGCTGCGAGCCGCCCTCCTCGTCGTTCCGCTCGCGCTCGCCACAGCCGCTCCGGCACTGGCCGGAAACGGGGGCGTAGCGCCGGTCGCGCCCCAGTCCCCGAACGCCGCCGCGATCACCGACACCTACTGGCTGATCCTCGGGATCACCGGCGTGATCCTCGTGATCGTCGAGGCGACGCTCATCACCTTCATCGTCCGCTACCGCCGCGGCCGCCGCGCCAGGACGACCGAGGGCGCACAGGTTCACGGCAACACCAGGATCGAGATCGCGTGGACGGTCGTGCCCGTGCTGATCGTCGCGGCGATCATCGCCTTCGTCTTCGTGAAGCTCCCGACCGTCAGCGACACACCGTCCGCGAGCGCGGCCAACTCGCTCAGCGTCACCGTCGAGGGCCACCAGTACTACTGGCTGTTCCGCTACCCGGACGGCCAGATCTCGATCGACACGATGGAGGTGCCGGTCGGATCGGTGGTGACGCTGACCGTCAAGGCCTCGGACGTGATCCACAGCTGGTGGGTGCCGGCGCTCGGCGGCATGATCGACGCGATCCCCGGCCGGACGAACCAGACCTGGTTCCAGGCTCCCGACACGCCGGGCACGTTCTCGGGCCAGTGCACCCAGCTCTGCGGCGCCTTCCACACGGAGATGACGAACACGGTCAAGGTCGTGAGCAGGCCGGACTTCCAGGCCTTCCTCGCCTCGCACGCCCCCGGCAGCAAGACGGTCGCCGCCGAGGCGTACGTCGGCGTCTGCTCGAAGTGCCACGGCTTCCAGGGCAAGGGCGGCTACGGGCCGCCGCTTCAGGGCCGGACGTTCGAGACCGCGGACATCACGAAGCTGCTGCTCCATGGAAGGACGGGCAGCATCGGGCGCATGCCCGCGGTCGGCAGCACCTGGAGCCCGGCCCAGATCGCCGCGATGATCGCCTATCTGAACGCGACGAACGGAGCCGGCAGTGGCGGTTAGGGTCGAGACACCTCAGGTAACCGCCGACTGGCGGCAGGGTCGCGTCGCCTCGTGGCTGACGACGACCGACCACAAGCGGATCGGGATCCTCTACATCGCCACGAGCCTCGTCTTCTTCGGGGCCGGCGGGATCCTGGCGCTGATCATGCGCGCCCAGCTCGCGACGCCCAAGGAGCACATCGTCACCGGCAACACCTACAACGAGCTGTTCACGATCCACGGCACGACGATGGTCTTCCTCGTCGTCATCCCGATCCTGGCCGGCTTCGGCAACTACCTCGTGCCGCTGATGATCGGGGCCCGGGACATGGCCTTCCCGAAGCTGAACGCGCTCTCCTACTGGCTGTTCCTGTTCGGAGGGATCGTGCTGTACATGAGCTTCCTCGCCAAGGGCGGCGCGTCCTCGGCGAGCTGGACCGCCTATCCGCCGCTCAGCGAGAGCGAGTTCAGCCCGGGGAACGGCGTCGACCTGTGGATCCTGTCGCTGCACATCCTCTCGATCGCCTCGCTGATCGGGGTGATCAACTTCATCTGCACGATCCACAACATGCGCGCCGCCGGCATGAACTACATGCGCATCCCGCTGTTCGTGTGGGGGATGCTCACCTACTCGATCATGCTCGTCCTCATCCTCCCGGTGCTCTCCGGCGGGCTGACGCTGCTGCTGCTCGACCGCCACTTCCCGGGCGTCCACTTCTTCAAGCCCGACCAGGGCGGGAACGTGCTCCTCTGGCAGCACGTCTTCTGGTTCTTCGGGCACCCCGAGGTCTACGTCATGATCCTGCCCGCGATGGGGATCGTGTCGGAGATCCTGCCGGTCTTCTCGCGCAAGCCGATCTTCGGCTACAAGGCGATCGCGTTCTCGACGCTCGGCATCGGCTTCGTCTCGATGCTCGTCTGGGCGCACCACCTGTTCACGGTCGGCTACGGCAACGGCCTGTACAGCTACTTCATGATCGCCTCGATGCTGGTCGCCATCCCGACCGGGGTGAAGATCCTGAACTGGGTCGCGACCACCTGGCGCGGCAACCTGATCTTCGACACGCCGATGCTGTACGCGCTCGGTTTCATCGCCCTGTTCCTGATCGGCGGCCTGACCGGGATCTACCTCGCCGCCTTCCCGCTCGACTGGCAGATCCACAACACCTACTTCGTCGTCGCGCACTTCCACTACACGCTCGTCGGCGGGGCGATGTTCGCGATCTTCGCCGGGCTCTTCTACTGGTGGCCGAAGATGTTCGGGCGGAAGCTCAGCGAGCGGCTCGGCAAGTACTCGTTCTGGACGATCTTCGTCGGCTTCAACCTCACGTTCCTGCCGTTGCACCTGGTCGGGCTGCTCGGCATGCCCCGCCGCGTGTACACGTACACCGAGGGCGGATTGTGGGAGTGGTACAACCTGCTCTCGACGATCGGCTCCGGGATCATGACCGTCGGCATACTTCTGATTGGAGTGGCGATGATCAGGTCGCGGAAAGCGCCGCGGGTCGGCAACGACCCCTGGGTCGCGAACACGCTCGAGTGGTACACGACCTCGCCGCCGCCCGAGCACAACTTCGACGACGTCCCCTACGTGACCAGCTACCGGCCGCTCCGCGACCTGCGCCTGAAGCTGCAGGAGAAGCGTGCCTAGCCCCGGTCCCTGGCTGCGCCTGACGGCGCTCGCCGCCTCGGCCGCGACGCTGCTCGCAGTCGTCTCCGGCGCCGCCGGGCTCGACACCGCCCACCGGCTGCTCGCCGCGCTCGCACTGCCGCCACTCGCCGCGCTGCTCGCGGCGGCCTGGTTCGCCCACCGGCGGCTGCTCGCGCCGGTCGTGGTCGCGACCGTGCTGTTCGGCGTCGCAGCGCTCGTCACGCTGCGCGGCGCGCACCTGGCGCTCGCCGCAATGGCGTTCGCCGCGACGCTGGTGGTCACGGCGCTCGTCCACCGCTCGGCCGGGGCGCCGCTCGGGCCCTGGCGCGACTACGTGACGCTGACGAAGCCGCGGATCATGACGCTGCTGCTCCTGACCGGCTTCTGCGGCATGGTCGCGGGAGCGCACGGCTTGCCGTCCTGGGACGTGGCCGTCGGGGCGATGGTCGGGCTGGCACTCGCCTGTGGAGGAGCGAGCGCGATCAACCACGTCCTCGACCGCGACATCGACAGGCTGATGGGCGAGCGGACCCGCCGCCGTCCCGTCGCCTCCGAGCGCGTGCCGCCAACCTATGCGCTCGAGTTCGGCCTGGCGCTCACGGCGTTCTCGTTCGCGCTGCTCGCGAGCACGGTCAACGTGCTGACCGCAGCGCTGGCGCTGGTCGGCGGCCTCTTCTACATCGTCGTCTACACGCGCTTGCTGAAGCGCTCGACCCCGCAGAACATCGTGATCGGAGGCGCTGCGGGCGCGGTGCCCCCGCTGGTCGGCTGGGCCGCCGCCACCGGCTCGCTCGCCTGGCCCGCAGCCGCGTTGTTCCTGATCGTCTTCCTCTGGACGCCGCCGCACTTCTGGGCGCTCGCGCTGCTGATCAAGCGCGACTATGAGGCGGCGCGGATCCCGATGCTGCCGGTCGTGCGCGGCGACCGCGAGACGACGAGACAGATCGTCCTCTACTCGCTCGTCCTCGTAGGGTTCACCGTCGTCCCGTTCGCACTCGGCTGGTTCAGCGCCGTCTACCTGGGCGCGGCACTCGGGCTCGGCGCGGTCTTCGTCTGGATGGCCGTCCGGCTGCGGCGCGACCTCACCCCGCGGCGAGCCGCGACGCTCTTCCACTACTCGCTCCTCTACCTGGCGCTGCTGTTCGTCGCCGCCGCCGTCGGCTCGGTCGTCTGATGGGCGGTGTCGTCTGATGGGCATGGTCGACCCGCACGATCCGGTCCTGCAGCGCAAGAACATGGTGCTCGCCCTGTGGCTTGGCGCGATTGCCCTGATGATCCTCGGCGCCACCGTCGCCGTCGCGTTCATCTACCTCGCCGCCGACTGAGCGCGGCTGCGCGCGACCGGCTAGCCCAGCCCGGCTAGCCGAGGACGCGGGCCGAGAAGGTGCGCGTCACCTTCGCGCCCAGGTAGGTCGAGGTGATCGAGCCCTTGACCCGCTTGTTCTTCGTGTTCTTCGGAATCGCCCACGTGCACGCCGCCCGGCCGCTCTGCACGCTGCCCTTTGCGGCCACGCGCACCGTCTTGCCGGCGACCTTCGCCGAGCAGGACACCGCGGTCTTCACGGTCAGCCCGGTCGAGGCGACCCTGACGACCATCGACACGGTGAACCGTCCGCCTGAATGCGGCTTGCCGACCACGAACTTCGTCGCCTTCAGGGTCACCCCCGACGGTGGCGGCGGGTGGATTGCCGGGCGAGGGAGGTGGCGGCGGGGCACTCGAGCCGGCCGGGTACGACCAGGCGGCCGTTCCGTCGGGTGCCCGGTCGGCCGTCGAGTCGCCCGTGTCGCCGGTCGTCGTGAGGATGAACGCGAACGAGGTCGAGCCGCCGAAGTCGCCCTTGTCGATGCCGAAGCCGGCGGCGCCGTTCGTGTACGAAGCGGAGAAGCTCGCGGCCTTGACGTCGGCGAACTGCGATCCATCCCATTTCAGGAGCAGCTGGTGACCCTGGATCCAGGCCACCTCGTAATCGAAGCCGCCGTTCCCACCGGTACCGCTGTTCCTGTCCGTGTCGAAGAACGCCTGGACGCCGTCCGAGTCGCTGAGGCTCGGCCTGTTCGCGATCGTGGCCGTGAAGGTGATCTTCCCCGAGCTCGAGTCGGAGACCGCCACCGTTGTCACGTCCGGCCCGTCGCCGCTGTCGCCCGTCGGATCGGTGAAGGTCGCCGAGCCCACGACACGCTTCGCATGGTTCGGCGACGCGTTTCCGACGACCGGCCAGAGGACGCCGAGGACCGCTGCCAGGATGCCGACGGCGACCAACCCTTTGGCTTTCGACTTCGTACCCATGGCGGCGTGGGCGTGACCCCTCACTGATCGTAGCGGCCGTTTCCGCGCAGGGGAAGACTCAGCGGGCGAGCAGCTGCTCCTCCGAGCGGCGGCGGAGCATCCGCCGGCTCGCCCAGAGAAGCGCCGCCAGCACGATGAAGGGAGCACCGATCAGCAGCACGTAGATCAGGATCTCCGCCTCGGTGACGAGCACGCGGCCGATGTTGTGCAACGCCTGGCCGATCCTCCCCGGCTTCGACGGCACCACGGCGGCCGCCTTCTTGGTCTGCAGGTCGAGCGAGACGGTGGAGAAGCTGACGCGTGTCTTCTCTGCCGCCTGCCGCTGCTGCAGATCCGCGAGCCGGGCCCGGCGCTGGGCGAGCGCGGCCTCGAAGAAGGCACGCTGGCTCGTCGTCAGGTTCGTCTCGGTGAGGTTGGCCTGCAGCTTCGCGATCTTGACCCTGAGTGCCTGCATCTGGCTGTAGCGCTGGTTGAGCTGCCCCTGGACGTCCTGGATCGAGACGTGGTCGTTGAGGATCTTCCCGAGCGAGGTCAGCTTCGCGACTGCGGTCTGCACCTTGCCGATCGGGATCCGCAGCACGAGGTAGGCGGTGCCGGTCTTCTGGCCCGAGCCGTAGTCGACCGTGACCAGGTAGCCGCCCCAGCCGCGCGTCAGATTGATCGCCTGCTTCGTGGTCGCCGACAGGTCGTCGACCCGGAGCTGCAGGTCGACCGCGTAGATCTGGGCGCGGGAGCCGCTCGGGGCGGGCGCGCTGTCGGCGGAACTATGGCCCTGGCTGAAGCTCGGCGCCGGAATCGGCCGAGAGCCCTGTATCGAGTAGAGCGCCGCCACCGGCTCGTGCCGGTGGCCGACTTCGGCGCGTTGACGGTCGAGGTCCCAACGCCTGTGTATGCGTCGAGCCCGACGTGAAGACCCCGACCCCGACGGCCGCTGCGAGCACGCAGGCGACCGGCACGAGGACGAGCCCGATCCGCCGGGACGGCCGGATGCCACGCCAGCGGGCCCGGAGCCGGCCGGCGGCGGCCGGCGGCTCCGGCTCCCGCTCCACGATGGCGCGAACCCGCTCCCGAAGCTCCGGGCTCGCCGTCACCTCCGCCGCGCGAAGCTCGGCGACGAGGTCGTCGAAATGCTCGTCGATCAGGTCAGGCCCGGACATCGTCCCTCACTCTCTCCTCGAGTTTCTGCAGCGCGCGATGGAGCCGCGTCGAGCACGCCGTCGGGCTGATCCCGAGCAGGCGGGCGGCCGTCTCCCCGTCGAGGTCGAGGAGCACACGAAGTGCGACCACCTCCCGCTCACCCGCGGACAGGCTCTGGAGCGCAGCCTCGAGCGCGGGCGAGAAGCCGTGGCCGAAGACGTCGCCCTCGTCCACGTCGTTCTCCCGCAGCGCGAACGTCCCCTCACGTCGCCTGCGCCGCTCCTCGGAGCGGAAGTGGTCGAGGGCGGTCGAGCGTGCCAGCGTGAGCAGCCAGGTCCTCGCGGTGCCGCGACGCGGATCGAAGCGCTTGAAGCGGCGAAGCGCGCGCTCGAAGGTCTCCGCGGCCAGGTCCTCCGCAACCGTCCGGTTCCCCGTCAGGTAGAGCAGATACGAGAAGACGCCGTCGAGGTTCTCCTCGCAGACGGCCTCGAAGTCCACATCGGCCCGGCGGCTCACAGCAGTACGCACGCCCTCTCTACGGCGCCGCCGGCCCTCGCGTCACATCACTTTCCGTGCTGGACGATCTTGACCGGCGCGCCCTTCGACTTGGCGTCGAAGTGGACCAGGAAGGCGCCGCCGTCGGTGATCCCGATTCCGTACGAGTTCGGCCGTGGCTTCTTCGACGGGCTCACCTTGAAGCACGCGGCCGTGACGGCGGACTTGCCGCCGAACGTCTGCCGGTTGACCGCACAGGTGATCGCCGTCCCCTTGACGATGATCGCCGAGCCGACGCCGACCGCGTAGAGCTTCGGGCGCGTCGCGTCGACGACGGCGGGCGTCCGTGTCATCACGGTCTTGGGCGCTCCGTTCGGGTCGATCCTCGCCAGCGCCACCTCACCGTTCACCGCCAGCGCCACGCTGTACGTCTTCGGCACCGCCCCTTTGAGCGTGGCGTAGTAGCAATAGATCACCTTCTGCCCGGGGATGAGCGATTTCGACAGCTGCACGGTGCAGAGGATGTGCGTCCGCTTGACGACGAACCCGTCGCCGAGCCGGAGCGTGATCGTCGACCCGGCGCCCGCGGGCGCAGCCAGCACGAGCGCCGCCAGCACGGCGAGCATGAGCTTCCTCCGACATCAGTCGTCCCCCGTCCTTTTGACGGCGTGGCCGCCGAATTGATTGCGGAGCGCCGCGTTGACCTTCGCAGCGAAGGACTCGTCCTGGCGGGACGCGAAGCGGGCGAAGAGGGACAGCGTGATCACCGGCGCAGGGACGTCCTCGTCGATCGCGGCCTGAACGGTCCAGCGCCCCTCGCCCGAGTCCTGGACGTAGCCTCGGATCTGCTCGAGGCCGGGATCGTCGGCGAGTGCCAGCTCGAGCAGCTCCAGGAGCCAGCTGCGAACGACCGAGCCGTGCTGCCAGAGAGCGGCCAGCTGCCGCAGGTCGAGGCCGAACTCGGACGCGTTCATGATCTCGAACCCCTCGGCAAAGGACTGCATCAGCCCGTACTCGATGCCGTTGTGCACCATCTTCGTGAAGTGGCCCGCGCCGGACGCGCCGACGTGCGCGTAGCCGCCCTCCTCCGTCAGGTCGCGGCAGAGCGGCTCGACGACCGCGAACGCGTCGGCGTCGCCGCCGACCATCACGCAGTAGCCGCCTTCGAGCCCCCAGATCCCGCCGGAGACGCCTGCGTCGAGGTACCGGATGCCCTTCTCCTTCGCTCCGACCGACCGCCGCTGCGAGTCGCGGAAGTTCGAGTTGCCGCCGTCGACGAGCACATCGCCCGCCTCGAGCAGGCCGAGCAGCGTGGCGTAGGCCTGCTCGGTCGCATCACCCGCCGGCACCATCAGCCAGACGACCCGCGGCGCCTCGAGCTTCGAGACGAGCTCCTCGAGCGAGGTCACGGTTCGTGCCGGATCGGTGCGCGCGTAGGTCTCGACCTCGTGTCCGTGGCGGCGCAGGCGCTCGGCCATGTTGCCGCCCATCTTGCCGAGACCGACGAGCCCGAGCCTCATGCGGACACCAGCTCGCCGCGCTTGGCACGGATGCCGTCGAGGAGCTCGGAGAAGGAGTCGTCGAACTTCTGCACGCCTTCGGCCTCGAGCGTCTCGGTGACGTCGTCCACGTCGACGCCCACCTGCTCGAGCTCGCGAAGCAGCGACTGCGCCTCGTCGAGCCCCTCTTCGAGCGTCAGCGCCACCCGGCCGTGGTCCTGGAACGCCTCGACGGTCTCGAGCGGCATGGTGTTCACGGTCTCGGGCCCGATCAGGCTGTCCACGTAGAGCGTGTCCGGGTAGTCCGGGTTCTTCGTCGAGGTCGAGGCCCACAGGCACCACTGCTTGGACGCGCCCTTGCCGGCGAGGTACTGCCAGCGCTCCCCGGAGAACACCTGCTGCCAGCTCAGGTAGGCGAGGCGGGCGTTGGCCACGGCGAGCTTGCCGCGCAGGGCGAGCGCCGTGTCCGAGCCGATCGCGTCGAGCCGCTTGTCCGCCTCGCTGTCGACACGGGAGACGAAGAAGCTGGCCACCGAGGAGGCCTTGCGCGGATCGCCGCCGGACGCCACGAGGCGCTCGAGCCCGCGGACGTAAGCCTCCATCACCTCGCGGTGGCGCTGCAGCGAGAAGATCAGGGTGACGTTGATCGACTTGCCCGAGGCGATCATGTCCTCGATCGCGGGGAGGCCGGGGCGCGTCGCCGGGATCTTCACGTAGGCGTTCGGCCTGTCGACGAGCGCGTGGAGCCGTTTCGCCTGCTCGTACGTCGCCTCGGTGTCGTAGGCGAGCGTCGGATCGACCTCGAGCGAGACATAGCCACGCAGGCCGGCGCCCTCGTCCCAGACGTCACGCATCAGGTCGCAGGCCTCACGGATGTCCCGGGCCGCGAGCTGGAAGAAGATCTCGGTCGGGTCGTCAACGGAGCCGAGCAGCTCCTTCAGCTGGGCGTCGTAGCGCGTGCCTTCGGCGAGCGCCTTCTGGAAGATGGTCGGGTTCGAGGTGACGCCCGTGACGGCGTCGTCGGCCATCAGCCTCGCGAGCTGCCCGCTCTCGAGCATCTCGCGCGAGAGCGAGTCGATCCAGACCGACTGGCCGAGGCCCGAAAGCCTGTGCAGGTTGGATTCAGACATGTTCCTTGGCCCTTTCGAGGACGGCGGTCGCGCGTGCGACCACGTTGTCGACGGTGTAACCCAGCTCGGCCATGACCGTGGGGCCCGGTGCCGACGCGCCGAAGCGATCGAGCGCCAGCGAGTCGCCCTCGTCGCCGACCCAGCGCTCCCAGCCCTGCGCGACGCCCGCCTCGACCGACAGTCGCGCCCGGACGCCGGGTGGCAGCACATCGTCGCGATAGGACTGCGGCTGCTCTTCGTAGAGCTCCCAGCAGGGCATCGAGACGACGCGGACGCCGGTGCCGTTCTCGGCGGCGATCCTCCGGCCGGCATCGAGGGCAAGCGAGACCTCCGAGCCGGTGGCGATCAGGATCAGATCGGGATCGCCGGACTCCCAGAGCACGTAGGCGCCCTGCTCGACACCGGAGGCGGGTGCGAGGTCGGAGCGGTCGAGCGTCGGCACCTTCTGCCGCGTCAGCGACAGCGCCACCGGCCCGTCCTCCCGCGCGAGCGCGAGCTTCCAGGCGTACGCGGTCTCGTTCGCGTCCGCCGGGCGGATGAACCACAGGTTCGGGATGGCGCGCAGCGCCGCGTAATGCTCGATCGGCTGGTGCGTGGGACCGTCCTCGCCGAGCCCGATCGAGTCGTGGGTGTAGGCCCAGACGACCGGGAGGTGAGTGAGGGCCGACAGCCGCACGGCCGGCCGCATGTAGTCCGAGAAGACGAGGAAGGTCGAGCCGTAGGGCTTGACAATGCCGCCGTGCAGCGCCAGGCCGTTGACGATCGAGCCCATACCGTGCTCGCGGATGCCGAACGCGATGTTGCGCCCCGCGTGCGTGGACGAGAAGACACCTGCGCCCTCGAGCTCGGTCTTCGTCGACTCGACGAGGTCAGCCGCACCCCCGAGCATCGTGGGCACGAACGGCTTGAACGCCTGCATCGCCTGCTTTCCGGCGTCGCGAGTCGCCATGTCCTCGCCCGCCTCGAAGGTCGGTAGCGCCTGCTCGTAGCCCGGTCGCGGCCGGCCCGTGTGCACCTGATCCCAATCCTTCCGTGCCTCGGGGAGCGCCTGGCTCCAGGCGTCGAAGCGCTTCTGCCATTCCGCCTCGAGCCCGGCGCCGCGCCCCGCCTGGCTCATGTGCTCGTAGACGCCGCCCGGGACGACGAACGTCTCGCCGGGATCCCAGCCGAGCACCTCCTTCGTGGCCCGCACCTCGTCCTCGCCGAGCGGGCTCCCGTGCGCCTTCGCCGTGTCGATCGCGTGCGGGGCCGGGTAGGCGATGTGGGTGTGCGCGACGATCAGGCTCGGGCGCTCGGTCTCGTCCTGCGCTGCCCTGTAGGCGGCGCGCAGCTCGTCGAGGTCGTTCACGTCGTGGACGTGCTGGACATGCCAGCCGTATGCCTCGAAGCGCGCGCCCTTGTCCTCGCGGGAGAACGAGAGCGCCGTCGTGCCGTCGATCGTGATCCGGTTGTCGTCGTAGAGGTAGATCAGCTTGCCGAGACCGAGGTGGCCGGCGACCGAGCACGCCTCCGATGCCACTCCTTCCATCAGGTCGCCGTCGGAGCAGATCGCGTAGACGTGGTGGTCGACGATCTCGTGGTGGGGCCGGTTGTAGCGCTGCGCGAGGAAGCGCTCGGCGAGGCCGAACCCGACGCCGTTGGCGACGCCCTGGCCGAGCGGGCCCGTCGTCGTCTCGATGCCCGCGGTCACGAAGTGCTCGGGGTGGCCGGGCGTGCGCGATCCCCACTGGCGGAACTGCTTCAGGTCGTCGAGGGACAGGTCGTAGCCGGTCAGATGGAGCGTCGCGTACTGGAGGACGCAGGCATGACCTGCAGAGAGAACGAACCGGTCGCGGTCCGGCCATGCCGGATTCGCAGGGTTGTGGCGGAGCAGCTCGGTGTAGATCAGGTACGCGACCGGCGCGAGCGCCATCGCGGTGCCCGGATGGCCGGCGTTCGCCTTCTGAACCGAGTCCATCGCGAGCACGCGGATGGTGTCGATCGAGCGCCGCTCGAGGTCGTCCTGAGGCACGGCCTAACGATACGCGCTCGGCGCCGACGCTCGGCCTCCTTGCAGGCGCAACCCTGTCCGGACGTGTCGGCCCGGTACCCCCGCCCAAGGGCGGGGCGTCGTCCCTCCGCCCTCGCCGAGGACGATACCGGCGAAACGGTGCCGTGTCAGTGACGCCTTCGTGTCGATTTTTCTCGCCGTGAAACGGCGTCGAAGGCATTGTCGCGGCAAGAGCAGAATCGGGCCGCGATGATTTTCACTGCACTACGCTTGACGCATGGCAGTGGTCATCGCAACAAGCCTGCGCAAGGAGCTCGGCGGCAAGCTGCTCTTCGACGGCGTCTCGTTCAAGGTCGAGCGCGGCGAGCGGCTGGCGCTGTCCGGCCCGAACGGAGCGGGCAAGACGACCCTGCTCCGCATCCTCGCGCGCCAGACGGAGCTGCACGGAGGCGAGCTCGTGTTCTCGAAGGGGACGCGCGTCGCGCTGCACGACCAGCGGCCGCCGCTCCACCTCGACCTGACGCTCCGCGACTACGTCCTCGGCGGCGCCGCAGACCTCGTCGCCCTCGAGCAAGAGCTGAACCGGCTGGAGACGTCGATGGGTGAGGGCGCCCACGACGCGGCGACGATGCGACGCTACTCGGAGGCGCAGGCGCAACTCGAGCACGCGGGCGGCTGGGACTGGCGCTCGCGCACGACCGCCGTCGTCCGGGGCCTCGGCTTCTCCGACGACGACCTCGACCGACAGCTGACGACGTTCTCGGGCGGCGAGCTGACGCGCGCGTCGCTCGGCCGCTCGCTCGCAGGCGACCCTGACCTGCTGCTCCTCGACGAGCCGACCAACCACCTCGACGTCGCCAATCTCGAGTGGCTCGAGACGACGCTCGTCTCGCTGGACGCCGCGGTGATCCTCGTCGCCCACGATCGCTGGTTCCTGGAGGCGGTGACCACGGCCGTGCTCGAGCTCGAGGGCGGCCGTTCGCTCTACTTCGCCGGCCCCTGGCACGACTGGCGACGCGAAAAGGCCTCGCGCGCGCTGGCGGCCGGCAAGGCCATGCAGCGCTACGACGCCGACATCGCGCGCCTGGAGCGGTTCGTGGAGCGCTTTCGCTACAAGAAGACCAAGGCGAAGCAGGCGCAGGCGAAGCTGACGCACATCGGCCGGCTGGCCGACGAGCGCGCCCGGACGGCCGCCGAGCTCGAGGCGCTGACGCTCCACAACCGATCGCTCGGGTTCGAGTTCCTCGACCCGCCGCGGAGCGGCCGCGTCGTCGTCGACGTGACCGGGCTCGACGTGTCCGCGGGTGACAAGAAGCTGCTCACCGATGTCTCGTTCGCCGTCGATCGCGGTGAGCACGTCGCGCTCGTCGGCCCGAACGGCTCGGGCAAGACGACGCTCCTGGGGACACTGCTCGGGCGACAGCTCGGCCACGGCGTCGTCCCGGCCTATTTCTCGCAGCAGGAGACGGAGCTCGACGAGCGCGGCTCGGTGCTGGACTGCGTCCAGTCGATGACCGGGTTGACGCGGCCGAACGCGCAGAACCTGCTCGGCCGCTTCCTGTTCTCGGGCTGGGACGAGCACCAGAAGGCTGTCTCCGTTCTGTCCGGGGGCGAACGGCGACGGCTCGCCCTGGCGGCCGTCGTGGCCTCCGGCGCCAACTTCCTCATCCTCGACGAGCCGACGAACCACCTCGACCTCGAGAGCCGCGAGGCGCTCGAGGACGCGCTGCGGGCGTTTCCGGGGACGGTGCTGCTCGTCTCGCACGACCGAGCGCTCCTCGACGCCGTCGCGGATCGAACGCTTGCGATCGAGGGCGGCCGCCTCGAGTCCTACGACGGCGGCTGGGCCGACTACGTCCGCCGCCGGGACGAACGGGCCCAGTCCGAACGGGACAGGTCCGAGGGACAGGCCCTCGGACCTGTCCGCAAGGAGCAGCCGAAGCCGCCCAAGCCCGCCCCGGCGGCCGAAAAACCGCGCCGGCCGCGCGAGCTCGAGCGGATCGAGGCCGAGATCGAAGCGCAGGAACAGACGGTGGCCGAGCTCGAGCGGCGCCTCGCCGACGACTGGGCGAACGTGGACGCGGTCTCCGCCTACCGGCGAGCCCGTGAGGACTTGGAGGCGCTGTTCGAGCGGTGGGAATCACTCGTCGAGTCCGCCCAAGCCTGAGCCGCCGACCGCCTCGAGCCTCGATCAGCCGGGGCACCCCAGCCCACCACCCACGTTAGATCGTAACCCGAAGAGTGTCACGTGTCTGTGACCCGTCCGTGACAAATCGGTAGAACACACATGGATGCCGACTGAGCCACTGTCCCTGCTGCGCGAGCTCGTCGAGATCGAGTCGCCGACCTACTCGACGGGTGTTCGCAAGGTTGCCGTACGGTTGGCTGACGAGCTCGAGGCGGTCGGTGGGAACGTCCGCATCCTCGATGACGACCACGTCGTGGCGGAGCTCGACGGCCGGGGGGAGCCGCTGCTCCTGCTCGGCCACACGGACACGGTCTGGGAAGAGGGGACGCTCGAGACGATGCCGTATCGGGTCGAGGGCAACCTCGCCTTCGGGCCCGGCGTCTACGACATGAAGGGCTGCCTGGTACTGATGCTGGAGGCGATCCACGCGGCCGGGCCCGACCGGCGCGCGCTCCGCGTGTTCCTGACCGCCGACGAGGAGCAGGGCAGCCGCACTGCGCGCGGGGCGATGGACGAGGCGGCCGCCGGCGTCGCTGCGGCGCTCGTCGTCGAGCCGCCCACGGGCCGCGGCAACCTGAAGACTGCCCGCAAGGGGCTCGGCCGCTTTCACGTCGCCATCACCGGCCGTGCAGCCCACGCGGGAACGAGCCTGATCGACGGCGCCAGCGCGGTCGAGGAGCTCGCGCACCAGATCATCCGGCTCCACGAGCTCACCGATCACGACCGCGGCATCTCGGTCAACGTGGGAGTGGTCCACGGCGGCACGCGCGAGAACGTGGTCGCCGCCTACGCCGACGCGCGGCTCGACGTCCGCGTCTCCAAGCGCGCCGATCTGGAGCGGCTGGAGCGCACCCTGCGCGGCCTCGAGCCGATGATCGCGGGGACGTCGATCGAGATCGACGGCGAGTGGACGCGGCCCCCGCTCGAGCGCACGCCGGGCGGCGCCAGGCTGTTCGCGAGGGCGCGGGAGATCGGCCGCGGGCTCGGGCTCGACCTGAAGGAGGCGTCCTCCGGCGGCGGCTCGGACGGGAATCTCGTCGGCGCGCTCGGGATCCCCGTGCTGGACGGCCTGGGCGCCGAAGGCAAGGGAGCCCACGCACACGACGAGCAGATCCTCCTCGACGCGCTGCCGGTGCGCGCACGTCTGCTCGCGGGCCTGCTCCAGGACCCCGGGCTGTAGCGCATGACCTCGACACGGGACTTCCTGCGCTCGATCGGCCTCCCGCCGGGTGACCTCAACGAGCTCCCCGGCTCGGAAAAGCGTTTTCCGGACGGAGCGCAGTACAGGGTCGAGATCCCGAGCACGGAGGGGCCACGCTGCCTCGACGCCGTGCTCGAGGAGGCCGAGCGGCTCGGCGTCCGTGTCCACCGCGTGTCCCAGGGGAGCGGCGTCTTCCTGCACATGGACGACGAGCTGGACGAGATGGCGCGGGCGGGGGCCGGGGCCGGGGTCGAGATCTCGCTCTTCGCCCGGCCGAACGCGGGGTGGGGAATCTCGGCGACTGCGCGGTCGCCGGCGGGTGCCGCCGTTGCGCCGGCGGCGCACGGGCAGGAGCAGGTCGTCGCCTGCCTCGACGACGTTCGACGGGCCGCCGACCACGGGTTCCGCAGCGTGCTGATCGCCGACCTCGGGGTGCTCTCGGCGTTCACCGCGCTGAAGGTCGCAGGGGAGCTCCCGGTCGACATGCAGGCGAAGATCTCGGTGATGCTGCCCGCTGCGAACCCGGCCTCGGCCCGGGTGCTCGAGCAGCTCGGTGCCGCCACGATCAACCTTCCGACCGACCTCTCGCTCGCCCAGATCGCGGCGATCCGCGCCGCCGTCGACTGCCCGCTCGACGTCTACGTCGAGGCTCCCGACAACCTCGGCGGCTTCGTGCGGCTGCACGAGATCCCCGAGTTGATCCGCGTCGCGTCGCCGGTCTACGTCAAGTTCGGCCTGCGCAATGCACCCGACGTCTACCCGGCCGGGACGCACCTGGAGTCGACGACCGTGGCGCTGTCCCGTGAACGGGTCCGGCGGGCGCGACTCGGCCTCGACCTGCTCGACCGCTCGGGCTACGCCCCGATCACATCGGAGCTCGGCGCCGAGGGTCTCGCCGTGCCGGTGCCGTCGTGAGGCGGCTTGCCCTCGTCTCGATCGCGCTCGTCGTCTCGGTGGCCGCCGCTCAGGCATCGACGCCAGCACCCCCGACGCTCCGGAGCCTGCTGAACACCGTCGCCAAGGCGGGCTCTCCGGGCGTGGTCGCAGTCGTCCGCGACGGGAGCACGACATTCCACTTCGTGGCCGGGGTCGCGAATCGCAAGACACGCGCACCGATGCAGACGGACAACCGATTCCGTGTCGGCAGCATCACCAAGTCCTTCGTCGCCGCGCTCGTCCTCCAGCTGATCGGACGGGGCAACCTTTCGTTCGGCGACAGCGTCGAGAGCCTGCTGCCTGGAGTCGTGCCGGGAGGCTCCCAGATCACTGTCCGGCAGCTCCTGCAGCACACGACCGGGCTGTACGACTACGTCTCCGACCCGCAGGTGTTCGCGCCCTACCTGAAAGGGACACTCGGCTACGTGTGGACGCCGCACGCCCTTCTCGGCGTCGCCTTCTCACATCCGCCGCTCTTCAAGCCCGGCACACGGTGGTCGTACTCGAACACGAACTACATCCTGCTCGGGTTGATCGTCCAGGCGGTGACGGGCAAGACGCTCGGCGCCGAGCTGTCGCGGCGGATCTTCCGTCCGCTGGGGCTCGACGCGACGAGCTTCGAGGCGGGCCGTCGCGTCCCAGCGCCGGCCGCACACGGGTACTACCTGGACAGGGACGTGACCACGCTCAGCGGGTCGTGGGCCTGGGCCGCGGGCGCGATCGTGTCGACCGCAGACGACGTGGCGGCGTTCTATCGCGCCCTGTTCAGCGGCAAGGTCGTCCCGCCCGCGTTGCTGCGGACGATGGTGAGCACGGTTCCGACTCGGTCCGGCCCCGACGGGTACGGCCTCGGGCTGCTCCGGCTCGAAACCCCGTGCGGGCCGGCCTTCGGCCACAACGGCCTCGTCCCCGGCTACGCGAGCTTCGCGATCTCGAGCCCGGACGGCCGCCGGCAGGCCGTGATCCTCATGACGGTCACGAGCTTTCCCGTGTCGTCGCGCCTCAACGATGCCGAGAACGCGTTTCTCGCGCGCGCCTACTGCGACTGAGCCGGCGCCAGCGTCGCCACGACTGCCTCGGCGATCACCCGCAACGGGCGGCCCGACACCTGGCTCGCGCGGCGTAGCCGGTCGAACGCGTCGGCCTCCGACACGCCTTCCTTCTCCATCAGGAGCCCCTTTGCGCGCTCGATCACCTTCCGCGCCGCGAGCGCTTCCGAGAGCGACTCGGCCTCCTCGCGCAGCGCCACGAGCTCCTCGTGCCGCGCCCGGGCGGTGGCGATCGCGGGCAGGAGATCGGACTCGCGGAACGGCTTGACCAGATAGCCGAAGACTCCGGCCTCGATCGCGCGGGAGACGAGCTCGTCCTGCCCGTACGCGGTCAGCATCACGATCGGGATCGGACGCTCGTCGAGGATGCGGCGGGCGGCCTCGATCCCGTCGAGCCGCGGCATCTTCACGTCCATGATGGCGAGATCGGGCTCCTCGGACCGGGCGAGCTCGACCGCCTCGACACCGTCGCGGGCCTCGGCGCAGACCTCGAGGCCGGCCTTCTCGAGCAACGCCCGCAGGTCGAGCCTGATGATCGTCTCGTCCTCTGCGATCAGGATCCTCACGTCACTGGCCGCCTTCGGCTCCACCCGGCGGAGCCGGGCTCCGCCGAAGGCTGACGACGCGGGCGGCAGGATGCGGCGCGTGCGGGGCTTGTCCGTACCTCATGTACTGTCCTGCGCCCCGCACGCTTGCCTCCTTTGCCAGCCTCGCCCCAGAGACGTGAGGAACCTCATCGCGTCACGAGCTCCTGCAGGATCTCGCGCGGCTCCGGCCAGTGGAGAAGCGCCAGGGCCTCGTCGGCCCGGCACCAGCGGTACTCGTCGTGCTCCCAGTCGAGCGACGGCTCCCAGCCGGCGGGAGCCTCGGCGAGAAAGGACTCGACGTGGATCCGTTCCGCGTCCGGCGCGTGGCGCGGCTCCCAGTCCTCCAGGGCGTACTCGTACGACCGCCGGAGATCCACGAGCGCAGCCTCGAGGCCGGTCTCCTCGCGCAGCTCGCGGGCGGCCGCCTCCCCGTAGCTCTCGCCTTCCTCGAGACCTCCGGCCACACCGTGCCAGTAGGCGCCCTGCCCGGGCGAGCGGTGCAGGATCAGGAATTCCTCGCCCCGGCGAACGAAGACGAACACCTCGTGCGGCAGCCTCACACCCGAAGGCTACTCGGCGTCAGGCGGGAAACACGACCTCGGCGCGGAGGCCGTTGCCGGACTCGAGCCGCAGCGTCCCGCGCAGCTCGTCGCGGACGAGCGCGCGCACGATCGACAGGCCTGTCCCGGGCGCGGGATCTCCCGCCAGACCCGTTCCGTCGTCGGCGATCGCGAGCACGACGTCCCCGTTCCGGCGCACGAGCTCCACCCGCACCAGCGTCCCGCCGTGCTCGAGCGCGTTCTGCAACAGCTCGGAGAAGACGAGCGCCAGTGCAGTCGCGCGGGCCCCCGCGAGCGAGATCGGCTCGATCGCCGACTCGACGCGCTTGCCCGCGGCCAGCCCCTGGACGAGCATCGCACGCAGCCGCTCGAGCAGCTCGCCGAGATCGACGTCGTCGTCGCGCCGCTCGGTCAGCACCTCGTGCACCGCCGCGATCGCGAGGATCCGGTTCACCGAGTCCTCGAGTGCGCGGTGCGGGTCGACGCCCTCCGCCTGCGCCTGCAGCCGCAGCAGCGACGCGACCGTCTGCAGATTGTTCTTGACGCGGTGGTGGATCTCCTGGGCGAGCAGCCCGCGCATCACCGCCCGTCCGTGCTCGAGTGCGACCGCCGCGTGATGGGCGATCGACGCGAGCAGCTGATGGTCGTCCTCGCTGAACGGCACGTCGCGATCGCACACCAGCTCGCCGATCTGCCGCCGCTTCCAGCGCAGCGGCATGCGGACGGCATACTCGCCGGCGCGGCCCTCCGGCCAGGCGATCGCACCGTCCTCGAGCACGACCGCCGCCCCGGTCGCCGACAGCGCGCCCATCGTCGTCTTGACGATGGCCTCGAGCGACTCCTCGACGTACAGGGACTCCGAGACCGCCTCCGAGATCGTGGCCAGCGCCTCCAGCTCGTTCACGCGGCGCTGCGCCTGCGAGTACAGCTTCGCGTGCTCGATGGAGAACGCGACCTGCGCGGCGATCGCGAGCAGCAGGTCGATCTCGGCGGCGGAGAACTCGTGCGGTGCGCGCGTCCGCACGTTCAGCGCGCCCTCGAGCTTCTCGCGCGCCAGGATGGGGACGGCGAGGATCGACTCGTACTCGTCCTCGGGGAGGTTGGGGAAGGCCTTGAAGCGCGGGTCGAGGTGCGCCTGCGCCGGCAGCATCACCGGCTCCCGCAGCGCCGCGGCCGAGCCGGTGATGCCCTCGCCGGGCCTGAGCCGCGGTCTGCGCGTCATCTCCTCGACGCCCGTGCCGTGCGTCGCGCGCAGGACGAGCTCGTCCGAGCGGTCGTCGTAGAGATAGACGAAGCAGGCGTCGGCCTCGAGCGCCTCCGCCACCGTCCGGGCGACGAGCGCCAGCACCTCCTCGAGGTCGAGCGTCGAGTTGACGGCGGCGATCGTCTCCGTCAACAGCCGCAGATGGCGGGCGGACTCCTCCATGAGCCGATTGTAGGAGGGTGCGACTAGGCTCCCGGCCGTGACGACGGTCCAGTGGCTCCTCGGCTTCCACCTCCTCGCCGCCTTCCTGTTCGTCTCGGGCGCCGTCGCCGTCGGCGTGCTCTACACGGCCGCGACGCGCCGTGAGCGGCCGAGCGAGATCGCGTTCCTGCTCGGGCTGACCCGCCCCGCAGTGGCGTTGGTCGCCGTCGGCTCCCTGGCCTCGCTCGGCTTCGGCGCCTCGCTCGTCAGCCGCGGCGGATTCGGCTGGGGCGACGGCTGGATCGCCGGCGCGCTCGCTCTCTGGGTCGCCAGTGTGGTCCTGGGCGGGATCGGCGGCCGCTCGGCCCGACACGTGCGCTACCTCGCCGAACGGCTGGCCGCGGACGGCGATCGTCCGAGCGACGAGCTGCGTCGCGCGCTGCACGACCCCGTCTCGCGGGCGCTCAACTACGCGAGCTTCGTCGCGGCTCTCGCGATTCTCGTGCTGATGGTCTGGAAGCCGGGCGCGTGAAAGCGCTGCTGTTCTTCCACGTGCTGGTCGCGATGGCGCTCGTGGGCGCGCTGATCGTCGCGGCGGTCGCCGGGCGCGCTGCCTGGAGGCGCGACGACGAGCGAGGCGATCTGCTTCGCGTACTCGCGCGCCGCGCGGCGATCGTGGCGCTCGGGACGACCGTCGTCGCCGTCGCGCTCGGCGAGGGGCTCGCGGCGGACGAGAGCGCGGACGGCAGCTGGCTCGACGTGTCCCGCGGGTTGACCGTCTTCGGCCTGCTGCTCGGAGGCGCGGGCCTGGCGATCGTCACCGGCCTGGCGCGCACCCGTCCACGTCTACGGGCCGTCGCCGCGGCGGCAGCCGTGCTGCTCGTGCTGGTGGCGCTCGCGATCGTGTTCGTGATGGCCGCCAAGCCCTCATAGAGCAACGGGGGCTCAGTCCCTTACAAAAGGCTTACTGCGAGGAAGGTTTTTTCCTCATGGAGCGGAAATATCGTGACAACGAGATGGGTGCGTTCGCAATCGACCTCGCTGCAACCTCCGGCTTCCTCGTCGCCGATCGGAACGGGGAAGTGGTCGGACGCGTCGAGTGCCCGATGTACGGCACGGCGCCCGACGAGCCCGACGCGCTGGCGGTCAAGGCGGGGCTCTTCTCGCGCCGGCTGGTCACCGCCGACTCGATCGACTCGATCGACGGCGCGAACGGCGTGATCGGCCTCCGCGTCGAGCGCGAGTCCATCCCCACGTTCCTCTAGAGCGCGAGCTCTAGGCTCCGGAAGAAACCGGGAGGGGCCGGTCTCTTTCGGCGCCCTCGTACCCGAGCGGGCTGGCACTGCTCCGTAGAAGCGTCTGGCACTGCTCCGGCACCTGCTCTGACACTGCTCCGTAGAAGCGTCTGGCACTGCTCCGGCACCTGCTCTGACACTGCTACGTAGAAGTGTCTGACCCTGCCGGCCGGGAGCCGGCAGCTCGAAAGCGCATGCCGGCTCTGCCGGCGTGCGCCACACGGCAGCTCGTTGCGGCGCGGCCCCCGGCCGAAAGTCGCCAGACTTTTGGCCGTAGAACGACCACGAGCTGCTCAGAGAAGCAGCTCGTAGTCGGCCGTCAGTCTGCTCCGCAGGCCGCAGCGAGCGGAGCGTGAATTCGATTCTAAACAGGCTGCCGCCGTTCAGCAACCCCATCTGTTCCTAGAGCGTCGGCAGGTAGCGCTCCATCTCCCAGCTCGTCAGCTGCACGCGGTAGTCGTCCCACTCCTTGCGCTTCAACTCGATGTAGCGGTCGAAGATGTGCGGGCCGAGCGCCTTGCGCGCCAGCTCGGACTGCGCCAGCTCGCCGATCGCCTCACCGAGCGTCTCCGGGAGGGAGACGATGCCGCGCTCGCGCCGCTGCTCCTGCGTCAGGTGGTAGAGGTTCGTCTCCATCGGATCCGGCAGCTCGTAGCCCTTCTCGATCCCCTCGAGCCCTGCATGGAGCAGCGAAGCGAAGGTCAGGTACGGGTTGCACGCCGGATCGGGACAGCGGATCTCGGCTCGCGTCGCCTGCTCGGCACCCGGCTTGTAGAGCGGGATCCGGATCAGCGCCGAGCGGTTCCGCTGCGACCACGCGACGTAGACGGGAGCCTCGTAGCCCGGCACGAGCCGCTTGTACGAGTTCACCCACTGCGCGAAGACGGCCGAGATCTCGCGGGCGTGCCGGAGCTGCCCGGCGATGAAGGCCTTGCCCACGTCGGACAGGTGCCACTTGTCCTCGGGATCGAAGAAGGCGTTGCGGCCCTCGCTGAACAGCGACTGGTGAGTGTGCATCCCGGAGCCGTTCTCCCCGAAGATCGGCTTCGGCATGAAGGTGGCGTAGACGCCGTTCTTGGCGGCGATCTCCTTGACGATCAGGCGGTAGGTGAGCACGAAGTCCGCCATGTCGAGCGCGCCGGCGTAGCGCATGTCGATCTCGTGCTGCGACGGGCCGACCTCGTGGTGGGAGTACTCGATCGGGATGCCCATTCCCTCGAGCGAGCGGATCGTCTCGTTGCGGAGCTCCGTCGCGGCGTCCATCGTCGTCATGGCGAAGTAGCCGCCCTCGTCGAGCGTCTCGGTTCCCTCGTTCGTCTTGAACAGGAAGTACTCGAGCTCGGGGCCGACGTTGAAGGTGTCGAAGCCGAGCGACTCCATCCGCTCGAGCGCGCGCCGCAGGACGTAGCGCGGGTCGCCCTCGTACGGATTGCCGTCAGGCGTGACGACGTCGCAGATCATCCTCGCGACCTTGGTCTCCCCCTGCTTCCACGGCATCAGCTGGAACGTCACGGGATCGGGGATCGCGACCATGTCCGACTCCTCGATCGCGTTGAACCCGGTGATCGACGACCCGTCGAAGCCCATCCCGTCGTCGAGCGCGCCCTCGAGCTCGGCCGGTGTGATCGCGAAGCTCTTCAGGTGGCCTTCGAGATCGGTGAACCAGAGCAGGACGAACTCGATCGCCTCGTCTCGCATGCGCTCCAGCACCTCGGCGCGCTTGAACGGATCGCTCGTCGCCCTCGGTGCTGACTCGATCGCTGCCATTGATCCTCCTTCCAGAAAAACAAAAAGCCCCGGACGCATGCGCCCGAGGCCACGTCGCCTCACAACTGGACACAGTCTACATTGCCGCCCGGTGGTATCGGACCGAGGATCAGCCCGACCGCTTCAGCATCCCGTTGCGCTTCGCGTAGATCTCGCCGCGATGGAAGACGATGAACCCGAGCGGGATCGAGATCACTCCGATCAGGAGCAGCGGCCAGATGTCGCCCCAGAGCGCGCCGACACCGGCGCCGTCGAGGATCGCCGAGCGGATGCCGCGCAGCGCGTAGGTGGCCGGCGAGATCTTCGACAGGGCCTGCATCCAGCTGGGCAGGACGCTGACGCTGTAGTAGACGCCGGAGACGACGAGCAGCATCCCCTGGGCCATGAAGCCGATCTGCGTCCCCTTCTCCGGGGAGACCAGCGGGAAGACGGCCGTCATCATGCCGACGCCCAGGAACGAGATCGAGGCGACCGCGAGCACGACGAACGCCGCCCAGAAGTCGGCCTGGCCGAGGTCGAGCGAGAAGAACGAGGCGACGACGGCGAACAGCGCCGCCGTTCGGATCAGGCCGTAGACCACGGCGAACGCTCCCATTCCGAGCAGGTGGACGGCACGCGACAGCGGCGCCATGAACGTGTACTCGATCGTCCCCTCCCACCGCTCCCACCCGACCGTCTGCGTCAGGATCTCGAACAGGATCCCGAGGTACGACCAGATGACCGCGCCGATCAGGAGCACGGTCGTCTCGCGCTTGACGTCGAGCGTGCCGCCGGCCGCCTCGACGCCCTTGGCGATGAAGACGATCGTGAGCGTGTTCGCGACCGTCCACACGAACCACGTCGCCTCCCAGATCGCGTAGCGCTTGACGAGGTAGGCGTTCCGCTCGACGACGCCGAGGAGGCCGATCATCTCGTGCCGGACTGCGATTGCTGCTCTGGTCATGTCGTCACCTCCAGCGGTTGCTCCTTCTCGCTTTCGTCCTCGTCCTCGGGCTCGTCGTCGTCCTCGACCGACCTGCCGGTCGAGGCCAGGAAGGCCTGCTCGACCGTCTCCGTCTCGAAGCGCTCCAGCAGCTCCGCGACAGGCCCGAGGAAGAGCAACCGGCCGTGCTCGAGGATGCCGACGCGCTCGGCAAGCGTCTCGGCCTCCACCATGTCGTGCGTGCAGAGCAGGATCGTCGTGTCGTGCTCCTCGCGGATGTCCCTGATGAACTCCTGCACCTCGAGCTTCGAGCGCGGGTCGAGACCCGTCGTCGGCTCGTCGAGGAGCAGCAGCACCGGCGAGGTGAGCAGGGCGCGCGCGAGCGCCACCTTCTGCTGCGTCCCTCGCGACAGCTGCTCCATGCGGTTGTCGCGCCGCGAGCGCGGGAAGCCGACCCGATCGAGGATCTCGGGGATGCGCTCGCGCGTCTCGCGGATGCCGATGCCGTAGAAGCGCGCCGCGTAGGACAGGTTCTCGACCGGCGACATCTTCTTGAAGAACGAGGCCTCGACGGAGACGCGGTTGACCAGGCGCCGCACGGCTCCTCCGTCGGTGACGACGTCGTGTCCGAAGACGCGCGCCTCGCCGCCGTCCGGAAGGATCAGCGTCGAGAGGATCCGGACGAGCGTCGACTTGCCCGAGCCGTTCCGCCCGAGCACGGCGACGCACTCACCGCGAGCGATGTCGAACGAGACGCCCGCGAGTGCCGGCGTCGGCGTCGGTTTGCCGCCGCGTCGCCGCAGCGTGCCGCGGCGGAACTCCTTGCGCAGATTGTGGACTTCGACAGCTAACACGACATACTCCTCGGGATCGACGGGACGACAGACGGAAGGGCGCGCGGAAGATGCCGCGAAGGCGCGCCTCTATGTCAGACCCGGCGGAACATGCCGCTCCCGAGGATAGCGGCCCTGCGCGCGAGACACAAGTGCGGGGTCTAGAAGCGTCGGCGGGCTGCCGATATGACCTGAGATGTCCGACTGGGACGACTCCGCTGCCTCGCCCGGGCTGAAGCTGACCGTCGCGGCCGTGCTCGCGATCGGCGTCGGAGCGCTCGCGTTCTCCTGGTACACGTACCAGCACCAGCACTCGCTCGTAGAGGCCGAGCGGAACGCGCGCGTCGCGGACGAGGCGGCGCTGCGCTCCGAGGTCGCGGCGCTCGAGCGGCGCGATGTCCGGCTCAAGGGAAGCGTCCAGTCGCTGCAGACGAAGCAGCACGACCTCGCGCCGCTCGCCAAGACGGTGCTGAAGAGCGTCTTCACGGTCTTCGCCGGCAACGAGCTCGGCACCGGCTTCGTCGGCTGGAGAGACGACAGCGCGAGCTACGTGATCACGGCCCGGCACGTCGTCGTGCACAACCTCGGCGGCTACGTCACGCTCCAGCGCGCCGGAGGCGGCAGCTGGCAAGGCGAGATCATGGCGGAGGACGCGAAGAACGATCTCGCGGTCATCCGGCTCGACGGTCATCCCGCGGGTGCCGCGCCGCTCTGGCAGACGCCGCTGCGAAAGCCGCCTGCCCCGGGCGACGCGCTGCTCCTCGTCGGCAGCCCTTACGGCCTCTCGGGAACGGTCACCACCGGCATCGTGAGCCGCGTCACGTCGAAGCTGATCCAGACGGACGCTGCCGCGAACCCGGGCAACTCGGGCGGCCCTGCGGTCGACCAGCGGGGCCACGTGATCGGCGTGCTCGTCTCCGGCATCCTCGGCAGCGGCCTCAGCTTCGCCGTGCCGATCGCCCGCGTGTGCCAACAACTCCGCAGCTGCTAGCCGCCACGCCTCCCACAGGAGGCGTCCCCGGCTGCTACGGAGCCGCGGCGGCCGCCTCGGCCTCGCTTGGCGCATGCTTGCCGCCGGGGAGCGTTCCTTCGTGCTCGTCCTCGACCGCGGCCACGTCGGCTTTCGGGGCGACGAGCCGGAACTCGCGTAGCGCCTCCTCGAACCGATCGAGGAGCGCCGCAGCCCGCGACGAGCCCGTGTAGCGCACGTGCCGCTCGAGCAGCCGCCGCAGCTCCTCTCCCGGGCCGACGGCGCGGGCGGCGACCAGATCGGTGTTGAGACGCAGGCCGAGCACGTCCTCCGGATCGTGGACGTAGATCTGGCCACCGCTCATGCCCGCACCGACGTTGCGCCCGAAGCCGCCGAGGACGACGACGGTGCCGCTCGTCATGTACTCGCAGGCGTGCTCGCCGACGCCCTCGACGACGGCGGTGGCGCCCGAGTTGCGCACGGCGAAGCGCTCGCCCGCACGGCCGGCGCAGTAGAGCTCGCCCCCGGTGGCGCCGTACAGAACCGTGTTCCCGAGAAGCGCCGGGTCGCCTGCATCGTCTGCGGGCGGGCGGATGACGATCCGCCCGCCGCCCATGCTCTTGCCGACGTAGTCGTTCGCCTCGCCGACGAGCTCGAGCTGGACACCGGCCGCCAGGAAGGCGCCGAAGCTCTGCCCCGCGCTCCCCTCGAAGCGCGCCCGGACGCGTCCCGGTGGCGCGCCGGCGCCGAACCGCCGTGCGACCAGCCCGCCGAGGCGCGCCCCGACAGCACGGTCGTCGGTGCAGATCGGATACAGGGGCTCGACGATGCTCGCCCCCTCCAGCGCCGGCTGCGCTTCGCCGGCGAGCCGCTCACCGAGCTCTCCGCCCCTCGCTCTGAGCTGTGGCTCGCCGGCGTAGCGCGCCGGGCCGTCGCCTGCCGACGCCAGCAGCGCGCCGGGATCGAGCAGAGCCGCGCGTGCGTCTCCGCGCGACCCCCGCGTCAGGCGATCGACACGGCCGATCGCCTCGTCGAAGGTCCGGAAGCCGAGCGCCGCGAGATGGCTCCGCACCTCCTCGGCGACGAACAGCAGGTACGCCATGACCTGCTCGGGCGTCGCCTCGAACTTCTCGCGCAGGTCGGGCCGCTGCGTCGCGATCCCGACCGGGCAGGTGTCGAGATGGCACGACCGCACCATCAGGCAGCCCTGCGCGATCAGGACGGCGGTGCCGAACGAGACCTCGTCGGCCCCGAGCAGCGCAGCCACGACGACGTCTCGGCCCGTCTTCATCCCGCCGTCGGCGCGCAGCCGCACCCGCCCTCGCAACCCGTTCGCAACCAGCGTCTGCTGCGTCTCGGCCAGGCCGAGCTCCCACGGCAGGCCGGCGTTCTTGATCGACGAGAGCGGGCTGGCGCCGGTGCCGCCGTCGGCGCCGGCGACGTGGACGACGTCGGCGAGCGCCTTCACGCAGCCGGCCGCGACGAGTCCCACCCCCGCCTCGGAGACGAGCTTGACCGACACGGACGCGTCCGGGTTGACCTGCCGGAGGTCGAAGACGAGCTGCGCCAGATCCTCGATCGAGTAGATGTCGTGATGCGGCGGCGGCGAGATCAGCGCCACGCCCGGCTGGGTGTGTCGCAGCCGCGCGATCTCGGCCGTGACCTTGTGCCCCGGCAGCTGCCCTCCCTCGCCCGGCTTCGAGCCCTGCGCGATCTTGATCTGGAGCTCCTCCGCGAACACCGCGTACTCGGGTGTGACGCCGAAGCGGCCCGAAGCGACCTGCTTGATGCGGCAGTTGCGCTCGCCCGAGAAGCGCGCCGGATCCTCGCCACCCTCGCCCGAGTTGGCTCTCGCACCCAGCCGGTTGAAGGCGATCGCGACCGTCTCGTGCGCCTCGGCCGACAGCGCCCCGTGTGACATGGCCCCACTCGAGAAGCGGCGGGCGATCGACTCCGCGGACTCGACCTCGTCGAGCGGAACGGGCTCGCGGGCCGGCACCAGCTCGAGCAGGTCGCGGAGCTCGAGCGGCTCGCGCCCGTTGACGAGGTCGGCGAAGCGGTCGTAGCGCTCCCGGTCCTCGTTGCGCACCGCCTGCCGGAGCGCGTGCGCCGCCGCGGTCTCGTGCAAGCGCCTCGACCACTGCGGGATCGGTGGCATGCCGCTCGCCGCCCTTGCGGAACTTGACGAAGCCGGGGTTCTCGAGGCGCGCCCCACTCACCCAGGCGCGCGCGTGGCGCTCGAGGACGTCCTGCTCGAGCTCGGCGAACCCGAGCCCGCCGACGGCGGAGGCGGTGCCCTCGAAGCAGCGCTCGACCACCTCGTCCGCGAGCCCGACGACGTCGAAGAGCTGGGCGCCGCAGTAGCCCGCGATGTCCGAGATGCCCATCTTCGACATGACCTTGAGCACCCCGTCCTCGATCGCCCGGCGGAAGCGGAGCTGTGCCTCGTCCGGCGAGGGACGGTCGCCGCCCAGCTTGTCGCCGGCGGCGAGCGCGGCGACGGTCTGGAGCGCGAGCCGCGGGCAGATCGCCTCGGCTCCGTACCCGAGCAGGCACGCGACGTGATGCACCTCGCGTGGCTCGTCGCTCTCGACCACGATCGTCGCGAAGGTGCGCAGCTCCTCGGCGATGAGCCGGTCGTGGACAGCGCCGACGGCGAGAAGCATCGGGAGCGGCGCCCGCCCGGGACCGGCCTCGGCATCCGAGAGCAGGAGCATGCCCCGTCCCGCCCGCACGGCTGCCTCGGCCTCGGCGACGACCCGGCCGAGCGCGGACTCGAGCCCCTCCTCCGGCTCGAAGGTCGCGTCGAGCCGCTCGGCCCCGAGTGCGGTGAGGGCACCCGGGAACAGGAAGAAGCTCTCCAGCTCGATCCCGCAGGCCGCGTCGGGGCCCTCTACGAGGATCGGCGAGCGCCCGCCGAGCAGCGTGCGGAGCGAGAAGACGAACCGCTCGCGAAGGTGGTCGATGGGTGGATTCGTCACCTGGGCGAAACGCTGGCGGAAGAACGAGTACAGCGGCCTCGCACGCCCGGCGAGCGGGGCGAGCGCGGTGTCGTCGCCCATCGAAGAGGTCGGCTCGTGGCCGTGCGACGCGGTCGGGCGGAGGATCACGCGCAGGTCCTCCTGCGTGTACCCGAAGGCAGCCTGCCTCGGCGTGAGATCGTCGTCGGGCACGGCGACGGGTGCGCCGCAGCCGCCGCGGACGAGCCCGCGCTCGAGCCACTCGCCGTAGGGAGCACGCGCGGCGAGCCGGCGCTTCACCGCGGTGTTCTCCTCGAGGCCGCGCTCGGGATCGACCGCGATCATCTCGCCCGGCCCCAGCTTGCCGCGGCGCACCGGCCCGGCGGGCAGGTCCATCACGCCGGCCTCGGACGCGCAGACGACGAAATCGCCGCCGACCGCGTAGCGGAGCGGCCGCAGGCCGTTCCGGTCCAGCGTCGCGCCCACCACGTGCCCGTCGGTGAAGACGAGCGCGGCGGGGCCGTCCCAGGGCTCGCAGAGGCCCGAGTGGTAGCGGTAGAAGTCGCGCACGTCCGGGTCGAGCTCGACGTTTCCCTCCCACGCCTCGGGCACGAGCATCGCCTGCGCGTGCCTGATGTCCCGGCCGCCGCGGACGAGCAGCTCGAGGACGTTGTCGAGCATCGCCGAGTCGGACCCGCGCGGGTCGACGACGGGCGCGAGCAGGGCGTCGTCGTCCGAGCCCAGGCGGCCCTCACGCGCGCGCATCCAGTTGACGTTGCCCTGGATCGCGTTGATCTCGCCGTTGTGGCAGAGCAGGCGGAACGGCTGCGCGCGCTCCCAGGAGGGCGCGGTGTTGGTCGAGAAGCGCTGGTGGAAGATGCCGAACGGGACCTCGAGCGCCGGGTCGCGCAGGTCGTCGTAGAAGACGGCGAGCTGATCGGCCGCGCAGAGCGCCTTGTAGGTGACCGTGCGGAACGAGAGCGAGGCGACGTACGAGGAGATCGAGCGCTCGGCGAGCTTGCGGGCCCGGAAGGCACGGCGCTCCGCCTCGTCGGGATCGAGGCCCGGAGCCGCCAGGAGCAGCTGCTCGATCCGCGGCGCACTCGCCTGCGCCTCCGCCCCGAGCGCGTCCGGGGAGACCGGCACCTCACGCCACCCGAGCACCTCCAGCCCTTCCTTGCAACAGACTGTTGCAAGGATCTCGCGGTCGGATTCGTCGCGGAGGAAGACCATGCCGAGCCCGGCGCCGGGCACGGGCAGCAACGCCGCGGGAAGCGGGAGCAGCAGGCCGGCACCGTCGCCCGTCTTCCCGTCGGCCGCAACCGCTCCGCGGTGCTTGACGCGCCGGAGCCCTTCGAGCAGCGCGTCGACGATCTCGCGCGATGCACGGCCGCGCACGTCCGCGACGAAGCCGATGCCGCAGGCATCGAGCTCGGCGGTACGGTCGTACAGCGTGCGGTCGGTCGACACGAGGCTCCTGTCAGAGAGAGAACGGACGGGTGGTGCAGGGCCTCCGCCTTGTGGTGCTAGCTAGCCGGCGGCGGCGGAGAGGGAAGGCCGGCTAGCGCGTCCGAATGCGCGCGAGAAAGACGATCGTCTCGAGCGAATTGCCCGAAAGATGCGCGCGAACGGCCATGAGCTCGCGAACCTTAGGCTGCATATTCGGATGGCGCAAATACATACCTCGATTTGACAAGCGCACTCGGCTTCCCGCACACTGACCGTCCGATGAAGGCCCGCACCGCATCCATCCGCCTGCTGCCCGCTTGGGCTCTCGCGGTTGCGGTCGCGATCATTTCCCTTCTCGTCATTCTCCCCCGCTAAGGGGGAGATGTCGCTCACGCGGCGCACGTAGGCCGCACACACCGACCGAGCCACACCACCGGTGCGTCCTCGCACCGGCCGATTCGGACAGGAGGAGCGACGTGACACGAGGCAGGATCACCATCTTCGACACGACCCTGCGGGACGGCGAGCAGTCGCCCGGCATCGCGCTGCAGCCGCACGAGAAGGCGGAGATCGCGGAGCAGCTCGAGCGTCTCGGCGTGGACGTGATCGAGGCCGGGTTCCCCGCCTCGTCCCCGGGCGACTTCGAGGGCGTCCGCGAGGTCGCGAGCACGGTCGGGCGGCCGACGGTGGCGGCGCTCGCCCGCACGCGCAAGGAGGACATCGACGCCGCCGTCGAGGCCGTGGCGGGCGCGCGACGGTCGCGGGTCCACGTCTTCATCGCCACGAGCGCGCTGCACATGGAGCGCAAGCTCGGGCTCGAGCCGGAGGAGGTCGTCGAGCAGGTCCGCTGGTCGGTCGGCTACGCGGCCGGCCGGGTCGACGAGGTGCAGTTCTCCGCCGAGGACGCGACCCGCTCCGACCCCGTGTTCCTGGCGCGCGTCTGCCGCGAGGCGATCGCCGCCGGCGCGACGACGATCAACCTTCCCGACACTGTCGGCTACTCGCTTCCCGCCGAGCACGGCGAGTTCCTGCGACAGGTGCTGCGGCGCTGCCCCGAGCTCGCCCGGGTCACGGTCTCCGTCCACTGCCACGACGACCTCGGGCTCGCGGTCGCGAACTCCCTGGCCGGCGTCGAAGCGGGTGCCGGACAGGTCGAGTGCACCGTCAACGGCATCGGCGAGCGGGCCGGCAACGCCGCGCTCGAGGAGATCGTCATGGCACTGCGCGTCCGCCGCGACACGCTGGCCGCCGAGAGCGGCGTCGTCGTCGGCGAGATCGGCCGCACCTCGGCGCTCGTCTCGCGTCTGACCGGCTATGCCGTGCAGCGCTGCAAGGCGATCGTCGGCGCCAACGCCTTCGCGCACGAGGCCGGCATCCACCAGGACGGCGTCCTCAAGGACGTCTCGACCTACCAGATCATGGATCCCGAGGAGCTCGGCCTGACGATGACGCTGCCGCTCGGCAAGCACTCCGGCCGGCACGCCTTCGCCCGGGCCTGCACCCAGGCCGGGATCGAGCTCGCAAGGGAGGACCTGAACCGTGCGTTTGCGCGCTTCAAGGAGCTGGCCGACAAGCGCCCGGCGGTCACGCTCCACGACGTGTTCGAGACGGAGGGGGTGGCAGTTCGATGAGACGCACGCACAGGGTCGCCTGCCTGGCGGGAGACGGGCTGGGGCCGGAGCTGATGGCCCAGGCGACGAGGACGCTCCGCAAGGTCGCACGGATGCACGGGTTTGCGATCGAGGACGTGCACGCGCCGTTCGGGAGCGAGGCCCTGACGCGCTCGGGCCACCCGCTGCCGCCCGCGACGCGCTCGGCCGTGCTCGACGCGGACGCGGTGCTGGTCGCAGCCGTCGGCGAGCCGGCCCTCGGCGGGGTGGAGTCGGAGCTCGACCTGAGGGCCCGCATCACCCGCGTGGTCTACGACCTCGGCGAGGTCACGTTGCTCAGCCCGCTCGGCGGGGAGACGGGGAGCTGGACGGTCGAACGCGCCTTCGAGCTCGCGCGGCAGAGTCGCGGACACCTCGTCTCCGTCGACCAGGGCGCACGCTGGGCGGCGCTCGTCGACGAGGCAGGCTCGCGGCACGACGCAGTCACCGTCGAGCATCTGAGCCTCGCCGAGACCCTCCGCGTGCTCGCGTTCGCCCCCCAGCAGCTCGACGTGGTCGTCACGACGGGTGTCGTCGCCCCGGCGGTCGAAGAGCTGGCAGCAGGGGCCGACGGAGACGGCCGCCTCGTCGCCTCGGGCCGGCTCGCCGGCAACGGCCCGTCCGTCTTCGCACCCGCTCAGGCCGAGTCGGCCGACGACGCCGGGCACGGCGTCGCCGATCCGAGCTCGATGCTGCTCGCAGCATCGCTGCTGCTGAGCGAGGGGCTGGGCGAGCTCCACGCGGCGGAAACGCTCTCGGCGGCGCTGCGGCAGGCACGCGCGAACGGCTCCGGCGCCGCCGTGCGACAACTGCTGTCGGCCTCGACCCGCGATTTCGGAGACGCCGTCGTCGGACTGCTGGCCGGGTCGCATCGCAACGCGGAGTTCGTGCCCAGCGGCGTAGGCTCGACGGAGCCGCCCAGGAGCGCAGGTGCCGGCTTCGCCGGTACCGGAGCGGGGGAGGCGTACGCATGAACGGAGCGGACGCCGTGCTCCGCTCGCTCGAGGCCGAGGGCGTCGAAGTCATCTTCGGCATCCCGGGCGGCGCCGTGCTGCCGCTGTACGACGCGATGGCGCGGGGAACGACCGTCCGGCACGTCCTCGCGCGCCACGAGCAGGGCGCCGGGCACATGGCCGAGGGGTACGCCCGCGCGTCGGGGAGAGTCGGCGTGGCCGTCGCCACCTCCGGCCCCGGTGCGACCAACCTGGTCACGCCGATCGCGGACGCCTGGATGGACTCGACGCCGCTCGTCTGCATCACGGGCCAGGTCCGCACGCACCTGATCGGCACCGACGCGTTCCAGGAGTGCGACATCGTCGGCGTGACGATCCCGATCGTCAAGCACTCCTGGCTCGTGCAGGACGTGGAAGCGATCCCGCACGTCCTCAAGGCCGCCTTCCACGTCGCCCGCACGGGCCGCTGCGGTCCCGTGCTCGTCGACATCCCGCGCGACGTCCAGGAGGCGGACACCGACTTCCGCTACCCCGACGAGCCGGATCTCCCCGGCTGGCGGCCGCCGCGCCGGCCACACGCGCGCCAGGTCGAAGCGGCCGCGGCGGCGCTCGCGGGCGCGGAGAAGCCGGTGCTCTACGTGGGCGGCGGCGTGCTCAACGCCGGCGCCTGTGCGGAGCTCCTCGAGTTGGCCGAGACCGCCCGGGCCCCGGTCGTCACGACGCTGATGGCGAAGGGAGCGTTCCCGGAGACGCACGAGCTCTTCTTCGGCTGGCCCGGCATGCACGGGCCGAAGTGGTCGAACTGGGCGATGAACAAGTGCGACCTCCTGGTCGCCGTCGGCGCCCGCTTCGACGACCGGGTCACCGGGCGGCTCTCGGCCTTCGCACCCGGCGCGACGGTGATCCACCTCGACATCGACTCCGCCGAGATCGGCAAGCTCCGCGCCGCGGACATCCCGGTGGTCGGGCCGCTCGCGGACGTGCTCGCCGGGATGACGGCGAGCCTCCGGGCCACGGGCGCCGCGCCGCAGACCGGGCCGTGGCTCCACAGCCTCGAGGAGTGGCGCGACGAGTTCCCGTTGCGCTACGCGCGGAACGGCGAGATGCTCAAGCCGCAGACGGTGATCGAGACGCTGCGCGACCTCACCGCCGGGCGGGACGACGTCGTCTGGACGACCGGCGTCGGCCAGCACCAGATGTGGGCGATGCAGTACCTCGTCTGCGACCGGCCGCGCTCGTTCATCACCTCGGGCGGCCTCGGGACGATGGGCTACGGCCTGCCCGCCGCCGTCGGCGCCAAGGCGGCCCGGCCGGATGCCACGGTCGTCTGCGTGGACGGCGACGGGTGCTTCCAGATGACCTGCCAGGAGCTGGCCACGGCCGTGCTCGAAGACCTGCCGATCGTCGTCGTGATCGTCAACAACGGCTATCTGGGCATGGTCCAGCAGTGGCAGAACATGTTCTTCGGCGAGCGGCTCTCGCAGGTCCATCTGACCCACCAGGTGCCGGATTACGCCATGCTCGCCGAGGCCTACGGAGCGGCAGGGTTCACGGTCTCCTCCGAGGACGAGCTCGAGCCGGCGCTCGCCGAGGCGTTGGCGCTCGGACGGACGGCGGTCGTCGACTGCCGCGTCGACCCGAGCGAGCAGTGCTTCCCGATGATCCCGGCCGGCGCGGCCGCGCTCGAGCTGATCGAGTTCTCCGAGGACGCGGAGGTGACCCCGTGAAGCACACCCTGTCGGTCCTGGTCGAGAACAAGCCGGGTGCGCTGATGCGGATCGCGAGCATGTTCGCCCGGCGTGGCTACAACATCGACTCGCTCGCCGTCGGGCCGACCGAGCGGCACGACGTCTCGCGGGTCACCCTCCGCGTCGACTGCGAGCAGCATTTGCTCGAGCAGATCGAGAAGCAGATGCACAAGCTGGTCAACGTGTTGCGCGTGGCCGAGCTCGTTCCGGGCGAGTCGGTCGAGCGGGAGCTCGCCCTGATCAAGGTGACGGCGCCGCCGGAGCGCCGCGCCGATCTGCTCGCGCTCGCCGAGGTCTTCCATGCCCGCGTCGCGGATCTCGGGCCCGAGGCGCTCGTCTTCGAGGTGGTCGGCGCGCCCGAGGAGATCGACTCGTTCGAGGAGCTCGTGCGACCGTACGGCGTCAAGGAGCTCGTCCGCACCGGCAGAATCGGGCTCACCCGCGCATCCGACCGCAAGGGCATCAAGCGGCGCCAAGACGTCCTGCGTTAGAAAGGAGCTCCAACTTATGGCGACAGTTCACCGCGAAGGCGACCTCGGCCTGCTCTCGGGCCGGGTGGCCGTGATCGGCTACGGAAGCCAGGGCCACGCGCATGCGCTCAACCTCCGCGACTCCGGCGTCGACGTCGTGGTCGGCCTGCGAGAGGGCGGCTCCTCCCGGGCGAAGGCCGAGCAGGACGGGGTGAGCGTTCGCAGCGTGGCCGACGCGGTCGCGGGTGCACAGCTCGTCGCGATCCTGCTTCCCGACCAGGTGCAGCCGCAGGTCTGGCGTGACGAGATCGAGCCGAATCTGGCACCCGGCGCCGCCGTCCTGTTCGCTCACGGCTTCAACGTGCACTACGGGCGCATCGCGCCGGCCCCGGGGCACGACGTGATCATGGTCGCACCGAAAGGCCCGGGGCACATCGTCAGGCGGATCTTCGAGCAGGGCTACGGGACGCCCGCGCTCGTCGCAGTCGCGCAGGACGCGAGCGGGCACGCGCTCGAGCTGGCGCTCGCCTATGGGACGGCGATCGGCGCCGGCCGTGCCGGAATGATCGAGACGACGTTCCTGGAGGAGACCGAGACCGACCTGTTCGGCGAGCAGGCCGTTCTCTGCGGCGGTGTCACCGAGCTCGTCCGGCTCGGCTTCGAGACGCTCGTCGAGGCCGGCTACCAGCCCGAGATCGCCTACTACGAGTGCCTCCACGAGCTGAAGCTGATCGTCGACCTGATCTACGAGGGCGGGCTCGCCGGCATGCGCTACTCGATCTCCGACACCGCCGAGTACGGCGATCTGACCCGCGGCCCGCGGGTCGTCGACGACCACGTTCGCGAGAACATGCGCCGCCTCCTCGCCGACATCCGCGAGGGTGGTTTCGCCCGCGAGTGGATCGAGGAGATGGACGCCGGTGAGCCACACCTGGCCGAGCTGCGGGCCCGGGCGGCGAACGAGCGGATCGAGACGGTGGGCGCCGAGCTGCGCGCGCGCATGCACCGCGAGACGCCCGCGAAGGAGCCTGCTTGAAGAGCGTCGACGTTCCCGTCGCCCTCCTGGGCTACGGGACAGTCGGCTCTGCCGTCAACCGGTTGCTCGTCTCCAACGCCGACGAGATCGAGCGCGCGACCGGCCATCGCGTGCGCGTCGTGCGTGCGCTGGTGCGCAACCCGGCGACCGAGCGCGACTTCCTCCCCGATCCGGGCATCCTGACCACCGACTTCCGGGCGATCGCCGACGACCCGGAGATCCAGCTGGTGGCCGAGGTGATGGGCGGTCTCGACCCCGCCGGCGAGCATGTGCTGGAGCTCTTGCGGTCGGGCCGCCCCGTCGTGTCCGCGAACAAGCAGCTCGTGGCGCGACGGGGCGGCGAGCTGTTCGCGGCCGCGTCGGCGGCCGGCGTCCAGCTCCGCTTCGAGGCCAGCGTGTGCGGAGCCATCCCTGTGATCAAGGTGCTGCGCGAGTCGCTCTCCTTCTCGCGCGTGCACCGCGTGCTCGGGATCGTCAACGGGACGACGAACTTCATCCTCACCCGGATGGAGCACGGTGCGGCGTACGCCGAGGCGCTTGCCGAGGCGCAGCGGCTCGGCTACGCGGAGGCAGATCCCACCGACGACGTGTCGGGCGCGGACGCCGCCGCCAAGATGGCGATCCTGGCGACGGTCGCCTTCGGCACACGCGTCACGCTCGACGACGTCTCGCATACCGGGATCGAGGAGATCGCGCCGGTGCACATGCGCGCCGCGCGCGAGCTGGACATGGCGGTGCGCCTGGTCGGCGCCGCGACGCTCGTCGACGGCCGCTACGACGTGCGGGTGCAGCCGGCGTTCGTCGACCGGCACCACCCGCTCGCCGGCGTCGAGGGGCCGTTCAACGCGGTGATGCTGCAGGGGGACGCGATCCGCGAGATCATGCTCGAGGGACCGGGCGCAGGCGGGCTCGAGACGGCCTCCGCGGTCGTGTCAGACATGATCAGCGTCATCGGCACGACCGGCACCGGATTCCTGCAGAACGACGCCTGCTGGCGCGAGCTCGAGCGGCTTCCCCACGGGGACGTCGTCTCGCCGTTCTACGTGCACCTCGAGGTGGACGACCGTCCCGGCGTGCTGGCGGACGTGGCGCGGCGACTGGCCGCCCACGAGGTCTCCGTGGCGCGGCTCGTCCAGCACGAGACGGGCGAGGGGACGGCGGCGTTGCACGTGGTGCTGCACGAGTGCCGGTCGGGGTCGCTCGAGAGCGCCCTGGCCGAGATCGCCCAGCTCCCCGAGACGCGGCAGCGCCCGACCGCGCTCCCGGTGATCTCCGACCGCGGCGTTCCCGGGCTCGGATGGGCATGACGGCACGGGGGAAACCGGCTGTTTCCCCCGTGGGCCCCCTTCCCTGCCGCAGCGGGTTCCAAGCGGCTCGACCTGCGCCGCGGCCAAGCCACGGCTTCGCGGAGACTGTCGGTGTGTGGCCGCTGGTGAATGGAGGATGGCGCGATGACCCGCGCGCGGAGAATTGGCACGAAATCGGCACGGACACGGCACCACTTCCGCGGTATCGTCCTCGGCGAGGGCGGAGGGACGACGCCCCGCCCTTGGGCGGGGGACCGCGCCCGCCGGACCGGCCGCGCGGTGACCGTCCCGTTGATCGAGCGGTTCCGCGATCGGCTGCCGGTCTCGGATGCGACGCCGGTCGTCTCGCTCGGCGAGGGATCGACACCGCTGCTCCGGGTGCCGAGGCTGTCCGAACGGCTCGGAGTCGACCTCTGGCTCAAGTGGGAGGCGTCGAATCCGACCGGAAGCTACAAGGACCGCGGCATGACAGTGGCGGTCTCGAAGGCCCTCGAGGAGGGAGCGCGGGCCGTGATCTGCGCCTCGACCGGCAACACCTCGGCGTCGGCGGCGGCCTACGCGGCCCGGGCGGGGCTGCCGGCAGTCGTGCTCGTCGCCGAGGGCGCGGCGCAGGGCAAGCTGATCCAGGCGCGCGCGCTCGGTGCCCGGGTGCTCACCGTGCGGGGAAGCTTCGACCAGGCGCTCGACGCGGCACGCCGGCTCGGAGACCGCGGCGATCACGTACTCGTCAACTCGCTGAACCCGAACCGCGTCGAGGGGCAGAGGACGGCGGTCTTCGAGATCGTCGAGGAGCTCGGCGACACGCCGGACGCCTTCGTCCTTCCCTACGGGGGAGGCGGAAACACCACGGCGTACGTGAAGGCGCTGTCGGAGCTCGGCTCCGACGCGGCCGTGCACTCCGTCGAGGCCGCCGACCGGCCGCGGACGCTGGCGAGCGCGATTCGCATCGAACAACCCGCGCACGGGCCGTCGGTCGAGGCGAGCAGAGCCCAGGTGCACGCCGTTCCGGACGACGAGATCGTCGCCGCCTGGCTCGAGCTGGCACGTCTCGAGGGGCTGTTCTGCGAGCCGTCGTCGGCCGCCGGGCTCGCCTTCCTGCGCAGCACCGACGAGCTGCGCGGCGCCCGCGTCGTGGTCACGATCACCGGCCACGGGCTCAAGGACCCGGAAGCCGCCGACCTCCACGCGCCCCCGCCGGTGACGGTCGATCCCGACCCGGATGCCATCGCGCGGGCGGCGGAATGAGCCATGTCCCGGGGTCTGACCCTGCTACGGAGCAGGGTCAGAGCAGTGCCAGAGCAGTGCCAGACGCTGATCGGATCCACGTCCGCGCGCCGGCGACGACGGCGAACCTCGGCTCGGCGTTCGACTGCGCCGGCGTCGCGCTCGATCTCTGGAACGAGCTCGAGGTCGTGCGGGACGAGACGGTGCCGCCCGCGGACACGCACCACCTGGGCATCGCCGCGTTCGCTCGCGTCACGCCCGTCGCCGGCTGGCGCTTCGATTTCACCTACCGCATCCCGCGCGCCAGCGGGCTCGGCTCCTCGGCGTCGCTGATCGCACTCGGGCTCGTGGCCGGCACCCTCGTGGCTGGCCGCGAGCCGGACGCCGAGAGCCTCCTCGCCGAAGGCCTGCCGCTCGAGGGACATCCGGACAACCTCGCCGCCGCGCTCGCGGGCGGAGCCTGCCTGACCTGGGACGGCCGTATCCGGCGGGTGGCGGACTCTGTCCCGGCGGTGCCGATCGCGCTCCGGCCCGACGACCAGGTCTCGACGGAGCACTCGCGCTCGCTGCTCCCGATCAGCGTCCCCCACGAGGACGCTGCCTACAGCGCCGGCCGCGCAGCGCTGCTCGGGGCAGCGCTCGCGTCGGGCTCTGAGTCGCTGTTCGCCGCCGCGCTCGACGACCGGCTCCACGAGCCGTACCGCTCGCTGTTCCTCGCCGACGTGCGCGCCGAGCTTCCGGCATCGGCGCTCGGCGCAACCCTCTCCGGCTCCGGGCCGACCGTCATCGTCTGGGCAAAGCAGGACGCGGCCGAGGAATGCGCCGCCGCGCTCCGCAAGCGGTGGCACGACGTCGAGACGACGCGGCTCGACGTAAGCTCGCGCGGAGCGATCCCGTGAACGTCCGCTTCGTCGACTGCCGCTACGACCTCGCCGAACCGGCTCAGGCCCGCGAGCGCTACCTCGAGGGCCACATCCCCGGCGCCGCGTTCCTCGACCTCGATCGCGACCTGTCCGACCTCTCCATCCCGGCAGAGGTCGGCGGCCGGCATCCGCTGCCGAGCGCGACGCAGTTCGCCGCCGCGGCGGGCCGGGCCGGCATCGGCTCCGACACGCTCGTCGTCGCCTACGACGAGAGCATGACGGGCGGCGCGGCCCGCCTGTGGTGGCTGCTCCGCCACTTCGGCCACGACCAGGCAGCGGTGCTCGACGGCGGTCTCCAGGCCTGGATCGGGCCGCTCGCAAGCGGCGAGGAGACGATCGAGCCGGCCGTGTTCACGCCACTCGAGCGCGAAGGCGACACGGCCGGGACGGACGAGCTGCTCGAGCGGCTCGGCGACCCGAGCCTCGTGCTCCTCGACGCGCGCCAGCCGGAGCGCTTCAGCGGCGAGTCGGCGGGACTCGACCCCGTCGCGGGAAGAATCCCCGGCGCGCTGAACACCCCGGGCACGACCGGCAGGCTGGTGGATCTCCCGCCCGAGGCCCTGGACGCGGACGAGGTCGTCGCCTACTGCGGCTCCGGCGTTCTCGCCTGCGTGCCCCTGCTCGCGCTCCATCGCGCCGGCCGCACCGGCGCCCGCCTCTATCCCGGCTCCTGGAGCGAGTGGTCCCGGAAGGGCCTGCCGACCGAGAAAGGATGAGATGACCTCACCGTACGAGCGAGCCTCCGACCCCGCGAAGCGCCACAGCAGCGCGATTACCGACGGGCCTGACCGCGCCGGCGCGCGCTCGATGCTGAAGGGCGTCGGCTTCACCGACGAGGATCTCGCCAAACCGCTGATCGGCGTTGCCACGACCTGGATCGAGACGATGCCGTGCAACCTCAACCAGCGCGAGCTCGCCCAGGACGTGAAGCGCGGCATCCGCGAGGCCGGCGGGACGCCGATGGAGTTCAACACGATCGCGATCTCCGACGGCGTCTCGATGGGCACCGAGGGGATGCGCACCTCCCTCGTCTCCCGCGAGGTGATCGCCGACTCGATCGAGCTGGTCGCCCGCGGCCATCTCTTCGACGGGCTCGTCTGCCTGGTCGCCTGCGACAAGACGAACCCGGCCGCGGTGATGGCGCTCGGCCGGCTCGACATCCCCGGGCTCGTCCTCTACACCGGCTCGATCGCGCCCGGCGTCTTCCGCGGCCGGGACGTGACCGTCGGAGACGTGTACGAGGCGATCGGCGCCTACGCCGCGGGCCACATGACCGCCGAGGACCTGCACGAGCTCGAGTCGGTCGCGTGTCCGGGTGCAGGCGCGTGCGGCGGGCAGTTCACAGCGAACACGATGTCGACGATCCTCGAGTTCATCGGGCTCTCGCCGGCCGGAGCGAACGGCATCCCAGCGCTGTCGAAGCGCAAGGCGAAGGCGGCCGAGGAGGCAGGGCGCCTCGCGGTCGACCTCGTCCGGCGGGACGTGCGCCCGCGCCAGATCGTGACCCGCGACGCGCTCGAGAACGCGGCGGCTTCGGTCGCGGCCACCGGCGGCTCGACGAACGGCCTCCTGCACCTGCTCGCGATCGCCCGCGAGTTCGGCATCCCGTTCACGATCGACGACTTCGACCGCGTCTCGGCGCGGACACCGGTGCTCGCGGACATGAAGCCCTGGGGACGATTCCACGCCGTCGACGTCGACCGTGCCGGCGGGGTCGCGCTCGTCGCGCGCGAGCTTGCCAAGCAGGGGCTCGTGCACGTCGACGCGCCGACCGTCGACGGCCGGACATTCGGAGACGTCGCAACCGCAGTCGTGGAGCGCCCAGGGCAGGAAGTCATCCGGCCGATCGACGACCCGATCAAGCCGAGCGGCTCGCTCCGCATCCTGCGCGGCAATCTCGCCCCGGAGGGCTGCGTCGTGAAGCTGACCGTCGACCGCAAGAAGCACCGTGGCCCGGCACGCGTGTTCGACGGGGAAGGCGCCGCCTTCGAGGCGGTCAAGGCCGGCCGGATCGCCGCCGGCGACGTGGTCGTGATCCGCTACGAGGGGCCTGCCGGCGCGCCCGGGATGCCGGAGATGCTCCAGGTGACGGGCGCGATCATCGGCGAGGGGCTCGGCAACGAGGTCGCGCTGATGACCGACGGCCGCTTCTCGGGGGCGACACACGGGTTCATGGTCGGGCACGTCGCGCCGGAGGCGTTCCGCGGCGGCCCGATCGCGGCGCTGCGGGAGGGGGACATCGTCGTGATCGACGTCGAGGCCGGCGCACTGCACGCCGAGCTGTCCGACGACGAGATCGCCGCCCGCCTCGCGGACTGGCATCCGCCCGCGCCGCACTACGAGACCGGCGTGCTGGCCAAGTACGCGGCGCTCGTCTCGTCGGCGAGCGAAGGTGCGGTCACGAGGCCCTGAACGACCGGCCGGATCTCACGCCGCTGGGGCGGATCGCGCACGACGCGGCCGCCGACTGGGGCCTCGAGCTGGGGCCGCCGTTCGCGCTCGCACGCTACGCCTACGTCGCGCCTGCGGGTGACGGCGCCGTGCTGAAGGTGACACCCCCGGAGGACGACGAGTCCGACGAGGAGGCCGACGCGCTTGCGCTCTGGGGCGGCGACGGCGCCGTGCGGCTCCTGCGCCACGATCGCGCGCGGCGGGCGTTGCTCGTCGAGCGCGCCCGCCCGGGCACCGACATCGCCGGGCTCCGCGAGGACGAGGCGACGGCGATCGCGGTCGAGATCGGACTGCGGCTCTGGCGCCCGGCGAGCGAGCCGTTCCGCTGGATCGGCGACCACGTGCCGCGCTGGCTCGACAACGCGGAGCGAGAGGGACGGGAAGGCTCCACGCTCGTCCCGCTCGCCCGCGAGCTGTACACCGCCCTCGACGTGGGCGCTGCGACGCTCGTGCACGGCGACTTCCACCACCACAACCTCCTCGACGCCGGCGGCCGCCACGTCGCGATCGATCCCAAGCCGATGCTCGGCGAGCCGGAGTTCGACGTGCCGTCGTTCCTCTGGAACCCGCTGCCGTACCGGATGCGGCGGGACGTGACCGAGCGGCGCCTCGCCGCGTTCGCCGCCGCCGGGCTCGACCAGGAGCGCATGCGGGCGTGGGCCGTGATCCGTGGCTCGTATCTCGGCGCCGACGAGGGCGAGGTCGAGGTCCTGCGCTCTCTGCTGTGAGCGACCCCGAGGCACCGCTCCGCCGGGACGTCCGGCTGCTCGGCGAGATCCTCGGCCGCGTGCTCGTCGAGCAGGAGGGCGAAGAACTCCTTGCCGACGAGGAGCGGATCCGCGGCCTCTCGCGCAAGGCCCGCAGCGCCGGGCGGCCCGGGCCGCGGTCGGACCTCGCCGCCGCCGTCCGGGCGCTCCCGCTCGAGCGGCAGGGCGACGTGCTGCGCGCCTTCGGCCTCTACTTCCAGCTCGCCAATCTGGCCGAGCAGCACCATCGCCTCCGCCGGCGGCGCCAGTACGAGCGCGACGGCCGACCGTCCCGAGAGTCGCTCGACGTGGCCTTCGCCGAGCTCGCCGCCGCCGGGGTCGACGGGGAGGTCCTGTCCCGCGCCGCCGCCGGCATCTCGCTCGAGCTCGTGCTCACCGCGCATCCGACCGAGGCCACGCGCCGCACGGTCCTCACGGCGCACCTGCGCCTCAGCCGACTGCTTCGCGAGCTCGACGACCCCGATCTCTCCGCAGTCGGCCGGAACCGGATCTCCGATGCGATCGCGGAGGAGGTGACGGCGCTCTGGGAGACGGACGAGGTGCGGGCCGCCCGTCCGCGCGTCGTCGACGAGATCCGCCACGGGCTCTGGTTCTTCGAGCAGAGCCTCCTCGACGAAGCCGTCGAGCTGACCCGCGCTCTTCGACGGCGGCTTCCCGCAGCGAGGATGCCGCTCAGATTCGGGAGCTGGATCGGCGGCGACCAGGACGGAAATCCCGCTGCCGGCCCCGAGACCATCACGGAGTCGCTCGAGCGGGCGCGGACGCTCGCGCTGCTCCGGTACCGGGCCGAGGTGCGCGAGCTGGCCGCGTTCATCGGCGCAGCGACCACGCTGATCGGTGTGCTCCCGGAGCTCGAGGAGTCGATCGCGCGCGACGAGCGCGAGCTGCCGGACTACGCCGCCGAGATCGGTGCCCAGAACGCCGGCGAGCCGTATCGGCGCAAGCTTTCCTTCGTCTGGCACCGACTCGGCCAGACCCTCACCGACGGCGCCGGCGGCTATCCCTCCGCGGGCGACCTCCTCGCCGACCTCGATCTCGTCGGCGGAAGCCTGCACGCGCACCGGGGCCGGCGTATCGCCGACGGCAGGCTCGCCGACCTGCGCACCCGCGTCGAGATCTTCGGCTTCCACCTCGCAAAGCTCGACGTCCGACTGCACGCGAACGACCTGGCGGAGCCCGGCCCGCGCGTGCGCGAGACGCTCGCCGCCGTTCGTGCCGCCCACGAGCGCCACGGCCCGCAGGCGCTCGACACGCTGATCGTCTCCGGGACAGAGAGCGCCGCCGACGTCCTCACCGCCTCCGATCTGGCCGCAGAGGCGGGCGTCGAGCTCTCCATCGTCCCGCTCTTCGAGACGATCACCGACCTCGCCGCCGCGCCGCGGATCGTCGGCGAGCTGCTCGACGAGCCTCGCTTCGCCCGCGGTGTCGGGCAGCGCGGCGGCCGCATGGAGGTGATGGTCGGCTACTCCGACTCGGGCAAGGACGGCGGCTACCTGGCCGCACAGTGGGCGATCTTCGAGGCGCAAGAGGCCCTCGCCACCCTGGCGGGGAAGCGCGGCGTCGAGCTGACGATCTTCCACGGGCGCGGAGGAAGCGCCGGCCGCGGCGGCGGCCCGACCCATGCCGCGATCCTCGCCCAGCCGATGGGCTCGCCGCCGGGCCGGCTGAAGCTGACCGAGCAAGGCGAGACGATCTCGTTCAAGTACGGGCTCCCCGGACTCGCCTACCGCAACCTGGAGGCGGCGCTCGCGGCGACGCTGATCTCGGCCTTTCCGGCCGTGTCGCAGTCGGCCCCGCCCGAGGGTGCCCGCGAGACGCTCGCGGGGCTCGCGGCGACGGCTCACGCGTCCTACCGCGCGCTCGTGTGGGAGGAGGCGGCGTTCGTCGACTTCTTCCGTGCCTTCACACCCGTCGACGAGCTGGCGCTGCTCGAGATCGGCTCACGGCCGGCGAGGCGCCCGGGCGCCGAGGACTATCTGGAACGGCTGCGCGCGATCCCGTGGGTGTTCGCCTGGACGCAGAACCGCTGCCTGCTCCCGGCCTGGTACGGCTGCGGCACGGCGCTCGCTCCTCTCGCCGGCACGCGCGACGGGCTCCGGGAGCTCCGGCGGCTGTACCGGTCGTTCGCGTTCTTCCGCTCGCTGGTCGAGAACCTGGAGATGACGCTCGCCAAGACGAGCCTCGAGATCGCGCGCGGCTACCTCGAGCTGGTGCCCGACGCGGCCGAGCCGGAGCGGCGCTTCGCGACGATCGCCGTCGAGCACGCCCGCACGGTCGAGGCGGTGAAGGAGATCGTCGAGGCGAAGGCGCTGCTCGACCGGCAACCCGTGCTGCAGCGCTCGATCAGGCTGCGGAACCCGTACGTCGACCCGATGAACGCGATCCAGGTCGAGCTGCTCCGCCGCCACCGCGACCCGGCCGCGACGGAGACGGAGCGGGAGGCCGTTCGCCGGCCGCTGCTCCGCTCGATCGCCGGCATCTCGGCCGGGCTGCGGAACACGGGCTGAGGCGCTCCGGCGCGCACGCAGCAAACGGTCACGGAATCGGCACAGTCGTGTTTCACATGCGTCACAGCTTTCGCGCTACCGTAAAAACCGGGGGCAAAGGGGCCGAAGGCCCCGGGGGAGACAGAACGAGAGGCGGTGGCGCGGGCCTGGCTCGAGCTCCCGTTTGCGCCCGGCCGCTCCATGCACTATCTTTTTGGAAGCGAGGTCGCCGCCGAAGGCGGCCCGCAGAGGCACTGACGCCTCAGGAGTCCCACCGGGCTCCTGGGGCTTTTTTGTTGGACCAACGGGAGGGGGGTGGCCAGATGGTCAAGGTGGAAGCGGTGGTGATCCGGGAGCGGATCGAGACCGTGATCGACGCCGTCGAGGACGCGACCGGGCACGTCGGGGTGACCGTGGTCGAGGCGGTCGGGCACGGGCGGCAGCGGGGGATCACGCACGAGTACCGGGGGCGCGTCTTCGAGTCGCGCTTCCTGCCGAAGGCGCTGCTCGTCTTCGTCGTCGCCGACGAGCAGGCCGAGCGGATCGTGGCGACGATCGCCGACGCGGCGCGGAGCGGCAACGAGTCCGGCGACGGGATCGTCTGGACGACGCCGGTCGGCAACGTCACGCACAACCGCACCGCGATGCGCCTCGAGGAGGTCGAGACCCATGCCTAAGAACCACGACCTCCTGATCGCGGCCAGCACGATCTGGGTCGTCGTCACCGCCGTCCTGGTCATGTTCATGCAGGCCGGCTTCGCGTTCCTCGAGGCGGGACTGACCCGCATGAAGAACGCCGCTCACATCACGGGCAAGAACGTCCTCATCTTCGGGATCTGCTCGCTCGTCTACTGGGCGGTCGGCTTCGGGCTCGCCTTCGGCGACGGCGGCCCGCTGATCGGCACGCACGGATTCTTCCCGTCCGTCAACGAGCTGACCTCGGTCGGCCAGAAGCCGTTCGACTGGTTCAGCGAGATCCCGGGCGCGGCCGGCTACCTGTTCGAGGTCGTGTTCGCCGGCGTCTCGCTCGCGATCGTCTGGGGAGCCATGGCCGAGCGGGCCAAGCTGTGGGTCTACTTCGCGTTCGGCATCTACTTCACGCTCGTCTACTCGGTCGTCTCGCACTGGGTATGGGACCCGAACGGATGGCTGTTCAAGCGCGGGATGCAGGACTTCGCCGGCTCGACGGTCGTGCACTATCAGGGAGCGCTCGCGGCGCTCGCCGGCGCCCTCCTGCTCGGGCCGCGGATCGGCAAGTTCGGCACCGACGGGAGAGCGAACCCGATCCCGGGCCACAACATGCCCTACGCCGTGCTGGGGACGATCATCCTCTGGTTCGGCTGGTTCGGCTTCAACCCGGGCTCGACGCTCTCCGTCGACTACGGCGGCTTCGGATACTTCGCCTACGTCGCGCTGACGACGAACCTGGCGGCGGCGGCGGGCGCGCTCAGCGGGATCGTCAGTGCGTGGGTCGTGCTGAAGAAGCCGGACATCTCGATGATGCTGAACGGCGCGCTCGCGGGGCTGGTCGCGATCACGGCCGCGTCGGGGTTCGTGGCGCCGTGGGCGGCGATCGTGATCGGCCTCGCGTCCGGCTTCATTGCCGTGGTCGGCGTCATCTTCGTGGAGCGGATCGGGATCGACGACCCGATCGGCGCCGTCTCGGTGCATGGGATGGCCGGCGTCTGGGGCACGCTGGCCACGGGCCTCTTCGCCGTGCCGGTGCTGTCGAAGAACCTCGCCACGGGCACGCCCGGCCTGGTCTACAGCGGCTCCTTCCACCAGCTCGGCGTGCAGGCGCTCGGACTGGTGGCGGTCGGCGGCTTCACGTTCACCGCCTCGTTCGGAGCCCTGTGGGTGATGAAGCGCCTGTGGGGGATCCGTGCCGAGCCGGAGGTCGAGACGGCCGGCCTGGACGTGTCCGAGCACGGCATGTGGGGCTACCCAGAGTTCTACATCCCGGTCCCGGGTGGCTACGACGCGTGGGTGACGCCGCCCTGGACGCGTGACGGCGACGGCGCAGACCGCCGGGAGGGGCCGAAGCCGCGGCTGGAGCCGGCCCCCGAGCCCGGCTAGCAACGGAGGAGAGCGGAGGGCGCTCCGGGCGGGGCGCCCTCCGCCATGGCCATCAGCACTAGGATCCGCCCGTGCCGGCCGCCTATCAGTTCGTCGACCGCTGGTTCGTGCCCGCGCCGGTCGAGGACGTGTACGACGTGATCGGCGAGCCGCTCGAGTACCCGCGCTGGTGGGGCGATGTCTTCGTCGAGATGGGCGGCGATTCCGGGCCGCCTCAGCCCGGGCGGAAGACGACAGTCGTCGCGAAAGGCTTCCTGCCCTACAAGCTCCGTTTCGCGACCGAGGTCGTCGCCGCCGATCGGCCGCGGTCGATCGAGATGACCCTGAGCGGCGATTTCGAGGGAGGCGGGGCCTGGCACTTCGAGCCAGCTGAGGGCGGCACGAACGCGACCCTCGACTGGCGCCCGATCGTCAACAAGCCGCTCGTCAAGAGCCTGACGCCCATCCTGCGCCCGCTCTTCCGCTCGAATCACACGTGGACGATGAAGCGCGGCGAGAAGCACATCGCCGAGTACCTGGCGCAGCGAGCCGGTGCCGGGCACGTGCCTGGCACCGCTCAGTAGAGGACGAGCCGGTCGCGGTGGACGGCCTCGACGCCACGCGGGCGGCCTGACAGGTCGGCTGCGGCCGCGCCCGCGATGCCCTTCGCGAACGGAACACCGTCCGGGGCGACGAGCTCGACGGCGTCGCCGGGCTCGAAGCGGCCCTCGACGCGCGCCACGCCGACGGCGAGCAGGCTCGCCCCGTCCTCCGTCAACGCGCGGCGCGCCCCGTCGTCGACGTGCAGGCGCCCCGCCACCGGCTTGCCGTGGCGGAGCCAGAGCTTGAACGCCGACGGGGCGCGATCGCCGGGCTGGAAGCGCGTTCCTCGCGGCTCGCCGGCGACGATCGGTACGAGCACGTCCGTGCCTGTCCCGGCGGCGATCACCGTCGGGATCCCGGCCGAGGCGGCGAGCTCGGCGGCCAGGATCTTGCTCTGCATGCCGCCCTTGCCGAGCGGCGAGCCGTCGCCCAGCTCCGCTGTGCCGGCCTCCGCGCCCAGCTCGAGCAGCTCGGCTCCCGGCGTCCCGGGCGCCCGCGAGTAGACGCCGTCGACCTCGGTCAGCAGCACGAGCAGCCGCGCCCGTACGAGGATCGCCACCTGGGCGGCGAGCGCGTCGTTGTCGCCGAACGTGATCTCGTCCGTGGCCGTCGCGTCGTTCTCGTTCACCACCGGCACCGCGCCGAGCGCATGGAGGGCGGCGAGCGTGTTGCGCGCGTTCAGGTAGGCGGCCCGGTCGGCCAGGTCGGAGGCAGTCAGGAGCACCTGCGCGGCGGCCAGCCCCTGACGACCGAGCGCCTCGTCCCAGACGCCCTGCAGCCTCGCCTGGCCGAGCGCCGAGGCGGCCTGCAGCTTCGGCAGGCTGCGCGGGCGCGCCGTCAGGCCGAGGCGCGGCAGCCCGAGAGCGATCGCGCCCGAGGAGACGACGCTCACCGGCGTGCCGCCGCGGACGAGCTCGCCGATCTCCCGCGACCGCTCCCGCACCACCGACCGCCGCACGCGTCCTCCCGGCCCCGCGACCAGCGTGGAGCCGAGCTTGACGACAACGGGCCGTTTCACCGTGTCTGCGTGCCGTCGCCGACCACGCGGTACTGGCGCAGCCACAGGTCGCGATACGTGACCGGGCCGCGCGGCCCGGGCGTCCAGTCGACGTTGATCCCGGTCTCCGGCGCGCCGGTCAGTGCGAAGCCGTCGGTGAAGCGCGTCGTCGCGTGCCAGAAGGCAGTCGTGCCGCGGTAGCCGTCGAGGAACGCCTGTGCGGCGACCGGATCCTCGGTCACGATCCCCGCGGCGAGCCCGGACGTCTCCTCGTTCGCGATCCGCACCGCCTCCTCGAGGGAATCCGAGTAGCAGACTGTCACCTGGCTGACGTTGTCCGGGTCGTTGGCCCATTCGTGGCCGAGCGGCAGGTCGAGCGGCGCCGCGCCCTCGACGTCGCCGCGCACCGCGAGGCCGCGCGAGCGAGCGAGCTCGAGCAGGTCCGGGACGAGCGCCGAGGCAGCACGGTCGACGAGGCAGAGGTTGAGCCGGTTGCAGACGCCGAGCCGGTCGAGGCTCGCGGCCGCGATCGCGAGTGCCTTCTCCCGCGAGGCCTCCGCATGGACGTAGAGCACGCCGCCGCCCTCGGCGTGGGCGAGCGTCCGCACGCCGTGCTCGGCCGCCAACCGCGCGAGCTGCGCCGTCGTCTCGCCGCTCCCCCGCAGGATCACGAGCGGGACGAGCCGCGGAAGCGAGACCAGCAGCCGGGCGCCCTCGCGATCCGGCGAGCGGACGAGTCCGACCGCGCAGGGCGGCAGGCCGGCAGCGTCGAGGGCCGGCCGAAGCACCTCGTCGACGAGCACCGTGACGGTTCGCAGCGCGGCGCCGCCGGTCCGCAGCACGGCGGCGTTCAGGCTCTTGAGCAGCTGTCCGGCGACGTCGAGCGCCACGCCGGGACGCGCCTCGAAGTTGGCGCCGACGACGCCGATCGGAATGCGCCGCTCTGTGACGCGCAGGCCGTTCGGAAGCGTCCACGTGTCCGCCTCGCGAGCGAGCGGGTCGAGCTCCGCCATCGCCTCCACCTGCGCCGCGAGCGTCTCGACCCTCGCCGCGTCGAGTCGCAGGCGGTCGAGCATGCCCTCGTCGAGCTGACTCGCCGAGGCATCCACGTCGGTGTGGTTCGCGTCCAGGATCGCCGCAGCGCGGCTCCTCACGAGCTCGCCGGCCGCCCGCAGCGCCTCGGAGACGGCGGCGTCGGCCAGAAGCGGCGCGGCGCGGTTCGCCTCGAGGGCCTCCCGCTCGATCAGCTTTCGGAGTTCCATGCTCTGAATCCTAAGTGGTCTTCTCCTGGGTGCTTTTATTTTGGAAGTTACTTTCCTTTTGATAGCGTCCCCGCATGGCAGCCACGAAGGACGCGAGCTGGGAGCTGGTGCTGAAGCGCAACCCGGTCGAGCGCCTGAAGCAGGAGAAGAGCCCGCTCGGCATCCTCGGCGAACTGCCCGCGCTGATCGCGTCCGGCTACGAGCGCATGGCCGAGGAGGACATGGTGCGCCTGAAGTGGTGGGGCCTCTACCACGACAAGCCGAAGGTCGGAACGTTCATGCTCCGCATCAAGCTGCCGGGCGGGCTCCTGACCCCGGCGCAGCTGCGCGCGATCGGCGAGATCTCGACCCGCTTCGGGCGCGGCGACGGCGAGCTGACAACGCGGCAGAACGTCCAGCTCCACTGGCTCGAGCTGGCCGCGCTGCCGGAGGTGTTCGCGCGGCTCGAGGCGGCCGGAATGACCACCGCCGGCGCCTGCGGCGACACGGTGCGCAACATCACCGGCTGCCCGGTCGCCGGCGTCGCGCACGACGAGGTGTTCGACCCGACGCCGGTGCTGGAGGAGGCGGCGGCGTTCTTCTACGGCCACCCGGACTACTCCGACCTGCCGCGCAAGCACAAGATCACGATCTCCGCCTGCCGCGACCGCTGCAACGCGCCGGAGATCAACTGCATCTCGCTGGTCGGCGTGCTGCACGGGGGCCGAGAGGGCTTCGCCGTGCTGGCCGGCGGCGGGCTCTCCTCCGTGCCGCGCCTGGCGCGCGACCTCGGCGTGTTCGTGCCGAAGGAGGAAGCGCTCGAGGTGCTGCGCGCGCTGCTCGACGCCTGGCGCGAGGACCTGGCCTACCGCGTCTCGCGCGTCAAGTCGCGGATGAAGTTCATGGTCGACGACTACGGGCCCGAGGGCGTGCGCGCGGCGATTGAGCAGCGGCTCGGTCGCGAGCTCGAGGACTTCGCGCTCGAGCCTGCACCGGACGGCTTCTCCGACCACGTCGGCGTCCACGCCCAGAAGCAGCCCGGCCTCGTCTACGTCGGCGTGCCCGTCCATCTCGGCCTCGTCTCGGGCGAGCAGATGACCGCCGTCGCCGATCTGGCCGAGCGGGTCGGCGGCGACGTACGGATCACGCGCCTGCAGAACTTCGTGCTCGCGGGCGTGCCGGCGGAGCGGGTCGACGAGGCGGTGGCCGAGCTCACGCGGATCGGCTTCCCGCTCGACCTCAACCCCGTCCGCGCCGCCTCGCTCGCCTGCACCGGCGAGCCGCACTGCAACTTCTCGGTGACCGAGACGAAGACGCGCGCCGACGCGCTGATCCAGGCGCTCGAGCGCCGCTTCGGCGACGACATCGCCGGCCTGCGACTGCACCTGGACGGCTGCCCGCACGCCTGCGCCCAGCACTGGGTCGGCGACATCGGCTTCCAGGGCACGACCGTTCGCGACGAGGAGGGGCGGCGGCGCCAGGCCTACGACGTGTTCCTGCGCGGCGGGCTCGGCCCCGGGGCCTAGCTCAGAGCGCGGCGATCGCGCGACCGGTCTTCCGGCGGGTGCCGACCGAGGAGCTGGACGCGACGGTCGAGGGGCTCGTCGCCGGCTGGCTCGCGACCCGCCGCGCGGACGAGAGCTTCCGCGCCTTCTGCGACCGCACGAGCGACGACGAGCTGGGTGTGCTCGCAGGCCGCGAGCCCGCCCGAGCCCGCGAGAAGGAGGCGGCGTGAGTCTTTACGAAGAGGTTCTCGACGAGCTGGAGGCCGGCGAGCTGTCGGTCGAGTTCGAGGGCGAGGAGCCGCAGGCGGTGCTCGAATGGGCGCTCGGGCGGTTCGCGCCGCGGATCGCGATCTCGACCGCGTTCCAGATCGACGGCTCCGTCCTGATCGACATGGCCTACGCGATCGACCCGAACGTGAAGGTGTTCACGGTCGACACCGGCCGCCTGCCGGAGGAGACGCTCGTTCTGATCGAGCGGGTCCGCGACCGCTATCCGGGGCTCGAGCTCGAGATCCTCTCGCCGGACGCTCAGCACGTGTCGCGGATGGTCGGCAAGCACGGACCGAACCTCTTCTACCGCCAGGTCGAGCACCGCCTGCTCTGCTGCCAGGTGCGCAAGGTGCTGCCGCTGACGCGCCATCTGGCCTCGCTCGATGCGTGGATCACCGGGCTGCGCCGCGACCAGTGGGCCTCGCGCACCGACATTCGCAAGGTCGAGATCGACCACGACCACGGCGCGATCGTGAAGCTCAACCCGCTCGCCGAGTGGACGGAGGACGAGGTCTGGGAGTACGCGCGCGCCAACGACGTGCCCACCCATCCGCTCTACGAGCGGGGCTACACGTCGATCGGCTGCGCGCCGTGCACTCGGGCGATCGCGCCGGGCGAGGCCTCGCGTGACGGGCGCTGGTGGTGGGAGGAGAACGCGCCCAAGGAGTGCGGGATCCACTGCGCGATCGAGACCGGCGGGCTCGAGCACGAGCTTCACGCCCTCATCGGAGAGCACGATGACTAGCGTCGTCGCCCTCCGAGGCGAGGCCCAGGAAGTCGCGCTGGCAGAGGCGCAGGCCGTGCTGGCCATGGCCCGGGACGACGACTACCGCGCGCGGCTCGCGTCGCTCCAAGCGGCGGCAACAGAGGGCGAGGTCGCAGCCGAGGACGCGGAGACGCTGCAAGAGCTGCTCGAGGTCGGCCTGCAGACCGGACGGCTGCGGGCGCTCTACGGGCCGGGCGGCGAGCGGGCCGCGCTTGCGACCTACCGGCGGCTCCCGAACGGCGCGGCCGTCGTCGAGAGCGCACGAGAGGTGACGAAGGCGCTTCGCGCGCTGGCGGGGCAAGAGCTGCGCTCCGTGTCCCTCGAAGCGACGGCGCCCGGCGTGTTCTCGCTCAGCCTCGCAGCAGGCGCCGCCGAGATCACGGTTCGCCTCGACCGGCAGGGCGCTCGGCTCCACTCGGTCGGCGTGTGACGTGGCCGACAAGCAGTACTACATGGCCTGCCTCGACCTCGGTGGCCGCAGCGTGCTGGTCGTCGGCGGCGGCCCGGTCGCGCTGGAGAAGGTTCGCGGACTGCTCGAAGCCGGGGCGCAGGTAACGGTGGTCGTGCCTGAGGCTCTCCCCGAGCTTCTCTCGCTCCCCGTCGAGTGGCTGCCGCGCGGCTACCACTCGTCCGACCTGCGCGGGCGCTTCCTGGTCGTCGCGGCCACGTCCTCCACGCCGCTCAACCGGCGCATCTTCGCCGACGCCGAGGCGCGCGGCGTCTTCTGCAACGTCGTCGACGTCCCCGATTTGTGCTCACTGATCCTCCCGGCCGTGCACCGCGAAGGACCGATCGCGGTCGCCGTCTCGACGGGCGGCGCCTCGCCCGCGCTCGCGCAGAGGATCCGCGACGACGTGGCCACGCTCGTCGGCCCGCGGCACGCGGACCTTGCTGAGCGCCTGCGCGGGCTCCGGCCCTGGGCGAAGCAGAACCTGCCAACCTATGAGGCGCGCCGCGACTATTTCCAGCGGCTCGTCCAGGACGCGCTCGCATGACCGGACGGGTCGCTCTCGTCGGCGCAGGCCCCGGCGACCCGGGACTGATCACCGTCCGCGGGCTCGAGCTCCTGCGCCGCTGCGACGCCGTCGTCCACGACCGGCTCGTGGCGCCCGAGCTGGTGGACGAGGCCCCGGCGGAAGCGCTCCGCGTCGGACGCGAGCCGCTTTCGCAGGCAGAGATCAACCGGCTGCTCGTGCGCCTGGCCGGGCGTGGGCTCGACGTCGTCCGCCTCAAGGGCGGCGATCCGTTCCTGTTCGGGCGTGGCGGCGAGGAGGCGCTGGCGCTGGTCGCGGCCGGCGTCCCGTTCGAGGTCGTGCCGGGGGTGTCGTCGCTCGCGGCCGTGCCCGCGGCGGCCGGCATCCCCGTGACGCACCGGGGCGTGTCCTCGCAGCTGACGATCGTCAACGGGCACGGGCCGGTCGACCTCGCCGCGCTGGCGGCGGCTCCCGGCACGCTCGTCATGTTCATGGGCCTCGCGCGGCTCGGCGAGCTCGCCGGCGGCCTGATCGCGAACGGCCGCGACGCCGCGACGCCGGCCGCAGTGATCGCGAGCGGCACGCTTCCCGGCCAGCGCGTGGTCGTCGCCCCGCTCGACGGGATCGCCGAGGCCGCCGCCGGCCTCGACCCGCCGGCGCTGGTCGTGATCGGCGACGTCGTCGGCCTCGCGCAACTGCTCGTGCCAAGCAGGGCCGTCGCGGCCGCATAGCCACCACATTGCGGCGGCCGCGCGTCTGCGAGAGGCTGTGTGCATCGAACGGCGTCTCAGACTCGCTCTCGTGGCGCTCCTCGCGGGTGCCGTGGCGGTGGTCGCAGCGGGCTCCGGCGACGGCGCGCGTCCCACCGCGACCGGAACCGTGCGCCTGCTCTTCGGCGGGGACGTGATGCTCGGCCGCGGTGTCGCCAGGGCCACCGCCGCCGACCCGCAGTCGGCGCTCGCGGGCATCCGGCTCCAGGCGGGGTCGGCCGATGTCGCCGTCGCGAACCTCGAGTCGCCGCTGACCACGCGACCGCACCTTGCCCGCTTCGGCCCGAACGCGCTCGAGGCGAGGCCGGCTGCTGCAGGACTGCTCAGGGCGGCCGGGTTCGATGCGATGGCGATCGCCAACAACCACGCCGGTGACGCCGGGCCACAGACGGTGCCGGACACGATGAGGGCGCTCTCGAAGCACGGCATCGCCGTCCTCGGCGCCGGCTCGTCGGTCGCGGCCGCCTTCCGCCCCGGCATCGTCGACGTTCGCGGGATCCGCATCGCGCTGCTGTCCTTCGACGCCACCGGCCAAGGCCCGCGCGCCGGGGTGCACGTGCCCGGGGTCGCCTGGTGGGACGAGCAGCGCGCGCGTCGTTCCGTCCTTCGCGCCCGTGCCGAGGCAGACGTCGTCGTCGTCGGGATCCACGGCGGCGCCGAATACGTCCCGGAACCGGATCCGTACGTCGAGCGGATCGGAGGGTTGCTCGCCTCTTGGGGCGTCGACGTGATCTGGGGCAGCGGCCCGCACGTCGCGCAGCCGGTCCGGGTCGTACACCGCGGGACCCGCGCGACCGTCCTCGCGACGAGTCTCGGCAACCTCCTCTTCGACCAGCACATCCCGGGCACGGATCACGGCGCGCTGCTCGAGGTGCTCGTCGGCAAGACTGGTGTGCGCGCCTACAGGGTGGGGGCGACGGCCATCGCCGACGGGCACGTCACGTTCCGCGCCTGGCAGCTCCCGAACGGCGACGCCGCGGACGTCGACGCCGCCTGGTGGGCGCTTGCACAGCCGGTCGCGCCGACTGCCCAACAGCACCGGCACACGATCCGCGGCTTCAAGGGAGTCGTCGTGGATGCGGCCGTCGGCGACGTGGAGGGGAACGGACAGCCCGATCTCGTCGTCTCCTTCCGCCGTCGGTTCAAGCCGACGAACGTCAGCGGGCTCCTTCCGCGCAAGCGACTCGTCGACCGGCACGGCCGCGCCGCGCACATCGGCCTCTATCGCCCGGCCGACCTGCGATCGCGCTGGGTTGCCGGCACAGTGCTCCAGCCTGTGAAGCGGCTTGCACCCTGCACCGGATCGCTCGCCGTCGCGTATTCGACGCTCGACGATCCGGCCGTCGTCGCCACGGGCGCATGGCGCTGGAGCGGGTTCGGCTTCACGCAGCTTCCCGATCTGCCGGGTCCGGGGATCCCCCGATGCGCGGACGTCGACGGAGACGGCAGACTCGACCCCATCATCCTGGAGAGGAGCAGACGATGATCAGGCGCTCGTTCCTGCTCGCGCTCGCGTCGTTCCCCTGGCTTTGCTCGCGGCGAGCTGCGGCGGCGGCGGCAAGTCCGCGCGAACGACCACACCGACGAGCCCTCCCGCGCAGCAGGTGCTCGTGCGCCTCCCTGCCGCACGCACACAGTTCGGCGCGTACAGGCTCGTGCCGCTGCTCGGGGCCAGCGCTCCGGCGTATGCCGGCCCGGCGACGCCCCACTCGCTCGCCGGCGTCCGCAGCTCCCGCGACCTCCGCTACGTGCTCAACCGGTCCGCGGTGAAGCAAGCGCTCGCGAAGAACGGCTTCGTCGTCGTCCAAGGCAGCGGCCCCAGCCTCTTCCACCAGGCCTACGAAGGGAACGTGTACGGCGGCTGGCCGGTGTTCGTCACTACCGACGTCGCCTACCACGAGTGGCACCAGGTGTTCGACAAGATCCTGCGCGACCTCGAGCAGAAGGTGCTGCTGCCCAAGCTCGAGACGCTCGTCACCGGCCTCGTACAGGCGGCGCATGCGCAGACGACCGCCCTCGCCGGCACGAACGTGGAAGACGCTGCATCCCGGGTCGAGCAGCTCTTCCAAGTGGCCGCGGCGGAGCTCGGCCTTCCCGGCGAGCTCGGTCCGCTCGCGACGAAGGAGAAGGCGCTGATCGACGCCCACAGCGCGAGGGAGCAGTCCCCCGTCACGGGCAGCAAGGTCGACTACTCACTGTTCACGCCGCGCGGCCACTACACGCGCACGGCCGCGCTGACCCGTTACTTCATAGCCATGTCCGTGCTCGGCCAGACAGCGTTCTGCCTCCCCGGCACGAAGGACTGCGCGGGCGGCGTCGAGCCGGCGCGACTCGCCATCCTCGCCTCGCGCCCCCTTGTCCGGGATCCCGCCCTGGTCGCGCTCTGGCGCGATCTCTACGAGCCGACCGCGTTCCTCGTCGGGCTCGCCGACGACTACACCCCGCTCGAGGTCGCCGCCGCCGCCAAGCAGGCGGTCCCGGGAGGCATCGGCGACGCGAAGGCGTTCGGCGACGACACGACCGTTCAGGGCGTCGTCGACCGCCTGACCTCGACGCGGCCGGTGCCGAATCAACCCGGAGCGCGCGTCGGTCCGGCTGATGGGGACGCGCTTCGTCGTCGACTCGTTCATCCTCGACCAGCTCCTCGCCCCGAACGTGACCGGCCGGCTGACGCCGTCCGCGCTCGACCTGGCTGCGTCCTTCGGCTCCGAGTTCGCCCACGGGATCCTGAAGCAGCGGGGCGACACGAAGTACCCGAACTACGAGACGCAGCTCGCCGCGATGCAGAAGCTGGTCGCCAAGCGGCCGGCGCAGGACTGGGGCTCGACCGTCTACGACGCCTGGCTGAAGGCGCTCGAGCCGATGTTCCTGCCGCACGGCACCGCCTTTCCGGACTTCATGCGCTCGGACGCGTGGAAGGCGAAGGACCAGCAGACGGGCTTCGGCTCGTACGCCGAGCTGAAGCACGACACGATCCTGTACACGAAGCAGTCCTTCGCCGAGGGCGGCGACACGGGGATCCCCGCGCGACGGAACTGGGTCGAGCCCGATCCGGTCGCGTTCGCGCGGCTCGGAGCCGTCGCCGAGCTGATGCAGAGCGGGCTCCAGCAGCGCGGCCTCCTGACCGCCCAGCAGGCCGGGCTCCTCCACACGCTGATCGGCCTGGACGCATTCTTCGAGCGGATCGCGCGCGACGAGCTCGCGGGGAAGCCGATCTCGAAGGCCGACAACGACCGGCTCACCTACATCGGCGGCGAGCTCGAGGCGCTGTGGTGGCGAACCGCCGATCTCTCGCGGCACGGCCTCCCGACCGACCCCAACCAGGACGCGATCATCGCCGACATCTCGAGCAGCCCGCGGGGAGTCCTCGAGGTTGCGACGGGCGAGATCGAAAACATCTACGTGCTCGTCCCCGACGACCAGGGCACGTTCCAGGTCGCGCAGGGCGCCGTCTACTCCTACTACGAGTTCACGACTCCGCCCGGACAGCGGCTGACCGACGAGGAATGGCACGCGTTGCTCAAGTCGGGCAAGGCGCCTGCACGGCCCGCGTGGGAGCAGCCCATCCTGGTCCCGCTGACACGGTGACGTTCGCTAGGCTGAGGCTCGTGCGCCCGGCGCCCCGCTAAAGCGGTCGTCCGAAGCCCGGCTCCGCCGGGTCACTGCGCTGCCGCCGTACGCGTTCGCGGAGGTCGACCGGGTCAAGCTCGAGCTCCGGCGCGCCGGTGAGGACGTGATCGATCTCGGCTTCGGCAATCCGGACGTGCCCTCCCCCGGCGTGGCCGTCGAGAAGCTGGCGCAGGCGGCACAGGATCCGCGTAACCACCGCTACTCGGCCAGCCGCGGTATTCCGAACCTCCGCCGTGCCATCTGCGACCTGTACCGACGCCGCTTCGGCGTCGAGCTCGATCCCGAGCGCGAGGCGATCGCGACGATCGGGGCCAAGGAGGGCCTGTCGCACCTGATGTGGCTGCTCGTCCAGCCCGGCGACGTGGCGCTCGTGCCCGACCCGAGCTACCCGATCCACCGCTTCGCCCCCATCCTCGCCGGAGCCGACGTCGAGAGCTTCGGCCTCGGCGAAGACGTCGGCGCGCGACTCGAGGACGCCTTCCGGCGCGCGAACGGCCGCGCCCGCACGCTCGTCGTCTCCTTCCCGCACAACCCGACCGGCGCCGTCGCCGACCTCGGCACGATGCAGCGAATCGTCGACTTCGCCCGCGACCGGGAGCTCCTCGTCGTCCACGACTTCGCCTACGCCGACCTCGCCTACGACGGGCACGTGCCGCCGTCGATCCTGCAGGCCGAGGGCGCACGCGACGTGGCGATCGAGCTCTACTCGCTGACGAAAGGCTTCTCGATGGCGGGCTGGCGGGTCGGTTTCGCGGTCGGCAACGCCGAAGTCCTGGCCGGGCTGGCCCGGCTCAAGTCCTATCTCGACTACGGCACCTTCCAGCCGATCCAGATCGCCGCGATCGTGGCGATGAACGAGGCGCCCGACTATCCGCTCGAGGTGTGCGAGGTCTATCGCTCCCGTCGCGACGCGCTCTGCCGGGGACTCGCCCGCGCCGGTTGGACGGTCGAGCCGCCGAAGGGGACGATGTTCGTGTGGGCGCCGATCCCCGAACCGTTCCGGGCCGAGGGGTCGCACGCGTTCGCGCTGCGCCTGCTGCGGGAGGCGAAGGTCGCAGTCAGCCCGGGGGCCGGGTTCGGGCCGGGAGGCGAGGGCCACGTCCGCTTCGCGCTCGTCGAGAACGAGCAACGGATCGGGCAGGCGACACGGGGGATCCGCGCCGCGGTCGGTAGGCTCGCCGGGTGAACGTCGTCCTGCTCCCCGGAGACGGCATCGGGCCGGAGATCGCGGGCTCGGCGCGGCGCGCGCTGGCCGAGCTGGCGCCCGACCTCACGCTCGAGGAGCATCCCTTCGGGGCGGCCGCGATCCGTGCGACCGGCTCGCCGCTTCCGGACGAGACGCTCGCCGCCTGCCTCGCCGCCGACGCGGTGCTCAAGGGCCCGATCGGCGACCCCGAGTTCGACGCCGCCGACGTGCGGCCCGAGCAGGGTCTCATGCAGTTGCGCTCCGAGCTCGGCGTCTACGCCAACCTGCGTCCGGCCAGAGCCGGCGACGTCGACCTTGTGATCGTGCGCGAGCTCGTCGGCGGGCTCTACTACGGCGCGCACGGCGTCCGCGAGGACGGCACCGTCTTCGACACCTGCGAGTACCACCCGGCGCAGGTCGAGCGGATCGCGCGGCGCGCCTTCGAGCTGGCCCGCGCGCGGCGCGGACGCCTGACCTCGATCGACAAGGCGAACGTGCTCGAGACCTCGCGGATGTGGCGCCGCGTCGTCCGCGAGCTGGCCACGGACTACCCGGACGTGGCGGTGGACGACATGCTGGTCGACAACGCGGCGATGCAGCTCGCGACGGCACCGCAGCAGTTCGACGTGATCGTCACCGAGAACATGTTCGGCGACATCCTGTCCGACCTCGCCGCCGCGGTCACCGGCGGGCTCGGCCTCGCCCCTTCCGCGAGCCTCTCCGACTCGGGCCCGGGCCTCTTCGAGCCGGTGCACGGCTCGGCTCCCGACATCGCCGGCCGCGGAATCGCCAACCCGGCGGCGATGCTGCGATCGGTCGCCCTCCTCCTCGAGCTGGCTGCCGGGCGCCGTCGCGAGGCGGCGGCGCTGGACGAAGCCGTGGATCACGCGCTCGCGCACGCGCCGACGGCTGATCTCGGCGGCAGCGCGACGACCGCGGAGTTCACCGAGGTCGTGCTCGGCGCGTTGACGGCCCCGACCACCACGCGTACCCTGTGACGCTCATGGCGCTCCGCCGCGGCATCGGCTCTTCCGGCTCCGGCTTCCTCTTCGCCGCGCGCGCCTTTACGCGCTAGCCGGCGCCCGCCCTTCCGCACCGCCGGCTAGCACCTCTCCGCCGCGGAGCCCTTCGATCCCTGGAGACGATCCACTTGGAAGCCACCACCGTCAACCGTCGCCTCACCGTCGCCTATCCGGGCCGCGACGGCGCCCACAGCGCCGCAGCCTGCGAGCGCCTCTTCCCGGGCGGAGCGGACCTTCGCCCGCTCCCCAGCTTTCTCGCCGTGGTCGAGGCGACGACGGGCGGCGAGGTCGACTTCGGCGTCCTCCCGATCGAGAGCTCGCTGGTCGGCTCGGTCGCGGAGACGCACGACCTGCTGCACGAGTATCCGCTCTCGATCGTCGCCGAGACGGCGCTCCGCATCCGCCATTGCCTCGTCGCTCTCGGCGACGTGCCGCTCGAGGAGATCCGCATGATCCGCTCGCACCCGGTCGCGCTCGACCAGTGCCGCGCCCTCGTCGCCGGGATGCCCTGGGCGACGGCGGTCGCGGCAGCCACGACAGCCGACGCAGCGCGACAGGTCGCCGACAGCGGGGATCGGACGCAGGCGGCCATCGCCAGCGAGCGCGCGGCACAGCTCCACGGGCTCACGGTGATCGCCGGCGACGTCGGCGACCATCCCGAGGCGTACACGCGTTTCGTGTCGGTCTCCACCTACACGCGCATCGACCGCGAGGCCGAGGACTGGCGCACGGCGTTCACGTTCGTCACCGACCACTCGCCGGGCGCGCTGTACCGCGCGATCGAGCCGTTCGGGCGGCTGCGCATCGACCTGCACCAGCTCGTCTCGCGACCGATCCCGAAGACGCCGTGGCGCTACCGTTTCGACGCGGTGCTGGCCGGCCATCCCCTCGACCCGATCGTGAGCGAGGCGCTGCGGGAGATCGGTCAGCGGACCCGGCGGCTGCAGGTGTTCGGCTCGTACCCGGCCCGGCGAGACGTGGGGGAGGAATGACGGATCCGGCCCTGGAGCGCCTGCGGGAGCAGGTCGGGGCGACGGACAGCGCGATCCTGGAGCTCGTCAACCGGCGCCTCGAGCTCGTGCGCGAGATCCGCGCGCACAAGCAGGCGCACGGTCTTCCCTTCCTCGACCCGGGCCAGGAGGAGCGGCTGCTCGCACGGTTGCACGAGCTGAACGCCGGCCCGCTGTCGGCGGAGGGCGTCGAGGGGCTGTTCCGAGAGTTGCTCGATCTCGTCAAGCGCGAGCTCGCACACCCGTAAGGGCCGCAACGTCGCAGCGTGCCGTCGTAAATACCCGAACGGGGGATCGAGTCACCCCCTTTCAGGGATCGACGGACGCCTGCCCAGGCATGACGATGGGAGAGGTACGACGAGCCTTGGCATGCGGCCGGGGACGTGAGTTCAACGCCGAGGAGTTCGGGTGGATCCCAAGGGGAGAACAGCAAGAACGGCTGCTTCCACGCGGCGCCGCACGGTGCGCGTGGCCGCGGCGATCGCACGACTTCCCGCTCGCCTTCTGTGGGCCGAGCGCGGTCAGGTGATCGCGCTCGCCGCGATCTCGCTGACGGCGGTGATCGCGATGGCGGCGTTCGTGATCGACGTCGGGAACCTCTATCGCGCGCATCGCCAGCTGCAGGCGGCGGCCGACGCGGCAGCGGTCGCTGGGGCCGCCCAGCTTCCTGACGTTGCGGCGGCCACGACGGCCGCGCAGCAGTACAGCGCATCGGCGGGCGGCAAGAACGCGAACGGGAACCTGGGCGGCGTGACGACGGCCGTGGCGACGAAGTGCATCAGCGGCATCCCGTGCAACCCGGCGAACACGATCGTCGTGACGGAGACCGCGACGGTCCCCATGATCTTCGCCAAGGTGGTCGGGATCAACTCGGAGACGATCTCCGCGAAGTCGACGGCGGCGATGGCGGGCGGTCAGCCGAAGCCGCTGCACGTCATGGTCCTGTTCGACCGGAGCGGGTCGATGAACAACGGATGCTCGGCGGGCGGCTCGAAGCTCAACTGCGCACAGAGCGCGATGCTCGCCTTCCTGAGCTCGATGCTCCCCTCTCAGGACAAGGTCGGGCTGGCACTGCTGCCGCCGCCGAAGAACACCGCGAAGAAGTGCAGCTCGAGTCAGTCGGATCTCTCCTACGACGACCCCGGGAACAGGACGAACAACCCGAACTATCCGTACGTCACCGTGCCGCTCTCGACCGACTACCGCACCTCGGACACGGGGCCGGTGAACAACGGCTCCAACCTCGTCTCGACGATCAACTGCATGCAGGCCCCGGGCGGGCACGGCAGCTCGTTCGCGACGGGGATCGACACGATTCAGTCGTATCTGGCCGCCAACCACGACCCGAACGCCCAGGACGTGATCATCTTCCTGAGCGACGGCGAGGCGAACTACGGACCCGTGTTCTACGACAACCCCGTCAAGAACCCGGAGGTCTCCCCGTACCGCACGCAGCCCTGCCACCAGGCGATCACCTCTGCGCGCAACGCCGCCTCGTCGGGAACGTGGGTGTTCTCGATCGCCTATGACACGAACGGCGGCGGAAACTGTCTCGGCTGGACGAAGAACGTCGACTCGCCCCAGCAGACGACCATCTTCTCGGGCACCGAGTCGCCGGCGATCGCGGGCATGTCCATGATGCAGCAGGCCGCCTCGAGCCCGGCCTACTTCTACAACCAGCCCACTGCCGGCCAGCTGACGACGATCTTCCAGCAGATCGCCACCACTCTCTCCGGCCCGGCCCTCATCGACGACAACCGGAACTGACGGACGCCGCGCCGGACGGCAGGTCAGCGCACGCGGCGCCGGAGCTCGGCCTCGACGTCGTCCGGGTCGAGCCCGCGGGCGGCGAGCAGCACGTAGGAGTGGAACCAGAGGTCGGCGAGCTCCTCGACGAGCCGCTGGTCGCTCTCGCTCGCGCCGGCGAGCGCCGCCTCGACGCCCTCCTCGCCGACCTTGCGGGCCGCGGCGGCCGGCCCCTCCTCGAGCAGCCTCGCCACGTAGGAGCCCTCCGGCCGCTCCTTCGCGCGCTCGGCCACGCGCCGCCAGAGCCAGGGAGCGAAGCAGGACCGCGAGCCGGTGTGGCACGCAGGGCCTTTGGGCCGGACACGGAGCAGGATCGCATCGCCGTCGCAGTCGTCGCGGATCTCCTCGACGGCGAGCGTGCTCCCCGACGTCTCGCCCTTGTGCCAGAGCTCGCCTCGGCTGCGGCTCCAGAACCAGGCCTCGCCGGTCTCGCGGGTGAGGCGCAGCGCCTCGTCGTTCATCCAGGCGAGCATCAGCACGCGCCCGTCGTCCGCGTCCTGGACGATCGCCGCGGTCAGGTCCGGATCGGCCATCCGTCCTCCTTCAGCTCGCGTTTCAGCTCCGGCAGCCGCTCGGGATCCTCGTGGACGATCGACGCGATCAGGGCCGCGTCCGCTCCGGCCGCGAACGCGTCGGCCAGGTGCCTCGCACAGCCCGCGCCGCCCGAGGCGATCACCGGCACGCAGACGGCACCCGCGATCGCGCCCGTCAGCGCGAGGTCGTAGCCGTCCCGCGTCCCGTCGGCGTCGATCGACGTGACGAGAAGCTCGCCGGCCCCTTGCTCGACCGCGTCCTGGGCCCAGGCCGCCGCACCGATTCCCCGCGGCTTCTGTCCGGCGTGCGTCACGACCTCGCCGCCGCGCGCGTCGATCGCGCAGACGACCGCCTGCGACCCGAACGCCTGCGCGAGCCGCCCCAGCAAGCCGGGCTCGTCGAGCGCGGCGCGGTTGACGGCGACCTTGTCCGCCCCGGCCCGCAGCAGCGCCAGGCCGTCGTCCACGTTTCGTACGCCGCCGCCGACCGTGAAGGGGATCGACAGCTCCGCGGCGGCTCGATCGACCAGCTCGAGCAGCGGCCCGCGGCTCTCGAGCGTCGCCGTGATGTCCAGGAAGACGAGCTCGTCCGCGCCGAGTTCCGAGTAGCGCGTCGCGAGCTCGACCGGATCGCCCACGTCCCGCAGGTTCTCGAACCGCACGCCCTTGACGACGCGACCGTTCGCGACGTCGAGACACGGGATCACGCGCTTCTTGACCATTGCACCACGTTGGCGAGGACACGCGCGCCGGCCGGGCCGCTCCGCTCGGGGTGGAACTGCACGCCGGCCAGCGCGCCGCTCTCGACGGCGGCGACGACCGGCCCGTCGTGGTCGACCTCAGCGACCGTGATGCCTGCGTCGTCGGGCCGCACCGCGTACGAGTGCGCGAAGTACACGTCGGCGTCGTCGAGCCCGCCGAGAAGCCGGGAGCCGGGCCGCACGGCGAGCGTGTTCCAGCCCATGTGCGGGACGCGGGCGGCCTCCAGCCGCCGCACCGGTCCCGGCAGGAGGCCGAGGCCTGCCCCACCCTCCTCGCTCTCCTCGAACATGAGCTGCATGCCGACGCAGATGCCGAGCACCGGCCGGCCCGCCGCGGCCCGCTCGCGCAACGCGTCGTCGACGCCGGTACCGGCGAGCCCCGCGGCCGCGCTCGCGACGTGCCCGACGCCGGCGACGACCGCAAGCGGCGCTTCACGCGTCTCGGCAGCGCCGGTCGTGACGAACGGCTCCGCCCCGGCGCGCACCAACGCAGCGCAGAGGCTGCGGATATTGCCGGCGCCGTAGTCCACGACGGCGACCCTCATGGCCGCACCCGACGCTGTGGAGAGAGTTGCCGCGGGCCAGACTTGTACCCGTGGCAACGTCTCCTACGCGGCGGCACATCAGTGCCGTCGCAAGGAGAGAAAAGTCACACAATTGTCACGAAGGGGTCGCAGTCTCGTGCGCACTTCGTGGGTACGCTCACCGCGGGTGGCGGGTGGTACTTCTTCCCCACCCAGGGTGGGGATGCGCGCGGGCTCCGCCCCGCGCGGCGTGGCCGGACGGGTCACAGGGCGCCCTTCGTCGAGCCTGCGCCCGTGCCGGAGCGGGCGCCGTCGAGGGAGCAAGCCTCGGCGAGTGCGCGGCCGAGCGCCTTGAACGCCGCCTCGGCGACGTGGTGGTCGTCCTCGCCCGCAGCCTCGACGTGAATCGTGCAGCCGGCCTCGACCGCGAAGCGCTCGAGCGCGTGCGGCAGCAGCGTCAGCGCGAGCCCGCCGACGCGATCGCCGCCGAACGCGAGCCGGATCTCGGCGTGCGGCCGCCGGACGAGATCGACCGCGGCCGTCGCACGGGCCTCGTCCATCGGGACCGTCGCCGCGCCGTAGCGCGTCAGGCCGTTCCGGCTCCCCAGCGCCTCGCTCAGCGCGGCGCCGACCCCCGCCATCACGTCCTCGACCGTGTGGTGCTCGTCGACCTCCACGTCGCCGCCGGCGATCGCCTCCAGGTCGAGCCCGCCGTGGAAGGCCAGCTGGGCGAGAAGATGATCGAGGAAGCCGACACCCGTGTGCGTCCGCGACCGGCCCCGGCCGTCGAGCGAGAGCGAGACGCGGAGCGAGGTCTCGGCGGTCGTCCTCACGACCAGCGCCGAGCGCGGGGCCGCCGCGGCCGGAGCTGCGCCAAGCGCGGCGAGAAGCCGGTCGTTCTCGGCGGGGAGCCGGGGCGTGATCCGGATCGCCTGCGGATAACGGCGGACGACGAGCCCTTGCGCTTCCAGCCGGTCGGCCAGCGCAGGGCCGTCCTCGACGGGCAGGTAGACGAAGTTGGCCGACGACGGCGGGCAGTCGAATCCCGGCCGCGAGAAGCGCATCCCGCACCCGCTCGCGCTCGGTGACCTCCGCCTCGACGTCGAGCACGGGGTCGCGCAGAGCGGCGGCGGCGATCCGCGCCGCGGGCGACGCGACCGGCGCGGGAGCCCGCCGGCGGTCGAGCTCGGCGGCGACACTGCTCGCAGCAACCGCGTACCCGACCCGAAGCGCCGCGAAGCCGAACGCCTTCGACAGGGTCCGGATGGCGACCAGGTTCGTCAGGTCGCGCACGAACGGCACCACCGTCTGCCCGCCGTACTCGAAGTAGGCCTCGTCGACGGCCACGATCGTGTCCGGCAGTGCACGCGCGAGTGCTGCGATCGCCTCCGGCGCCACGAGCTCCCCGGTCGGGTTCGCCGGGTTGCAGACCCACACGACGGCCGTTCCGCGCAGCGCGCCGTCGTCGAGCGGCGCATCGACCACCGCGGCTCCCTCGATACCGCTCGCGATCGCGTACAGCGGATACGTCGGGAGCCGCACGGCAGCCGTCCGCCCCGGGCCGAGGAACGTCCGTGCGACGAGGCCGATCAGATCGTCCGCGCCCGCGCCGATCACGATCTCGTCCGGCTCGACACCCGCGTACAGGGCGGCGGCCTCCCGCAGCTCCCGGTACGTGCCTTCCGGATACTCGTTCAGCGCCGCGAAGCTCTCGCCCAGCGGTACCGGCGGCACTCCCGGAAGCGGTGGCACGTTGGCGTCGAAGCGCAGGATCTCGGCGGCCCGAAGACCACGCGACGCGGCCACCTCTTCGGCCGTGCGCGCCCAGATGTACGGCGCGAAGCCTTCGGGCAGCTCGCGGGCGGCCGTCATGCTCCGCCGTCCCGGAACCGTGCCTCGACCGCGGCGGCGTGCAGTGGCAAGCCCTCGGCGGCCGCCAGCGCGCCGATCGTCTCGCGCATCCGGTCGAGCCCGTCGTGGGTCGCGGACACGACCTGGATCGACTTCAGGAACGTCTCCAGCCCGAGCCCGCCGGCCGCGCGCGCCAGCCCGCCGGTGGGAAGCACGTGGTTCGCACCGGCCGCGTAGTCGCCGACGACCGCCGGCGCCGACGGCCCGAGGAAGATCGAGCCGGCATTGGTGACGCGGGCTGCCGCCGAGTCCGGATCGGCGACGTGCAGCTCGAGATGCTCCGGCGCGTACTCGTCGACGCGCGCGAGTGCCTCGTCGAGCGACGCCACGACCTCGACCCGCACCTGCTTCCAGCCGGTGGTCAGCCGTCCGACCTCACGGGCCAGCGCAGCGCTCGTCGTCACGAGCACGCACTCCGAGTCCGGCCCGTGCTCGGCCTGGGCGAGGAGATCGGCCGCGCACAGCTCCGCGTCGGCCGTCTCGTCGGCGACGATCAGCACCTCGCTCGGGCCGGCCGGCAGATCGATGCCGACATGCCCCGAGACGAGCAGCTTCGCCGCCGTCACCCAGCGGTTGCCGGGCCCGACGATCTTGTCGACGGCCGGGATCGTCTCGGTCCCGTACGCGAGCGCGGCAACCGCCTGCGCGCCGCCGACCGCGTAGACCTCGTCGAGCCCGAGCTCCCGCGCCGCCGCCAGCAGCACCGCCGGCGGCCGCGGCGAGACGACCGCGATCCGCTCCACACCCGCGACCTGTGCCGGAACCGCAGCCATGACCAGCGAGGACGGGTAGGCCGCGCGCCCGCCGGGCGCGTAGACGCCGACAGAGCGCACCGGCACGAAGCGACGGGAGGCCCGAACTCCCGGATAGGGCGACGTCTCGGTGTCGGGCGGCCGCTGGGGCGCGTGGAAGGCCCGCACGGAAGCTGCGAGCCGGCGCACGGCAGCCATGAAGGCCGGATCGGCCTCGGCCGCGGCGATCTCGTCCGGCGGAACGCGGACCGAGGCGGGCCGCTCGCCGTCCAGCCGCTCCGTCCAGTCGAGCAGCGCCTCGTCACCCCGGGCCCGCACGTCGGCGACGATCTCGGCCGCCCGCGGCAACGCATCGGCGATCTCGACCCTGCTCACGGCACGAGCCTCTCGACCGGGACGACCAGGATCGACGTGGCCCCGGCCGCTTTGAGGGGCCCGAGCAGGTCCCACACCCGGTCAGCCTCGATCGCCGCGTGAATCGCGATCTGGCCCGGCTCGGCCAGCTCGAGCACGGACGGCGCGCCCATGCTCGGCAGCACGGCACGGATCTCGTCGAGCGCCGCTGCCGGAGCGTTCATCATCACGTAGCGGCGGCGCCGCGCCGCGACGACGGCCTCGAGCATCAGCGCCAGCCGCCCGACGAGCTCCTCCTTCTCCCCGTCCAGCCCTGGCCCTCGCAGCAGCACGGCTTGCGACTCGAGCAGCCGACCGATCAAGCGGAGCCCATTCGCGCTCGCCGTCGACCCGGTCGAGACGAGATCGACGATCGCGTCTGCGAGCCCAAGGCGCGGAGCCGCCTCGACGGAGCCGGAGATCGTGACGAGGTCGACCGACACGCCGAGCCGCTCCAGACAGGAGCGCGTCGAGGTCGGGTACGCCGTGGCCACGCGCAGCCCCTCGAGGTCGGCGAGGCCGGACTGCTCCGCGTCGACGGGGACGGCAGCCTCCAGCGTGCAGCGCGCGAACCCGAGCTCGGCCATCGTCGTGACCTCCGCCTCGCTCTCGACGACGAGGTTCGCTCCGGTGATGCCGGCGTCGACGACGCCGTCCTGCACGTACTCGGGGATGTCGTGCGGGCGGACGAGCAGCAGGTCGACGGGGGCGTTCACGCAGGGGACGAGCAGCGCCCGCTCGGTCGTCTCGAACGACAGCCCGGCCGCCGCGCAGAGATCGAGCGTCGGCTGCAGCATGCGCCCCTTCGACGGGACGGCGACGGTGAGCCGGCCGTCCTCACCGGCACGTGCGAACCGCGAGGGGGTCATTTACGCGTCCCGGTGTTTCGCCGTGCGCTGGAGCGCGACCTCGTAGCCGCCGGCGCCGTGTCGCAGCCAGTGCGCCACGCGCGTGACGGTCGCCGTGCTCGTGTGCACGGACTCGGCGATGTCCAGGTACGAGCGGCCGGAGTCGACGAGCCGGGCGATCTGCCAGCGATGGGTGAGCGCCTCCAGCTCGCCGAGCGTGCAGAGGTCGCGCAGGAAGCGGCGCGCCTCGTCGCGGGTACGCAACGCCAGCACCGCGTCCGCGAGGTCGTCCAGCCCGGCGACGTCCTCGATCGCATGCGCGGGCTCGCTCCTCGTCTCGTCAGCCATTCGAGTCATGTTAGCATGCTAACACGATGGCAAGGGTGGACGGACGGGCGTTCGACGTGCTGCCGGCGCTGGACGTGCTCGAAGGACGTTGCGTGCGCCTGGCGGGCGGCGACCGGGCGCGGGTCACGATCGAGGGTGGCGACCCCCAGGACGCGGCGCGCCGGTTCGCCGCCGACGGCGCCCGCATCCTCCATCTCATCGATCTGGACGGCGCCTTCTCCGGCACACCCACGCCCGGGCTCGTCGAACGCGTCGTCAGCGCCGCAAACGGGGTGCCCGTCCAGGTGGGCGGCGGCTACCGGACGATCGCGGCCGTCGACGGAGCGCTCGAGGCCGGTGCGGCACGGGTCATGGTCGGAACGGCCGCCCTGTCGCCGCCCTTCCTGCGCGAGGCGGTGCAACGATTCGGCGACCGGCTCGTCGCCGCCGTGGACGTGCGCGACGGGCTCGTCGCCGTGGAAGGCTGGGAGCGAACGGCGGCACTCCCGGCCCCCGAGCTCGCGCGAGCCTGCGCGGACGCGGGCGTGCGGCGCCTGCTGGTGACGAGCGTGGCGCGCGACGGGTCGCTGGCCGGGCCCGACCTCGACCTGATCGAGAGCGTGATCGACGCCTCCGGCCTGCCCGTCGTCGCCGCCGGAGGAATCGCCTCGCTCGACGACCTGATCCGGCTCGAGGATGCAGGCTGCGAAGGCGCCGTCCTCGGCAGCGCCCTCTGGAGCGGCCGCATTCGGCTGGTCGACGCACTCCGTATCACGGCAGGTTTGAGTTCTCGGCGCTCGTGACAAGGAGATCGAGATGAGAGGCATCAGACACTTCCTGCGGGACTTCACGGCTCGAGCGGTGAGGGAGCACCTTCGATCCCAGATCGAGGCCACGGGCCGCCCTCCGGAATTGACCAAGAACGAGATCGAGCTGGTGCTCTTCATCCGCGAGCGGTCGTTCGACATCGCCGACCCTCCCCGGCAGTAGCGCGGAGCACCAGAGATCCCTCGCGAGCACTTGACGCCTCCGGACTCGATCCCCTACCCTGACGGCAATGATCCTCCCGACCACGTGCTGGCCCTGGTGGCGCCGCGAGCGTGGCGGGAGCGTCGCCTGAGCCGACCTCGATCACCGCTTCGCTCGCAGACCTTCCTCTTGGGAGGTCTTTTCGTTTGGAGGACATGAACGCGACCGCTCACATCCCGACCGACCTCGTCACCCCGCTCGGGGCCTACCTGCGACTGCGCACGCTGGGCAGCGCCGGCTTCCTGCTCGAGTCGGTGGAGCAGGGCCGGCTCGGCCGTTATTCGTTCGTCGGGTGCGGAAGCCGCCTCGTGTCGTTCGACGAGGCCGAACACGAGGCGGCGCCCGTCGTCGGCTATCTCGGCTACGACTACGTCGCGACGCTCGAGCCGTCCGTACCGCTTCCGGCCGACCGGCCCGACCTGCCCGAGAGCCGATTCGTCGTCGCCGACGTGCTCGTCCGCATCGACCACGTGTCGAGCATGGCCGAGGTCCTCGCCGGCGATCCGGCGGAGATCGCGGCCGCCCTCGCCCGCCACGTCGACGAGCCGCCCTCCGGCCCGCTGGAAGGTCATCCGACCGAACGGACGCCGAGCCGCGACGAGCACGAACGTCGCGTCCTCCAGGCCAAGGAGCACATCGTCGCCGGCGACGCGTTCCAGATCGTGCTCTCCCAGCGAGCGGTGCGCCGGACCGCTGCGTTTGCCGTCGGCCTGTATCGCGCGTTGCGCCGCATCAACCCGTCGCCGTACCTGTTCCTGCTCGAGCTCGGCGACGTGAGTCTCGTCGGCTCGTCACCGGAGACGCACGTGAAGCTCCAGGGCCGGCGGGCGAGCCTGAACCCGATCGCCGGCACGATCGCGGCGGGCGAGGGAGCCGCCGAGAGCCTGCTCGCCTCCGAGAAGGACCGCGCCGAGCACGTGATGCTCGTCGACCTCGGCCGCAACGACCTCTCGCGCGTCTGCCGCGCCGGCACGGTGCGCGTGGAGCGGTTCCTGGAGCCGGAGCACTACTCCCACGTCGTCCACCTCGTCTCGGAGGTGGTGGGCGAGATCCAGCCCGGCCGGAACGCCTTCGACCTCGTCCGCGCGACTTTTCCCGCCGGCACCGTGTCGGGCGCACCTAAGGTGCGGGCGATGCAGATCATCTCGGAGCTGGAAGGCTACGGGCGCGGGACGTACGCGGGTGTCGTGGGGTACGCGCTCCCGGAGGGCGATCTCGACACGTGCATCGCGATCCGCACGCTCGTCCTGCGCGACGGCGTCGCCCACCTGCAGGCCGGCGGCGGTGTCGTGGCCGACTCGGACCCGGCCGCGGAGCACCAGGAGTGCCTGGACAAGCTGGCGGCGCTCGAGGCTGCGATCGACCTGGCGGAGGCCGGTGGATGATCTTGCTTGTCGACAACTACGACTCGTTCACCTACAACCTCGTGCACCTGCTGCAGGAGCTCGGCGCCGAGGTGGTGGTGCGGCGAAACGACGAGGTCGACGCCGACGAGGCCGAGAGGATGAGCCCTTCGCACCTGGTCGTCTCGCCGGGCCCCGGCCGGCCGCAGCAGTCGGGCGCCACGCTCGACATCGTGCGCCGGCTCGCACCGAAGACGCCCACGCTCGGCGTCTGTCTCGGCCACCAGGCGGTCGTCGAGGCGTTCGGCGGCGAGATCGGGCCTGCGGCCCGCCTGCTGCACGGCAAGACGAGCCTGATCCACCACGACGGCGAGGGCATCTTCGCGGGGCTCCCGCAGGACTTCTCCGCGGGCCGCTACCACTCGCTGGCCGCAGCGCACGTGCCCGACTGTCTCGTCGTCTCGGCGACGAGCGACGACGGCGAGGTGATGGGCGTACGCCACCGGGAGCTGCCCGTCGACGGCGTGCAGTTCCACCCCGAGTCGGTGCTGACGCTTCCGGTCGGCCGCGACCTGCTGGAGAACTTTCCTCGGGCGATGATCCAGGCGTCGCTCAACCGGGTGCTGGACGGGCACGACCTGACCCGCGACGAGGCCTGCGAGACGATGAGCTCGATCATGCGCGAGGAGACGACGCCCGCGCAGATCGCCGGCTTCCTCGTGGCACTGCGGGCGAAGGGCGAGACGGCCGACGAGATCGCGGGCTGCGCGGACGCCATGCGCGCGCACGTGCTCGCCGTGCACCCGCGGCGCGACGATCTCGTCGACACGGCCGGAACGGGCGGCGACGGCGCACAGACGCTCAACATCTCGACCGCCGCAGCGCTGGTGGCGGCTGCTGCCGGCGCCGGCGTCGCAAAGCACGGGAACCGCGCGGTCTCGTCCGCCTCGGGCTCGGCGGACGTCCTCGAGGCGCTCGGGTTCGAGCTCGAGCTGCCGCCGGAGCGGATCGCCCGCTCGATCGACGAGCTGGGCTTCGGCTTCCTGTTCGCGCCGGCTCATCACCCCGCGATGCGCCAGGCAGCGCAGGTGCGGCGCGAGCTCGCCACGCGAACCGTCTTCAACGTGCTCGGACCGCTGACCAACCCGGCCGGAGCGCGAGCCCAGATCGTCGGCGTCTACTCGCCCGAGCTCGTCCGGACGATCGCGGAGGTGCTGGCACAGCTCGGCGCGCGGCGCGCGTTCGTCGTGCACGGTGCCGGCGGGATCGACGAGCTGTCGCCGTGCGGCGCGAACCAGGTCTGCGAAGTCGTTGCCGGCGACGTGCACGAGCGCACGATCGACCCCGCCGACCTGGGCATCGAGCGTTGCTCGCCGGAGGAGTTGCGCGGCGGCTCGCCCGCCGAAAACGCTCAGGCGATCCGCGACGTCTTCGCCGGCGCAACGGGGGCGCCTCGCGACGCGATCCTCCTGAACGCCGCCGGCGCGATCGCCGCGGCGGGGCACGCCGAGGATCTGCGCGAAGGGCTCGAGCTCGCGCGGCGCGCCGTCGACTCCGGCGAAGCCTCGGAGCGACTCGGACGGCTCGTCGCCTTCTCGCGCGCCGAGGAAGTGCCGGCGTGAGCAGAATCGGCACGGAGATGTGCGCAACCCGCAGACGCTTCCTCTCAATCGACACAGAGAGGGCGCAGACACGGCACAGATTCACCGGTATCGTCCTCGGCGAGGGCGGAGGGACGACGCCCCGCCCTTGGGTGGGGGATCCGCGGCCCGCCGTTGCGGCCGCGGCGATCGGGGGCTCGGGCTGATGGGGCGGTTTCGCGATGCGCTCGCGCAGCCCGGCCTGGCGGGGATCGCCGAGGTCAAGCGCCGCTCGCCCTCCGCGGGCGACCTCAGGCCGGATGCCGATCCCGCTGCGCTCGCCGCCGCGTTCGAGCGGGCCGGCGCCTCGGCCGTGTCGATCCTGGTGGACGAGCGCTTCGCCGGCTCCCTCGACGACCTCCGTGCCGCGCGGGCCGCCGCCGGCCTGCCGCTGCTCGGCAAGGGGTTCTTCACGGACGAGGCGCAGCTCGACGAGCTGCAAGCGGCCGGCGCCGATGCTGCGCTCCTGATCCTGCGCGACCTCGACGACCGTCGCGCCGCCGCCCTGATGGCACACGCCGAGACGATCGGCCTCGACACGCTCGTGGAGGCGCACGACGAGCGGGAGCTCGAGCGTGCGACTGCGCTCGGCGCCGACCCGATCGGCATCAACGCGCGCGACCTGGCGACGTTCGCGATCGACCGACGCGCGCAGCTGGAGCTCGTGGGACAAGCGCCACGCGACCGCGTCGTCATCGCCGAGAGCGCGGTCGACTCACGCGCAAACGGCGCGGAAGCCGAGCTCGCCGGCGCGGATGCCGTCCTCGTCGGCACGGCACTGATGCGGGCGGCCGACCCGGCGGCGAAGCTCCGCGAGATCCTCTCGCGGCCGCTCGTGAAGGTGTGCGGTCTGACCCGGGCCGAAGACGTGGCCAACGCGGCCCAGGCGGGCGCCGACCTCTGCGGCTTCATCCTGGTCGACGCGAGCCCGCGCCACGCCGAGCGTGTCCTCCCGGTGCCGGACGGTGTGATCCCCGTCGCCGTCTGCGTCGGCGAGGCCGTCGACGCCGGCACCGACCTCGTCCAGCTCTACCCGGAGGAGCACGGCAAGGTGCGCGGCCGGGACGCCGTGCTGTTGCGACGCGGCGAGCGCGTGGCCACGGTCGTCGACCTTCCCTGGGAGGCCCCTGACGAGACCCACTTCGACCGGGCGCGAGCCACCGAGCGGCCGTATCGTCCTGGCCGGCGGGCTTGGACCGGAGAACGTGCGCCAGTCGATCGAGGCGGTGCGGCCGTGGGCAGTCGATGCGAGCTCCAGTCTCGAGATCTCGCCGGGGATCAAGGATCATGAGCGCGTGAGGGCGTTCGTCGAGGCGGCACGATGACGGTCGGTCTCTACGGCGCCTACGGAGGCCGCTACGTCCCCGAGACGCTCATTCCGGCGCTCGACGAGCTCGAGGCGGGCTGGGCCGCGGCCCGTCGTGATCCGTCCTTCCAGGACGAGCTCGACCGGCTCGGCCGCGAGTACGCGGGCCGTCCGACGCCGCTCACGCGATCCGAGCGCTTTGCTCCCGGCAAGCGGCTCTATCTGAAGCGCGAGGACCTGCTCCACACGGGCGCGCACAAGCTGAACAACGCGCTCGGGCAGGCGGTGCTGGCGCAGCGGCTCGGCAAGCGGAGGATCGTCGCCGAGACCGGCGCCGGTCAGCACGGGGTCGCGACTGCCACCGTCTGCGCGCGGTTCGGCCTCGAGTGCGTGGTCTACATGGGCGCCGAGGACATGCGCCGGCAGCGGCCGAACGTCGAGCGGATGGGGCTGCTCGGCGCCGAGGTGCGCCCGGTCGAGTTCGGCACCAAGACGCTGAAGGAGGCGACGAGCGAGGCGATCCGGGACTGGATCACGAACGTCGAGACGACGCACTACCTGATCGGCTCCTGCGTCGGCCCACACCCGTATCCCGAGCTGGTGCGTGAGCTCCAATCCGTGATCGGGCGGGAGTCTCGTGCTCAGATCCTCGAGGCCGAGGGCCGGCTTCCGGAAGTGGTGATCGCCTGCGTCGGGGGCGGCTCGAACGCGATCGGGATGTTCGCCGGCTTCCTCGATGACGAGGAGGTGCGCATCGTCGGCGTCGAGGCGCGCGGGGCCGCCAGCCTCAGCGCGGGCCGCCCGGGCGTGCTGCACGGCGCGCGCTCGTCTGTTCTCGCCGACGAGGATGGGCAGATTCTCGACGCTCATTCGATCTCGGCCGGCCTCGACTATCCCGGTGTCGGTCCCGAGCACGCCGCACTCCGCGACTCGGGTCGGGTCGAGTACGTCAGCGCGACGGACGCGGAGGCGCTCGCCGCGTTCCAGCGGCTGGCCGAGACCGAGGGGATCATTCCCGCGCTGGAACCCGCGCACGCACTGGCCCGCGCGGCCGACCTCGACGCCGGGCTCGTCCTCGTCTGCCTGTCAGGCCGCGGCGACAAGGACCTCGACCAGGCCCTGACCCACCTACGAGAGGACGCCCCGCAGTGATCGGCGCCCTGCCTGTCCTCCGCATGCCGTGAGCGAGAAGACACTCGTCATCTACCTGATGGCCGGTCCGGACACGCCGGCGCTGGCCGAGGCGGCCGTGGCCGGCGGCGCCGACATCGTCGAGATCGGCTTTCCGTTCTCCGATCCGCTCGCCGACGGGCCGGTGATCCGCCGCGCGGGCGAGCGTGCGCTCGCCCAGGGGATGCGCACCGCCGCGTGTCTTGCCTGCCTGGCGGAGACACGTCGACTCGTCGAAGTGCCGCTTGTCCCGATGACCTACGCGTCGATTCTCGAGGCATACGGCTGGGAGCGCTTCGCCGAAGCCTCCCGGGCGGCCGGTGCGACGAGCCTGATCGTCGCTGATCTCCCGGCGGGTGAGCGTCCCGAGCTTCGCCGCGTCCAGCTCGTCGCGCCGACCTCGACTGACGACCGGCTGCGGCTCGCGGCCGAGGAGACCGACGGCTGGCTCTACCTCGTCACTCTGACCGGCACCACCGGAGCCCGCACCGGCCTGTCCGGGCAACTGCCGGGACTCGTCGAGCGCGCCCGCCGGCTCACGAAGGTGCCGCTCTACGCCGGCTTCGGGATCTCGACTCCCGAGCATGCGCGCGAGACCGCCGCGCTCGTGGACGGGATCGTGGTCGGGTCCCGCGCAGTCGAGGTGGCGGAGGAGGGACCCGACGCTCTTCGTGACTTCGTCGCGTCCCTCCGCGCCGCACTGGACGACCGCCGGGTCAGCTGACGTTGAAGACCACGGTCACCGAAGCGGACGTCTCCTGCGAGCCTGCCACGATCGGCGTCGAGGAGACCTGTGCCCGCGCCGCGTCGTAGTTGAACGGCGTCGGCGTAGCACTCGCCTCCTCGACCGAGTTCACGGTGCCGACCTGCAGCCCACTCGCGGCTGCCAGGGTCTCCGCCTTCAGCCGCGCGTCGGCCACCGCGGCCTTGAGCGCCGCCCGGTAGAGAGCGGTCTGGTCGGAGACGGTCAGGTTCGGGCCGTCGACCTGGTTCGCCCCCGCAGCGACTGCTGCATCGACGATCTCGCCGGCCCTGGCGATGCCCGCGATCGTCGCGGTCACGGAGTTCGAAGCCGTGTAGCCGATGATCGCGTCGCCCTGGTCGGACGTGACGGACGAGAGCGAGACCGAGCTCGTCTGGAGCGCTGCCGACGGGATGCCGGCCGCCTTCAGCGCGTCGATCAGCTTCCGCATTTCTGCGGAGTTGGCGGTCAGCGCCTGCACGGCCGTCTCGCCGTGAGTCGTGACGCCGAAGGTGAACACGGCCTGGTTGGGCGTCGCAGACACCGTGCCGGTGCCGGTGACCGTGATCGACCGCGCCGCCGCGGGGGTGTTGTCGCTGCTCGCACGATCGGGCCGGCCCACGCCGGCGAACGCGACGGCGGCAGCGACCCCCGCCCCGAGCACGGCAAGACGAAGCAGCTTCATCGTGAACCTCCTGGGTTGGTGCCCGTTCTACGGCGCCGCGAAGGCGGCGGTCACCGAAGGGAGGCGCGAGCTCACCTGCCTCGACCCGGGGCACGGCATGTTGCGTAGGTTTCGTCGGCAGGCTCAGTGATGGGAGGGAGAGCGATGGCTGATTTCCGGTCGAAGCGAATTACGAAGTTCATCGAGCCGTTCAGGGTCAAGCCCGGTTCGAAGGTGACGCTGGCGAAGGATTTCGATCCGGCCTTCAAGGCCGGCATCGCCAAGAAGAAGGACGGCGTCGAGCTCCTCCAGCACGGAATCGAGCTCCTCTCCGAGTACCAGGAGCGTCTCGCAGCCCAGGACACCCACGGCGTGCTCGTCGTCCTGCAGGCACTCGACGCGGCGGGCAAGGACGGGACGATCCGGCACGTCATGACCGGCGTGAACCCGCAGGGCGTCTCCGTGCACGGGTTCAAGGTCCCCTCCAGCGAGGAGCTCAATCACGATTTCCTGTGGCGGTACGCGAAGTCGCTTCCCGAGCGGGGAACGATCGGGATCTTCAACCGCTCCTACTACGAGGAGGTGCTCGTCGTCCGCGTCCATCCGGAGATCCTCGACCGGCAGAGACTGCCGAAGGCGGCCAAGGGAAAGGACATCTGGAAGCGGCGCTACCGCGAGATCAACGACTGGGAGCGCTACATCACCGACAACGGCTTCAAGATCGTGAAGCTGTTCCTCAACCTGTCGAAGGAGGAGCAGCGGATCCGCTTCCTGCGCCGGGTCGACCTTCCCGACCACAACTGGAAGTTCTCCGCCAACGACGCGCGGGAGCGCCAGCACTGGGACAGCTACCAGAAGGCGTTCTCCGAGATGCTCTCGAACACGAGCACGGAGTGGGCGCCCTGGCATGTGATCCCGGCGGATCGCAAGTGGTTCGCGCGGATCGCCGCCGGGGCCGTGATCGCGAATGCGCTGATCGAGATCGACCCCCGTTACCCGGTGGTGAGCAAGTCGGCACGGCAGGAGCTGCTCGAGGTGAAGCAGGAGCTGGAGGCGGAGGCACCGAAGGGCGCCGCCGCCGACCCGTTCGAGCAGAAGCTCCATGAAGCCGAAGCGGACGGGGCGGCGGCAGAGACAGAGCCGGTGGAGCCCGCCGTCGAGCCCACCGCCGAGGGAGAGGAGTAGACGTGGCCACGGCAACCGAGGCTGACGCCGTGGGGGCACCCACGGGCGCCCGCTGGTACGCGCTCTCGGGCGAGGAGGTCGCGGCGAAGCTCGGCGTCGACCCCGCACAGGGGCTGTCGGCCGCCGGCGCCGCCCAGCTGCTCGCCACGAACGGCCCGAACGCGCTTCCGACGGAGAAGCCGAAGCCGGGCTGGCGCCGTCTGCTCGACCAGTACAGGAACTACATGCAGCTCATCCTGGTGGGCGCGGTGATCGCGTCGCTCCTGATCAAGCAGTGGAGCACGGCCGCGATCGTCTTCCTGATCACGATCGCGAATGCGCTTGCAGGCATGCGCCAGGCGGGCAAGGCCGAGAGCGCGATGAACGCGCTGAAGCAGATGACGAAGGCGACGGCGCGGGTGCGCCGCGACGGCGCCGAGGCGGAGATCTCCGCCGACCAGGTCGTGGTCGGCGACGTGATCCTGCTCGCCGCCGGCGACGAGGTTCCGGCCGACGGGCGGATCGTCGAGGCGAGCTCGCTGCAGATCGACGAGTCGGCGCTCACGGGAGAGAGCGTGCCCGCGTCCAAGGACGCGACGACGCTCGACTCCGGCGAGCTCGGCGCCGGGGACCAGGTGAACATGGCGTTCATGAACACGCCGGTCACCCACGGGAGCGGGCTGATGATCGTGACCGGGACCGGCAGCGACACCCAGGTCGGAAAGATCGCCGGAATGCTCGCGACCACCGTCAAGGAGAAGACCCCATTGATGCGGCAGCTCGACGTGCTGACGCTGTGGATCGCGGGAGCGGCCGGGATCACGATGATCCTGATGTTCGCCCTGGGTCATCATCGGGGCCTGTCGACGACCGCGCTGTTCACGACCGCCGTGGCGCTCGCGATCGCGGCGATCCCCGAGGCGATGCCCACCGTGCTCCAGATCATCCTGTCGGCCGGTGCGACCGTCCTCGCGAGCCGCAACGCCATCGTCAAGGACCTCTCGTCGGTGGAGACGCTGGGGTCGACCTCGGCGATCAACTCCGACAAGACCGGCACGCTGACGATGAACCAGATGACCGCGGTCGAGGTGGTCGACCCCACCGACCGCTACTCGATCTCGGGCATCGGCTACGGGCTCGACGGCACGGTCAAGCACGCCGCCGGCTCGTCCGACACGATCGACGACGCGATCCTGCCGTACGTCGTCGCGAGCGACGCGAAGCTCGAGGACGGCAAGGTCGTGGGCGACCCCACCGAGGGCGCCTTGCTCGTGCTCGGGCACAAGGCCGGCCTCGACATCGACGCGACACGCGAGAAGTACCCGCGGCTCGCGACGCTGCCGTTCGACCCGAACTACAAGCTGATGGCCACGTTCAACAAGGCGACCGACTCGTCCGGGAAGGACGTCGTCCGTTGCTTCGTGAAGGGCGCCGCTCCCGCCGTGATGAGCCATGCGGCGACCGCGCTCTCGAACGGCACCAGCGTGCCGTGGGACGCCGACCTGGAGAAGCGCGCCCAGGAGAACGTCGAGCGGATGGGCGGCGAGGGGCTGCGCGTGATGGCCGCCGCCGTCCGCGACCTCGACGCAGCGAGCTTCGATCCGCAAGGCGACCTGCTCGCCTACGTCACCGACCTCCAGATGACCAGCCTCGTCGGCATGGTCGACCCGCCGCGCGACGAGTCGAAGGCGGCGGTCGCGGACGCCCAGAGCGCCCACATCCGGGTGCGAATGGTGACCGGCGACGACGTCGTCACCGGCGCCGCGATCGCCACGCAGCTCGGCATTCCCGGCGAGGCGATCCTCGGCGCCGACTTCGCCGCACTCTCCGAGCAGGAGCGGCTCGACCGGATCGACGACATCGGCGTCGTCGGACGCGTCGCCCCCGAGCACAAGGTGCTGCTCGTCGAGACGCTCAGGAAGAAGGGCGACGTCGTCGCAATGACCGGCGACGGCGTCAACGACGCACCTGCGATCAAGGCTGCCGACATCGGCATCGCGATGGGCACCGGCACCGAGGTCGCCAAGAACGCGGGCCGGATGATCCTCCAGGACGACAACTTCGCCACCATCGTCCACGCGGTCGAGGAAGGCCGCAAGATCTACGACAACCTGACCAAGTACATCCGCTTCGTGCTGGTCGCGCTCGTCGCGTTCGTGCTCACCTTCCTGATCGCGACCCTGTTCAACCTCGCCGCCGGCCAGCCGTTCTCGGCGGCTCAGATCCTCTGGATCAACTTCATCGTGGATGCTCCGATCGGCGCCGCGATCGGCCTGGACAAGGAGTCCGCCGGCCTGATGCTCCGCCGGCCGCGGCCGCGCAGCGAGTCGATCATGACGCACGGCCTGATGGTCACGGTCGGGCTCGCCGGCCTCTACATGGCCGTGACCCTCGACCTGCTGATCTGGTACGGCCACTCGCACTACGGCAGCTACGCGATCGGGTCGTCGATGGGGCTGACCGCGTTCGTGTTCCTGCTCGTCCTGGCCACCTTCCAGAGCCGGAGCGAGACCGACTCGCTCTTCACGATGGAGACGTTCGACAACCGGACGCTGAACTGGATCGCGCTGACCGAGATCGGGCTCGCAGTGCTCCTGACTCAGGCCGACTTCCTGAGGCGGATCCTCGACACGGTCGAGCTCGACCTCGCGCAGTTCGGGCTCTCGCTCCTGCCCGTCATCGGCCTGTTCGCTCTCTGGGAGACCGGCAAGCTCGTTGCACGCCGCCGCATGACCAAGGAGGCGGTGCCAGGCTGAAGCCTGGCCCTAGGCTGCGGCGCCGTACGGCTCGAGGTAGGCGCGCCACCGGCTCGGGATCGTCGGCGCGGCGAGCCTGATGAAGAGCGCCGGCGCGGGCGGCCGGGGTGGCCTGCGCAGCGCCATCGAGAGCTCGTCGAGCAGGCGGTTCCCCTTGCGGAGGTTGCACGGGGCACACGACGTGACGACGTTCTCCCACACGGAGTCGCCGCCGCGGCTCCGCGGCACGACGTGGTCGAGCGTCAGCCGGACGTCGGTCGCACCGCAGTAGACGCAGGTCCAGGCATCGCGGGCGAAGAGCGCGCGGCGCGAGATCTTCCGCTGCGCGGCACGCGGCACCCGAACGTAGGCGCTGAGCCGGATGACCGACGGCCAGACGAAGCTGGCGCTTGCGGAGCGGAACGGCCGGTCGAGCCCCTCGACCACTTCGGCCTTGCCCTTGTAGACGAGCACATGCGCACGCCGAACCGAGCAGACATTGAGCGGTTCGAAGCTCGCGTTCAGGACGAGAACCTGCTGCACCCCGCGCGAAAAATAGCAACGGGCGCCAGACCGGCAGAACCTGCTACCTGGCCATGGCCCGTCTCGACGGCCTGCTGCTCCTCGGGAGAGAGGGCGACCGAGGCCTTGCCCTGATCGAGCTCCTTGACGTAGACGCGGGCGTAGTCGCGGCCCTGAATCGCGCTCAGGACGACCCCCGAGCGATTTGCGTCGAGCAGCGCGACGGACGCGGACTGACGTCCACCGGCGGTCTCGTAGGCGTCGTAGCGGACGATCGCCGTCCGCGCGATCGTGGCATCCATCCGCCGATCGACACGCGCGACCGCGGCGGCGATCTCGTCGATCGCCCGGTGGAGGTCGTCGACCCGGCCCTGGAGCGTGATCGCGAAGTCGACGAGATCGCGCTTTCCGCCGCCCTCCCCGAGCAGCGTCTGGCGCTCGGAGCGAGCGCGACGGCCGTCGAGCCAGACGAGCAGCACGAGCACCGCGAGGACGACGATCGCGATCGCCGCGCCGATCGCGATCCAGCCCGCGGTGCGGGTGGAAAGACTCACGCCCGACTATCCGTACGAGAAGATCACGGGGTACGAGGCCGAGTTGTTGCTGATGTGCGTCTCGCCTGTCACGGGCTGGACGTCGACCTTGAGCATCGTCCTGGTCACGAAGTTGACGGAGGGCAGGTTCTTGAACGTCGCGGTCTTCGTCTCGCCGGGATTGATCAGCGGGATCGTGACCGTGGCCGTGATCGGCTTCGGCGGCTGCTGGAGGGTGATCGTGACCTGCACCTTGACCACCTGGACGTCGCCCGAGTTCTTGACGCTGACGACGAACCCGAGGTTCGTGCTGGCCCTGACGGTGGTGAGGTTGTTCGGATCGAGCGACTTGCCGCCCGGCAGCGCGGTGGTGCCCACCAATTCGGTGCCGACCAGTCCCGACGTTCCACCTGACGTGCCGTTGCCGTTCAGCCGCTCGACCACGGGCGTCCAGAACGTCTGGCTGTCGTACCCGGAGTCCGGCAGGAAGCGCGACACGGGAACCACGAGGCCGGTGATGTGCTGCTGCGCGATCGCCTGCTTCACGGGCTGTCGGAACAGGTCTTCCCAGATCACGTCGCCGGCCACGAGCCGCTGTGTCCTGGCGGCGAGGGCCACCGCCGTCGAGGCGACGTTGGTGGAGCCGGCGCCGGCGCGGAGCGCACTCGCGAGGCCGTGCAGCCCGGCGACCCGGAACTGGAGCGCCTCGACCACGCTCGCCTGCGCCGCGGCCAGCCCGGCCGGGGCCTTCACGTTCTTCGCGTTCCGCACGTCGTCCTGCTGCTGCTGGGCGAGCGTGTCGAGCCTGCTCGCGAGCACCCCGGCCTTGATCCCCGGTGTCGCGATCGAATCCGCGAGCGACTTGCCGAACCCGTTCGAGGTCACGGCGAGATGGCGGACGCTGGTCAGGTAGTTCTCATACGACGACTTCTTGCTGGTGCCCGAGCAGCTTTGCACCCAGAGGACGAGCAGGACGACGATCAGGATGCCGAACACGATCAGGCCGATCAGGCGCGCCGTCGGCGGAATGTGCGCGTGATCGGACGGACGCCGGGGCGGTGGACCACCCGGAGCACGCTGCGACTGCGGTCGGTCGGGAGACGGCGGGCTTTCGCCCGTCTCCTGTTCGTCGAAGAAATCGAACTCGATGTCTGAGTCGTGCTCGCTCATTCATGCCCCGACCGCGAGGCTGCGGCCACTGTAGCTATCCGTTCTCGGCGGAGACGCAGTTGTTCGCCGTGCGCAGGAGTTTCTCCTGTCGGAGCCAAATCCAGTCGTGGATGTCGCGGACCGCCGCTGTGGAAGCTCCTGGCAGCCTGGTCCTGAACCGCTACCTGCCGGTGCGACCGCTCGGCACGGGCGGCTCGGGCTCGGTCTGGCTGGCGCGGGAGGTCCAGACCGGCCGCGACGTGGCGCTGAAGATCGTTCCGCGCGAGGGCACAGCCGGCTCACGCGCCGAGCGTGAGGCGGCCGCTGCCGCGCGGCTCCGGCACCCACGCTGCCTGCGCGCGCACGCGCTGGCGCGGGACGGCGGGCACGTCTACATCGTCTACGAGTACGTCTCGGGTCGCACGCTGCGTGAGGCGATGCGGGCGGGAGAGATCAGCGACGCCGCGGCGCTGGAGGCGGCAGCGCAGGTGCTGGAGGGCCTCGCACATGCGCACGCGAACGGCATCGTGCACCGCGACGTCAAGCCCGCGAACATCCTGCTCGCCGACGGAGACGGCATCTCGGTGAAGCTGTTCGACTTCGGCCTGGCGCTGATGCACGAGGAAGACAGCCTGACCGCCGTCGGCGACATCCCGGGCACGCTGGCGTACATCTCGCCCGAGCGGCTGCGGAGCGAGCCTGCCGGCCCGGCGGCCGACGTCTGGGCGGTCGGCGTCCTGCTCTGGGAAGGACTGGCCGGCTTCCATCCGTTCTGGGGTGGAACGCTGGTCGACACGGCCAAGTCGATCGAGCGGGGAGCACCGACGCTCCGTGAGCAGCGGCCCGACCTGCCGCGCCCCATCGTCTCCTGCGTCGACCGGGCGCTGTCGGTCGCGCCCGGCCGGCGCCCGACGGCGGCCGGGCTGGCCGGCGCGCTCCGAGCGTCCGCCGATGAGCTCCGGCGGCGCCCCGCCCGCCGTGCACGGGGGCGTCTCCCCGTCGTGCTCCCTCGGCCGCGCTTCGCCCGCCTCTCGCTGCCGACCGTCTCCCTGTCGCGGGAGGACGTGCTCCAGCCGGCCCAGCAGGCGCTCGCCGCCGCCGGGGCAGGCGCGTTCGCGGGAGTGACGAGCGCGCTCATCCCGTTCTTCCCGTCCGGGTGGCCGCTCGGCCTGGCCGGAGTCGCCGCCGCCCTGACCTTCTTCTCCGAGCGTGCCGGCCTCGCCTTCTGCCTCGCTGTGCCCGTCCTGCCGCTCGGCAACTATGCCCTCGGCCTGGCGGTGCTGTACGGGATCGCCGCTGCGGCGCTGCTCGCTGCGACCTGGCGCACGCCGCGAGCGGGCCTGCTCGTCACCCTCGGTGCCGGGCTGGGCCCGATCGGACTGCTGGGGCTGCTGCCGGTACTCGGACAGGTCGTGCGCTGGCCGGCGCGGCGGGCGGTGAGCGTCGCCGGCTCCGTCCTCGTGGCGGCCGCGATCGCCGGTGCCGCCGAGATCCACACGCTCGGTGTCCCGGCCACGAACAGCCTGCTCGCGACCGGACGGGCGCTGGCACAGCAGCTCGCGCACCACCCCGAGGTGATCGCGACGGCCGGAGCACTCGCGCTCGGCGCCGCGGCGCTGCCTCTCGTCAGGCGCCGCGGACCGTTCGCCGCCGCCGCGTATGTTCTCGTCGTCGGCGGCCTGACGGTCGTCCCCGCGCCGCACACGCCGAATGTCGCGATACTCGCCGCAACCGCAGCGACCGGCCTCGCGCTCGCACTCGAGCCGTACGCGACCAGGACGCGGCGACGCAAGGCGCCCCCTGTGGAGGAGACGACGGCCGCCGTAGCGGTGCCGCAACAGGCCCGCTCCGCCGTGGGCCGCCGCTAGACTCGAAGCGCCGAAAGGCTTATACGATGATTGACCGGAAACTGACCGGGAGCCTTGGCACCGCCGGGACCGCCCGTGACGCGGCACCTGAGTTCCACGCTCGCCCTGACACGTACCCTCCGGGTACGCGCCGCGGTCGATCGCAGCCTCATGCTTGGTCACGGACGCCCCCGTCGGCACCACAATTTCCGGCCAACCATCGGGTTTTGAGCGTTCTCCGCGCGATCGAGCAGAAGATCGAAGCACTCGTCGAGGGTGTGTTCGGACGTGCCTTCAAGACGAACGTGCAGCCGGTCGAGCTGGCCCGCAAGCTGGTCAAGGAGATGGACGACCATCGCACCGTCTCGGTCTCACGCGTCTACGTCCCGAACGAATACACCGTCTTCCTCTCCCCGCACGACCGGCGCCAGTTCCAGGCCTATGAGGATTCGCTGAAGCTCGAGCTGCAGGAGTACCTCGCCGAGCACGCTCGCCGCGAGGGCTACGTGATGCTCTCGCCCCCGGCGGTGCTGATCACGACCGACGACGATCTCAGCCTCGGCGTGTTCGGGATCGCGACGAGGATGGTCCAGCGAGGCCGCCGCGCGGTACCCGGCGCGCCCGCCCCGAAGCCGGCGGCCGCGACGATGGTCTACCGGCCCGGCACGGACGCCCCCTCGCCCTCCGGCGACGGTGACGCCCAGGTGGGGCGCGAGGCCGTTGCGCTCACGATCGACGGCGAGCGGCACGAGATCGCGAAGAAGGTGGTCGTGCTCGGTCGCGGGCAGGAGTGCGACATCCAGCTCGCCGATCCGAACGTCTCACGGAGGCATGCCGAGCTGCGCGAGGAGGAGACGTCGTACTGGATCGTCGACCTCGGCTCGACGAACGGGCTGGAAGTGAACGGGCGGAGGCTCCGCCAGGCGAAGCTCGAGGACGGCGACCGGATCACACTGGGCTCGACCGAGGTCGTCTTCGAGCGCGAGCTCCCATGACCGTCGGCTCCATCGCGGTCGAAGAGGTCCTTCTGTTGCTGAAGGTCGGGTTCCTCGTCCTGCTCTACCTGTTCATCTGGCGTGTGGTCCGCACGGCGAGCCGTGACCTGCGTGGAGCGTCGCAGGAGAGCATGATCCTGGCCCCGCAGCGCGTGCAGGAGCAGAAGAAGCGCCGCCGCTCGGGCGGGCAGCGCAAGCCGGTCGGCAAGCTCGTGGTCGTCACCAGCCCCGCGTTGCGGTCCGGTGAGGAGCACGCGATCGACTCGGGCCCGCTCCTCGTCGGCCGCGACGCGGAGAACGACGTGCCGCTCGGCCGCGACGAGTTCACGTCGGGCCGGCACGCCCGCATCGAGCCACGGCGGGACGGGGTCTGGGTCGAGGACGCGGGCTCGACGAACGGCACCTTCGTCAACGGCGAGCGGTTGACCGCCCCCCGGAAGCTCTCTGCCGGCGACGTGATCCGCATCGGCGAGACCGACCTCCGCTTCGAACGATGACCCTGTCACGCTCGACCGCAGCCAGCGACACGGGTCGGCGGCGGCGCCGGAACGAGGACGCCTACGTCTGCGACCCGCCGCTGTTCGCGATCGCGGACGGCATGGGCGGGGCGCAGGCGGGCGAGATCGCCTCGCACCTCGCCGCAACGTCACTGCAGCACGCCGAACGGTACGGCCCCTCCGACGAGCAGCGCGTCGTGCAGCTGATCCAGGATGCGAACAGGAGCGTGTACGAACGCGCCCGGACGGACGAGGCCACCTCCGGCATGGGGACGACGATGACGGTCGCGCTCGTCGACGGCGACATCGTCCGCCTCGGCCACGTCGGCGACTCACGGGCGTACCTCGTGCGGGATCACGCGCTCGAGCAGCTGACCGAGGATCACTCGCTCGTCGGCGAGCTGGTTCGTTCGGGCCGTCTGTCGCCGGAGGAGGCAGAGGCCCATCCGCACCGCTCCGTGATCACACGCGTGCTCGGCACCGACCCGGAGGTCGAGGTCGACGCGTTCTCGATCGGAACGAAGCCGGGCGACCTGTTCATGCTCTGCTCCGACGGGCTCACGTCCATGGTCGACGACACCCGGATCCTGGATGTGATCGAGGAGCACCGCGCCGACATCACGGCAGCCGCCCAGGCGCTCATCGACGAGGCGAACGCGAGCGGCGGCGACGACAACATCACCGTCGTCCTGTTCCAGATCGCCTCCCTCGACGACACGGTCGAGCTGCCGGGGGTGCTGCTCGCCTCGGCAGGCACGAGCCGGCGCCTCCCGCCGTGGACGAGGACACGCTCAGCGGCCTCGATCCCGTTCCCGCGCTCGAGCCCCCCACCCAGGCCGTCACCGCGCAGGCCGTGCCCCCCCAGCCCATGCCGAAGCGGCGCAGATTCTCGTGGCCGCTCGCGATCGTGGTCGGGGTCGTCCTCCTCGCGCTGCTCGCCGGCGGCGCCGTGTTCGGCCTCTCCCGCGCGAACTTCGTCGGCGCCGACGCGAACGGCTACGTGGCCGTCTATCAGGGCGTGCCGTGGAACCTCCCGTTCGGGATCCACCTCTACCGCGAGGTGTACACGAGCCGCCTGCTCACCGCCTCGCTCTCACGGGCGGACCGGAAGAAGCTGTTCGACCACACGCTCCGCAGCCGCAGCTCGGCGGAGGCGCTCGTCAAGCAGTACGGCCGCTACGTGGCGGGGTCGCAATGAGCTATCGCAACCGCGAGCTGGCGAGCCTGGTGATCGTCGGCCTGATGACCGGCTTCGGGTTCGCGAGCGTCTACATCGCCCGGCAGGAAGTCGTCTCGGCCTCGTCCCTGTCCTACGGGATCTTCTTCCTCTGCCTGTACCTCGCCGCCCACGTGGTCACACGGCTGACGGTGCCGGGCGCGGATCCGTACATGCTCCCGCTCGGCGGCCTGCTCACGGCGGTCGGGGTCACCGAGATCTACCGGATCAACCCGCAGGACGCACTTCGCCAGACGACCTGGATCGTGATCGGCGTCGTCGCGTTCGCACTGACGCTGTTCCTGTTCCGCCGCGACTACCGCAAGCTCGAGAGCTACAAGTACCTCTGTGGGCTCGGCGCCGTCGGGCTGCTCATGCTGCCGGCACTGCCCGTGATCGGGGAGCGGGTGAACGGGGCGCGCCTGTGGATCCACGTCGCCGGCTTCCAGATCCAGCCCGGCGAGTTCGCGAAGATCCTGCTGATCGTCTTCCTGGCCGGCTACCTGCGCGAAAAGCGGGAGGTGCTGGCGCAGGGACGTCTCAAGGACCTTGGACCGCTGCTCCTGATCTGGGGCGCGGCCATGCTCGTCCTGCTCGAGACGAGCGACCTCGGAAGCGCGCTCCTCTACTTCGGGATCTTCCTGGCGATGACCTACGTCGCCACCGGCTCGATGAAGTACCCGATCGGCGGCGCGGCGCTGTTCCTGCTCGGCTCGTTCGCCGCCTACCACCTGGTCGGCCGGGTCAGGGAGCGCGTGACGATCTGGCTGCATCCGTGGACGAACCACTTCGTCTACTGCGCTCAGACCGGCAAGGTGGACCGCTACCGTCAGGACTGCGCCAGCTACCAGCTCGTCAAGTCGCTCTACTCGATCGGCAACGGCCATTTCGGCGGCACCGGCTTCGGGAAGGGGACGTTCACCGACACGGCCGGCAACCCGCTGATCCCCTACCTCAAGACCGACTTCATCTTCTCCGCGCTGGCACAGGAGCTCGGCCTGATCGGCGTCGCCGCCTTCCTGCTCATCTACATGGTCTTCGCGCTGCGCGGCTTCCGGACCGGAATGATGGCCGAGGACGGCTTCTCGAAGCTGCTGGCCGTCGGGCTCACGTTCGGCTTCGTCCTGCAGACGTTCATCATCGTCGGCGGAGTCCTCCGGATCATCCCGCTGACCGGCATCACGCTTCCGTTCGTCAGCTACGGCGGCTCCAGCATCGTCGCGAACTTCATCATGCTCGCGGGCCTCCTGCTCGTCTCGGACCGCGCCCAGGCGAGGCGAGCATGAACGACCGGATCAGGGCGATCGCCGCCACCGGGATCATCCTCCTCGCCGCGCTCGTCATCGGCACGACCTACTGGCAGGTGTGGGCGGAAGGCGCCCTGGCGTCGAAGCAGGACAACGCGATCCAGCGCATCGCGCAGTTCAAGATCGACCGCGGCGTGATCCGCGCGGCCGACGGCACGGTGCTGGCGGTGAACCGCGTTCTGAAGGTGAACGGCAACACCTTCTACCTGCGGCACTACCCGACCGGGAAGGTCGCCTCCGACGTCGTCGGCTACTCGACGCAGGGACGGTCGCGCACCGGGCTCGAGCGCTCTTACAACGATTTCCTGACCGGATCGAACGCCGACCTGCACACGGTCTTGACGTCGACGCTGAACTCGCTCGAGGGCAAGACGGTCAAGGGCAACTCGGTCGTCACCACGCTGCGACTCGGCCCGCAGTTCCTGGCTGAGAAGGCGCTCGGGAGCAGCTGCGGGGCCGTCGTTGCCCTCGACATCAAGACGGGGAAGGTACTCGTGCTGGCAACGTCGCCGACCTACAACCCGAACCTCGTCGAGCAGCACTTCGACCGGATTGCCGGGACGAAGGCGCTCTGCCCGGGGCCGGCCCCGCTCCTGAACCGCGCCACCAGCGGCCTCTACCAGCCGGGCTCGTCGTTCAAGCTCGTCACCGCCGCGGCGGCGCTCGACACCGGCACCTTCACCCCCGAATCGCGGTTCTTCGACCCCGGCTTCTGCACCGAGTTCGGCAAGCCGGCCTACAACTTCGGTCTCGAGTCGGGCGGCCCGGAGCGGTTCGGCAATGTCACGCTCGCCCAGGGGCTCCAGTTCTCGATCAACTCGGTCTACTGCAACGTGGGCATCAAGCTCGGCGCGCTCAAGATCCTCGAGTACGCGAAGCGCTTCGGGTTCTACTCGACGCCGCCGCTGGAGACACCGCCCGACGAACGGCGTGCGAGCGGCCTCTACAACTGCGACCGGAAGACCGGAACGTGCCGGCTCTTCTATCCCAAGCACGACTACCAGGTCGACCCGGGCCGGCTCGCCTTCGGCCAGGAGCGCCTCCAGGTGACCCCCCTGCAGATGGCGATGGTGGCGGCCGCGATCGGGAACGGCGGCCTCGTCGTGCAGCCCTCCGTGGTCGACAAGATCCTCAAGCCCGGAGGAGGCGTGCTGGAGACCACGAAGCCGAAGGTCCTTGGACGCGCGATCTCACCGAAGACGGCGAGCGAGCTGACGGCGATGATGGAGTCGGTCGTCACCGGCGGCACCGGCACGGCCGCGCAGATCCCGGGAGTGCGGGTGGCCGGCAAGACCGGCACGGCGGAGACCGGCGTGACGGGCGTGAACACGACCTGGTTCGTCTGCTTCGCACCGGCGGACAAGCCGCGCTACGCGATCGCCGTCGTGGTCGAGAACCAGCTGCACAAGACCGGAGGCGAGGTCGCGGCGCCGATCGCCAAGACCGTCCTCGAATCGCTGCTCAAGCAACCCACGCCCTAACCTGTAGGAACCCTCTTGGCCACCTTCGACACGCTCATCGACTCGCTCCTCGACGGGCGGTATCTGATCGTCCGGAAGCTCGGCACAGGCGGCATGGCGAGCGTCTACCTCGCCGAGGACCAGGAGCTCGGCCGCCGAGTCGCAATCAAGCTGCTCGACGAGCGGCACGCACAGGACGAGCAGTTCGTCGAGCGCTTCCGTCGCGAGGCGGAGAGCGCGGCCGGCCTCTCGCACCCGAACATCGTCTCGATCTACGACCGCGGCGAGGCCGAGGGCACCTACTACATCGCGATGGAGTACCTCGAGGGCCAGACCCTCAAGGAGCTGCTCGTCGCCCGCGGCCCGACGCCGGTGCGCGTCGCGATCGACTACACGCGCCAGATCCTGTCGGCGCTCGAGTTCGCCCACAAGAACGGCATCGTCCACCGTGACATCAAGCCGCACAACGTCGTCATCGCTCCCGACGGGCGCCTGAAGGTGACGGACTTCGGCATCGCCCGCTCCGGGTCGAGCCAGATGACCGAGGCCGGCTCGATCATCGGCACGGCGCAGTACCTGTCGCCCGAGCAGGCCCAGGGGAAGCCCGTGCACCCGTCCTCCGACCTCTACTCGGTCGGCGCCGTGCTCTACGAGATGCTCACCGGCGCCGTCCCGTTCACAGGCGAGACGGCGCTGGAGATTGCGATGAAGCACCTGAACGCGGTGCCCGAGCCGCCGTCGACGAGGCGACCGCCCGGAATCGGCGAGGTGCCGCACGAGCTCGATTCCGTCGTGCTCCGCGCGCTCGCGAAGGACCCGGGCGACCGCTACCAGACCGCTCGGGAGATGGACGGCGACCTGGCACGGGTCGCTCAGGGGCTTCCGGTCGCCCACCAGACCGAGGAGGCGGCGACGGCGGTGCTTGCGGGGGCCGGGCTCGAGGCGGCGACGCAGGTGGTGCCGGCCGCCTCACGGGGGCAGGCCGGGCGCGTGCCGCCGCGATACGACCGCCACTACGAGTACGAGGACGCGGTTCCGCGCCGGCCGATCTGGCCCTGGCTACTCGCCGCAGTGCTGCTCGTGGCCGCGGCCGGGGCGGGCTACTTCGTCTACCACCAGGTCGACCGCCGCCTCTCCTCGTCCGCCACGGTCTCGGTCGACAACTACAAAGGCATCCTCGAGTCGCTGGCGGTCACGAAGATCACAAATGCGGGCCTCACGCCCAAGGTCGACAGGGAGTTCAGCGCCGCCGTCCCGATCGGGATCGTCTTCGACCAGAACCCGCAGGCCGGCGACCACGTCAACAAGGGCGACACGGTCCTGATCAAGGTGTCGAAGGGAAAGGTCAAGGTGCAGGTCCCGCTCGTCAAGGGAGACTCGCTCGCCGACGCTGTGCGCGCACTGACCCAGGTCGGCCTCGAGTACAAGGAGTTCGACGTCAACTCGAGCCAGACGCCGGGCACGGTGACCGGCCAGTTCCCGGCACCGGGGGTGCGCGTCATCAAGGGGACGACTGTCCGCATCAACGTCTCCAAGGGCCTGCCGCCGGTCCCGATTCCGACCGACCTGATCGGAAAGTCCGAGGCTGACGCGACCGCGGAGCTCCAGCAGCTCGGCTTCAACGTCGGCCCGACGCAGCAGCAGGACTCCGACAAGCCAAAGGGTCAGGTGATCGACACCAACCCGAAGCCGGGGACGTCCGTGCAGCGCGGGTCGCAGGTGACACTGATCGTTTCCAAGGGGCCGCAGACGGCGTTCGTCCCGGACGTGCGCGGCTTCGCGGTCGCGACCGCCACCGCGACGATCAAGGCCGCAGGGTTCAAGCCGGTGGTGGTGACAGAGGTCGTGAGCGACCAGACGCAGGACGGCGTCGTGATCACCGAGACCCCCGAGCAGAACACGCAGGCCGTGCTCGGCACGCCGGTGACGATCACCGTCGGCCACTACGTGCCGACGTCGCCGACCGGGCCGACGGGCCCGACCGGCGCGGGCGGCGCGGTCCCGTGACGCCCCGGCGGCGGAAGGTCGCGATCGTGACCGGGGGCCGCTCCAGCGAGCACGAGATCGCGCTCGCCTCGGCAGCCTCGGTCACGCAGGCGCTCGACCCGGCCCGCTACGAGGTGGTGACGGTGCAGATCGGCCGCGACGGGACATGGGAGTTGCCGCCCGCCCCGGACGCGGCCGAGTTGGAAAGCGGCCCAGCGAGCCTTGCGCCCGCAGCGGTGTCAGACACCGGGCCGCGGCCGCCGGAGACACTGCCGGTGCCGGCCTCGTCCGACGGCGTCATGGCCACGCTGGCCGAGGTGGACGTCGTCATCCCCGTGCTGCACGGGCCGTTCGGCGAGGACGGCACCGTCCAGGGGCTGCTCGAGCTGGCCGGCATCGCCTACGTCGGCGCCGGCGTGCTCGCCTCAGCGCTGGCCATGGACAAGGACCGTTTCAAGGTGATGATGCGAGGCGCCGGGGTGCCGGTCACGCGCAGCGTCACTCTCCATGCGGGCGAGCCGCCCGTCCATCCCTACGCCTACCCCGTCTTCGTCAAGCCCGCGCGGCTCGGCTCATCGGTCGGCATCACGAAGGTCCGGACGGCCGGGGAGCTGCATCCCGCAACGGAGCTCGCCTTCCGGCACGACGAGAAGATCCTGATCGAGGAGTTCGTGGACGGAATCGAGGTCGAGGTCGGCGTGCTCGGGAACCGGACGTCGCCGCCTCAGGCGTCCCTGCCCGGTGAGATCGCCGCGCACGGCTTCACGGACACGGACTGGTACGACTGGTCGGCGAAGTACGACGAAGGCGGGATGGACCTGATCGTCCCGCCGAGGGTGCCCGACGAGGTGTGCCGGCGCATCCAGGATGTCGCCGTCGCCGCCTTTCTGGCCGCCGACTGCGAGGGCATGGCCCGCGTCGACTGCTTCGTGACGGACGACGGCGAGGTGCTCGTCAACGAGCTGAACACGATCCCCGGCTTCACGGCGACGAGCGTCTACGCGAAGCTCTTCGAGGCCTCCGGAATCTCCTACGCCGAGGTGCTGGACCGGTTGATCGAGCTGGCGATCGAGCGCCACGAACGGCGCTCCCGGCTCGTCTTCTAGAACGCCGTCGGCGGCAGACGCTCGGCCACTGCCCGCATCACCTTGAGCGCAATCAGCGGGTTGCTCTCGACCAGAGCCTTGAAGTTCTGCGACGTGACGACAAGTGCGTCGACCGGGGAGGTCGTCGTCACCGTTGCGTTCCGCGGCTGGTCCGAGAGCAGTGACATCTCCCCGAAGAAGTCACCCGGGCCGGCGGTGTCGAGCTTGCGGCCTTCGCGCGCGATCTCCGCGCTCCCGCTCACGAGGACGAAGAACTCGCGTCCGCGTGAACCTTCCTTGATCAGGGCCTTGCCAGGCCTGAAGTCGATCTCGTCGGCGATCATGGCGATCCGAGCCAGCTCGCTCTTCGAGCAGCCCTCGAACAACGGCACGCGCTTCAGGAGCTCGACCTTGTGGTTCTTACGCAGCATGGTCGGGCGAGTCTAAACGCGACGGCGTCACCCGTGGCGCCGAGCGTGGGAATACGAGCGTCTAGTCCTGCTCGCCGGAGCCCAGATGAACGTGCTCGGGACCGGCGCCGACGGCCGCCTCCAGCGACTCCTCCCAGGCCTCGAGCGCCTCGTCCAGCTCAGGGTCGGCGATCACGAGCGGTACCAGGACGCGGATCACGTTCGAATAGATGCCCGCCTTGAGCAGCAGCAGGCCCCGCTCCGCGGCGTGGTCGACGACCGCGGTCGCGAGCGCCGCCGCAGGCTCCTTCGTCTCGCGGTCCGAGACCAGCTCGATCGCGAGCATGGCGCCGACGCCGCGCACGTCCCCGATCGGCTCGAACCGGGACTGCCATTCGGTCATCCGGCCCCGGATCGTCTCGCCGATCGCCGCGGCGCGATCGCAGAGGCCTTCCTCCTCGACGACGTCCAGCACGGCCAGCGCCGCGGCCTGCGCCACGGGATTCCCGACGTAGGTGCCGCCGATCGCAGAGTCGGGCGGAGCGTCCATGATCTCGGCGCGACCGACGACGCCGGAGAGCGGCAGCCCGGCGGCGATCGACTTCGCGACCGTGATCAGATCCGGCTCGACGCCGTAGTGCTCCATCGCGAAGAAACGGCCGGTGCGCGCGATCCCGGTCTGCACCTCGTCGGCGACGAGGACGATGCCGTGCTCGTCGCACAGGCGGCGCAGACCGGCCATGTAGTCGCGCGGGCAGACGACGAAGCCCCCCTCGCCCTGAACGGGCTCGATCACGATCGCGGCCACGTGCTCGGCCGGAACCAGCGTGTCGAACGCGCGCTCGAGCGCCTCCAGGGCGGTGCGCGAGTCAGGCCCCCGGTAGTCGTTCGGGTAACGGGACGCGATAGACCTCGGGCGCGAAGGGGCCCAACCCGGCCTTGTACGGATGCACCTTGGACGTGAGGGACAGCGACAACAGGGTGCGTCCGTGGAAGCCGCCCTCGAACGCGATCACGGCGGGCCGGCCCGTGTAGGAACGGGCGAACTTGATCGCGTTCTCGACCGCCTCGGTGCCGGCGTTGAAGAATGCCGCCTTGGTCGGGCCCGAGATCGGTGTGAGCGCCAGGAGCCGCTCGGCGAGCGTGACGTAGACCTCGTACGGCATGACCGAGAAGTCGGTGTGAAGGAACAGCTCCGCCTGCTCCTGAACGGCAGCCGTGACACGTGGGTGGCTGTGCCCGACATTCAGGCAGCCGACGCCCCCCATGAAGTCGATGAACGTGTTGCCGTCGACGTCGGTGACCGTGGCACCGCGGGCGCTGTCGACGACGACAGGCGCGTAGATCGACAGCGGATCCGCGACGACCTGCTTCTTGCGGTGGAGAATCTCCCGCGAGCGGGGCCCGGGGATCGCCGTCTTGATCTCGATCGTCTTCATCGTCGCCATGAACCCAGCTTATCTCAGCGCCCGGCCGTCGTGCATAGCTGCATATCCTGTATTCAAGCGGTTGAACGCGCGCCTCGCTGGGGAAGAAAAGTCACACTCTTGGCACGTTCGCGTCACACTTCCGCGACTGATTCCGCGGTACGCTCACCCGCGGGTGGCGGGCGGAGTTCTTCCCCACCCTGGGTGGGGATGTGGTCCGGCCGTTTCGGCTCTTTGGGCCTAGGCCGGCTCGGGAGCTGACCGGCTCGTAGAATCGCTGCATGGTCCTGTCGGACAAGACGATTCGTGCACTGCTCGAGGAGGGACGGATCGAGATCGACCCGTATGACCCCACGCTGCTCCAGCCGTCGAGCGTCGACGTGCGGGTCGACCGCTACTTCCGTGTCTTCCGCAACTCGCGCTACCCGTACATCGACGTGAAAGCCGAGCAGGAGGATCTGACCGAGTTGGTCGAGATCGACGACGAGCCGTTCATCCTCCACCCGGGCGAGTTCGTACTCGGCTCGACGCTCGAGCGTGTGAAGCTGCCGGACGATCTCGTCGCGAGACTGGAAGGAAAGAGCAGTCTGGGGCGTCTGGGACTGCTGATCCACTCGACCGCGGGCTTCATCGACCCCGGCTGGGACGGCCACGTCACACTCGAGCTCTCGAACGTCGCCAACCTCCCGATCACGATCTACCACCGCATGAAGATCGGCCAGCTCTCGTTCGTGCAGCTGACCGAAGCGGCCGAGCACCCCTACGGATCGAGTGGCCTCGGCTCCAAATACCAGGGCCAGCGCGGCCCGACTCCGAGCCGCTACTGGAAGAATTTCGTGGAGGGCGGCTCGTGAAGGTCCTCGTCACCGGCGGAACCGGGTTCGTCGGTCCCAAGGTGGTACACGCGCTGAGAGCCCGCGGGCACGAGGTGCGCGCCCTCGTACGCCGGCCCGACCGCGCGAAGACACTCGCGGCCTGGGGCTGCGAGCTCGCCGAGGGCGACGTCACCGACGCCGAGAGCCTGAAGAGCGCCGCCGAGGAATGCGAGGCGGCAATTCACCTCGTCGCGATCATCAAGGGCCCGCGAGAGGAGTTCGACCGTGTGATGGTGCGCGGAACCGAGAACCTGATCGCCGCAGCGAAGGGCGCCGGCCTCCGCCGCTTCGTGCTGATGAGCGCCCTCGGCGCGAACGAGCAGAACCGTGACCTCGTCCCGTACTTCCACTCCAAGTGGGAGATGGAGCAGGCCGTCGCCTCGTCCGGCCTCGAGCATGCGACCTTCCGCCCGGGCTTCGTCTTCGGGAAGGACGGCGGCGTGCTGCCGATGTTCGTCCGGCAGGTGAGGCTGGCTCCGCTCACGCCCATCGTGGGCAGCGGAGAGATCCGGCTGCAGCCGATCTGGGTCGAGGACGTGGCAGAGTTCTTCGCGCAGGCAGTCGATGCACCTGGCGCCGCCAACGGCCTGTTCGAGATCGGCGGGCCGGACGTCGTGACCTGGAACGATTTCTACGCCCGGATCAAGAAGGTGCTGGGCGTGCGGCGGGGCACGATGCACATGCCGGTCGGGCTCGTGCGCGCGGGCGCTGCCGTCCTCGAGCACTTGCCCGGCGCTCCGATCACGCGTGACCAGCTGACGATGCTGACCGAGGGCGGCGACAACGTCTGCGACAACACCGCGGCGCTGGCGGTCTTCGACGTCGATCTCGTCGGCCTCGACGAGCAGATCCGCCGCGCGGCCTGAGAAAAGAAGAGGGGCCGCACGGTGCGGCCCCTCGATTCCGGTCACCAGCCTGTATTGGCAGGGGCGCTTCCAGCTCGGCCGTCATTGACCAGGACGGCGGCCGGCGGCGCTTGCAGCGAGTCCCCCACGCTGGCTAGGCGATTCCCGTCAGGTCACGGGGACACGCCCCTACCGGCTGGTACCTCCACTGCCCGTACTGTCATCGCTCAAGCCGGACCACCTCCTTTCCGCGGTAGTCGAACTATACGGGTGCAGTCAAGACAGCACAGCCGTCAGCTCGAGTCCCCGGTCGAGCGGCACTGTGACGCTGGCGAGCGTCGGGTCGGCCTGCCGCGCCCGCGAGTAGGCGCCCAGTGTCTCATCGTGCGAGAGCACGTTGTCCGCGACGACGACCGCGCCAGCCTCGACCTTCTCGCGGGCGAGCTGGAAGAGCTGCTCGTAGTCGTCCTTCTCGGCGTCGATGAAGACGACGTCGAACCCTTCGGCCAGCGAGGGGATGACCTCGAACGCATCGCCGTCGACGAGCTCGACCCACTCGCCGAGCCCGGCCTCGTCGATGTTCAGCCGCCGAGCCTCGCACTTGGCCGGGTCGTGCTCGAACGAGACGACGCGGCCGCCGAGATAGCGCACGCCGGCGGCGAGCCAGAGCGTCGAATAGCCTCGCGAGCCGCCGATCTCGAGCACCTCGCAACCTGGATGATGGGCCACGAGCGCGAAGAGGAAGCGGCCCGTCGTGGATGGGATCGCCCGCGCCCGCACCTCACTCGGCAGCCCCCGCTCGCGCTCGAGCCGGTCCTCCTCCTCGAGGCGCTGCATGACGGCCCGGACCCGGTCATCGAGCATGCCCGGAACCTACCTACCCGGCGCGGCGACCCTGTCGGCCTAACAGTGTCTGACCCTGCTCCGGCACCTGCTCTGGCACTGGTCTGGCACCGCTCTGACACCGCTCCGAGCAGTTCCCGGCACCTGCCGGGGCAGTGTCGGACCCGAGCCAGACCCTGCCGGGCGGCCAGGGAGACCTACGGCAGCTCGACCTTGATCAACCCGTCCTTGACGTGGACGGGATATGTCGCGACCGGCTCGAACGCGGGCAGGGTGAGCGCCTCGCCGGTGCGGATGTCGAAGTTCGCGCCGTGGCGCGGGCAGATGACGACTCCCTCGTCGGGATCCCAGTCCCCCTCGCAGAGCGGCCCGTCGTCGTGCGAGCACCGGTCCTCGAGCGCGTACAGCTCACCGCCGAGGTTGTAGACGCAGACCGCGACGAGCCCCGCGTGCACGATCTTCGTCCGGCCGGGCGGCAGCTCCTCGATCGGGCAGACGTCGAGCTCGGGCACGGCAGTGGCTCGTCTACTTCAGCTCGAGCTCGTCGAAGCCGGCGAGGCCGTCCGGGAGCGGCGTCCCCTTCGCCTTGTGCAGCGCTACCTTGAGCGTCGTCAGGCCGAGCAGAGCGCACTTCAGACGCGTCGGGTTGTTCTGGAGCGGCACGCCGATCTCCTCGAGCAGCTCGTCCCGCGGCATCCTCGCCACCTCCGATGCGGTCCTGCCGACGGCCATCTCCATCAGCATCGACGTCGCCGCCTGGCTGATCGCGCAGCCGCGACCGGAGAACTTCACGTCCTCGATCGTCTCGCCGTCCTCGCCGAAGGCGACATAGATCGAGATCTCGTCGCCGCAGAGCGGATTCATGCCCTCCGCCTCGGCGTCGGCGTCCTCGATCACTCCGTGGCCCCGAGGGTTCTTGTAGTGATCGAGGATGATCTCGCGATAGAGCTGGTCGTCCATGATCTACGCGAACACCTTTCTGACCTTGTGGAGGCCGTCGATGAGCCGGTCGACCTCCTCGGGAATCGAATAGAGGTAGAAGCTCGCGCGGGCCGTTGCAGTGATGCCGAGCCGTCGCATCAGCGGCTGCGTGCAGTGGTGACTCGCGCGGACGCACACGCCGTCCGAGTCGAGGATCTGCGCGACGTCGTGCGGGTGGACGTCGTCGACGTTGAACGAGACGATGCCCGCACGGCGCCCGGCCGGCGGCCCGTACACGGTCACCCAGGGAAGGTCTGACAGTCGTTCGATCGCCAGCTCGACGAGCTCGTGCTCGTGCTGCTCGATCGCGTCCAGGCCGACCCCGGTGATGTAGTCGATCGCCGCACCCATGCCGTACGCCTCCACGAACGCGGGCGTCCCGGCCTCGAACTTGTAGGGCAGGTCGTTCCAGGTCGTCTCCTCGATCGAGACCTTGCGGATCATCTCGCCGCCCATCTCGAAGGGCGACATCCGCTCGAGCAGCTCGCGGCGCCCGTAGAGCGCACCGGCGCCGGTCGGTCCGCAGAGCTTGTGCGACGTGAAGCCGAGAAAGTCGCATCCGAGCGCCTGCACGTCCACGCGTCGGTGCGGAACCGCCTGCGCGGCGTCGACGACCATGATCGCGCCCTGCTCGTGCGCCCACGCCGTAAGCCGGTCGATCGGGTTGATCGTGCCGAGTGTGTTCGAGACGAGACCTGCGGCGACGACCTTCACCCGGCCGGCGGAAGCGATCGCGTCCAGCCCGTCGAGCCGCAGCTCGCCTCCGTCGTCGATCCCGATCACCCGGAACTCGGCGCCGGTCCGCTTCGCGATCTGCTGCCAGGGGACGAAATTCGCGTGGTGCTCCAACTCGGTGACGACGGCCACGTCGCCCGGGCCGAGGTTGTCGAGGCCCCAGGCGTACGCGACCAGGTTCAGCCCCTGGGTGACGTTCCGCGTGAAGATCACCTCGGCGTTCGACGGCGCGTTGATCAACGCCCGAACCTTCTCGCGCGACGCCTCGAAGCCGGCCGTCGCCCGCTCGGCGAGGTCGTAGACGCCACGGTGCACGTTCGCGTACGAGGTCTCGTAGAAGGTGCGCATCGCGTCCAGCACCTGCCGCGGCTTCTGCGAGCTGGAGGCGGAGTCGAGGTAGGAGAGCGGCTTCCCGTGAATCGGATGCGTGAAGATGGGAAAGTCCTTGCGCAACGTCTGCGCATCGAGCTTCGGACGAGCGGTTACGGCCACCTCCGCATCGTACCGGCCGCCCCTTTCAAGACAGGCTCCCGAAAGCGGAAACCGCTCCGAGGAGCGGCTTCCGACCCAGCACTGCTCCCGGGGGGCGGGAGCGCCGGTGCTTTAGACGAGCGCCTTCCAGAACACCTCGACGTCCTCTGCTGGGAACGTCTCGGTCTCGAAGACCTCCAGCTTGGCGATCTTCCCGAGGACGCGGAACGCGGCCTCGTTGTCCGGATACTTGAAGATCGCGAGGTACTCCCACGGTCCCATGATCGCCAGGAAGCGCTCGAGCGTGCCGCCCTCGGCCTCCACGATCTTGTGGATCTTCTCGAAGTACTCAGGGGTCTTCTCGAGGTGCTCCCGGGCCATCGGCGTGAGCCTGAACAGCCCAATGTAGGTGAACATGCACACCTCCTCGTTGTAATCGTGCAAGCTCCAACCTGCGCAGGTCGGACAGCACCGGGCATCCGCGAATTCCCCTAAGAGCGCTTCGGCTTATCCCTCATTCGGGGTACCCCGAATGGCCAGGCGTGCCTGCCGGCAATCCTTCGCGCGAGATCGTCACGCCGCCCAGTCGAAAAACCGGATCCCGGCCCAGATGCCGAGCCCGATCGCGGCCAGGTGCACCAGGAACCACATGAGCCGGACGCGGCCGCTCACGCCTGCCCACCGCGGATGACGCGATCCTTGGCCTTCGCGTACTCGAAGTCGTCGAGGGCGCCGCTTCGGTGCAACTCGTCCAGGCGCTCGAGGCTCTCGGTCATGTCCTGGTTCGCGGTGCGTCCGAGCCGGTCGAGGACCTTGAGCGCGCCCGCCGCGCTCCCGATCGCGCTGCCGGTGGCGGCGACGTGCCACGGCTTCGGATCGTCCCGGCCCTGCACGTACACGCGCCAGAGATGAGGCAGTGCCCAGATCAGGGGCACGGCCCCCATCAGCGCGAAGACGACGCCGCAGACCAGGAAGCCGCCGGCGACGTTACCGCCGTTGATCCCGTAGTCGAAGAAGTTGTAGGCGAGCGAGAGGAAGAGCGCCGGCCACAGCAGCGAGACGAGGCTCGGCACCCTGTATTTCACGGTCACCCAGACGTACAGGCCGGTGAAGATCAGCCCACCCCAGATCGCGCCTGGCACCAGCCCGGCGACGTTGCCGGGGCACGGCTGGATGACGCCGTCCGTCCCGATGGAGCCGCACGACCCGCCGATGTCCATCACCGCCCGCATTCCGAGGAAGAGGATGGTCAGCGAGGCCGTGACGAGCCCGGCCGAGATCAGGATCCAGAACGCTCCGAACGCACGCCTCACGTGCGAGAGCCTACGTCTGCGGGATGCGTGCTTCCAGTGCCTCGGCCAGGGCGTCGCGCACCGGTGCGAGGTCGATCCTGTCGAGGATGTCCTGGAAGAAGCCGCGCACGATCAGCCGCTCGGCATCGGAGCGCGTCAGGCCGCGGGCCATCGCGTAGAAGAGCTGATCGCGATCGACCTGCGAGAGCGTTGCACCGTGCGTGCAGCGCACGTCGTTGGCGAGGATCTCGAGGCCCGGGATCGAATCGGCGTGCGCGTGCTCGGACAGGAGCAGGTTGCGATTCTCCTGGTACGCGTTCGTCTTCTGCGCGTCCTTCTCGACCCGGATCATCCCGCGCCAGACGACCGATGCCTCGTCGCGCAGAGCGCCCTTGAAGGCGAAGTCCGACGTCGTGTTCGGCGCGATGTGCTCCTGGAACGTGTCGTAGTCGAGGTGCTGCGTGCCGTCGGCGAAGTAGGCGCCCGTGACCCGCGAGGTCGCGCCGGGGCCGGCCAGGTCGTTCTGGATGCGCACCTTGCCGCGGCGGGAGCCGAAGCCGCCGGCCACCCAGTCGAGCTCGGCGTCGCGCTCGACGCGGGCGTGGTGCGTCGCGAAGTGCCACGTCTCGCGCGCGTAGTTCTGCAGCGAGACGTACTCGAGCTTCGCGCCCTGCTCGACGAAGAGCTCGACGGCCGCGTTCGAGTACGCGGCGAGGTCGGGCGTGCCGGAGACGTACTCCTCGATCAGACTGAAGCGGCTGCCTTCCTCCGCCACGACGAGCAGGCGCCAGAAGAGCGACGCGTCGGTGGCCGTGCTCGCGATCCGCACGTAGAGGGGCTTGTCGAGCTGGACTCCCTTGGCGACGCGCACGAGCAGGCCGTGCTTCCACAGGGCCGCGTTGTGGGCTGTGAACTTGTCGTCCGCGCCGACGAGCGTCCCGAGCCGTTCGGCGTCGTCGGTGAGCGCCTCGAACGTCACGCCGTCGGGCACGGCCGAGACCTCGATGCCCGCCTCGCCGACCGTGGCCACGGCAGCCGCGTCGATCTCGAGCATCGTCTGCTTCGGACCGGTCCGAGGGCCTGTCCCTCCGACGTGGCCGTTGGGGACAGCGAAGGCGTCAGGATCGAAGCCGGCCAGGTCGGTGAAGCGCCAGGCCTCCATGGACGTGTCCGGGAAGCGGAAGGGCCCGATAGCGCTCGAGGAGCGCGGCGCGGCTACTCACGGGGGGCGTAGCGATGGTGGAGCATGAGATCGTTGCCGTCCGGGTCCTCGAAGAACGCCATGTGACAGACACCGGTGTCGAAGGTCTCGCCCGAGAACTCGACGCCCTTCGCTTCGAGCGCCGCCCGCGCCTCGGCGACGTCATCGACGTGCATTGCGATGTGTGCGTTCTTCTGCGGCGCGAACTCAATCCCGAACGACGCCGGCTCGTAGATCCCGAAGCACGTATCGCCGACCCAGAACTCCCCGTCGCCGGTCTCGTCGGGCCGCAGCCCGAGCGTATCGACGTAGAACGCCCGCGATCGCTTCCAGTCGGTGGACGGGACGGCGACGAAGTCGAGCCCCGTCACCGGGCCAGCCAACACATCGGAATCGGCTTGCCGATTCCGATCAGCCAACAGAGCCTTCCATCTGGAGCTGGATCAGCCGGTTCATCTCGACTGCGTACTCGAGCGGGAGCTCCTTCGTGATCGGCTCGACGAAGCCGGAGACGATCATCGCCGAAGCCTCGGACTCGGTGAGCCCGCGCGACATCAGGTAGAAGAGCTGCTCCTCGCCGATCTTCGAGACGGTCGCCTCGTGGCCGATGTCGACGTTGTTCTCGTCGATGCGGATGTACGGATAGGTGTCGGAGCGCGAGGCCTCGTCGAGGATCAGAGCGTCGCAGACGACCTTCGACTTCGAGCCGGTCGCGCCGTTCGCGACCTCGAGCAGCCCGCGGTAGCCGGCGCGGCCGCCGTCCTTCGAGATCGACTTGGACGTGATCACCGACGTCGTGTTCGGCGCGACGTGGACGCACTTGCCGCCCGCGTCCTGATGCTGGCCCTTGCCCGCGAACGCGATCGACAGCACCTCGCCGTGGGCGCCCTCGCCCATCAGCCAGATCGCCGGGTACTTCATCGTCAGCTTCGACCCGAGGTTGCCGTCCACCCACTCCATGGTCGCGTGCTCGTACGCGACGGCGCGCTTGGTGACCAGGTTGTAGACGTTGTTCGACCAGTTCTGGATCGTCGTGTAGCGGCAGCGGCCGCCCTTCTTGACGATGATCTCGACCACGGCCGAGTGCAGCGAGTCGGTCGAGTAGATCGGCGCGGTGCAGCCCTCGACGTAGTGCACGTACGCGCCCTCGTCGACGATGATCATCGTGCGCTCGAACTGGCCCATGTTCTCCGCGTTGATGCGGAAGTAGGCCTGGAGCGGCATCTCGATCTTCACGCCCGGCGGCACGTAGATGAACGAGCCGCCCGACCAGACGGCCGAGTTCAGCGCGGCGAACTTGTTGTCGTTCGGCGGGATGATCTTGCCGAAGTGCGCCTTGACGATGTCCTCGTGCTCGCGGAGGCCCGAGTCCATGTCGAGGAAGATCACGCCCTGCTTCTCGAGGTCCTCGCGCAGCTTGTGGTAGACGACCTCCGACTCGTACTGGGCGCCGACGCCGGCGAGGTACTTCTTCTCCGCCTCCGGGATGCCGAGCTTGTCCCAGGTGTCCTTGATGTCGGCGGGCAGGTCCTCCCACGAGTTGGCCTGCTTCTCGGTCGGCTTGATGTAGTAGTAGATGTTGTCGAAGTCGATCTCGGCCACGTTGCCGCCCCACGTGGGCAGCGGACGCGCCGTGTAGTAGTCGAGTGCCTTGTGCCGGAGCTTCCGCATCCAGTCCGGCTCGTCCTTGTGGCTCGAGATCGCGTCGACCAGCTCGTGCGAGAGCCCCCGGCCCGACTTGAAGAAGTAGTCCTCCGGGACGTGGAAGCCGTACTTGATCGCGTAGTCCGACCCGATGCCCTGGACGACTTCTGTCTCGCTGGTGGCCATCAGGACTCCTCTCCAACCGTTGCAGGCGTGAACGCCTCGTACCCCTCGGCCTCGAGCTTGTGCGCGAGCTCGGGCCCGCCTTCCTCAACGATACGTCCGTCGACGAAGACGTGCACGAAATCGGGCTCGATGTAGTTGAGGATGCGCTGGTAGTGCGTGATCACGAGCGCGCCCATGTTCGGGCCGATCAGTGACTGGACGCCGTTCGCGACGATCTTCAGCGCGTCGATGTCGAGCCCCGAGTCGGTCTCGTCGAGCACCGCGATGCGCGGCTTCAGCATGGCCATCTGCAGGATCTCGACGCGCTTCTTCTCGCCGCCGGAGAAGCCCTCGTTCAGGTACCGCGACGCGAGCTCGCGCGGGACCTTCAGCTCCTCCATGGCCGCCAGCAGCTCCTTGCGGAACTCGGGGATCTTGATCGGGTCGTCGACACCGTCGTTCCGCGCCTTGCGCAGCGCGTTGATCGCAGCCCGCAGGAACGTCGTGACGGTCACGCCGGGGATCGCATGCGGGTACTGGAAGGCGAGGAAGAGCCCTCGTGCGGCGCGCTCGTCCGCACCCATCTCGGTCATGTCCTCGCCGTCGAAGAGGATCTTCCCGCCGGTGATCTCGTAACCGGGATGGCCCATCAGCGCGTACGCCAGCGTGGACTTGCCGGAGCCGTTCGGCCCCATCACGGCGTGCACCTCGTTGGCCGACACGGCCAGGTCGACACCCTTGACGATCTCGGTGCCGTCCTCGGCCAGCGCAACGTGCAGATCCTTGAGTTCGAGCAGAGCCAATGTTCGTACGTCCTCGCTTCCTCGACCGCTTCAGAATACGCGTCGAACGGACGCGTTCAGATAGCACGATCGTAGCGGTCCAGAAGCTTCCGGCAGGCCGCCTCGCCCCGGCATGGGTTACGCTTCGGCCGTGTCGTTTCTCGGGCCCTGGGACATCCTGATCGTGGCCTTCGTGCTGCTGCTGATCTTCGGCGGGAAGCGCCTTCCCCAGATGGGCAAGTCGGTCGGCGGCTCGATTCGCGGCTTCAAGGACGCCGTCACGAACCGGGTCGAAGCAGCAGGACGCGGAAGCAGAGGTCGAGGCGGCGAAGCCAAAGCCGGCTGAGCTCCCGCCTGCGCCCCCGCCCGCCGCGACGCAGCCCCAGGTCGACCCCCGCGAGCGCGACACCGTCCTGTAGAGCGGCGTGAGCACCGTCCTCTCGGCGGACTGGGTGCTGCCGGTCGGCGCGCCGCCGATCCGGGACGGCGCCGTCGTGGTCGAGGACGGCCGCATCGAGGCAGTCGGAACGCAGTCCGAGCTCGGCCGGGGCGTCTTCCATCCGGATGCCGTGATCCTGCCCGGCTTCGTCAACGCCCACTCGCACCTCGAGTACGCGGTCTACGCCGGCTTTGGCGACGGCCTCGCCTTCACGCCCTGGATCACGACCCACATCGAGCGCAAGGCGCGGATCGGGCTGCCGGAGATGGAGGCGATCGCGCGGCTCGGAGCCGCCGAGTGCCTCGCGTCCGGGATCACGACGACCGGTGACTGCAGCTTCAGCGGCACGGCCGCGACCGCCTGCGCCGAGCTCGGCCTGAAGGCGATCGTCTATCTCGAGGTGTTCGGATTCGGCTCCGCCGAGGAGATCCAGACCCGCTTCGAGGCAAACCGCGACCGGATCGCACCTGCGCTGTCGGAGCGGGTGCGTCTCGGCATCTCGCCGCACTCGCTCTACTCCGCCTCACCCGAGGTCTGGGAAGCCGCAGCTGCGCTCGGCCTCCCGCTGGCCAGCCATCTCGCCGAGAGCGAGGCCGAGCGCGAGTGGCTCGCCTGCGGCACGGGGCCGTTCGCGGAGCTCCTCCCGCCTGCACGCGAGCCGGCGTCGGTCCGGACACTCGCCGACCGCGGTCTTCTCTCCCCGCGGTTGACGATGGCGCACTGCGTCTACGTGGACGACGAGGAGATCGCGCTTCTCGCCGAGCACGACGTCTCGGTCGCGCACTGTCCCCGCTCGAACGCGCTGCTCGGCTGCGGCATCGCGCCCCTCCGCCGGCTGCTCGACGCCGGCCTGAAGGTGGGGCTGGGCACGGACAGCCCCGCCTCGACGCCGTCCTTCGACATGTTCGAGGAGCTGCGCGCGGCAGTCTTCTTCGCCCGCGCGCGCGAGCGGCGGCCGGACGCGCTCGGCGCAGCGGAGGCGCTCGAGCTCGCAACGCTGGGCTCTGCGCGGGCGCTCGGGCTCGCGGAGGAGGTCGGGTCGCTCGAGCCGGGGAAGCGCGCCGACCTCGTCGTGCTCTCGCTCGAGGGCTCGCCGTTCCTGCCGTGCGAGGATCCGGCGGCGGCCGTCGTGCTCGGCGGCTCACCCGGCAGAGTCACGGCTACCCTTGTCGACGGCGAGATACGCTACGAGCGAGGAGCCTTCGATTGGCACGAGCTGCGGCAAAAGGGAACAAGCGCAAGGGAAAGGCTGCTGGGCCTGCCGGCAAGTCCGGTCCCGTAGCGGGCTCGTCCGCGACCCGGCGCCGACCCGACTACGAGAGCCAGCTCTTCTTCGGCCGCCTTCGGAGCCAGACGAAGTGGGTCTTCGCCGTGCTGGCGTTCGTCTTCGCAGCGAGCTTCATCTTTCTCGGCGTCGGGTCGGGGAGCAGCGCGCTCACCGACATCCTGAACGGCAACATCCACCTGTTCGGAGGCAGCTCCGGCCCGTCCGTGAAGAGCCTCGAGAGCAAGGTCGCGAAGGACCCGAAGAACGCCAAGCTCCGCCTCCAGCTCGCCCAGCTGCTCGTCGCGAAGAACATGACCGACGAGGCGATCACGGCCTACACGAACTACCTGAAGCTGAAGCCCGGTGACAACACGGGGTTGCTCGGGCTCGCGAACGGGTACTCGACCAAGCTCACGGCGCTGTCGAACGAGATCCAGACGCCGCCCACCCCACCGCTCTCGAGCCTGAATGACTTCACGCCGGGCGGATCGACCTCGACGCTCGGGGCCGCGCTCGCCAGCCTGCAGCCGCCCGCGTTCAGCATCCAGTCACTCCAGCAGGGCGAGACCGATCTCCTGAAGAAGCAGCTCGCCGCCACGATCCTGAAGCACATCGGCGTCTACCGGACGATCGCCGCGAAGAACCCGAGCAACTCCCTCGACCTTCTTCAGGTCGGCGACATTGCCAATCAGGACGGCGCCGTCACGGTCGCGTTGGCCACCTACAAGCAGTACCTGAAGCAGTACCCCAGCGACCCGTTCGTGCCCGACGTGAAGAAGAAGATCGCGACGCTCGAGAAGAGCCTCGCGGGGACAACCGGCCAGACTGGTTAGACTCGCGGCCGTGCGCGCCGCCTTCCCGACCGGACTGCCGCGTCAGCTCACGGCCGGAGCGCTGGCCGTCGGGCTGGTCGTGGTCGTCGCCGCCTGCGGCACCGGAGGGATCTCGACGGGCGGAGACGTCTCACAGGGCAAGCGGGTGTTCGTGAGGAGCTGCGGGTACTGCCACACCCTCTCCGCAGCCGGAACGACGGCCACCCGGGGCCCGAACCTGGACAACGCGTTCAGCGCCGTTCGTCGGCAGGGCTTCAACGACAGCACGATCCAGCAGGTCGTCGCCGACCAGATCAGGATCCCGCTTCAGGGCCTGGCGTGCCCGTCGCTCGAGTCGCAAGCGCCCGGTTTCAAGGGCAAGTGCCAGCCAGGCTCGCAGGTGACGCCGACCGGCACCACGGTGATGCCCGCCAACCTCGTCTCGGGCAAGGACCTCACCGACGTCGCCGCGTTCGTCGCCACCTGCGCCGGAAACCCGGCGAACACCTCCTGTACGGGCGTCGTGAAGATCACCTCCACCGACGGCAAGACGATCTTCCTCACCGCCGGCTGCACTCAATGCCACACGCTCAAGGACGCCGGCTCAACCGGCACCGTTGGACCGAACCTCGACGAGAAGAAGCCGCCGGCGAGCCTCGTGGTCACCCGGGTCACGAACGGCAAGGGCCAGATGTATTCGTTCAAGACCAAGCTGACGCCGCAGCAGATCCGGGCCGTCGCGAAGTACGTCTCGTCGGTAGCCGGAAAGTAACCCCGGCCGTCGTTCAGGGCTCGTCCGGCGAGCCGCGCCGGTTCCTGTTCAGGAGCCAGGCGACGGACGCGATCGTGAGGACGGCGAATACGACCAGGCCCGCCCAGACGCCGCCGAGCGCCGAGGCGACCGCGATCGCGGCGAAGTAGCCGATCGTCGCGATCAGGAGCTGGAAGGCATCCTGCTCGCTCCTGAGCGGATTCCAGGCTCGACGCTCGGCCATGTGCAACGACACCCGTCCCGGCGGGCGGCGTTACAGGATGTAGACCGTCGCGTAGACGACGATCCACATCACGTCGACGAAGTGCCAGTAGATGCCCGGAAGCTCGACGCCCAGGTGGTGCTCGGGCGAGAAATGACCCTTGAACGCGCGCCTGGTCGCGACGAGGAGCAGCAGCAGGCCGACGAAGACGTGCATCCCGTGCAGGCCGGTGAGGGAGAAGAAGACCGTGGCGAACGCGTTGTCGCCCGGCGCGAACCCGATCCGCGAGTACTCGGCGATCTGGGTCAGGAGGAACGACAGGCCCATGAACAGGGTCAGCACCAGGCCGGCGCGGAGGCCCGCACGGTTGCCGCGTTTGACCGACTGGAGCGCCCAGTGCATGGTGAAGCTCGAGGTGACCAGGATCGCCGTGTTGACGCCGGCGACGAACACGGGGAGGTGCTCGCCGTGCGGGGGCCACGGGTACTTGTTGACGACCCTGACGAAGAAGTACGCCGTGAAGAACGACCCGAACAGCATGATCTCCGAGCCGATGAAGAGCAGCATCCCGAGCACGCGCGCGTCGACGCGCGAGCTGACGTTGGCGGGAGGCGGCCCGTGGTGGTGCTCGGCTGCGGCGTGCGCCTCCACCGTCACCCCACCTCCAGGATCTCTCGGCTGGCGCCGGGGAAGCTCTCGACGTGCTCGACGGGCACCCCGGTGTCCTTCCGGAGCCGTCCGACCAGGTCGCCCCGAAGCCAGGTCGACAGCTTCGTGCCCGGGAAGGTCGACACGATGATCTCGTCGACCCGCTCGTCGCGTACGGCGTGGACGGCAGCCGTGTACGGGTCGGGATGGGCGATCTCGCCGTGCGCGTCGATCCCCTCGCCCCGCAGGATGCCGACCGCGAGCCGCAGCCGCCGCTCAGCCTCGGGATGGGGCGAGACGTTCGGGTCGCTCTGCGGCGACAGGATCAGGAAGCTCGCCGGCGACCGGCGCGCCCGCTCGCGGATCCTGTCCAGCAGCGGCGAGCCGACCACGGTCTCGTTCGCGATCACGAGCACGTTGGCCGGGCCTCCCTCGCTCCGGACGTCGACGACCACGTGCTCCACCGGGATGTCCCCGGCGACGCTGCGCACCCGCTCGACGACGTGGCGCCGCATCCAGCCCGAGCGCTCCTCCGGGTGCGTCGAGACGACGATCTCGTCGGGAGGAGGCACGAGCTGGGCGAACGAGTCCCGGACGGCCTCGACGGGGTCGGCGTCGACGACGAACCCGTCCGCGGCGACGCCGTGCGCCCGGAGCAGCTCGAGCGTACGGTCGAGCCGGCGGCGGGCGGAGGCACGGCGCGTGTCCTGGTAGACGACGTAGCCCTCACGCGGCTGGCTGATCGGGCACACGACCGTGACCCGGATCGGCCCCTCGGCGGCACGGCGATCGAGCGCCTCGACGAGGCTCTTGCCCGCCACGGTCTCGTTCGCGACCACAAGGACGTGCGAAGGCAGCCGCCCGGGCACGGTCAATGCCTGACCTCCTCGGTCTCCGCCTGGACGGCGCCGGCGGTCTCGGCCTCCTCGGCCATGATCGCGTGCCGCGCGCCCTCGACGCCGTATTCGTACGGCCCGGCCACGACGGTCGGGATGGCGTCGAAGTTGAAGACCGGCGGCGGCGAGGACACCTGCCACTCGAGCGAGTTGGCGCGCCACGGGTTGCTCGGGGCGATCGGCCCTCGCACCCAGCTCGTGATCATGTTGTAGAGGAAGAGCAGCGCCGAGGCGCCCAGGACGAAGGAGCAGACCGAGATGAACATGTTGATGGTGCCGAAGCGCGGCGCGTAGTCGGCGACGCGACGCGGCATCCCCTGCAGGCCGATGTAGTGCATCGGGAAGAAGGTGAGGTTGAAGAAGATCAGCGTCAGCCAGAAGTGGATCTTCCCGAGCCGCTCGTTGTACATCCGGCCGGTCATCTTCGGGAACCAGTAGTAGAGCCCGGCGAAGATCGTGAACAACGAGCCGCCGAACAGGACGTAGTGGATGTGGGCGACGATGAAGTACGTGTCGGAGGCGTGGATGTCGATCGGCACCGAGCCGAGGTAGACGCCGGACAGCCCGCCGATCAGGAACATGGACAGGAAGCCGAGCGCGAACAGCATCGGCGTCGTGAATCTGATCCGCCCTTCCCACATGGTGGCCAGCCAGCTGAACACCTTGATGCCCGTCGGCACCGCGATCAGGAGCGTCGTCACCATCATCGGCACGCGCAGCCACGGAGCCATGCCCGCCACGAACATGTGGTGCGCCCACACCGAGAAGCCGAGGATCAGGATGGCGATCAGCGAGAACGCCATCAGCCGGTAGCCGAAGACGGGTTTTCGGGCGAAGGTCGAGATCACCTCCGAGACGATCCCGAAGCCGGGCAGCATCATGATGTACACCGCCGGGTGCGAGTAGAACCAGAAGATGTGCTGGTACCCCAGCACGTACCCGCCTCCTACCGGGTCGAAGAAGTGCGTGTGCATGACCCGGTCGAACATGGCGAAGAACTGCGAGCCGGCGATGAACGGCGTCGCGATCACGACGAGCAGCGAGGTCGTGAAGTTCGCCCAGACGAGCAGCGGCATGCGCCAGAAGGTCATCCCCGGCGCCCGCATGGTGATGATCGTGACCAGGAAGTTGAGGGCGGTCATGATCGACGACGCCCCCGCCCACTGGACGCCCATGTTGAAGAAGACCTGGCCGAGCGGCTGGTGGCTCGCGAGCGGCGTGTAGCCCGTCCAGCCGGTCGCGAAGGGCCCGCCCGGCACGAGCATCGAGCTCGCGAACATGACCCCGGCGATCGGCAGCAGCCAGTACGACAGCGCGTTCAGCCTCGGGAAGGCCATGTCGGGCGCGCCGAGCATCAGGGGGATCACGTAGTTCCCGAGCCCGGCGAACACGGGGATGATGAACAGGAAGATCATCAGCGTCGCGTGCACGGAGACGAGGCCGTTGAACGTCTGCGTGTCGACGTACTGCATCCCCGGCTTGGCCAGCTCGGCGCGGAACACGAGCGCCATGAGCCCGCCGAGGATGAAGAAGGCGAACGTCGTCGCGACGTACTGGATCCCGATCACCTTGTGATCGGTGTTGACCCGGAAGTAGTCCTTCCAGCTCTTGGCGCCGTGGGTGGAGTGGTCCTCCGGCTTCGTCGGCCCCCCGAACGCGTATTCGAGCCAGTAGTCGAAGCCGCCGATGCCGCCCAGGAAGCCGAGCGGGATCGTGACCAGGCTGACCGTCGTGATCACGGTGCCGTCCCAGATGGGATGCCAGCCCTCGGCCCAGCGGACGAGCACCACGATCGCGGCGCCGAAGCCGAACATGAGCGGGATCGTCCACAGGCACCTCAGGTAGCCCGGCGCGAGCAGGCGCCGGAAGCCCCGCGGCCGCGGCGGCGCAGGCGCCGAGTTGACGTCGTGGTCGGCCGTGATGGCCGTCACTTCCCACCCCCCTTGGACGACTGGACGAGATATTGCACGAGCGCGGCCAGGTCGGCCTTGGAGATCGACTGCCCGAAGGTCGTCGGCATGATGCCCTTGTGGTAGCCGGGCGCGATATACGCCGCTCGGGTTCACGATCGACTCTCTCACGAACGACTCGAGCGGTTGGCCGGCGCCCTTCGCCTCGGCGGGGAGCTTGTCGAGGTTCGGCCCCTGCGTTCCGCTGGCCCCGGCGGCCGTCAGCGTGTGGCAGCCGCCGCACCCGTTCGCGTCGAAGACCGACTTGCCCTTGGAGCCGGCCGCCGCGCCAGCCTGGCCCGTCGGCCCGCTCGGCCCGCTCGGGCCGGCCGCGGCGGGCCCGCCGGGCAGCCCGGCGGCCCAGTGCCTCGCGGCGAAGTCGGACTGGCTGAGCACGATCGCCGAGCGCCGCATCAGCGCGTGCCCGAGCCCGCACAGCTCCGTGCAGATCACGGGGTAGGTGCCGAGCTTGTTCGGCGTTATCTTGAGCGGGTTGACACGGCCCGGGACCGCATCCTGCTTCTGCGCGAACTCCGGCACCCAGAACGAGTGGAGGACGTCCACGGAGGTGATCTCGAGCTGCACCGGGTGGTCGATCGCCAGGAACAGATCCGGCGAGACGACGCCCTTGGCCGGGCCGTCCATGTACTTGAAGGACCACGTGAACTGCTGGGCCGTCACCTCCACCTTCCACTCGCCCTTGACGGTCGTGCCGTTGTCGTGCAGCACGATCGCGCTGACGATGGCGATCACGGTGACGAGCACGGTCGGGATCGCCGTCCAGACGATCTCGAGTCCGGTGTGGCCGTGGATCGGCGGGCCGTCGCTGTCGTCGTCGGGATGGACGCGGAACCGCCAGACGGAATAGAGGATCGCGGCCGAGACGACCGAGAAGATCATGATCGCGATGCCCGTCGCGAGCCAGTAGACCACGTCGATGCGATCCGCCTCCTCCGAGGCGGAGACGGGCAACCATGGGATCACCACCGCTACTGCCGTCACAACGACCGCGATCGCGGCCGAGAGCAGCGCGAGATGAACGAACGGCCTCCTGCGCACGGGGTTCGCAGCGTACTAGAAGCGTGGGCGGGGAACCTGGCCACCGCCGGACACCGGTCCCCTCGAACGCATATTCAGGATCGCGGGCGCACTGCCGATACGGCCAGAGAATGGTCGATCAGCCACTCAACACGCGCCTGCGCGAGATCAGAGAGGCGGCCACCGAGCCCGCGGATGACCAGCCGTCCGAGCCGCGACGCCGAGCGCCGCTCGGTCGCCTGCTCGTGAACAAGGGGCTGCTCTCGGAAGCGGTGCTCGAGCACGCGCTCGAGCGTCAGCTCACGGACAAGCGGCCGATCGGCCAGATCCTGCTCGACATGGGCGCGATCTCCCCGCAGAACCTGGCGCGGACGCTGACGGAGCAGCACGGATTCGACTTCGCCGGATCGCTGCGGGCCCGGCTGGGCGCCCCGGAAGCGGACGAGCCGGGCGACGAGGATCTCCCCGCCGAGAGCTTCGTGGTGCGGGAGACGAGCGACGGAGAGCTGCTCCACGCCGCCCCGACATTCCTCGACGCCGCCGACGCCGCCTTCGAGCTGATCCAGGAACGCGACCCCGAGCGCCTGGAGATCGTCCGCGCCCGGGGCGGCGAGCTGGAACACATCTGGTCGTACAAGCGGGCCGAGGAGACGGCGGCGCCGCTCGACCCCGCCTAATGCACTGACCCTTCTCAGACGCTCCTCCGTAGCAGTGTCTGACACCTGCTCTGGCACTGCTCCGTAGCAGCGTCTGACCCTGCCGGCACTGCTCTGGCACCGCTCTGGCACTGCTACGCAGCAGCGTCCGGCACGAGGCGCCGTCAGCCGAGCTGATACGGCACCGAAGCCAGAATGACCCGCGGCTCGAAGAGCAGCAGCCGCTTCAGATAGAGCGCGCGCTGGTTGTGGAGCGCGCGGCGCAGGAGGCCGCTGACGACGATCTCCGGCAGGATCACGACGGCGATCGCCTCCGGGTCCGCGGTCGTCTCGCGGAGGTAGCGGAGCAGCGGGTCGCCGATGTCGCGGTAGGGAGCCTCGTCGATCTCCAGCTCGAGATCGGTCCCGAGCGCCGCCCATTCGAACTGCATCCGCTGCGCCTCGGCGCCGTCGAACGCGAAGCTGACCGCCCGCGTGTCCTGGATGCCGAGCGTCTGCGCGTAGTTGGCGGCCCGGAGCGAGGCGGCGTGGCCGCCGGAGACGAAGACGCGGCAGACGGTCCGCTTCGGCAAGGGCTCCCCGGCGCCGACCAGCGGGACGTCCGTGATCACGACACCCGGCTCGCGCAGCAGGCGGAGCTTGAGCGAGAACGCTGTCCTACGGGTGAGCGCCGTCGCGAGCGAGCGCTTCTTGAATTGCTCCGGAACCACGACGGTCACGAAGGACGATTCGCCTCGCGGCAACTGCCAGACGTAGTCGAGCACCGCCTCGGCGGGACGGTCCTCGCGCTCGAGCGCCTCGATCACGGTCCCGCCGCCCGACCAGTCCCACCAGCGGCCGCGGAGGTCGCGCCCGCTCGAGCCGAGCACGTGGATCGGGTGGTAGTCGTGGCCGGCGATCTCCCGCGCGTACCAGTTCGCGAGCCGGGTCGCGTCGTCGAACGCCTCGACGTAGAGGACAACGGTGTTGGTGGGCGGCGGCGCCGCCGCGATCGCGATGGCACCCGCGCGCAGCCGGCGGCCGATCCGCTTGTAGTGGCGTTTGACCGCGTAGAAGCCGAAGATCATCAGGGGAATCGCGACGATCACGGCCCAGGCCCCTTCGGTGAACTTGGTCTGGATCACGAGCAGCGTCACGACCCCGGTGGCCGCCGAGCCGATGCCGTTGATGACCGCGCTCCGCTTCCAGGCGGGGCCGCGCGTCCGCCGCCAGTAGCGGACCATCCCCGCCTGCGAAAGCGTGAAGGCGGTGAAGACGCCGACGACGTAGAGGTGGATCAGCGAGTTGACGTTGGCCTGGAAGACGACGATCAGCACCGCCGCCAGCGCCGTGAGCACGACGATGCCGTTGGAGAAGACGAGCCGGTCGCCGAGGTTGACGAACTGGCGCGGGAAGAAGCGATCGCGCGCCAGCAGGGCGGCGAGCCGCGGGAAGCCCTGATAGGAGGTGTTGGCGGCGAAGATCAGGATCGCGAGCGTCGTCCCCTGGACGACGTAGTACATGGCCGCGCCGGTGCTCCCGGAGGGGAACACGCCGCGCGCGATCTCGGACAGCACCGAGTCGGTCGAGCTCGGCCGCGCGTGCATCTCGACGGCGAGGTAGGAGACCGCGACGAAGAGCGAGATCGCGAAGCCGGCCATGATCATGAGCGTCCTGGCTGCGTTCTTCGACTGCGGGCGCTTGAAGGCGGTGACGCCGTTCGAGATCGCCTCGACGCCCGTGAGCGCGCTCGACCCCGACGCGAAGGCCCGCAGGACGACAAAGATGCTCACAGCCCCGGTGCCGGCAGCGAGCGGGTGACTGTTGACCGCCTGAGGCGTGTCGCCGGACGCGATCTTCCAGAGCGCGACGCCGATCATCACGTAGAGGGACGCCAGGAAGGCGTAGGTCGGAAGCGCGAACAGGATGCCCGACTCACGCACCCCGCGCAGGTTGACGAGCATGATCAGAAGGATGCAGCCGAGTGCGAGCTCCACCTTGAGGTGGGCGAGCGACGGTGCGGCCGACGTGATCGCCAGAATGCCCGCTGCAACCGACACGGCCACGGTGAGCACGTAGTCCGTGAGCAGGGCCGCGCCCGCGACGAGGCTCGGCAGCGTGCCCAGGTTGTCCTTCGCCACGATGTAGGCGCCGCCGCTCGTCTCGTATGCCTTGACGGTCTGCGTGTACGAGATCGCAACGATCGCGAGCAGGAGGGCGATCGCGATCGAGATCGGCAGGATCAGGTGCAGCGCCGCGGCGCCGGCCGCGAGCAATACGACCATGCCGGCCTCGGTCGCGTAGGCCACCGAGGAGAGCGGGTCGGAGGCGAAGATCGGCAGTGCCAGGAACTTCGAGAGGAGCGTCTCCTCCATCTCGCCGGTCGCCATCGGGCGACCGACGATCACGCGCCGAATCGGCGTCCGCCCGGGTGGCCCCGAGCGAACGGTGTCCTGCCCGCCGCCCTCCACCTAGGCGACTTTCGCCACCGCGTGGGCCAGACCTCCGGCCTGCGGCGAGATCACCATCACGCGGCACGTCGCGTGCTTGAGGACGTAGGCGGCCGTCGTGCCGAGCCGTAGGCGTCCGGAGCGCGCGAAGCTGTGCTCGCCGGCGATCACGACCAGGCCGGCCTGGCTCCGTTCGGCCGCGTCCAGGATCGCCGGCCCGGCGGTGTGGCGCCGCTCGAGCACGCGTCTGCTCGAGATGCCGTAGCGCTCGGCGACCGCCTGGCAGCGGCCGAGCAGCTCCCGGCCGTTGCGACGGGCCGCGTCCTCCTCGACCGGTGGAGGCCCGTCGAGCGGAAACTCGAGCGGAACCTCGAGCACGTGGACGAAGACGAGCTCGCCCTTCTGCGCGACGAGCTGCACCGCGACCCCGACGGCGTGCATCGACTCCTCCGAGTCGCTGACGGCGACGACGATGCGGCGGTGCTCGGTCGGAGACGGGCGTGACATCCCGATCCCACCGTAGGCGCGGCCGCCCTAACGGCCTCGTAAAGCTCGACCGCCGCGCCTCAAGATGGTCTTAAGACGGCTTGACGAGCCGGTATCCCACTCCCGGCTCGGTCAGGATGTACCGCGGGCGCGCCGGGTCGGGCTCGATCTTGCGGCGCAGGTGCGAGACGTAGACGTGCAGGTAGTTGGACTCGCGGCTGTACGCCGGGCCCCAGACCCGCTGCAGGATCATCGGGTGCGTCAGCAGCCGCCCCTCGTTCTCGGCCAGCAGGCGGAGGAGCTCGTACTCGGTCGGGGTCAGCGCGACCGGCTTGCCGCCGACCTCCACGAGCCGCTTCTGCAGGTCGAGGTGGAGCTCGCCGATCTCGAGCACCGACTCGCGCTCGGGCGTCGAGCGGCGGAGCGCCGCGCGCAGGCGGGCCAGCAGCTCCTCGACGCTGAACGGCTTGGTCACGTAGTCGTCGGCGCCGGCGTCGAGGGCGGCGACCTTCTCGGACTCCTCCTCGACGGCCGAGAGGACGAGGATCGGCACCGCGCTCCACTCCCTCAGCTCGCGGCAGACGTCGGTGCCGCTCCCGTCCGGGAGCAGCAGGTCGAGGATCACCGCGTCAGGCGGTTTCGCGGCGGCATGGGCCAGCGCCTCACCCGCGTTTCGGGCCGTGTCCACGTCGTAGCCCTCGCGATGCAACGTGATCTCGAGCGCGCGCAGGATCTGCGGCTCGTCGTCGACGACGAGCACGCGCACACCGCTGCCGTTCACGCGCCGACCCGGGCGGGGATGTCCGCGAGTGGCAGCGCCAGCGCGAGCACGGCGCCGCGGCCCGGAACCGACTCCGCCCACAGGCGTCCGCCGTTCGCCTCCACGAACCCTCTGGCGATCGCGAGCCCGAGGCCCGTCCCCTGCTTCGTCTCGCCGGTGCCGCGCTCGAATGCGTCGAAGAGCCGTTCCACGTCGATCGAGTCGAGCCCGGGGCCGCGGTCGACGACCCGCAGCACGAGCTCGCCGTCCGCGCTCTCGCTCGTCACGTCGACCGGGTCGGAGGGCGACGACGACTCGAGCGCGTTCTCGAGCAGGTTGACGAGCGCCCGCTCGATCTGGGTCGGGTCGACACGGAGCGCCGGCGAATCGTCCGGCAGAACGACACGGACGCGCGCGCTCTCCGGGCCGAGCGCCCCGAGCGCGCGGGCAACGAGCCCGTCGACGGTCCAGAGCTCGGGCCGGGGGTTGGCCGCTCCCGCCTCGAGGCGCGACAGGTCGAGCAGGTTGGAGACGAGGCGCCCGAGCCGGGCCGCCTCCTGCCGGATCGAGGCGACCAGCTCGGCCCGCTCGGCGGCGGGCAGATCGCCCGCGTCCTGCTCGAGCACCTCGCCGGCGGCGCTGATCGCGGTCAGCGGGGAGCGGAGATCGTGTCCCAGCGTCCGCAGGATCGTCGTCTTGACGGCGTCGCTGCGGCGCAGGCTCTCGGCCTCGAGCGCCTTGAGCGACAGCCGCTCGCGATCGACCGCCGAGGCGAGCAGGAGGGCGAGCGCGGGCAGCGCACGCGCGAACACGGCCGGATCGGGCTCAGCCGCCGCAGGGACGACGAGCTGCCCGACGCGCCGCTCGCCGGCGAGCAGCGGATGCGCCACCTCGTCGGCCTGCGGCCGGCGCAGGGACTCGATCTCGATCCGGGCTCGATCGACGGCGAGCACGCGGGCCGCGCGCGATCCGATCTCGTTCAGCTTGTCCTGGACGAAGCCCGGCTCGAGCAGCATCGCCGACACCTCCGCCGCGAACGCCGCCTCGCGGCCACGCTGTTCCGCGTCCTCGGCCCGCCGCCGGGCGCGCACGGCGAGCTGGCTGGCCACGACCGCCACCGCCAGGTAGACGGCCAGCGCCACCCAGTTCTCCGACTCGCGCAGGCGCAGCGTGTGCACCGGGGGCAGGAAGAAGAAGTTGAAGACGAGCATGCTCGCGACCGAGACCGGCAGCGCCACCGGGAGCCCCCAGACGACCGCAGCCGGCAGCACCGCGAACAGGTAGAGGACGCCGAGGCTCAGAACCGGCGCAACGGGCTTCAGCGCGAACACGACTCCGGTGACGAGCGCGACGAGGCCGGCTCCGGCGACGAGACCCGTCGCCGTCCAGAGCACTGGGCGTTTGGCGACTCGGGAAACGTGGAACCTGGACACGGGGTTACCCGGTCTCAGCATACGGCCGGGTTCGGAACACGGGGGAAACGGCCGGTTTCCCACGTGAGCCCCCTTCCCTTTGGGGTCGTGTTTCTTGCGGCCCGAGCTACGCCCGGGCAAAGCCCGGGCTCCGCGGAGGCTCGAGTTGCCAGCCCGCTAGCTCACGCTGCGGGCGGGCGCTCTACGCTCCAACTCGAATCGCCGCGACTCTCAGCCGCGAAGACGACGCTCAGTCGGGGCAGTTGGCTGTTGTGCTTCCCGCAAGTCCCGGGGGCGCCTGGTCAGGCGGCGAGCTCGCCACGAGGGGTTCCCGCCTGAGAGCTGGGCGCGAAAGGCTCGGCTGGGTTAGCCTCGTCCGACGATGGCGAACCCGTCACTTCGCGCGAGGGTCAACGGCATCGCGCAGCTGAAGCAGGCAGCCGACGGGCTTGACCGCGTGCAGCGGATCGTCCGGCCCTTTCGTACGAGTTCACGTCGGCCTCTGCGCGCCTCGCCTTCACCGCGATCCGCGACAAGCGGTGACTGGACGGGCATGCGCCTCCGCAGCTCGTTGAAGCGCATCGTCTTCGGCCTGAGAACGCGGTCGCCGAGTCACACGAGCGGGGATCGGTTCTTCGACACGCTCGGCCTCGCTGGTCGATGCCCCTCGACGCGGCGGTGAAGTGATCGGCTGCCGCTCGAGCCGAAGGCCGCCTACGCACTCAGCCGGTCCCTGGAGAACCTCCCTCGTGTTGAGATCTCGCTGAGGTGGCGCGGAAGGAGCGCTCGGTCGTGATCGACAAGGCTGTGCTTGCGCAGCTGCGCGCGCTGATCGTGAAGGAGCACCAAGCGCGTCAGTACATCAGCGTTGCTGAGGGCCTCTACTGGCATCGGCGGATCTTCGTCAACGTCGCGAACGAGTCAGCACTGCCAGAGCTGAGACGCGAGCTGGAGGACCGCGGAATGGTCTGCTTCGAGCTCGACGGGACGCGCATCTCCGACTTCTGGTCGTTCGGGCAGGAAGCCGCCTGGGTCGGCTCGTGGACGAAGATGACTGGGAGGCGAATTTTTCCACCATCGCTCCGCATCGCAGCGCGATCCTCTGGCGACACGCCGACCACCTGTTCGATACTGACCCCGTCGCGCTGATCGACGCGGTTCAATCGATCCTCCAGTCCGGGGCGTGGAGAAGAGCTGGGCAGGTCGAGCTGTTCTTGCTCGGAGCAATGGTCGCACTGGTCGCGCCGCAGCCCGGCGACGTACGCCCTCAACCGACCGCGAAGAGCAAGCCTCGCACCCGACTGCGGCCACACCTGATGTTCGCCCTCGGGTTCAACAGCCACATGCTGAAGTCGAACGGTCGTTGAATCCAGAACTGCAGCGACTCCGACGCGCTCGACGCAGAGATCGCGCCAGCCCGGACCCGGCGCGAAGGGCGACTCGAAAGAGCTTGCCAGGCTGCTCGGCGAGATGGAGGCCCTCCTCAAGAGCACGACATCCCGCACATCTCCCTATCGACATCCTCGAAGCCCGGCCCCGACTGACAGCAGGGCCGTCAGGCACCGCACGGTAACCTCACCGCCATTCCGCGGAAGCGCACTCCGCGCTCCTCATCTGAACCAACTGATGAGAGATGCTACGCCGATCCGCCCAGGATGCGGGAACCTGAGTGCTCAGGAGTCCCTACGAACCCCTCGGCACAACCGGCCGTTTCCCCCGCGCTAGAACCAGCCTTTGCGTTTGAAGTAGAACAGCATCGTCGCAATGGCGAGCACCTCGATGCCGACCCCGAGGCCGAGGAAGGCCTCCCAGCTGCCGATGTGTCTCACCATCCAGCCGAAGTTCTGGCCGAAGAAGCCCGTGAGCCAGGCGAGCGGCAGGAAGATCGTCGCGATCACCGTCAGCTGCTTCATGACGGAGTTGAGACGGTTCGAGACGGTGGAGAGGTACACGTCCATCGCACCGGTGAGCAGGTCGCGGTAGCTGTCGATCAGGTCGCTGATCCGGATCAGGTGGTCGTAGACGTCGCGGAAGTAGCGCTCGTCCTCCTGGACGAAGCCGGGCAGCTCTCCGATGCCCACGGCCAGGCGGGCGAACGTGTCGCGCTGCGGCGAGACCGCCTTGCGCATGCCGACCAGCAGCCGCTTCAGACCGAAGATCTCCTGCAGCTGGCGCGTCGTCGGCCCGCGCGAAGATCGAGTTCTCGAGCTCGTCGATCCGGTCGTCGAACTCGGCCAGGATCGGGAAGAAGCTGTCGACCAGCCCGTCGATCAGCCGGTAGAGCAGCAGCGACGGCCGCTCGAGCGCCGACTGCCGCTTCTCGTAGCGGTCGCGGATCTCCGCGAACGCCGGGCAGTCGTCCCGGTGCACGGTGACCAGGCAGCGCTCGGAGTAGAAGCAGTGCACCTCGACGAGCCGGTCCGCGTCGGGTGCGGCGCCGTAGACGACGATGAACACGAAGTCGTCGTACTCGTCGAGCTTGGCGCGCTGGCCGAAGTGCTCCGAGTCCTCGACGGCGAGCGAATGGAACTTGAAGACGTCCGTGAGGATCTCGAAGTCGGTGCTGTCCGGCCGGTCGAGGTCGAGCCAGAAGAAGCCGCCGCCCTCGAGCAGCTTCTCGACCGTCTCCCGGCTGAAGTGCATGTCGGTCGAGCCGTGATGCTGGAACACACGGCAGGTGGTGGGCGTCGCCGTCGTCCCCGGGTCCGCTTCCACGCGCCGGATCGTACTCGGCGCTACAGACCCACGAAGCCGCCGAAGGTGATCACGAGCAGGGCGATCGAGAGACCCGACGTCACGAACCACCGTGGCCGCTGCGAGCACGTTGAAGGTATGCCCATTCGCATAGTCCCCCATGAGCTCCCGGTTCGACGCCAGCCGCCAGACGAAGAAGAGCGTGACCGGCAGCAGCACCCCGTTGACGACCTGGACGGCGACGAGGAGGCCGATCACGGGCACCCCGGGCAGCAGCGCCACGATCGTCCCGATCGCGATCAGCGTCGTGATCACGCCGACGAACACCGGCGCCTCTCGCGGCCGGCGCGCGATGCCCTTCTCGAAGCCGAAGGTCTCCGAGACGACATAGGCGGCCGTCACCGGCAAGATCGCCGCCGCCAGCAGGCACGCGCCGAGCAGCCCGACCGCGAACAACACCTCCGCATAGCGGCCCGCGAACGGCACGAGCGCCTTCGCGGCGTCCGCGGCGCTGCTCACGTTCCGCTCGTGGTGGACGTAGAGCGTCGCCCGGTCGCGATGATGATGAAGCAGGCGACGAGGTTGGCGAAGATCGAGCCGGTCACGACCTCCCCCCGCTCGGCGTTCAGGTCCTCGGGCCCGATCCCCCGTTCGACCACGGCGGACTGGACGTAGAGCTGCATGAACGGAGTGATCGTGGTGCCGACCGTCGCGACGAACCCGAGACCGAGGTAGGCGGAGCTGAGCTGCCGACGTGTCCCAGCAGCAAGCCGACGGTCTGCGAACGACGACCAGCGGACCCCGTACTGCTCCCGGATCAGCTCGGCGAGCCCCTTGCCGGTCACCGCTCCCATCCGCGCCGCCATCTCCTGGACGACGATCAGGGAGACGGTGATCAGCACCATCATCCAGAGCAGGTCGTAGCCGTACTTCGCGCCGACCGAGGCGTAGGTGGCGACGCCGCCCGCGTCGTTGCCGGCGTTCGCGGCGATCAGGCCGGGGCCGAGGAAAGCGAGAAGCGTGAGGAGACGGGCGGCGGCCCGGCTACGCGGGCGCAGCCGAGGACGAAGGCCGTGCGAGACACGGTCCCGGATGCCTGCCAGGACAGCACGTACTGGGGCTGCCATCGACGTCCGCCGTGAGCTGCCACACGATCATCACGACAATCAGTGTACGGCTCTAGTCCTCGCCGAACAGCCCGAACCGTCGCCGCCAGCCCCTAGGCAGCACGAGCTCGAGAACGTCGTCGACGGTGATCACGCCGACCAGCCTGTCCTCCTCGTCGACCACGGCGACCACAGTCAGGTCGAAGTCGGTCATCAGCCGCGCCACCTCCTCGAGATCCGCCCCGGCACGGACGCGCTGGGCGCCCCTGCGATCTCGCCGGCACGCAGCGCCGGATCCGCGCGGAGCACGTCCGCGAGCTGGACGGCGCCGTTCAACCGTCGGCGCGCGGTCGACCAGGCAGCGCTCCGAGTGAAGCAGTGCACCCCGACGAGCCGTCCGCGTCGGGTGCGCGCCGTGACGACCAGCACACGCATCGACGAACTCGTCGAGCTTGGCGCGCTGGCCGAAGTGCTCCGAGTCTCGACCGCGAGCGGATGGAACTCGAAGACGTCCGTGAGGATCTCGAAGTCGATGCTGTCCGGCCGGTCGAGGTCGAGCCGACGACGCCGCCGCCCTCGAGCAGCTTCTCGACCGTCTCCCGGCTGACGTGCATGCCGGTCGAGCCGTGATGCTGGAGCACACGGCCGGTGCTGGGCGTCGCCCTCGTCCCCGGGTCCGCGTCCACGCGCCGGATCGTACTGCCGGGACCCGCGCCCGTCCCACGACCCAGCATTACGCGCTAGTCTCGGGATCGGGATGCTCCGGGAAGCGGGAGCCTTGCGGCGCCGTCGCCGGCAGCGCACATACGCGCGCTTCCTCGATGCGACGGTCCGGTTGATCGACGGCTCGACGGCGTGCGCGCCGCTGCTCACGAGAGTCGGTCCGGATCGCGATGGGAGCGGCGATCCTGCGCGTCTGCGAGACCGACCGCGCCGTCGGCCGGGCGCTCCTCAGCGCCGAGCCGCGACGGCTCGCAGAGGCTGCGGCGCGACTCGACACGGCGCGCGCCGCCCTCGCGGAGGCCGGCCGCGACGCGTCCGTCGACGCCGCACGCCGGCGGTCGATCCGCCTGGTCAGGACGCCCGTCTGAACCGGCGGTTCCGCTTGACCGTGTACATGGCACGGTCAGCGGACGCGAGGATGTCGAGCGCCGTCTCGTCGGCCGGCCCGAGGGTGGTGACACCCACGCTGGCGCCGCCGCTCAACGCAGCGGGCCAGACGGCGGCCACGGCGCCGGTGATCTTCTCGGCCACGCGCTCGGCCTGTGCAGCCGCGGCGCCGGGGAGCAGCACCGCGAACTCGTCGCCGCCGAGCCGGGCAACCGTGTCCGTGTAGCGGACCCGTGCCTCGATCTCCCGCGCGACCTGGCGGAGCAGCTCGTCGCCGGCCGCGTGACCGTAAGAATCGTTGACGGCCTTGAACCCGTCCAGGTCGACGAAGAGCAGCGATCCGGCGCGATCGCCGCGGCGCCTTCCCTCGGTCAGGAACCGGTCGAGCTCCTGTACGAGCCGGTCCTGGTTCCAGAGCCCTGTGAGGCCGTCCCGGCTCGCCCACTCCTTGAGGCGATGCTCGCGGGTCTTGCGGTCGGTGATGTCCTGTGCGACCAGCATCCCGGCCACGATCGCGCCCGAACGGTCGCGCACGGGCACGACCCGGTGCAGATGGTCGCGGTCGCCGTACGGAAGCTCGAAGGCCGACTCGCGCCCTTCCAGCGCCGCCCGGTAGGCGGGCTCGAGCACCGTCCAGACCTCCGCTGGAAACACCTCTCGGACCGTCCGCCCCTCGATCTCCCGCGACGGCACGCCGATCGCCCGCAGACCGCGGCCGGCGGCGAGCGAGTGCCGGAGACGCCGGTCGAAGACGAGGATGGCGCCGTTCGGAAACGCCTCGGCGGCGAGTCGGGAGTGTGAATCGCGCGGCGACCGGCCCCGGCGGGGTCGCATCCGAGCCAGCGCGAAACCGACGAGCAGTGCCACCGCAGCCACAAGCATGTAGACGACCATGACCTCCCTTGTAGCGGCGACAACGGACGAGGCTCAAGTCGAGGCCCCGAATTGACGATGACTCCGCTGCCTGTGGATACATCTGGGGAAAACGAGCTCGCCGCGATCGCTGCCGAGCTCGAGCGCTACTGGTCGGAGCAATGGCGCCGTGCCAAGGAGATCTGCGACCTCCTCGAGCAGCGCCTTGCCGCGGGAGCCGCCGTGCGGCCCCAGCTGCGCCTGGTCGGCTCGGCGGAGCAGGCCCCGGACGCCGGCCCAGCCCGAGCAGTCACCGCCGCCGCTGAAGCTCGTCGACGTCTAGCGGCCGACCGGCGCGCAATTTCTCGCAAAGAGCGCCCCGGACACATTTGCCGTCCGTCCGCGGCCGGTATCGTAGGACCGTCGGCAGTGAGCAGCAGGTCCACATCGGATCGAGGGAGTGAGCGCCTCCTCTGGGACTGCGCCACGATCGGCCGCACGCTCGCGGTCGAGCGTCCCTCGGCCAGGGCCCGCCTCGACGCGGAGCTCGGAGCCGAGCTCACCGGGCTGCTGCTGGTCACGCTCCGAGAGGACCAACCCTCGACGCCGCACGAGCGGCGCCTGAAGCGCGCCGCCGACGGCGACGCCGCCTAGCCCAGCGGACCCGGAGCACGAGCAGCAGGCTCAGGTACACGGCGAAGACGCAGGTCGCCGCGCTCCAGAGCCAGAGCACGCGGCTCCGCAGCCTGGGGCTAGACAGACGTTTCCGCACTCACTGGAGCTGGCCGAGCAGGTCTTCGGGCGCGACCGCCCAGTCCCCGGCGCGCCAGCGGCCGAGGAGAAGCTCCGACAGTGTCTCGGCGTGCGGCTCGCGTGCTTCCCACTCCTCGCGCCTGCGGGCCACCACCCGCTCGTTCGCCGACTCGGAGAGGCGAAGTGCAGTGAGCACCTGCCAGCCGATGGTGCAACGGCCCTCGCAGAGCGCGGCCTCGGCGCTGGTCACCTCGCTCGCGAGCTTGTCCGCCTGCTCCTCGCCGCAGAGCGGGCAGAAGGCGCGACGGCGTGGAACGGCACGGATGCTCGTGGTCGGAGAACCAGGGTGAACCGAACCCGTCGGCTCGACTTGGTCAATCGCCATCGCGTCTCCCTTGCTCGTTGGTCTGCCTCAGCGAGGAGGGAGCGGCGACTTACAGAACGGACGACAAGTCCCTGCGTCTACGCCACGGCTCGTGCGGCTCGGTCAGTATGCCAGCCGGTCGGGCTACCAGCGCGACCGGCGCCCCCGGCGGCTCGTGTACAGGAGCTTCGCGGGAGCGGTGCGGAGACCGCTGCTCTCGAACTCGGTCTGGCGGCCGACCCGGGCTGCGACCCGGCTGACGTCGGCCTGCTGCTCGGGCAGGACGAAGGTGACGCCGGCTCCGCCGCGCCCGGCGCGGCCTGTGCGGCCGACACGGTGCGTGTAGCTCGTGCCGTCGGCGGGCGGGTCGAAGTTGATCACGTTCGTGATCTCGACCAGATCGAGCCCGCGGGCGGCGAGCTCGGTGGCGACGAGCGTCGGTACGCGGCCGGAGCGGAACTGCTCGAGCGTGCGCTCCCGCCTCGACTGCGGCATGTCGCCGTGCATCGCGGCCGCCCGCACGTCGCGCTGGGAGAGCCGCGCGGCGAGCCGGTCCGCTCCTCGCTTCGTCCGTACGAAGACGAGGGCGAGCCCTTCGGCGTCGGAGAGGTGCTCGACGAGCCGATCGAGCTTGTCGTGCGAGGTGACAGCGACGAACGAATGGTCGACGCTCGAGACGCCGGCGTCGAGCTGGGGATGCGCGACTTCGAAGCGGGCCGGGTCATGCGTGTACGCCCGCGCGAGATCTCCCACCTCGCCGGCGAGCGTCGCCGAGAAGAGCATCGTCTGGCGCTTGCCCGGCATCCGTCGCACGATCGCGTCGACCTGCGGGCGGAAGCCCATGTCCAGCATGCGGTCGGCCTCGTCCAGGACGAGGATCTGGATGTTCCGGAGCGAGACCATCTTCCGCTCGCTCAGGTCGTGCAGGCGGCCCGGCGTGGCGACGAGGATCTCGGCGCCTCCCGCCTTCCTGGCCTGGTTGACGAGTGGCACGCCGCCGTAGACCGCCGCGACTCGCAGCCCCGCGGCGCCGGCCGGCACCCGCAGCTCTTCGGTGACCTGGGCGGCCAGCTCTCGCGTCGGGACGAGGATGAGGACCGACGGGGTCTCCCCGCCGCGCCTCGTGCGCTCGACGATCGCAAGGCCGAATGCGAGCGTCTTGCCCGATCCGGTCGGCGACTGCGCGAGCACGTCCGATCCTGCGAGCGCATCCGGAAGGACGAGCTCCTGGATCGGGAACGGTGCGGTGATTCCGCGGCCGGCGAGCGCGTCCACGACTTCTGGGCGCACGCCAAGCGAGCGGAAGGATTGCTTTGACATCTGTTCGACTCCTTTGTCGGGGTTCGAGATCCAGTCGACTCGAAACACCCGAGGGAGGAACGAGAAGCTCAATCTCCGGGCGGCAATTCCTGCCGCCGACGTTTTCAGCGTAGCAGACGCCGACGCGCTATCGTGGTCAGCGGTGCTTCCGGCCAGGACCCCGCCCGGGCTGCCCACGTTCCGTGGGCTGTCGCACGCGTGGGCGTTCTATCTGGCGATTCCGGCAGGCGTGACGCTCGGCCTGATGGCAGACGGGGCGAGAGCACAGGTGGCCGCAGCGATCTTCGCCGGCACCGTGGTGATCATGTTCGGGGCGAGCGCCCTCTACCACCGCTTCTGGTGGTCGCAGACGGCTCGAATGCGGCTCCGCAAGCTCGACCACGTCGGAATCTTCGGACTGATCGCGGGCACGTACACGGCGTTCGCGCTGCTCGTCCTCGACGGAACGACCCGTACGGTCGTCCTGACGCTCGCCTGGTGCGGCGTCGCAGCCGCGATCGGCGCCAAGTTCGTGTGGCCGTCGGCGCCCAGATGGCTTCCCGCGCTGATCGGCGTCTCCCTCGGCTGGATCAGCATCTCGGTCTTCCCGCAGCTCCTGCACCGCGGAGGCGTGGCGCCGTCGATCCTCGTTCTCGTCGGCGGGATCCTCTACACGCTCGGTGCAATCGTCTACGCGAGGCGCCGGCCCGATCCGGCCCCGACCAAGTTCGGCTACCACGAGCTCTTCCACGCGCTCGTCGTCGTCGCCGTCTGCCTGCAGTACTCGGCAGTCGAGTGGCTCGCCATCCGCTAGCGGCTGAGTTTCACATCGGGCCTCTAAGCAGATGGCAACAGGCCGATCCGGCGATGTCGCTGCCGGACCGGCCTGCTCGCGCGTCGACGCTCTAGCCCTGGACGGGAGAGACGTTCGTCGCCTGCGGGCCCTTCGGGCCCTGCTCGGCCGTGAACTCGACCTTCGCGCCCTCGGCGAGCGTCTTGAACCCGCTGCCGGCGATGCCGCTGTGATGGACGAACAGATCCTCACCGCCCTCGTCGGGCGTGATGAACCCGTAGCCCTTCGAGTCGTTGAACCATTTGACGGTTCCGGTTGCCATGAAACACCTCCCTTGCTGATGAACGAACGCGTAAGGAAGGCGCCAGGCACAACCACTACTCGTTCTCGCTTTCGCCGGTAGCTTATCTAGACGGAGCAGGCAATCGTGGCGCACGCCGGGCAAAGCCCGCGGAAGGTGATCTCGCCGGAACCGAGCGAGTATCCCGACTCCGCCTCGAGACGTCCCGGAAGATCTCCCAGAACGTCGTCGTGAAGGTGTGCGACCTGCCCGCACCGATCGCAGACGAGATGGTGATGCGGATGCTCGGCGAGCGGCTCGTAGTAGGCCCGGTCGCCGCCGAAGCTCGTTCGAGCGACGAGGCCCTCGTCGACGAGCAGGTCGACCGTGCGGTAGACCGTGGCCGCGTGAACACCCGGATGGCTCGCCTGGACGAGCGCCGTCAGCTCCTCCGCGCTCAGGTGCGTCCCGCTCTCGGCGGTGAGCGCCTGCCAGATCGACAGCCGCTGATCCGTGACGCGGAGACCGCGCGAGCGGAGCAGCTGCGCCGCGTCGCCCGGCCCGGCGTGTGCGTGGAGGGCGTCAGGCAGCATCGACGGGGTCGCCGATCAGGCTGCTCGTCCAGCGCTCCTCGATCCGGCGCTTCTTCCAGACGACGACCGAGACCGCCCAGGTGACGACGAAGAGACCGACGACGGCGTAGCCGAGGTTGCCGAAGTCGAGGCTCTGGATCCACCCGAAGAATCCGGTGGTCAGGTTGAACTTCGTCGCCAGTACCTGCAGCAGCTCGATCGTGCCGATCGCGAGCGCAACCGCGACCGACAGGCTCGTGACGGTGATGTTGTAGTAGACCTTGCGAACCGGGTTCGAGAACGCCCAGCCGTAGGCCTGGCTCATGAACGCCCCGTCGGCCGTGTCCATCATCGACATGCCGGCCGCGAAGATGACCGGCAGCGACAGCACGGCGAGGAACGGCACGTGATGCGTTGCGACGCCGGCCGCGATCCCGAGCAGCGCGACCTCGCTGGCGGTGTCGAAGCCGAGGCCGAACAGGAAGCCCAGCGGGTACATGTGCCACGACTTGGAGACGAACCGGAACAGCTTGCCGATGAAGAAGCGGTTCATGAAGCCCCGGTCGAGCAGGCGCTGCTCGAGGCGTTCGGAGTCGTAGCGGCCGCTCTTCATCTCCCGGAAGATCCGCACGATGTCGATCAGGACGATCAGGTTGAGGATGCCGATGATCCAGAGGAAGGTTCCGGAGACGCTCGCGCCGACGTAGCCCCCGTAGCTCTGCAGAGCCGGGATGCTCGACTTCACGCTGGCCGCCGCCAGGGACAGGCCCGCGACCAGACCGAGGACGACCGTCGAGTGGCCGAGGGAGAAGAAGAATCCGACCCCCAGCGGACGCTTCTCCTGCTGGAGCATCTTCCGTGTCGTGTTGTCGATCGCGGCGATGTGGTCGGCGTCGAACGCGTGCCGGAGCCCGAACGTATAGGCGAGCAGGCCCAGGCCGGCGAGCGCCGCGTAGTGGCGCGAGTAGTAGAGGAACAGCCCCCAGCCGACCACGTGGAGCGCGACGACGCCGGCGGCGAAACCGGACAGGCGGAGCCATTCCTTCCCCGTCATCACGCTCGCCCAGCGCCAGCTTCGCATCCTCGCCTCCCGGTCGTCGTCGTTTGACGCGACTCATTCGCAGGAGGCCCGAGGTCGGTTCGGTCCCACGCTTTCCGGGGGGCGACTCGCAAGCTGGGCGCTTTCACGGCATGATCCCGGACTGATGGTAGATCCAACCCCGAGCAACGAGCCGGCACCGAGCGGCGGCCCAGCTCCCACCAGCGGCCCGGCCCCCACCAGCGCCCCGACCCCGAGCAGCGGACCAGCCCCGAGCAGCGGCAGGAGCCTGTTTTCCGACTGGAAGGTGAAGGCGGCTCTGCTGATCGCGGGCTTCGAGGGCCTGCTGCTCCTGTTCGGACGCGTATCTCAGTGGGTGGTCATCGCCGCCGCGGTCCCGCTCATCCTCCTCTACGTAATCGAGCGGCAGCGCGGGCTGGGGCCCGGCCGGGGCCGCGACATTCTCTGGGTCGTCGCGATGTCGCAGGCGCTGGCCATCGTCACCGCCATCCTGGCCATCGTGATCGGCCTGCTCTTCCTCGTGCTGCTCGCCGTCTTCGCAGCCATAGCGATCGCGCTGATCTTCTGGGACCGACCGGGCAGCTCGAAACAGGGCTGAGAGCCCTCTAGCAGATCCGGGGCAGCGGGTCGCCGACGAGCATGTCGACGATGCGGCTGCCTCCGAAGGACGTGTCGAGGAGGACGAGGCCTTCCGGCTCCTCGCGCACCGAACCGACGATCACCGCCCCGGTGCCGAGTGGATGCGCCTGGAGCGCCGCCAGAGCGGCCGGCGCAGCGTCGGCGGCGACGACGGCCACGAGCTTGCCCTCGTTGGCGACGTACAGCGGATCGATGCCGAGGATCTCGCACGCCCCGGTGACCTCCGGCCGGACGGGCAGCGCGGATTCGTCGAGGACAACGGCGACACCGGCCTGCCCGGCGAGCTCGTTGAGCGCGGTCGCCAGCCCTCCGCGGGTCGGGTCGCGCATCCAGCGGACGGCGCCGCCGAGGTCGAGCAGCGCGGCGGCGAGCTCGTGCACGGGCGCCGTATCGCTGCGGACGTCCGCCTCGAGCTTGAGCTCGCCGCGGGCGATCATGACCGCCATGCCGTGATCCCCGAGCGTGCCCGAGAGGAGCACGCTGTCGCCCGGCTGCACCCGCTCGGCGCCCAGCTCCACCCCGCGGGCCACGAGGCCGATCCCGGCCGTGTTCACGTACACGCCGTCGGCATTGCCGCGCTCGACCACCTTGGTGTCGCCGGTCGCGATCGTGACACCGGCGCTCGCGGCGGCCCCGGCCATGGCCCTGGCGATCCGCCGCAGGTCCGCGACGGGAAAGCCCTCCTCGATCACGAAGCCCGCCGAGAGCCAGAGCGGCCGCGCTCCGGACACCGCGAGGTCGTTGACCGTGCCGTTCACCGCCAGCTCCCCGATCGAGCCGCCCGGGAAGAAGAGCGGCTTGACGACGTAGGAGTCGGTCGTGAACGCGAGCCGGGAGCCGTCGACCTCGAGCAGCGCGGCGTCGCCGAGCGGCTCGAGCAGCGGGTTTCCGAGCTCCTCGAGGAACAGCCCCTCGACGAGCGAGCGCGTCGCCTTCCCGCCCGCGCCGTGCGCGAGCGTGATCACCTCGTCCCGGAAGCGGCGGCGCGTCACACCGGCGCGGGCTCGCGCCGGCGGTCGAGGCGGCCGTAGTTGTAGTACGCGGCGCAGGCTCCCTCGCTCGAGACCATGCACGTCCCGATCGGGCGCTCCGGCGTGCAGGCGGTTCCGAACACGCGGCACTCCCAGGGCTTGATCGCCCCGACGAGCACCTCGCCGCACTGGCACGCCTTCGGGTCCTCGACCCGCCTCCCCGGTAGCTCGAAGCGCACCTCCGCGTCCCAGGCCGCGAACTCGGGGCGCAGCCTGAGCGCGCTCCGCTCGATCCAGCCGAGCCCGCGCCACTCGAAGGTGTCGCGAAGCTCCATCGTCTCCTCCAGCACCGCGAGCGCGCGCGGATTGCCCTCGCGCCGCACGACCCGCGTGTACTGGTTCTCCACCTCGCAGCGCCCGTCGCGGAGCTGGCGGAGGAGCATGACCACGGCCTGGAGGATGTCGATCGGCTCGAACGCGGTGACGACGACCGGCTTGCCGTAGTCGCGCGACGATGAAGTCGTAGGGCCGGGTGCCGACCACGGTCGAGACGTGGCCCGGGGCGATGAACGCATCGAGCTGCAGGCCGGGCGAGTCGAGGATCGCCTTCAGCGGCGGCGCGATCGTGACGTGGTTGCAGAAGGCGCTGAAGTTCGCGACGCCGGAGGCGCGGGCGCGGAGCAGCGTCAGCGCCGTCGCGGGCGCGGTCGTCTCGAACCCGATCGCGAAGAAGACGACCTCGCGGTCCGGGTTGCTCCGCGCGATCTCGAGCGCGTCGAGCGGCGAGTAGACCATCCGCACGTCGGCGCCCCGGGCCTTCGCCTCGAGCAGCGAGCCCCGGGCGCCCGGCACACGGAGCATGTCGCCGAAGGTCGTGAAGATCACCTCGGGCCGCTCGGCCAGGGCGATCGCGTCGTCGACCCGGCCCATCGGGATCACGCAGACCGGGCAGCCCGGCCCGTGCAGGAAGTCGACCTCGTCCGGGACGAGATCCTCGATCCCGTGCTTGTAGATCGTGTGCGTGTGCCCGCCGCAGACCTCCATGATCCGCACGACCCGGCCGGGCTCGACCAGCCCGTCCAGCTCGCGCGCCAGCTTCTGCGCCAGCGAGCCCGAACGGAACTCGTCGACGAATCTCACGGCATCCTCTGGAGAGCGATCCCCGCGTGGCAGAGAGAACGTCTCCCCGCCTGCGACGGGCGCGACGAGCTCCACGCCGACACGCTCGCGCCGTCCGGCCACGTCGACGACGGCGCTGTCCCCGTCGACCTCGACGACCGTCGCCGGGACGGCCACGTCCCCGCAGGTCAGGCAGTGATCGGCGTCGAGGCTCACGGAACGGCGCTCTCCCGGATCTCGCGCACCTCCTGCTCGTAGGCCTCGCCCATCTGCTCCAGCAGCTCGAGCGTCTCCCGGGCCTGCTCCTCGTCGATCAACGACAGCGCGAACCCGACGTGTACGAGCACCCAGTCGCCGACGCGAGCCTCGGGGCAGAGCGCGACCGAGACGTCCCGGCGGACGCCGGAGATCTCGGCCTTGGCGATGCCGGCCTCGGGATCGACCAGCTCCACGATCTGCGCGGGAATGCCGAGGCACACGTCGGCATCCTCGCCGGAGCGCCCCCCTGGCGCAACCGTAGTCGGCCGTGGGGTCGAATCCGCAAAGACCCCGATGTAGTCTCCGCCGAGCGCAGTGAAGCTCCTCCAGGAGATGCTCTGATCGTGCCCGCGCCACAGACAAGCGTGATCGGCCCCGAGGCGCTCGACACCCTCGTCGAGGCGCTGAAGGCCCGGGGCTTCCGGGTGCTCGGCCCGACCGTGCGCGACGGCGCGATCGTCTACGACGACCTGGACTCGGCGGGCGAGCTGCCGATCGGCTGGACGGACGAGCAGGAGCCGGGGCGATACCGGCTCGAGCGCCGCGACGACGAGGCCCGGTTCGGTTACGCGGTCGGGCCGCACTCGTGGAAGCAGTTCCTGTTTCCGGCCCGGATCCGGCTCTGGCACGGGCGGCGCTCGGAGGACGGCGGCTTCGAGGTCGAGGAGCCGCCGGCGGAGGACGCTCCGTTCGCGTTCATCGGCGTGCGCTCGTGCGAGCTGCACGGGATCGCGATCCAGGACCGCGTGTTCCTCGGCGGCAAGTACGTCGACCGCGACTACGAGGCGCGGCGCAAGGATGCCTTCCTCGTCGCCGTCAACTGCTTCGAGCCCGGAGGAACCTGCTTCTGCGTCTCGATGGGAACCGGCCCGAAGGCCGAGGCGGGCTACGACCTCGCGCTGACCGAGATCCTCGACGGAGAGCATCGCTTCCTGGTCGAGGCCGGTTCCGAGCGAGGGGCCGAGGTGCTCGCCGAGCTGCCGGGCCGCGACGCGGAGGCGCTCGACCTGCAGGCAGCCGGCGCCGCCGTCGACGGAGCCGCCGCCCGGATGGGGCGCTCACTCGACACCGCCGACCTGCGCGACCTGCTCGCGCGCAACCTCGAGCACCCGCGCTGGGACGACGTCGCCGAGCGCTGCCTGACCTGCGGGAACTGCACGATGGTCTGCCCCACCTGCTTCTGCACGAGCGTCGAGGACCACACCAGCCTGGCGGGCGACGAGGCCGAGCGGGTCAGGCTCTGGGACTCGTGCTACTCCGTCGACCATGCCTACCTCCACGGCGGCAGCATCCGGCCCTCCGGCCGCGCCCGCTACCGCCAGTGGCTGACCCACAAGTTCGGCACGTGGCACGACCAGTTCGGCGAGTCCGGCTGCATCGGTTGCGGCCGCTGCATCACCTGGTGCCCGGTCGGGATCGACGTGACCGAAGAGCTGACTGCGATCAGAGCGAGCGAGGAGGCCCCCGATGCGAACGATTGACACCCTGCTCCACGACGTGCCGATCTTCCAGGGCATGTCGCAGGAAGCGCTCGAGCTCATGTCGGGCTGCGCGAGCAACACCCGCTTCTCCGCCGGCGAGGTGCTGTTCCGAGAGGGGGACGAGGCGAACGTCTTCTACGTGATCCGGCACGGGCGGGTCGCGCTCGAGACGTTCGTCCCGGTGCGCGGGCCGGTGACGATCGAGACCATCGACCCCGGGGAGGTGATCGGATGGTCGTGGCTCTTCGCTCCGCACCGCTGGCACTTCGACGCCAAGGCGCTCGAGCTCGTGCGGGCGACGGTCTTCGACGCCGCCTGCCTGCGCGACAAGTGCGAGCAGGACCCGGCCTTCGGCTACGACCTGATCTCGCGGTTCACGCAGGTGCTGATCGAGCGCCTCCAGTGGACGAGGCTCCGCCTCCTGGACATGTATGGCGACGGCCGCTGAGATCCTGCCGGGGCCGATGGCGCCGCGCCCGTTCCGGGTCGTCCGCCGACGGCGCGAGACGAGCGACACGTGGACGCTCGAGCTCGAGCCCGTCTCCGGCGAGCCGCTCGACTTCGTTCCCGGCCAGTTCACGATGCTCTACGCCTTCGGGATCGGCGAGGTGCCGATCTCGATCTGCGGCGAGCGCGGCGGCCCACTCGTCCACACGGTGCGCGCGGTCGGTGCCGTCACCGAGGCGATCTGCGCGTCACGGCCCGGTGCCGTGCTCGGCGTCCGGGGCCCGTTCGGCCGTGGCTGGCCGGTCGAGGAAGCACTCGGAATGGACGTGGTCATCGTCGCCGGGGGACTCGGCCTGCCGCCGCTCCGGCCGGCGCTGTACGAGTGCCTGCGCCGCCGGCCGGAGTACGGCGACGTCGTCCTGCTCTACGGCAGCCGGACGCCGGCCGACCTCGTCTTCCGGCCCGAGGTCGAGAGCTGGCGCAGCCGGTTCGACCTCGAGGTGGACGTGACCGTCGACCGGGGCGAGGGCGACTGGGCCGGCAACGTCGGCGTCGTCCCGAAGCTGATCGGCCTGGCCCGCTTCGATCCGAGCTCGGCCGTGGCCATGGTCTGCGGGCCGGAGATCATGATGCGCTTCGCCGCGGAGGCGCTGCTCGCGCGCGGTGTCCCGGCGGACCGGATCTACCTGTCTATGGAGCGGAACATGAAGTGCGGCCTCGGCCACTGCGGGCACTGCCAGCTCGGCTCGACGCTGATCTGCCGCGACGGGCCCGTGTACCGGCTGGACGAGATCGAGCCTCTGATGAAGGTGAGGGAGCTGTGACGCCGGCGAAGAAGCCGAAGCTCGCCGTCTGGAAGTTCTCCTCGTGCGACGGCTGCCAGCTCTCGCTGCTCGACTGCGAGGACGAGCTGCTCGCGCTCGCGGGCGAGGTCGAGATCGCCTACTTCCTCGAGGCGAGCCGCGCAGTCGTGAAGGGCCCCTACGACCTGTCGCTCGTCGAGGGCTCGGTGACGACCGCCGACGACGTCGAGCGCATCAAGCGGGTCCGGCGCGTCTCGCGGCACCTGGTCACGATCGGCGCCTGCGCGACCGCGGGCGGCATCCAGGCGCTGAAGAACTTCGCGGACGTGAACGACTTCATCTCGATCGTCTATGCGACGCCCGAGTACGTCTCGACGCTGGAGACCTCGACGCCCATCTCGGCACACGTCCCGGTCGACTTCGAGCTCCACGGCTGCCCGATCGACAAGCGCCAGCTGCTCGAGGTGATCACGGCCTTCCTGCACGGGCGGCGGCCGGGCATCCCCACGACGAGCGTCTGCACGGAATGCAAGCGCCGCGGAACGGTCTGCGTCATGGTCGCGCACGGGACGCCGTGCCTCGGCCCGGTCACGCACGCCGGCTGCGGCGCGCTCTGCCCCGCGTACAACCGGGGCTGCTACGGCTGCTTCGGCCCGATGGAGACGCCGAACACCGTCTCGCTGACGCGGCAGCTGCGCGTCCTCGGCATGGGCGACCGCGGGGTCGAGCGGGTGTTCCGGACCTTCAACGTCGAGGCCTTCGAGGAGGCTCGCAAGAATGGCTGAGGCCGCAAGCGCCGCACGAAGACGATCAGGACCGACTACCTGGCCCGTGTCGAGGGCGAGGGCGGCATGCTCGTCAAGATCAAGGACGGCCGGGTCGCCGACGTCAAGCTGCGGATCTACGAGCCGCCGCGCTTCTTCGAGGCCTTCCTGCGCGGCCGGGCGTTCACCGAGGCCCCGGACATCACGGCGCGCATCTGCGGCATCTGCCCGGTCGCCTACCAGATGAGCGCCGTGAAGGCGATGGAGCAGATCTGCGGCGTCGAGGTCGACGGGCAGCTGCGCGCGCTGCGCCGGCTCCTCTACTGCGGCGAGTGGATCGAGAGCCACGCCCTGCACGTGTACATGCTCCACGCGCCCGACTTCCTCGGCTACGAGAGCGCCGTGCACATGGCGCGTGACCATCCCGAGCTGGTCGCCCAGGCGCTCGAGCTGAAGAAGACCGGGAACGAGCTGATGACGGTGGTGGGCGGCCGCGAGGTGCATCCGATCAACGTGCGGGTCGGCGGCTGGTACCGCGCTCCGCGCAAGCGCGAGCTGGCTGCGCTCGTCGAGAAGCTCGAGCGCGCGCGGGAGATCGCCCTCGCGACGGTGGCGGTCACGGCCGGCCTCGACTTCCCCGACTACGAGTGCGACTACGAGCTCGTCGCGCTGGCCGAGCCCGGCGAGTATCCGATCGACCGGGGCCGGATCAGATCGAACCGCGGCCTCGACATCGACGTCTCCGAGTACGACGAGCACTTCGTCGAGGAGCACGTGCCGTGGTCGAACGCGCTCCACTCGCGGCTCCGCGAGCGAGGCTCGTACCTGTGCGGGCCGCTGGCGCGCTTCGCGCTCGGCTACGACTCCCTGTCACCGCTCGCGCGCGAGGCGGCCGACGAGGCCGGCCTGGGCCCGTCCGAGCGCAACCCGTTCCGGAGCATCGTCGTGCGCTCGGTCGAGCTCGTCTACGCAGCCGACGAGGCGCTGCGGCTGATCGCCGACTACGAGGAGCCGGACGCGCCGGCGGTCGCCGTCGAGCCGAGGGCCGGCGTCGGCCACGGCTGCACGGAGGCCCCGCGCGGCATCCTCTACCACCGCTACGAGCTCGACGAGGAGGGCACGATCCTGGACGCCAGGATCGTGCCGCCGACGTCGCAGAACCAGCGCACGATCGAGGAGGACCTGCGCGGCGTCGTCGAACGGTCGCTCGACGTTCCCGACGACGAGCTCGCCCTGCTCTGCGAGCAGACGATCCGCAACTACGACCCGTGCATCTCCTGCGCGACCCACTTCCTGAAGCTCGAGGTCGAGCGATCCTGATCGTGATCGGGGTGGGGAACCCCTGGCGGTGCGACGACGCCGCCGGGCTCGAGGTGGCACGGCGGCTGCAGGGAACGCTTCCGGACGGCGTCCAGGTGCTCGAGCGCGAGGGCGAGCCGTCCAGCCTGATCGACGCGTGGGGCGGAGCCGACGCGCTCTGGCTCGTCGACGCGGTCTCCTCGGGCGCCGCGCCCGGAACCGTGCAGCGGCTCGATGCGAGCGAGCAGGAGCTGCCGGCCGAGCTGTTCCGCGCCTCGACCCACCATCTCGGCCTGGCCGAGGCGGTCGAGCTGGCGCGCGCGCTCGGCCGGCTTCCGGCACGGGTCGTCTTCTACGGCATCGAGGGTGCACGGTTCGACGTCGGCGAGGAGCTGACGCCGGAGGTCGAGGCGGCGGTCACCCGCGTCGCGGAGATGCTGCGAGCGGAGGTGGGCCAGTGCACGAGCGCAAGCTGATGGACGACCTGATCGCGAAGATCGAGTCCGAGGCGAGCGCCCAGCACGCACAGCGCGTCACCTGTGTGCGCGTGCGCCTGGGAGCGCTTTCGCACTTCACCGAGGAGCACTTCCGCGAGCACTTCGAGGATGCGGCGCGCGGCGGCATCGCCGAGGGCGCGGACGTCGAGACGGAGCTCCGCACCGACCCGACCGAGCGGGAGGCGCAGGGAGTCGTCCTCGAGTCGATCGACGTCGAGCTCTAACGGACCGCTGCGGCCGCGTCCCGCTCGAGCACGGTCAGCGAGACGATCGTGGCGAGCACGTCCGAGAGCGTCGGCCGGCCGATCTCCTTCAGCTCGTAGCGGACGTGCCGGATCGGGTGTCGCGAGTCGATCAGCCGGCCGAGGTCGATCGGCGTGCCGCTGACCACGACGTCGCAATCGGTCGCGTTGATCGTCGCCTCGAGCTCGGCGAGCTGCGTGTCGCCGTAGCCCATCGCCGGCAGAACGGCGCCGATGTGCGGATAGTCCGTGTAGATGTCCGCGATCGAGCCGACGGCGGTCGACCGCGGATCGACTCGCATCGCAGCGCCTTCGCGCTGGGCGGCGACGGTCGCGGCCCCGAACGGCATGCCTCCGTGCGTGAGCGTCGGGCCGTCCTCGACGACGAGGACGCACTTGCCCGCGATCGGCGGCCCGTCGTCGAGCGTCACCGGGGACTCGGCGCGCACGACCGTGGCATCGGGATTCGCGAGGGCGATGTCGGCGTTGACGCGTTCGACCGCGGCGACGCCGGCGCTGTCCAGCTTGTTGACGACGACCACGTCGGCCATGCGCAGGTTCGCCTCGCCCGGGTGGTAGTGCAGCTCCTGCCCGGCGCGGAGCGGGTCGACGACCACGATCAGGAGATCCGGCCGGAAGAACGGGAAGTCGTTGTTCCCCCCGTCCCACAGGATCACGTCTGACTCGGCCTCGGCCCGGGCGAGGACGTCGCCGTAGTCGACGCCGGCGTAGACCGTCATCCCGAGCTCGACGGGCGCCTCGTACTCCTCGCGTTCCTCGATCGTGGGATGCGAGGCGTCGATGTCGGCGAGACTGGCGAATCGCTGCACCCGCATCGCCTCGAGATCCCCGTAAGGCATCGGGTGACGGACGAGCGCGACCCGGAGGCCCGCATCGAGGAGGATCTGGCCGACGCGGCGGCTCGTCTGGCTCTTCCCTGAGCCCGTCCGGACCGCGCACACGGCGACGACGGGCTTGGCGGACTCGAGCATCGTCGTCCGCGGCCCGAGCAGCCGGAAGTCGGCTCCGGCGGCGAGCGCGGCGGATGCCTTGTGCATCACGTCGTCGTGCGAGAGATCGGAGTAGGCCAGCACGACCTCGTCGACGTCGTGCTCGCCGATCAGCTCCGCCAGCTCGCGCTCCGGCCGGATCGGGATGCCGTCGGGATAGAGCGGCCCGGCCAGCGACGGCGGGTAGCGGCGTGCGTCGATGCCCGGGATCTGCGCCGCCGTGAACGCGACGACGCGCGTGTCGGGATCGTCGCGGAACACGACGTTGAAATCGTGGAAGTCGCGCCCACCGGCGCCCATGATCACGACGTTGGTCATGTTGGCTCCCTTCAGAACACGAGAGCCGGAGCCGTCCTGCGGCTCTCGTGGATGCTCAGGTCGGGGAACGGGGCCGTCGGCTCGAAGCGGCCGAGGAAGAAGCGGAGGTGCTCGGGCTCGTAGGTGAACGCGAGGCCCGGAATCTCAGCCGCGTCGCTGCAGACCGCCTCGACGACGTCGGCCACGTAGCCCAGGTGCTCCTGCGTGTAGACGCGCCGCGGCAGCGTCAGCCGCACCAGCTCGAGGCCGTCGTACGGCGCGTCGCCGTGCTGGCCCGAGACGATGCCGCGCTCCATCGAGCGAACACCGCCGGCGACGTAGAGCGCGGCCGCCAGCGACTGGGCCGGAAACTCGTTCTGCGGGACGTGCGGCAGGATCCGCTTCGCGTCCAGGAAGACTGCGTGGGCGCCGACCGGAACGACGATCGGGATGCCGCGCTCGCTCAGCAGACCGCCGAGGTACGCGGCCTGCGCGACCACGTGGCGCACCATGGCCTCGTCCGCCGCCTCCCGGATCCCCTGCGCCAGCGCCTCCATGTCGTGCCCGGCCATGCCGCCGTAGTGCGCGAAGCCCTCGTAGAGGACGAGCACCTCCCGGGCCCGCTCCGCCAGCTCGTCGTCGTTCAGGGCGAGGAAGCCCCCGATCGGCACGAAGTGATCCTTCTTCGACGAGAAGACGGCGCCGTCCGACAGGCCCGAGAACTCGCGGATCAGATCGCCGAACGAGCGGTCGGCCTGGCCGGCCTCGCGGTCCTTGACGAAGACGGCGTTCTCGGACATCCGGGTCGCGTCGAGGATGAACGGGACGCCGTACTCCGCGGTCAGAGCGCGCACCGAGCGGAGATTGTCGAGCGAGAACGGCTGCCCGCCGGCCATGTTCAGGCAGGCCTCCTGGCGGACGAACGCGATCCCCTCCGGACCGACCTCGTGCAGCACGCGCTCGAGCGCGACGAGGTCGATGTTCCCCTTGAACGCAAACGACGAGGCCGGGTCGCTCGCCTCGGGAACGGACACGTCCCTCCAGACGCCGCCGGCCAGCTCGACGTGGGCGCGCGAGGTCGTGAAGTAGAGGTTCGACGGGACGACCGAGCCGGGCCGGACGAGGATCTGCGCCAGCAGGTGCTCGGCGCCGCGACCCTGATGGGTCGGGATCAGGTGGCGGTAGCCGTACACGTCGTGCATCGCCGCCTCGAGCCGGTAGAAGCTGCGCGAGCCGGCGTACGACTCGTCGCCGAGCTCCATCGCGGCGCGCTGCTCCTGCGAGAGGGCCGACGTGCCGCTGTCGGTGAGCAGGTCGATGAACACGTCGTCGGAGCGGAGCAGGAAGGTGTTGTAGCCGGCCTCCTCGATCGCCTCGCGCCGCCGCGCCGCCGGCGGGAGCGAGATCGGCTCGATGACCTTGATCTTCCAGGGTGGGACGGTCATGGCCGCATCGTTGCCCCGGGTCTCGAGCGAGGCATCCGAGGAGGCGCCGACTGACGATGCGGAGAAGTACGGAGCGTTTGTCCGGCCTCAGGCGACTTCGTGCAGCGCGCGCAGATTCGGTTCGTGCGCGAGGCGGCGGAGGGCCTGCCGCTCGAGGCGGGCGACCTCGCTCCGGCCCAGCCCGAGCTGTCTGCGTACCTGCTCGACCGTGACGGGGTCGTCGCCCGCCAGGCCGTAGCGAGCCTCGATCACGCTCCGCTCGGCCTCCGGCAGGCCGTGCACCGCGGCCTGCACCGCCTCGACGAGCAACCGGCTCTCGACCTCGTCGAACGGGTCGGGCTCGCCGTCGGCGAGCAGCGATCCGAGCGCCGGCGCGTCATCGGTCTGGAGAGGACGATCGAGGCTGTCGACGACCTGCGGCACGGCCCGCACGTCGTGGAGCTGGCGGAGGGACAGCCCCGACGCGCGTGCGACGGCCTCGTCGTCGGGCGGCCGCCGGCCCCCTCCGTTCGCGAGCTCACGCTCGGCCCGGGCGATCTTGTTGGCCCGGGCGGACACGTGAACGGGGAGCCGGATGACCCGGGCGCGGTTGTCGATGCCGCGCCGGACCCCCTGCTGGATCCACCAGCTGGCGTAGGTCGAGAACTTGTACCCGCGCCGCCAGTCGAACTTCTCGACCGCGTGCATCAGCCCCAGGATCCCGTCCTGGATCAGGTCCAGCAGGGGCAAGCCCCGGCCCTGGTGGCGCTTGGCGATCGAGACGACGAGCCGGAGGTTGGCGTTGACGATCCGCTCCCTCGCCGCGGCGTCGCCGCGCTCCACCCGCTTCATCAGCTCGACTTCCTGCTCGCGGGTCAGCAGCGGGTACCGGCCGATCTCCTTGAGGAAGAGCCGGAGCGAATCGATTCCGTCGGCGGTGTATTCGGGCGCCGGATCCACGTGCGCTCCCTCAGTTGAACCCGGCGGCTGCCCGCGCCACGTCGAGCGTGGAGACCACGCCGATCGGCCGCTTCGAGCGCCGCTCGGTCACGATCAGGTGCGAGACCTCGTTCTCGACCATGAGCTGCACCGCGCGGCTCAGCGGCTCGGAGCCGGTGATCGTCAGCACCGGGGTCGCCGCCAGCAACTGCGCCGTCTGCTCGTCGAAGTCGTCGCTCTGCGCGGCCTGGATCAGATCCGCGTCCGAGACGACCCCCCAGAGCTCCCCGCCGGGAAGCTCGTCGCCCTCGTGCCCGAGCACGACGATCGCGTGCACCCGGTAGGTCGCCATCATCCGCGCGACCGTTCGCAGGGAGGCGTCGAACGGGCAGGCGATGACGCCGGGGTGCATGGCGTCGCTGACCCGGAGCTTCTGAAGAGGCGATTCGAGGCGTGTCTGAGTCACCATTTCTGTCCCCTCCTTTCCCTACGGAAGAAGGATGGCCGTCGTGCCTGCTCGATGCCATCAGGGAGGCGTGCACTCTGCAATCGGGGAAAACACTGAACCGGCGGTTTCCCACCGACCTCGACTCAGCAGTTCTCCCCGATGCAGAGCGCCGCTGCGAGAGGCATGCTGCAACGGACCCGAAGGAGGCTGCGATGGCGAAATCACCAACACCGTCCGAGACCCGGGCCGGCGACCTGGTCGTCGTCGAGGGACATCGTGTCGGCGAGGGACGGCGGATCGGCGAGATCCTCGAGGTGCTCGGCAGCTCGGACCACGAGCATTACCGCGTCCGCTGGGACGACGATCACGAGAGCGTCTTCTATCCCTCGAGCGACGCGATCATCCAGCACAAGAAGCGCGCCCGTGGTGCTACCGAGGGGAGCCGGTCCCGGTGAGCGTGATCGTGGTCGGCGTCGACGGATCGGAGACGTCGAAGCGCGCCCTGCGCTGGGCGATCGACGAGGCGCGGCTGCGTCATGCGACGGTTCGCGCCGTCGAGGCGTGGCAGTACGCCGTCTCGGACTCGTGGGAGGGCATGCCGGTCAACATCTACGACACGATGGAGGAGGGCGCCCAGGCGCAGCTCGCCGAGATCGTCGCGGAGGTCGCAGGCGAGGACGCGAAGGCCGTCGAGCAGGTCATCGCCCTCGGCGCGCCCGCCTCCGCGCTGCTCGACGCCTCGACCGACGCGGAGCTACTGGTGCTCGGCTCGCGCGGGCTCGGCGGCTTCAAGGGGCTCCTGGTCGGCTCGGTGAGCCAGCAGTGCGTCCATCACGCCGTCTGCCCGGTGGTCATCATCCCGCACGTCGAGGAGCCCACCACCTGAGCTCCTCCCCACGCCGTTAGCTCCGTAAGCGTCGCCTCCGGTCAGTAGATCCTGGCAGGCGCTATCCGTGTGCTCCCCGACCTGTCATCAGCGTGCGCGCTGCTGCGGCCGGGGTCTCTCCATGGGAATCTCGAGATCGCCCGGCGGGCATCTGCTTTCGCGTGTGCAAATGCGGGGGAGAAGAGGGGGTGGTAGCCATGCGTTCGCTCGGATCTCTTACGAGACTGCTGACGCGCAGGCGATCGGCGCCGGCGGTGTTCGTCCTCATGCTTCTGGTACTGCCTGCCACAGCCTTATCGACGGCCGGCGCGCACCGCACGGCCGCAGTCGAGCGGGTTCACGTGAGCTCGTTGGGGACGTCGGGCTTGCCCAAGCTCGACGCGCGGCTGGCCTCACTGGTGACCGGCAGGGCTCCGTTCCGCGACCCGTCGCTCCATCTCCGCAACGCCGCCGGGAACCAGGCGATGACCACTGGGCGGGGACCTACAGCGACCCCGACGGCGATCAGGTCCACGAGTGGGCCGCGAATGGAGACGAGGGCAACTCCTTCGTCTGGCCCGACGAGTCTGTGATCTGCGGTGTTCTCAAGTGGGACGAGTGGCCTGCCGGGGTCTCCGACTTCGCGCTCGTCCTGTTCCTCTCGGACACCGGTGAGATCATCGCCGTCTCGAACACGACGCAGGACGGGACGCAGCCGCCCGTCGAGGGGATGTGCTACGGCCAGATCAGCGGGAGGGACCTCACGGTGGCCTGGGCGATCATCGGCGTGCGAGTGACGACGTCGCCTCGGCTCGACCTGACCACCCGGTCGCCGGCGCTCCAGTACGAGACCGCCGCGGGGAGCATCACCGACCCTGCGACGTCGCCGGGCGCTCTGGCCGTTGGAGCCCTCTGCTGGCAGTCGAACTCGCTCGAGCCGTACAGCTCGCAGGGGCCGACCATCGACGGACGGACGAAGCCCGACATCGCCGGTCACGACAGCGTCTCGTCGGCCACGTACGGTGGCTTCAGCTCCTGCCCGTCCGGGTTCGCGGGCACCTCTGCAGCCTCACCTGAAGTCGCGGGGGCGGCGGCACTCGTCAAGCAGTTCCACCCCGCGTTCGGACCGACCGAGCTCCAGTCCTTCCTGGAGTCGAACGCGGTCGATCTCGGCACCGCGGGAAAGGACAATCAGACGGGCGCAGGCCAGCTCCACTTCCCGACCCTGCGCGACACCACCGCGCCCGCGGCAACGGCGCTGGCGACAAGCGGTCGCAAGGGCACGAATGTGAAGCTCCTGGCGCAGATCTCCGACGACGTCGGTGAGATGCGCCTGGCCGGCGACACGGGCGCGATCACCCTGCGGGAGCAGGTCAAGCAGAACGGGAGGGTCATCGCCACCGTTCAGGCCATGCTCACGGTCCCGCAGAGCACGACTCGCATCAGCACGACCTGGAAGGCTCCGGCCAAGATCACCGGGACGCTCCAGCACTGCGTGCGGGCGACGGATCAGCAGGGCAACTCGAGCCGGGCCAGCTGCGCCAGGCTCGTCCTTCACTAGGGAGAGCGATCGTTGGGGCGGCGCGCCGTGCGCCGCCCCAACGCTTCCCCGGCTGCCTGAGCGGGCTCGGTACTTCTCCACGTCGCCACACGGCGTCTCCCCGATGCGGCTCGACGCCTCACGCGCGACCGTTGAGGCATGGCGTCGCTCCTCGGAGCACCAACCGCTGTCGACGACCCGCGGGAAGCCTACGACCTCCTGCTCCGCCAGCTCGGAGCACGCCCCGAGGGCCTCTCGAGCCGGGAGGCCGAGCGCCGCCTCGCAGCCTACGGCCGCAACGAGATCGTCCGTCGCGGCGGCACTCGCTGGCCGCGGCAGCTCCTCAAGCAGTTCACGCACCCGCTCGCGCTCCTGCTCTGGTTCGCCGCCGCGCTCGCCTTCGTCGCCGGCACGCCGGTCCTCGGCGGCGCGATCGTCGCCGTGATCGTGCTGAACGCCGCCTTCGCGTTCGCCCAGGAGCGCCAGGCGGAGAAGGCGATCGAGGCGCTCCGGCGCTACCTCCCCCAGCAGGCGCTCGTCCTCCGCGACGGGAGCCGCCAGACGATCGACGCCGCGACGCTCGTGCCCGGCGACGTCCTCGTGCTCGCCGAGGGCGACCGCATCTCCGCCGACGGCCGCCTCATGGACGGAGCGCTCGACGTCGACCTCTCGACGTTGACCGGGGAGTCGCAGCCCGTGTATCGCTCGGCGGAGCTCCGCGACACGAGCGGGCCGCTGATCGAGGCGCGGAACCTCGTGTTCAGCGGCTCGTCGTGCGTCGGCGGCGAGGCCAAGGCGCTCGTCGTCAGGACGGGCATGCAGACGGAGCTCGGCCGGATCGCCGCGCTCACCGAGCGGGTCGAGACGGAGCTGAGCCCGCTCGAGCAGCAGGTGCGCCGTGTCGCCTGGCTGATCACCCTCGTCGCCGTGCTCGTCGGGATCGCCTTCCTGCCGATCGGCTGGCTCGTCGCCGGGCTGCCGCTCCAGGACGCGTTCAACTTCGCGATCGGCCTGATCGTCGCCAACGTCCCCGAGGGGCTCCTGCCGACGATCACCCTCGCGCTCGCGGTCGGCGTCGCGATGCTCGCCCGCCGCGGCGCGCTCGTCAAGCGGCTGAGCGCGGTCGAGACGCTCGGCTCGGCCGACGTCGATCTGCACCGACAAGACGGGAACGCTGACCGAGAACCGGATGCGCGCGGTCAGGATCTGGACGCCGCTCGGGGAGATCGATCTCGAGGCGGGCAACGACCTGGCGATCCGCCGTGAGCCGCGAACCCGGTGCTCGCCCTCCTCGGCCGGGCGACCGCGTCCTGCAGCACCGCCGAGGTCGATCCGGCCCGGAGCGGGCAAGTCACGCGGCGAGGCGACCGAGATCGGCATGCTCGAAGCCGCGCGCGACCTCGGCATCGACGTCGCGCTCAGGCGGCGCGAGCGCCGCCGGAAGACGCTCTACCGCTTCGACCCGACGCTCCGCCTCATGTCCACCGTCGACGCGCGCGAGGACGGCACGCTGACGATCCACGCCAAGGGCGCACCCGAAGAGGTGCTCGCGCCGCGCGACGCGGATCGGCGGCCTCGACAATCACCGGCCGCTCGAGCAGGCCGACCGCGACGAGGTGCTGGCGGTCCTCGAGCGCTACGCGAAGGACGGGCTGCGCGTGCTGGCCGTCGCCCGGCGGCGCCTGCCCGACGGGGCCGACCCGCCTGCGCGCCGCGAGGACGCCGAGCGCGAGCTCTGCCTGCTCGGGCTCGTCGCGCTCTTCGACCCACCCCGGCCGGAGGTTGCCGGCGCCGTCGACGAGTGCCACGCCGCGGGGATCCGCATCCTCGTCGTCACGGGCGACTACGGCCCGACGGCCGCCGAGATCGCCCGGCGCGTGGGCATCGCCCGCGACGGCGGGCAGGTCGTGACCGGCGCCGAGCTCGAGCAGATGAGCGAGCGAGAGCTGGACGAGCTCCTCCGCGAGGGCAAGGAGATCGTCTTCGCCCGCAGCTCTCCCGAGGCGAAGCTCAGGATCGCCGACGCGCTCCGCGCCGAAGGTCACGTCGTCGCGATGACCGGCGACGGCGTGAACGACGCGCCGGCACTGCGGCGAGCGGACATCGGCGTCGCGATGGGGCTCACCGGCACCGACGTCGCCCGCGAGGCGGCGACGATGGTGCTCACCGACGACAACTTCGCGACGATCGTCGCCGCGGTCGAGGCCGGACGTCAGCGTCTACGACAACGTCCGCAAGTTCATCGTCTACATCTTCACCCACGCGACACGGCGAGGTCGTGCCGTTCCTCGTCTTCGCCGCTCTGCGGCGGCGCGATCCCGCTCCCGCTGAACGGTGCTGCAGATCCTCGTCGATCGACCTCGGCACCGACATCCTCCCGGCGCTCGCGCTCGGGCCGGGAGCCGGCCGAGCCGGGCCTGATGGAGCAGGCCGCCGCGCTCCCGCCACGCCGCATGTGATCGACCGCGCGCTGATGCTCCGCTCCTGGGTCTTCCTCGGCAGCATCGAGGCGACGCTCGCCATGAGCGGCTTCTTCTTCGTCCTCCTGCGCGCCGGCTGGCAGCCCGGCGACCCGGTCGGCGAGCGGATCGCCGCTCCACCACGCCTACCTCCAGGCGACGACGATGACCTTCGCCGGCATCGTCGCCTGCCAGATCGGGACGGCGGTCGCCGCACGCACGGAGCGGGCGTCGCTGCGCTCGGTCGGCTTCTTCACGAACCCGCTGCTGCTCTGGGCGATCGCCTCGGAGATCGTCTTCGCCGCGATGCTCATCTACGCGCCGCCGCTGCAGGCCGTGTTCGGCACCGCGGCGCTCCCGAGCCGACGTACGATCGCCTTCCTGCTCCCGTTCCCGTTGATCGTCTGGGGTGCCGACGAGCTGCGGCGCGCCTACATCCGCGGCCGGGCGGCTCCGGCATGACCTCCTGGAATCAGTAGATCTCCGCAGCCGGGATGCCTCGCGCTCCCGATGCGCCGGGCCCGCACAGCTCCTAGGGTTGCTCGCGAAAGGAGGGAAGGATGACCACGCTGGTGAGGTGGACGCCCTTCCGCGAGCTCGACCTCATGGAGCGCCGCCTGCAGCGTCTGTTCGAGGACATCGGCGTCGGGCCTGAGACCGTTCCCGCCGCCGACGTCTACGAGACGCCGGAGGAGTTCGTCGTCGAGCTCGAGGTGCCGGGATTCGAGCAGAAGGATCTCGGGCTCGAGGTCACCGACCACACGATCGTCGTCAGAGGTGAGGTCACGGAGGCGAAGGAGGAGCGGGAGAAGACCTTCCTGCTCCACGAGCGCCTCGAGAGGATCTTCGAGCGCCGGTTCCATCTGCCCGAGGACGCCGACACGGACAAGCTGACGGCGACGTTCAAGGGGGGCGTGCTGGAGATGCATGCCCCGAGGATCGTCGAGGCCGAGCCGCGGAAGATCGCCATCGCCCCGAAGGAGTAGGGCGAGGCTCTGACGTGCTGCGGGGCCGCACGGCCCCGCAGCCGTCTTCGGTGAGAGCCGTGCTCCGGGTTGCGGGGACAGCGCCGCCGCGTTCCGTACTTGTCCGCACGGCGCTCGGGGCTGACGCTGATGTTGCCAGGGGTCACCGTGACGAAGATCGAGGTATGCAGACCTCGATTCACAGCCACAATTCGCCGCCGGTGCCGTTCGTGCAGGCGACGGTGGCCGACGTGATGACCGAGGGCCTGATCAGCTGCGCGCCTTCGACCCCGCTGCGAAGCGTCGCCCGCCTGATGGCGACACACCGCGTGCACTCGGTGTTCGTCTTCGACTACGGCCATGAGGACGACGAGACGACCGAGCTCTGGGGCCTCGTCTCCGATCTCGACCTCGTCGCCGCCGCCTGGGCGAACGTCGACGAGCAGACCGCCGGAGACAGCGCGGTCACGCCGCTCGTGTACGTCGCCAAGGGCGACGACCTGCGGCACGCGGCGCAGCTGATGGCCGAAAGCGGTGTCTCGCACCTCGCCGTCGTCGACCCCGCCACGGAGCGACCGGTGGGAGTCGTCTCGACACTCGACATCGCCACGGCGATCGCGGACTGAAGCGGTGGAGAGCGCCCTCTTCGAGGAGCTGCGCCCGCCGCTCTCCCGGGCGGATGCCGTCGTCGAGGCCGACCGCTGCCTCGAGTGCGGCGGCCCGTACGCGCCGGCACCCTGCGCCGTCGCCTGTCCCGCCGACGTCGACGTCGCCAGGTTCGTTGCTCAGATCGCCTCGGACGATCCGGGTGCGGCCGCAACCACGATCTTCGCCGAGAACGTCCTCGGCGGGACGTGCGCGCGCGTCTGCCCGGTCGAGGTCCTGTGCCAGCGCGATTGCGTGCTCATCCACGAGGGCCGACCGCCGATCGAGATCGGCGCGCTGCAGCGTTACGCGACCGAGTGGGCGTATGCGAACGGAGTCACACTGCGCACGCCCGCACCGGCCAACGGGAGACGCGTCGCGATCGTCGGCGCCGGACCGGCCGGCCTCGCGGCAGCCGGCGAGCTCGCGTCTCGCGGCTACGCCGTGACGGTGTACGACGAGCGGGAGGAGGTCGGCGGGCTCGTGCGCTATGCGATCGCGCCGTACCGGCAGACGAACGAGCCGCTTCCCGACGAGGCACGGCTGCTCGAGGAGCTCGGCGTCGAGTTCCGGCTGCGGACGCGCATCGATGCGGCACGGCTGCGGGAGCTCGAGGACGAGGTCGACGCGATCGTTCTCACCGTCGGCATGGGCGCAGACGTCGACGTCTCGTACCCCGGCGACGACCTCGAGGGCGTGTGGGAGTCGCTTCCGTTCATCGAGCGGCTCAAGGCAGGCGACCCTCCTCCCCCCGGCGACCGTGTCGCCGTGATCGGAGGCGGCAACACGGCGATCGACGTCGCGGTGGAAGCGAAGCGGCTCGGCGCAGACGTGTCCCTGCTGCTCTACCGCCGCACCGAGCACGAGATGCCCGCGTACGAGCACGAGGTCGAGCTCGCGCGGAGGGAGGGAGTCGAGATCCGCTTCCTGGTGAACCCGGTCGCGATTGTCGGCAACGGCCGCGTCCAAGGCGTGCGCTGCGCGCAGATGCAGCTCGGTGAGCCCGACGAGAGCGGCCGCCGCCGCCCCGAGCCCGTTCCGGGCAGCGAGTTCGTCATCCCGGTCGACACCGTCGTGAAGGCGATCGGCCAGCGGCCGCGCGAGGAGTTCCGTGCGCTGCTCGAGTCGGTCGACGAGCGCGGGCGGACGTCCGACCCGAAGATCTTCGCCGCCGGAGACGCGATCAACGGCGGCGCGAGCGTCGTCCGGGCCGTCGGAGAGGCCAAGCGCGCCGTCGCCGCCCTCGACGAAGGGCTCCGATGAACGGGATGACCGAGATCCGCTGGCACGCGCGCGCCGGGCAGGGCGCGAAGACGGCCGCCCAGCTCCTGGCGCTGTCGCTGCTGCGTACCGGCAGGAGCGTCCAGGCATTCCCCGAGTACGGGCCCGAGCGGCGCGGGGCACCGCTTCGCGCCTTCACCCGCGTGTCGAATCGGCCGATTCGCCGCCACGACACGATCACCGATCCGGATCTCGTCGTCGTCCTCGAGCCGTCGCTGGTCCACGAGATCGACGTGGCCGAGGGCCTCGCCCCGGACGGGCTCGTGCTCCTGAACGCCGACGAGGCCCCGCCCGAGCTCGACGGGGTCGCCGTCCGCTGCGTGCCCGCGAGCCGGCTCGCGAGTGAGCACGGATCGAGCTTCGCCAACCTGGTCATGGTCGGAGCAGCCGGAGCGGCACTCGGCGAGCCGCCGCTCGAGTCGCTGCAGGACGCCGCCGTCGAGCTGCTCGGCCGCAAGGCCGACGCGGCGGCCGTGCGAGAAGCAGTCGCGGAGGGATACGAATGGCAAAGCTGAGCACCTGGCAGGAGCTTCCGGCCGGAGGCGCCGTCGACCCGGCCGGGGTCGAGCAGCCGCACACGGGCGGCTGGCGCACCGGCCTCAAGCCCGAGGTCGATCTCTCGAAGTGCGTCAACTGCCTGCTCTGCTGGCTCTACTGCCCCGACTCCGCGGTCGTGCTCGACGGGACGACGTTCACCGGCTTCGACCTCGACTACTGCAAGGGCTGCGAGATCTGCGCCGAGATGTGCCCGACGCAGGCGATCGAGATGGTGGCCGAGTGACGGTCGAGCTCCTGACCGGCGGCGAGGCGATCGCGCACGCGATGCGGCAGATCGACCCGGACGTCGTGCCGGTCTACCCGATCACGCCGCAGACGCCGATCATCCAGGGCTTCGCGAAGTTCGTCGCGGACGGCCGCGCGCACGCGGAGCTCGTCAACGTCGAGTCGGAGCACTCGGCGATGAGCGCCGCGATCGGCTCCGCGCTGGCAGGCGCACGCACGATCACCGCCACGTCCTCGCAAGGCCTGGCGCTGATGGCCGAGATCGTCTACATCGCCGCCTCGATGCGCGCGCCGATCGTGATGGCGCTCGGCAACCGGGCGCTCTCGGGCCCGATCAACATCCACTGCGACCACTCCGACTCGATGCTGATCCGGGACTCGGGCGTCGTGCAGCTCTTCGCCGAGAACGCCCAGGAGTCGTACGACCTGATGGTGATGGCGCCGCGGATCGCCGAGCACCCGGACGTGCTGCTGCCCGTGCTGGTCTGCCTGGACGGCTTCACGATCACCCACTCGGCCGAGCCCGTCGAGCTGCTCCGAGACGAGGACGTCGCCCGCTTCGTCGGCGAGTACGCCATCCCTCATCCCGTCCTCGACACGGCGCATCCGTCCAGCCAGGGGCCGTTCGCGATGCCCGACTACTACTTCGAGTTCCGGCGCCAGCAGGGCGCGGCGATCGAGGCGGCGCTGCCGGTGCTCGCCGAGGTGGCAGAGGAGCTCGAGCAGCTGTCCGGACGGCACTACGGCGCGCTCGAGTCATACAGGCTCGAGGGAGCGCGCCGGGTGATGATCGCGCTCGGCTCGACGGCCGGCACCGTCAAGGACGTCGTCGACGAGCTGCGGGCCGAAGGCGAGCCCGTCGGCATGGTCGAGGTCCACTCGTTCCGGCCCTTCCCCGCGGCGATGATCCGCGCGGCGCTCGCCGACGTCGAGTCTGCGATCGTGCTCGACCGCGCCGATTCGCCCGGAGGCGCGCCGCCGCTCTTCGCCGAGACGGCGGCGGCCCTGTACGGCAGCGGCGTCGAGCTGAACGGTCACGTCTACGGGCTCGGGGGCCGCGACCTCCATCCGGTGGACGTCCGCGCGATCTTCGCCGGGCACCAGCCCGTCCATGTCGGCGTGAGAGGTGAGTCGTGTCCCGTCTGAAGACCCTCGTCGTCAACCAGAACGGCATCCCACCGCTCCGCGGCGGCCACTCGCTCTGTCAGGGCTGCGGGATTCCGATGGTCGTCCGAACCGTGCTCAGCACGATCAAGTCGCCGACCGTCGTCGTGAACGCCACGGGCTGCCTCGAGGTCGCCACGACCCGCTACCCGACGACGGCATGGAACGTGCCCTGGCTGCACGTCGCGTTCGAGAACGCGGCGGCGGTCGCGAGCGGGGTCGAGAGCGCGCAGCGGGCGCTGCGGCGGCGCCACGGGCTGCCGGCCGACGAGGAGGTCAAGGTCGTGGTGTTCGCCGGCGACGGCGGCACGTACGACATCGGCCTGCAGGCGCTTTCCGGCGCGCTCGAGCGCGGCCACCGGTTCATGTTCGTCTGCTACGACAACGAGGCGTACATGAACACGGGGATCCAGCGGTCGGGCGCCACTCCGTTCGGCGCCTCGACCACGACGAGCCCGTCCGGGCTCGAGAGCTTCGGCAAGGCCCAGAAGCGCAAGGACCTGACCGGCATCGCCGTCTCCCACCACATCCCGTACGTGGCTCAGGCCGCGTCGACCCACTGGCACGATCTGAGCCGGAAGGTCGAGTGCGGCGCCGCGGCGGACGGGCCGGCCTTCCTGAACGTGCTCACCGACTGCCCGCTCGGTTGGGGCCACGAGCCGCGACTCGCGGCGAGGGTCGTCGACCTGGCCGTCGAGACCCGCTTCTGGCCGCTGTACGAGGTCGTCGACGGCCGCTACCACCTCACGTACGAGCCCGAGCACCCGAAGCCGGTGGAGGAGTGGCTCGAGCTCCAGAAGCGCTTCGCCCACCTGCTCCGGGAGGACAACCGCGCGCACCTCGAGCAGGTCCAGGAGCAGATCGACGCGGACTGGCAGGCGCTGGTCGAGCGCTGCAACGGTCACTGAGAAGCGGCGCGGCCGGGCCTCGGAGTCAGGCGCCGGGCGGCTTCCTCGGCCCCGGGACCACGAGCACGGGGCACGGTGCGTGGCGCAGGACTCCCGCCGAGACGCTGCCGAGGACGAGCGCCTCGACGGGGCCGAAGCCGTGGGAGCCCATGACGATCAGACGCGCCTCCTGCGAGCGGGCGACGCCGACGATCTCGTGCGCGGCACCGCCCTGGAGGCACACAGCCTCGGCCGGGACTCCCGCCTGCTCGGCCTCCGCAACGGACGCCGCCAGCGTGTCGCGTGCCCAGTCGCGCTCGATGTCGACCACGTCGGAGGGAAGCAGGGTCGTGTAGGGGAGCCCGAAGTCGCCGCGCAGCCGGCGCCAGACGGTGACGAAGACGAGCCTGTCGCCGGTGGCCCGCGCAAGCTCGAGAGCGACCACGGTCGCGGCCTTCGACGCGTCTGAGCCGTCGACCGCGACGACGATCGTGCTCATGGCTACGCGGTTCTGGTCAGCTCGCGCTCGGGCGGCCCGGCGGTCGCGGACGCCTTCTCCCTGGCGACGAGAACGGGCATCGGGGCGAGCTCGACCAGGGCCTTGGAGACGCTGCCGAGCAGCGCGCCTGCGACGGCACCGAGGCCGCGCGAGCCGACGACGATCAGGTCGGCCTCCTGGTAGACGGCCGCCCGGAGGATCTCGTCGACCGGGGAGCCCTCCGCGATCTCGGTTTCCGCCTCGACGCCTTTCCGGTCGGCCTCGGCCATGGCGAGCTCGAGCGCTGCGCGGGCGGGCCGGAGCTGGGCGCTGAGCTTCCGCTGGTAGAACGGGCTGCCGAACACCGGCGGGATTCCGTGCCGGACGTAGATGAAGGTGACCGCGGCGCCGGTGACGCGGGCGATCTCGACCCCCTCGGCCACGGCCGCGTCCGCTCCCCGCGAGCCGTCGGTTGCTATCACGATTCGGTCCATGGTTGCCTCCTTTCCCGTCATTGTCGGAGGCTCGCGACCGCGCGCCATCGGTGGCGGCACGGATGAAGCCGGGGATTTCCCGCAGCTCCGGGCAAGGTCGTAGAGGCTTGATGTGAAATTGACGGCGCCGGAGAGCGCTCTGCGGCCGTCACGCCGGCAGGATGATCGCGCCTTCAGCCGAGAGCGCCCAATGCGGGTTGTGCGCCACCTCCCACGGGTGTTCGTCAGGATCGACGAACACTCCCGAGTAGCCGCCCCAGAACGTCTCTGCGCCTTCGCGCGCGATGCGTGCTCCAGCGCGGCGGGCCTCAACGAGCACGGTATCGACCTCAGCGCGGGAGCGCACGTTGTGCGCGAGCGTTACGCCGCCCCAGCCGCCACTGTCATTGACTCCGGAATCGTCAGCGAGCCTCTCGCGGCTCCACAGCGAGACCACCGTCCCGCCTGCCTGGAAGAAGACGACATCGTCTTCTGGCCCAGCCCTCGTCGTCCAACCCAGTGCCTCGTAGAAGCCGCGCGCCCGCGCCAGGTCTGCAACGCCCAACGTCACGAGGGTCAACCGCTGCTCCACGATTCGCATCCTTCCAGACGCTTGCCGCCGCGGCGCCTCTCACAGTCCGCCACGGCGCGAAGGGGCGGCGAAGAACTGGTCAGCCGCGCAGAGCGCGGAGGGCGTTCAGGATCACGGCGACGTCGATCACCTCCTGGAGCAGCGCACCCGCGACCGGCATGATCAGGCCGAACGCGGCGAAGCCCATCGCCAGGAGGCTCAGCCCGAGACCGAACAGGACGCTCTGCAGGGCGATGTGCAGCGACCGGCGGCCGATCCGGACGGCATCGGCCACGCGGTCGATCCGGTTGACCACGATCACGGCGTCCGCCGTCTCCGACGCGACGGTGGCGCCGGCGATGCCCATCGCGATGCCGACGTCGGCGAGCGCGAGCGCCGGCGCGTCGTTGATGCCGTCACCGACCATCATCACCGGCCGCAGCTCCGGGTTCTCCTGCATCGCCCGGACGACCTCGAGCTTCTCCTCGGGCGAGTGCTCCGAGTAGATGCGGTCGAGCCCGAGCCTGGAGCCGATCTCGTCGGCGACCGCCGCCTGGTCGCCGGTGACCATCGCCACGTGCCGAACCCCCGCGCTTCGCAGGTCATCGGCGAGCCCGGCCGCGTCGTCACGCGCCTGATCGGCGAGCACGATGCTCCCGGCGATGCTCGAGTCGACGCCGACGAGGACCCTCGTGCGGCCGCTGCCGACCTCCGCCAGCCTGGGGAAGTCGTCGTAGCCGCGCTCCCGGAGCCACGAGTGGCTGCCGACCGCGACACGCCGCCCGTCGACACGGCCTTCGATGCCCTGCCCCAGCCGCTCCTCGACCCGCTCCGGAAAGCTCAGCACGCAGCCTCGCTCGTCCGCCCCGCGCACGAGCGCCTCTGCGAGCGTGTGCGCCGAGAGCTGGTCGAGCGACGCCGCCAGGCGCAGGACCTCGTCGGCAGGAACGCCGTCCGCGGACACGACGTCCTCGACCACGGCCGAGCCGAGGGTGAGCGTGCCGGTCTTGTCCAGCAGCACGGTTCGTACCGACCCGAGCCTCTCGATCACGCCCGCGCCCTTCACGATCACGCCGGCGCGAGCCGCGCGCGAGACGCCCGAGATCAGGGCGATCGGCGCGGCGAGGATGAGCGGGCAGGGCGTGGCCACGACGAAGACCGCGAGCGCCCGCAGCGAATCGCCCGAGACGGCCCAGGCGGTCCCGGCCACGACCGTCGTGACCCCGAGGAAGACGAGCGCGTACCGGTCGGCCAGCCGCACGAAGGGAGCTCGCTGCGTCTCGGCGTCCCGGACGAGCCGCACGAGCGCTGCGTAGGCGCTCTCCGCCGCGGGCCTCACCGCACGGAGCTCGAAGGCGTCGGCGGCGTTGGCCGTGCCGCTGCGAACGGTGCCGCCGCGGCCACAGGTGGCCGGGAGCGGCTCGCCGGTGAGCGCCGACTCGTCGACGACCGCCTCGCGGCTCATGACGATGCCGTCGACCGGGACGACCTCGCCGGCGCGCACGACGACCACCTCGCCGGCGACGACCTCCTCGATCGGCACCTCCTCGACGCGCTCGCCGCGCCGGCAATGGGCGATCCGGGGAGCCCGCTGGACGAGCTGCGTCAGCTCGCGACGTGCCCGGCGGCCCGCGACCTCCTCGAGCGCGTTGCCACCCGCGAGCATCAGCGCGATCACGGCACCCGCCAGGTACTGGCCGAGCGCGACCGCACCGGCCATCGAGATGAGCGCGATCGCATCCACGCCGACGTCGCCGTGCAGCAACGAGCGCAGCACCGACCAGCCGAGCGGGACGAGCATCACGAGGGTGCACGTCGCCCACACCGCGTTCCCTGCGCGGGGTTGGCCGAGCAGATGGAGCAGTCCTCCGCCGAGCACCGCGGCGAGGGCGCCCAGCGCAAGCAGGCGTCGTGTCACAGGTGAATCGTCGCCCGAGGCCGATCGGCGGGCATCGGGACACTCCCGCAACGGCGGACGGAAACACCGCAGCAGAGGGCTGAGCGCTCAGCCCTCAGAGCAGCGGTGCTGCGCCGCCGGCGCCCTCGTCAGTGCTTGCCGTTCTCCTCCAGCCAGGTCAGGTTCGACTCGACCGAGACGGTGCCCGGCACGCGGCTCACGAAGGCCGCGACCATCTCGGCGTCGTCCTTCGTCTCGACCTGTCCGCCCAGCTTCACGTTGCCGTTCTCGACCGTGACGCTGAGCGACTCGGGCGCGATCCAGAGCGTCTTCAGGACCACGTCCTCGCGGATCTCGTGGGCGATGTCGGCGTCCGAGCGAACGAACGCGCGGACGAGATCGGCGCGCGTGACGATCCCGAGCAGCTTGCCGTCGTCGTCGACGACCGGGAGGCGGTTCACGCCTTCCTCGAGCATCCGCCCCGCGGCCTCCGACACCGGCCGGTCGGGCCCGATCGTGCGCGCGGGCGCGGTCATCGCCTCCGCAGCGGTCCGCGCCTCGAGCTTCTGAGGGGCGTCGGGCTCCATGAGCCACGAGAACAGGCCGCCGCGGCGCTCCGTCGGGCCGCGCTCCTTGAACAGGATGTCGGCTTCGGACACCACTCCGAGCAGGCTGCCACCGTCGTCCACGACCGGCAGGCCGGAGATGCCCCGCTCGGCGAGGATCGATGCGACCTCCTTGAGCGACGCGCCCGGGCCCACCGTGACGACAGCTTGAGTCATGACGTCCTTGATCTTCATCTCGAACCTCCTTGTTCCATGCCGGCTACCAACTCTTGATCGGCCTTTGCGGCGGGCGCACGTGGACGCGGACGCGAGCGTCCACGGCCAGGCACCCCTCCGGGAGAGCCACGACGGGGTTCAGGTCGAGCTCGGCGACCTCGGGGATGTCGTCCGCGAGCCGTGCGAGCCGGAGCACCAGGTCGACGAGCCCGTCCGCGTCGGCCGCCGGGGCGCCGCGAAAGCCGCGCACCAGCCTCCCGGCCTTGCCGTCGAGGACCAGCTCGCGGGCGTCGACGTCGGTGAGCGGCGCGATCCGGAAGGTCGCGTCGCCGATCAGCTCGGCGAAGACGCCCCCGGGACCGAACGCGACCAGCGGCCCGAACATGGGGTCCTGGACGACGCCGGCGAGCAGCTCTGCGCCGCCGACCACGAACGGCTGCACGACGACCGGCGCGCCGATCCGGTCGACCGCCTCGCGAACCGCCTCCTCGTCGCGCAGGTCGAGCGCGACACCGCCTCGCTCGGTCTTGTGCGCCCCCGCTTCTGCGGTCTTCACGACGACGGGGAAGCCGAGCTCCGAAGCCGCCGCGACCGCTTCGCCGACATCCCCGGCCAGGCGCTCGGGAACGAGCGGCACGCCGTAGGCGCCGAGCAGCGCGCGCGTCTGGGCGGGGTCGAGCCAGGCCTCGGTCGAGTCGCCGAGCGCCTCCTCCACCACGCCGCGACCGACCGCGATGTCGATTCCTTCGAGCTCCGGTACGGCGCCGGCGGGCCGGCGCAGCCACTCGGCCCGTACCGCGGCCAGTCCGAGGGCGCGGGCCGCGGATTCCGGATACGGGAACGAGGCAACCGGCGAGCCCTGCTCGCGAAGCGCGGCCGGGGTCCCCTCGGCGCTGATCACGACGGCGAGGACCGGCTTCTTGGTCCGGGCGCTCTCGACGGTGCTGCAGATCGTGCTCGCAACCTCCTCCGGGCCGACGACGACCGGAGGCACGAACAGGACGATCAGCGCGTCGACGCGCCCATCCGCGAGCAACAGTGGGAGCACCGACTCGTAGGTCGCAGCGGTCGCTGAGCCGAGGAGATCGACGGGGTTGGCGACGCTCGCCTCGGCGGGAAGGAGCTCGGCGAGCGCAGCCCGCGTCTCGTCGGACAGCTCCGGCAGCTCGAGGTCGGCCGCCTCGCACGCGTCCGCGCACAGGATGCCGAGACCGCCCGCGTTCGTCACCACGGCAACCCGGCGGCCCCGGGGGAGAGGCTGCGTGGAGAGCAGGGCGGCCGCATCGACGAGGTCCTCGAGATCGCTCGCCCGCAGGACACCGGCCTGCTTGAACAGCGCGTCCACGGCTGCGTCGGAGCCTGCCAGCGCGGCTGTATGGGAGCTCGCAGCCCGGGCACCGGCGCTGGTCGTGCCCGCCTTGACGGCCAGAATCGGCTTCTTCCGCGCCACGCGGCGGGCGATGCGGCCGAACTTGCGCGGGTTGCCGAACGACTCCAGGTAGAGCAGGACGAGGTCCGTCTCCGCATCGTCCTCCCACCATTCCAGGAGGTCGTTCGAGGAGACGTCGGCCTTGTTCCCGATCGAGACGAAGGCCGAGAAGCCGAGCCGCCGCTCCGCCGCCTTCTCGAGCAGCGCGAGCCCGAGCGCGCCGCTCTGCGAGGAGAAGCCGATCCGCCCGGGCGGCAGGGCGCGCGGCGCGAAGGTGGCGTTCAGCCGCGTCGACCCGGACCAGATGCCCAGACAGTTCGGGCCGACGAGGCGTGCGCCGTGGGCCCGCGTCAGCGCCAGCAGGCGCTCCTGCCGGTCGCGCCCCTCGACACCGGTCTCCGCGAAGCCGGACGAGATCACGCAGACGGCCCGGACGCCCGTGCGTAGAGCCGAGTCGGATGCTTCGAGCACCTGGGCGGCGGGCACGCAGATCACCGCGAGGTCGATCGGATCGCCGATCTCCTCGAGCGAGCGATACGCACGCACTCCGGCAACCGGCTCGCCGCTCCGGTTGACGGGATAGGCCGCGCCCGAGAAGTCGGCCTCGAGGATGTTCCGGAACAGCTCGCCGCCGATCGACCCGCGGCGTTTCGAGGCACCGATCACCGCCACGCTCGACGGGACGAAGAACGGCCGCAGCGACGCGGAGACGGCGACGTGGTCGCGCGCCTCGACCCGCTCGCGGAACCCCTCGGTGGGCTCGATCGGGAACCGCACCTCGATGATCCCGCCCTCGAGCTCGCGCCCGACCTCGAAGCCGGCGTCTCCGAAGACCTCGAGCATCGCCCGGTTCTCGGCCATCACCTCGGCGAGAAAGGCCGTGATGCCCATCTCCGCGGCGCGGGCGGCGAGCTGCTCGAGCAGCCGCGTGCCGATACCGCGCCCCTGCTCCTCGTCCGAGACCGCGAATGCGATCTCGGCTGTCGTCGGGTCGCGCAGCCGCGCGTAGCTCGCGAGGGCGACGACCCGCTCCGGGCCGCCGTCGACGGCGGCCAACGCCCCGATCAGGCCTCCCTGCTCGACCCAGTCCGGGTCGAGGAACGGCTCCGCGAGCCGGCGGTCGATGCTGCGGGCTCCGTGGAAGCGGTAGTAGAGGCTCTGCGGCGAGAGCGCGGAGAAGAACTCTACGAGCGCGTCGGCGTCCGCGGCGGCAGGAGGGCGCAGTCTGAGCGTGCCGCCGTCCTTGAGGATGACGTCGACCGCGTCGCGCGCACGCTCCTTGGAGACTGCCATGCTCATTAGTGTCGCCCGCAACGGCCCGCTCCGCAATCGGAGGTCGCCCGGAATGCCGCTACGGCTTTCCCGCAAGCCCGCCGGCGCGCGCGGGCAGCGGCATGGCTACGCTCCTTCGTGTGGCCGCCCCACCGGACGAGAGCCGGCTTCGTGCCCTCTTCGAGGCCAGCGTCGCGCTCACGTCCGAGCTGTCGCTCGAGGCGCTGCTGCAGCGACTGGTCGAGACCGCCGCATCGCTGACCGGTGCCCGCTATGCCGCGCTCGGCGTTATCGACGAGTCGGGCTCGGCGGTCGAACGGTTCGTGACTGCCGGCATCGATCCGGAGGCCCGTGAGGCGATCGGGGCGCCTCCTCGCGGGCGAGGCATCCTCGGAGTCCTGATCAGCGAGGCCCGCCCGCTCCGCCTGCACGACCTGACGAAGGATCCGCGCGCCGTCGGCTTTCCCCCCAACCACCCGCCGATGCACAGCTTCCTCGGGGTACCGATCCTGCTCCGCGGAGTCGCCTACGGGAACCTCTATCTGACGGAGAAGGGCTCCGGGGACGACTTCACCGAGGCGGACGAAGAGCTCGTCACCCTGCTGGCCTCGCAAGCGGCGGTGGCGATCGAGAATGCCCGCCTCTACGAGTCGGCCACACGCTGGTCGCGCCAGCTCGAGTCTCTGCACGAAGTCGTGCGATCGCTCGCCGAGGAGACCGATCTCGACCGGCTGCTCACGCTCGTCTGCCGCCGGCTCCGCGAGTTGGTCGGCGCGCGTCTGGCGCTGATCGCATTGCCCTTGCCCGGAGGCGAGCTCCGGATCGCCGCCGCCGACGGAGTCGATGGGAGTGCCGGCTCGCTGGTCGGCCGCCGGTTCATGCGCGAGCACTCGAAGAGCGGCCGGGTGCTCGAGCGGCGGCAGAGCACCCGCGTCGACTCGGTGCTCGAGGATCCCGAGGTCGACCAGGAGGAGGCGCGCACACTCGGTATCCGCACGGGCCTCTACGTGCCGCTCGTGGCGCGCGGTCGCGCGATCGGCACCGTGGCCCTGCACGACAGGCTCGGCCGGGACTCGCGGTTCTCCGACGAGGACCTGCGTCTGGCCGAGATCTTCGCCGCCCGCGCCGCGGTCGCGGTCGACGTGTCGGAACGCGTCGCGCGAGACACGGTTCGCCGGGTGATCGACGCGCAGGAGCTCGAACGCAGGCGGCTGGCCCGCGAGCTGCACGACGAGACGGGCCAGGCGCTCACCTCGATCCTGCTCGGGCTGAAGTCGATCCGCACCGCTGCCAGCGAGCATGACGCCGAGCTGGCCGAGGCGAACCTGCGGGAGCTCGTCGTCCAGGCGCTCCAGGACGTCCGCAATCTCGCGGTCGAGCTCCGTCCGGCGGCGCTCGACGACTTCGGGCTCGTCCCGGCGCTCGAGCGGCTCGCGACCACGTTCGCCGAGCGGAGCGGGATCGCCGCCGAGGTCGAGGCGAGCCTCGGCCCCGAACGGTTGCCGACGGGCATCGAGACGAGCCTCTACCGCCTCGTACAGGAGGCGCTGACGAACGTGGTCAAGCACGCTGCGGCGACCCGGGTGAACATCGTGCTGACCCGGCGCGACGGAGGCGTCAGCGCCGTGATCGAGGACGACGGCCTCGGCTTCGCCACGGAGGAGGTACGGAACGACGCACTCGGGCTCGTCGGCCTGCGGGAGCGCATCGCCCTGCTCGGCGGCACGCTGTCAGTCGAATCCGCCCCCGGAAAGGGCACCGCCCTGTTCGCCTACCTCCCGGTCGTCCTCCGCGACGAGGTCGAGGAAGACGTCGAGAAAGGCGGCTAGGGCTCGGGTGGCCCGGAGACCTTCAGGCCCGACCGCTCCAGGCGGTCGGCCAGCTCGTGCAGGACGGCCGTACCCTCGAGGCTCGCGATCCGCACCGGCGTAGCGGCGCCCACATCGAGCGCCAGGACGGGGAGACCGTGCAGCCGGTCCGCCTGGCCTCGTGCAATCGAGGCGCTCTTCACGGCCGAGAAGGCGATCTTGACCCCGCCGTTGCGGCCGTGGAGCTCGAAACGATCGCCGAAGCGATCCAGCCTCCCGGAGACGACGTCCTCGTCGCCGGTGCTCCAGACAACCGCGTAGGTCCGCTTCATAGCGTGACAACGTACGAGAGCGCCGAGCTGGCAGAATCGCCCGGAGGCCGCAGATCCGCTGCGGTTTTCCACTGATCCGGCCACTGGGCCGGGTAACGTCTGCCCGATGCCGGCCCGTATTCGCGTTCTGATCGTGGACGACCACGCCGTCGTCCGCTCGGGCCTCCGCCTCCTGCTCTCCCAGGAGAAGGACATCGAGCCGGTCGGCGAGGCCGGCACGGGCCGGGAGGCGGTCTTCCAGGCCCGTGACCTGAAGCCGGACGTGATCCTGATGGACGTGGTCATGCCCGATCAGTCCGGGCTGGACGTCCTGCCGACGATCGTTCGTGAGCACCCGGAGATGAAGGTGCTCCTGCTCTCCATGCAGGACGACCCGCGCTACGTGCGCGAGGCCTTCGCGGCGGGCGCGAGCGGCTACGTGCTGAAGGAGGCCGCCGACGCCGAGGTCGTCGCAGCCGTGCGCGAAGTCGCCCGTGGCGGCCGCTACGTCAATCCGGAGCTGGGCGCACGCCTCGTCGCCGCCGAGGCCGAGGCGGAACGGCGCGCCGAGGAGGACCCGCTCTCCGACCGTGAGCGCGAGGTGCTGCGCCTGCTGGCGCTCGGGCACACGAACCAGGAGATCGCGAAGCAGCTCTACATCTCGGTGCGCACTGCCGAGACGCACCGGGCGCACATCATGCAGAAGCTCCGCCTGCAGAGCCGGGCCGAGCTCGTCCGCTACGCGCTCGCGCACGGACTGCTCGAGGAGTGAGCTGAAAACACGAGGGCCGCTCGAGCGGCCCTCGTGGTCGGACGGTGGAGCAGGGCTCTCAGGCGGTCGGAACCGCCGGGGTGGAGCTGTCGTTCGCGCCCGGCTTCTTGACGCGGTTGAGCACCGAGTCCGGATTCCGCAGCGCCCCGCTGACGGCGAGGATGCCGAACCCGAATCCGGAGAGCAGGAGGGCGATCCCGACCACGATCCCGAACATGGCGATCTGATCGGCCATGTAGCTCGAGTTGAGGGCGGTCGACAGCGCGACCTGGTCGATCCAGGTGTTCCGTTGGGTGTTCGAGACGAACTGCCCCTTCGCATCGACCTGCGCGTACTGCGAGAGGGTCGCCGGGGAGGCCGACGGCGAAACACCGCCGCCGCCGTCCGTGTACTTGAACGGCGTGTCCGGCTTGGCAAGGTACTGCCCCATCTGCGAGTAGACGAGGCCGGTCGGTCGGATCGCGTGAATGAACATGTACTGCGCGAAGCAGCGGGCGGAATCGCCGTCCGTGACCTGCTTGCCGGCGACCGAGCATCCGGGCGCAGTCACCTTCGACGGCGTGAACTTCACGCCGACTTTCGCGAAATCCGCCGTGAGCTTGGCCTGCGTCGCCGCCACGTCGGCGACCTCCGGTGCGATCCCCTTCGGCGTCATGTCGTGCGTGCCCGTGATCTGCTGCGTCTTCAGGTTGTCGCTCACGGTGCCGTGTCCGCCCACGGCCAGGTAGATCGCGGCGGCGCCGAACACGATCAGAACTGCGGCGGCGACGATGCCTCCGATCTCCAGTACCTTGCGCATTTCCTGCTCCTTCCCCGTCTTGGCCCGAACGTCGCTGCTCGCGTTCGACCGTTTCGCGGAGTCTCGGCTCGAGGAGTGCGGGCGCAATCCGGGTCGGCCCCGAGTTCCTTGCGGCGATCCCGGCGGCTCGTCTGCGGCTTTCCCGTACCCCAGGGGCCGATCCGTCAGCGAAGCTTCCGGCATGAGACTCTTACTGGTCGAGGACGAGGACGCGATCGCAGAGCCGCTTGCAGAGGGCCTGCGCCGCGAGGGATTCGTCGTCGAGCGGGTCGCGACGGGACAGGCGGCGCTGGAGGCGGCCGAGGCCGACATCGTGCTCCTCGACGTGGGCCTGCCCGACACCGACGGGTTCTCCGTCTGCCGCGAGCTCCGCAGCCGCTCGAGCGTGCCGATCATCATGGTGACGGCCAAGGGCGAGGAGGTCGACCGGGTCGTCGGTCTCGAGCTCGGCGCCGACGACTACATCGTCAAGCCGTTCGGCTTCCGCGAGCTGCTCGCACGGATCCGCGCCGTCATGCGCCGTACGAGCGAGCGGGCCGCGACCCAGCGTCACACCCGCATCGGCCCACTCGAGATCGACGAGCGGGGACGCCGGGCGAAGGTCGACGACAGAGAGCTCGAGCTGACGCCGAAGGAGTTCGACCTGCTCGCGCTCCTCGCCCGCGACCCCGGGGCCGTGGTCTCGAAGGCCGAGATCCTGCAGGAGGTCTGGCAGACGACCTGGTACGGGAGCGCGAAGACGATCGACGTCCACGTCGCCGCGCTGCGCAAGAAGCTCGGCGACCCGTCGTGGATCGAGACCGTCCGCGGCGTCGGCGTCCGCCTCCACGTTCCCGGTGACCAAGCCGCTTCTCGCCACCTACGTCACGCTGACGATCGTGGTGCTCGCGGCGCTCGAGATCCCGCTCGGGATCCAGTACGGGCGCAGCGAGCGCCGGGACCTGACGAACGGGATCGTGCGCGACGCCCTGGTGATGGCGACCTTCGCGGAGGATCCGCTCGAGCGCGGCCTGAGCACGCCGTCCCCGCCGCTCTCCAGGGCAGCTCAACACTACGCAGTGGACCCTGGCGGCCGGGTCGTCGTCGTGAACAAGCGCGGCGTCTCGATTCTCGACACGGAGTCGCCTCCCGGCCGGAGCTTCGCCTCCCGGCCAGAGTTCGCCGCAGCGCTCGCCACGCACCCGACGATCGCCACCGGCTCCAGGCACTCGAACACACTCGGAACCGACCTGATCTACGCCGCCGTGCCGATCTCGGCACCCGGCGGCGGCAAGCTCGGCGCCCTCCGGATCACGTATCCGACCTCGGCGCTCGACTCGCGCGTCAACCGCTACTGGCTCCTGCTCGCGGCCATCGGCGGCGTCGTGCTGGCCGCGGCCACGTGATCGGCCTCCGGTTCGCACGCACGCTGGCCAAGCCCCTGTCGGCGCTCGAGCACGCGGCCGCCGAGGTGGGCGCGGGCGATCTCACGGCCCGGGCACCCGCCTCGTCCGGGCCGCCCGAGGTACGGGCGGTCGCAGCCCAGTTCAACGAGACGGTCGAGCGGCTCGACGGGCTCCTCCACTCGCAGCAGGAGTTCGTCGCGGACGCCTCGCACCAGCTCCGCACGCCGCTCACGGCGCTCCGGCTGCGGCTCGAGAACCTCGAGCGCGACGTCGGCGCCGGACGCCAAGCGGGATCTCGACGCGGCCCTGGCCGAGGTCGAGCGGCTCGCGCGGCTCGTGGACGGGCTGCTCGTGCTGGCGCGGGCCGACGCAGCGAAGCCGGCGCCGGAGCCGATCGACCTCGCCGCCGTCGCCTCATCGCGGATCGAGCACTGGTCGCTCCAGGCAGGAAATCGCGGCGTCCGCCTCGACGACGACATTCCACCCGGTCTGAAGGGATCGGCGACTCCCGGAGCGCTCGAGCAGGTGCTCGACAACCTGCTCTCGAACGCATTGGCCGTCTCGCCGCCGGGCTCGACCATCCGCATCGAGGGACGCGGCGGCGCCGAGACGGTCGAATTACGTGTCTCCGACGAGGGGCCGGGCATGAGCGCCGAGGAGCGGGCGCGGGCGTTCGACCGCTTCTGGCGCGCCGGCCCACCCGGCACTGGCACAGGGCTGGGGCTGGCCGTCGTCCACCGTCTCGTGACCGCAGACGGAGGCACGATCGAGCTGCGCGAGGCCCGCAGCGGCGGTCTCGAGGCCGTGATCACGCTCCACGCCGTCACGTAAGACGGGTCGAATCCTTACCTTCGGCTGGCCCGCGCTTAACCCGGGCCCTCCTACCGTCGGGTCAAGCAGATACCCCGAAGGAGGAGCAAGATGCCCCGCAAGCACACAATCGTCGTCGCGCTCTCACTGGCCTTCGCGGCCGTAGTGGGAACGATCGCGCTCGCGAAGACGGTCCACCTCGGCCAGGCCTCGGCGAAGCCGGTCTCGCAGACTGTCGTCACCAAGCGCACGAGGCAGCTCGACCGCTTCGAGGCGTCGCTCAGGGCCGCGCTGAAGAAGGCGCCGCCCGCAGTCCCGAAGCTTCCGCCCACCCCGGTCGTGTCGACCACCCCGGCTGCCGCGCCGGCCGTCTCGGCCCCGATCGCGGCACCGGCTGCCGCTGCCGCTCCACCCCAGCGAGTCGTTTACGTCCGGCCGGCACCGATCATCATCCACAAGCACCGGGCCGGCGGTGAGCACGAGTCCGAAGGCTCCGATCAGGGCGACGGCGGCGGGAACGGCGCCATCGGTGGAGGCGGCGGGAATGACTAACCACGTCGGCCGTCTCTACGCGCTCGGGATCTCGCTGGTCGCGTTCTTCCTGGCCTGGGCTCTCGTCGCGGCGCATCCGTGGTCGACCGTGAAAGCGGCCCGGGACCCCCGGCTCTCGGCGCTGGCACAGCGCGAACAGCGGCTCCGGCAGCAGTCACGGCTCGTGCAGCAGGTCGTCAACCGCCGGTTCTCGGACTACAGGAGGCAGTTCGCCGCCTACAAGGTCGCACTGGCGAAGCGCCAGGCCCAGATCGCGGCAGCCCGGCTCGCCTCGGCGAGAGCCGCCGCCAGCGCAGCCGCTGCACCCGTGGCGTCCTACACGCCGTCGTCGTCCTACACGCCCTCCGCGCCCGCGGCGTCGAGCGTCCGCGTCGTCACCCTGCCCCCGGTCGTCATCACCAGGACGTCATGAAGACCGATCCGACCTTCTGGCTCCTGGCCCGCGCCAGCGGCCTCACCGCCTACGTCCTGCTGACGGCGTCGGTGCTGGCCGGGCTCGTGCTCAAGTCACGTCCCTTCCGGTCGCTGAAGCCGGCAGCCGTCACGGACACGCACCGGTTCCTGGCCATGCTGGGCCTCGGGGCGATCGCGCTCCACGGGGCGACGCTACTCCTCGACCAGACGATTCACCTGCGGCCGATCGCCCTCCTCGTACCGGGCGCGTCGCCCTACCGGCCCTTGCCGGTCGGGATCGGCGTGCTCGCCGCCGAGCTCATGGTGCTGGTCTACGCGTCCTTCTCCCTGCGTCGCCGGATCGGGACCAGGAACTGGCGCCGCCTGCACTGGGCGACCTACGCGATCTTCGGCGCGGCGACGGTGCACGGGCTCGCGTCGGGCACGGACACCTCGCAGCCGTGGGCATTCGCGATCTACCTCGCCGCCGTCGGCTCGGTCGTGGGCGCGACGGCCTGGCGGGCTCTCACACCACCACTCACCCCACAAAGGAGGACAGCATCATGACCACTCTGTACCGCATCGAGATCGACCGTTCTCTCTGCTCGGGCTTCGGAGCCTGCGTGGAGGAGGCGGAAGACGCCTTCCGGCTCGAGAACGGCATCGCGGTCGCCGTCGCGACCAGCACCGACCCGCGAGTGCTCGCCGCCGCGGATGCGTGCCCCATGGGCGCGATCACCGTCACCGAAGTCGTCGACCAGGCGGCCTGACGATGGAGCGGACAGCCCTCATCGTCGGTGCCGGGCTCGCCGGCGCCCGCTGCGCCGAGACGCTGCGCGCAGAGGGCTACGACGGCCGTGTGCTCCTCGTCGGCGAAGAGCGGTGGCCGCCCTACGAGCGGCCGGCGCTCTCGAAGCAACTGCTGGCCGGGACGAAGGCCTCCGACACGATCGGTCTCCGTCCCGACGGCTTCTGGCAGGAGCAGGAGATCGAGCTCCTGCTCGGCACACGCGTGGGCCGGATCGACGCCCGTTCACGTATCGCCGTCACGGACGAGGGTCGCATTCTGCCCTGGGACAACCTCGTCCTGGCGACGGGCGCCCGTGCACGAACGCTCCCCGACCTCCCCTCGGGCGTGCACGTCCTGCGTACGCTCGGCGACGCACTCGCGTTGCGCCCCGAGCTGCGGCCGGGACGGCGGCTCGCCGTGGTCGGCGCGGGCTTCATCGGCGGCGAGGTCGCAACCTCGGCGCAGTCACTCGGAGTCGACGTCACCGTGGTCGAAGCCGCGCCCGTGCCGCTCGAGCGCGTGCTCGGCCGCGAGGCCGGGCTCCTGATCGCCGATCGCTATCACGAGCAGGGAGTCGGCCTGCGCCTGAACGCAGGCCTGGCGGGCTTCCGGCGCGGTCCCGGCGGCCGCCTGCGCGGCCTCCTGCTCACGGACGGCAGCGAGGTCGCCTGCGACCTCGCGGTGCTCGGGATCGGTGCCGATCCGGTCGCGCCCGTCGGCGCGCCGGCCGGGACGGGCGGAGTCCCCACCGACGCGTCCGGCCGCACGGCGCTCCCCGGCGTCTACGCATGCGGCGACACCGCCTCGACCTTCCGGCCGAGCCTCGGCCGGCGCATCCGCGTCGAGCACTGGACGAGCGCGGCCGCACAGGGAGCCGCGGTGGCCCATGCCATCCTCGGCCGCGACGAGCCTCATGACGAGCCGCCGTTCTTCTGGTCCGACCAGCTCGGGCTCCGTCTGCAGTACGTTGGACACGGTGAAGGCTGGTCACGCGTTGAGATCGACGGCGACGGAGACTCGTTCAGCGTCCGCTACCTCGGCGAGGACGGAAAGCTCGTCGCCGCCCTGCTCGCCAACCGGCCCCGCGAGGCGGCGACGGTGAGACGGGAGCTCGCCGCGTGACCGCGCTCCGGGTCGGCCTCGTGCTCGTCCTGGCGATCGCCGCGGCCGTCGTGGCGAACGTCGTGCTGCTCGGCGTCGCGACAGGATCGGAGAACGTGGGGAAGTTCACGCCACGCGCCGGACTGGTCATCGCGCGCGTGCCGCAACCGCCCGTGAAGACCGTCCCGACGCCGACCCACCCGAGGGTCGAGCCGGGCGAGCATTCGGACGACTGAGCGCTTTCTTGGGCCGGCGGTGCCGATTCCTGGCCCCGCCTTGGCCCGCGCCTTACCCGCCGCCTCGTAGAACTGAGCGTGCAAGCAGTTCACGAGAAAGGACTCCAGATGAAACGTCTCCAGGTCTTTGCACTCGCCGGCGCTCTGACGCTGACGGTCTTCACCGGCGCGTTCGCGATCATGGGCATGGCCCGCGGGAACACGAAGCCCGCGCCGGCCCCGGCGCTCACCGCGCAGGTGGCGCCCGCCCCCGCGACCACGCCGCAAAGGTGGGACGACTGATGCGCCGGGTCTGGGCAACAGTCGCCGCCTTCTGGGCGATGCTCGCGATCGTCGGGGTGCTCGCCTGGTCTCGCCAGGCTCCCTCGCCGCTGCCCTCGGCAACACCGACGGTCCTCGTCGTCAAGGGCAAGAACGGCAAGCAGCAGCTCGTCGTCGTCCAGCCCACCGCAGGTACGCACGCGACGACGCAGACCTCGCCCCCACCCCCGGCATGATCGGCCGGCTGGTTCAGCGGACGTTCCGCGCCATGGGCACGTCGTGCGCCGTCGCGGTCACGACGCGGTCGCCGGGCGAACCGCGCGTCGAGCGGGCGCTCGACGCGGGTGAGGCCGAGGTGGCCGCCTGCGAGAAGGCCCTGTCGCGCTTCGACCCCACGAGCGACCTCTCGCGCCTGAACGGCGCCGGGGGCGACTGGGTCGAGATCGACAGGCGCCTGATCGAAGCGCTCACCGCCGCGCTCCACGCCCGTGAGGCCACGGACGGGAAATTCGATCCCACGATCCTCCCTGCGCTCGTCGCGGCCGGGTATGACCGCACCTTCGACGAGCTCGAGGAGCGGCCGGCCCGAACGGCCGACGGGTGGCGAGCCGGTGCAGAGGTCGAGGTCGACTCCGGCTCGAGCCGCGCACGCGTCGAGGCGGGAGCCGCGGTCGATCTGGGCGGCATCGGCAAGGGCTTCTCGGCCGCGCGCGCACTCCACGCCATGCAGTCGGCCTGGCCCGCGCTCCCCGGCGGGCTCGTCGACCTGGGCGGAGACGTCGCCCTCGCCGGCGACACGCCGGACATGGGTCCGTGGCGGGTGGCGATCGCCGACCCGCGCACCCCCGGCGCGATCCTCGCAACGCTCGCGATCGAGTCGGGCGGCGTGGCAACGTCCGGCCGCGACCGCCGCCGCTTCGGCCCCGGCCGTACGCTCCACCACCTGATCGACCCGGCGACGGGCGCTCCCGCCCAGGCCGGGCCGCTCACCGTCACCATCGTCGCCCCCGACGCAACCGAGGCGGAACCACACGCGACCGCGCTCGCCGTCTCGTCGCTGGCCGAGGCGCGCGCTCATCTGAGCCGCTTCCCGCACCTGGCGGCGCTGTACGTGCCCCGAGACGGCGAGCCGGTCGCAATCGGCAAGCTGCCGCTGCTCGAGGCGGTGCCGGCGTGAATGCCTTCCTGGCCCATGCGCCGGTGGCCTGGTACGTGGCCCGCGCCGCCGGCCTCGTCTCCTTCGGCGCTCTCACGCTCTCCGTGTGGCTCGGCCTCGCGATGAGCACGAGGCTGCTCGGGACGAAGCGGCAGAAGCACCTGTTCGGCTGGCACCAGACGCTCGCCTGGACGGGGCTGTCGATGCTCGCGCTCCATGCCGGCGCCCTGCTCTTCGACCCGACGCTCCACTTCGGGCTCACGTCGGTGCTCGTGCCGTTCGCGTCAGCGTGGCACGCCACCGCGGTCGCGGCCGGAGTGGTCGCGGGCTGGCTCACGCTGATGCTCGCCGCATCGTTCCGGATGCGGAAGCGGATCGGCCAGAAGGGCTGGCGCCGCCTCCACTACGCGAGCTTCGCCGCCTTCGTCCTCGCACTCGGCCACGCGCTGACGGCCGGCACCGACCTCAAGGGAGCCGGCGGGCCGCTCCTGGCCGCGATCGCCGCCGGTCCGGTCATCTGGCTCGTGTTCGTGCGGCTGCTCACCCCGCGGGCGACTCCGGTGCGGAAGGCAACCGGCGCCCCGGCGGGAGCCACGCAGTAGCCGAGAGTCGCGGGAAACCCGCAATTCCTATCCGGGGCGTCGCCGACGCCGACGCCCCGGGTATGAAAAGATCCTTCCGGCTGTGGCTAAGCGACCCTGGGATCCCGAGTCCGCCGCTGGGGCATTCGTGCTCGTCACGCTCGCCTTCCTGATCGCCGCGGGGCTCGGCGGGTTCTTCATCGGCCGGGCGACGAAGAGCACGACGGCGGTCGCGGCCTCCACGACCTCGACGTCCACGACCATCGATCCGGCTGTCGCGGCGGGCGCCCACCACTTCGTCAACTTCGCCTGCGCGCAGTGCCACGGCCTCGACGGAAAGGGCGGCGTGAGCCCCTACGTGCCCCCGCTCAAGGCGTTCAGCACGTACACCACCGCCCAGCTCACCGACATCATCAGGCACGGGCGCGGCGTGGCCGAGAATCCGACGCACCCGTACATGCCGGTCTGGGGCCAGGTGATCTCGGCGAAGCAGGTGAACGACCTCGTCGCCTACATCCACGCGGGGCTGCCGCAGGTGCCGACCGCCAACCCGGTCGAGGTTCCCACCGGGCAGGGCGCGGCAGTCGAGGGGGCGGCGCTCTACACCCTCTACGGCTGCGTGAACTGCCACGGCCCGAACGGCCTGGGCGGCGTCCCGAACCCGCAGTCGCCCGACAAGACGATCCCGCCGCTCTCCGGTGCGGACTTCTTCAAGGAGTTCAACACCGACGCCAAGATCATCCAGTTCATCAAGTCGGGCAGCGTGCTCGGCAAGGCGCCGATCGTCAGCATGCCGCACTGGGGCGGGATCATCTCCGCCGAACGGCTGGCCGCCCTCACCGCCTACATCAAGACGCTGAAGACGTCCTAGGAGCTCAGGCCGGCCGGTACTCGGCCGCGAGCGAGACGTCCACCGGAAGCGCCTCCACTCCTGACGGGGCGGCGAGAAGGTCTCCCTGACGGGTCGCGAGGAAGGGCGCGAGGAACCGGCCGGCGATCTTGTTCGGGGGCCACCAGAGGCCGACGGCGTCGATCTCGGCGGGTTGCCCCGGGCTCGCGAGCTCCGTCCGGAGGTACCTGGGGATGCCTCCGGTCAGAAGCAGGCCGCGGAGCACGGGGTTGAACGCGACGGGATCGATGTCGGCGCCGGCCTCGGCGGCGATCGCGGTCGCAGCGGCCTCGGCCTGTTGCGCCGCGAGACCTCCCTGCTTGACCGGGAAGCTCGTGACGTCGCCGGCCGCGTAGACGTCCGCCAGCTCGTCGACGCAGCCGAAGCGGTCGGTGGGGATGAAGCCTTGCGAGTCGTGCGGAACACCGTCGATCGGGATCCCCTCGAGACGCGGCAAGGCGACCACGTGGTCGGCGGCGATCGTGCCCTCCGGGCCGAGATCGAGCTCGCCGGACCGGAACTCGCGCGGGTAGCAGCCGGTACGGAGCAGGATCCCGCGCTCCTCGAGCAGCCACTTCACGGCGTCGCTCGCCTCCGGCCCGAACAGCGCCAGCGGCGTCTCCTCGGACGTGACGAGGTGGATCTCGACATCGTCGGCGTGCCGCGACGCGCGGTGCGCGGCGGTCAGCAGCGCGAGCTCGTAGACCGGCAGCGGCCAGGCCGTGCCGCCCGGAAGCGCGAAGACGATCGTCTGCGAGCCCCAGCCGAGCTTCTCGACGATGGCCGTGAACGCGGGAACGTCGGCCGGCCCGCGGAAGGTCAGAGCTCCGGGCACACCCACCTTCGGCTGCGCGCCGCAGGCAATGAGGAGCGCGTCGTACTCGATCTCGGAGCCCGCGTGCGTGCGCGCGACGTGCGCCGCCGCATCGACTCCGGCCAGGGCCCCCAGGCTCGCCTGGGCGTCGCACTCATGGGCGAAGTCGACGAGCTCGAGTCGATGCACCTCGCCCAGCCCGAACGGCTCGACAACCGCCAGCGGCCGGTACCAGAAGTGTGTCTCGGGAGCGAGCAGCTCGAGCTCGACCCGCTCCTCGGCGAACTCACGCAGCGCGAGCGCGGCCTCGAGCGCCGCGACGCCGCCGCCTGCGATCAGGACGCGGTATCCGGATCGCGATCGGCCGGAGCTTCCCATTTCTGTCCCTCCCTGCGGAGTGTGAGAGAGGAGCATGCGGCCACGCGCCGGCGGCGGCATCCGTGGCGGGCCGGAGCGCGCCTTCGGGAAGTCCGCAGCTACGACGGAGTTGCGTGGCGCCGGGCGACGCCGCCCGCCTCGGCCGCCTTCGACACCGCGTCGGCGACGGCCGGTGCGACGCGCCGATCGAACACGCTCGGGATCACGTAGTCCGGCTCGAGGTGCTCGGGCTCGACGACCGCCGCGAGCGCGTGCGCGGCCGCCAGCTCCATCTCCCGGGTGATCCCCGTCGCGCGGACGTCGAGCGCGCCGCGGAAGATTCCGGGAAACGCGAGCACGTTGTTGATCTGGTTCGGGTAGTCGGACCGGCCGGTACCGACGACGGCCGCGAAGCCTTCGAGGGCCTCCGGCGAGACCTCCGGGGTCGGGTTGGCCATCGCGAAGACGATCGCGCCCTCGGCCATCGAGCGCACGGCCTCGAGGCTGACGGCGCCCGGCCCGGAGAGACCGATGTAGACGTCCGAGCCGGCGAGGGCTTCGTCCGCCGAGCCGCGCAGGCCGCGCGGATTCGTCTCGTCCGCGAGCAGCGTCTTGGAGACGTCCAGCCCGTCGCGGCCGGGATAGAGGACCCCGCGCCGGTCGCAGCAGACGACGTCGGCGACGCCGGCCGCCATCAACATGCGGGCCGTCGCCGCTCCCGCCGCGCCTGCGCCGGTGACGACGACACGAACGTCCTCGATCCGCTTGCCGACCACGCGCAGCGCGTTCAGCAGGGCCGCGAGCACCACGATCGCGGTGCCGTGCTGGTCGTCGTGGAAGACGGGGATGTCGAGCGCCTCGCGCAGCCGCGCCTCGACCTCGAAGCAGCGCGGAGCGGAGATGTCCTCGAGATTGATGCCCCCGAAGACGGGCGCAATCGCGATCACCGTCCGCACGATCTCGTCCGGGTCGGTCGTCGCGAGGCAGACCGGCCACGCGTCGACGCCGCCGAACTCCTTGAACAGGATCGCCTTGCCCTCCATCACCGGCAAGGCCGCCTCGGGGCCGATGTCACCCAACCCGAGCACGGCGGTGCCGTCGGTGACGACCGCAACCGCGTTCTGCTTGATCGTCAGGTTCCAGACCTTGTCCGGCTCGTCCGCGATCGCGCGGCAGACACGGGCCACTCCGGGCGTGTAGGCCATCGAGAGGTCGTCGCGGGTCTTGAGCGGCGTCTTCGCCGCGATCTCGAGCTTCCCACCCAGGTGGAGCAGGAAGGTCCGATCGGAGACGTGCTCGACCTCGATTCCGTCGAGCAGCCGTACGGCCTCGACGATGCGGGCGACGTGATCCTCGTCGGCCGCCAGCACCGTCACGTCGCGCACCTTCGTGTGCTGCTCGACGCGAACGAGATCGATCGCCCCGAGCGAGCCGCCGGTATCCGCGATCGCGCCCGCAAGCCGGGCGAACGATCCCGGGGTGTCCTGGAGGCGCACGCGGAGCGTCGCGCTGTAGGACGCCGAGGGATGCAACGTTGCCACGCTCGCCATGATGGCAGTGTCCGCACGCGACGGCTCCGCATCATCCGGACGGCCACCGATCCGCCCCGCGGACTTCCCGCAGTTCCCCGCGCCGGCTACGGCTCTCGCCGGCCGGCGTGTCTCACGTCGATCACGGTCTCGACCGGGAGGTCGAGCGAGGCGGAGACGAGGCAGGTCTCTTCCGCTTTCCGGGCCAGCTCGCGCGCGCGTTGCTCGTCGGCCGGATCGGTCTCGATCACGATCCTGAGGCAGAGCTGCGTGAACCCGAAGCGTCCGTCCTCGCGCCTGCCCGCGACTCCGTCGCCGTCCACGGCGAGCGACGCGTAGGCGAGCCCGGCGCGCGCGGCGAGGCCGGTGAAGGTGACGGCGAGGCACGAAGCCGCCGCGGCGACGAAGAAGTCCTCGGGGCTCCAGGTCTCGGCGTCGGTGCCGCGGAAGACGGGCGGCGGAGTGATCTCGATCGACTGCTTGCCGTCGACGTGCGCGGCGACGCGGCGCTCGCCGACCCACTCGACCGAGACGGGGAAGTGGAACTCCTTCGGCCGCACGCTTGCGGTTACCGGGTTCGTTGTCGTCGCATTCATCTCGCATCTCCTTGCGGTCAGATGACGTGGTCTGCTATACAACTATACAACTGTTGAGCGTACTATCTGAGGAGATGCTCCCGATGCCGCTTCCCAAACCCCTTCCGGATGAGCTCGTTGAGTTGATCGCCCGCCGCTTCCGGGCAATTGCCGAGCCGATGAGGATCAAGCTGCTCGACCGGCTCCGCGACGGCGAGGCGACCGTCGGCGAGCTGACCGAGGCGACAGGGGCATCGCAGCAGAACGTCTCGAAGCACCTGGCTCTGCTGGCCGAGGCCGGGATCGTCGCTCGCCGGAAAGACGGGACTCATGTCCACTACCGGATCGCGGACGAGGGGGTCTTCCGGCTCTGCGAGGACGTGTGCGGCTCGATCCAGGAGCAGCTCGCGTCGCTGAGCGGGCTCGTGGGAGCGGTGCGCGCATGAGCGCCGTCGCGACTGCTCGCCCCGCTGCTCCGGCGGCGCTCGAGCATCCCGAGGCGGTCGGGCCGGTCGGCCGACTGGGCCGCTGGACGGTCGATCACGGGCGCGTAGTCGCGATCGCGTGGATCGTGATCGCGATCGGGTTCGGATTCTTCGCGCCGAAGGTCGAGTCGGCGCTCTCGGGCGCGGGCTGGCAGGCGAACGGCTCCCAGTCCGTTCAGGCGCGGAAGCTGATCGAGGCCAACTTCGCCGGCCTGTCCAGCTCGGCGCTGATGGTCGTCGTGCACTCGCCGGCGCAGACGGTGTCCTCTCCGGGCTTCCGCCGGACCCTGGCGTCCGTGGAGCGCACGCTCCGCGCCGACAGGCGCGTCGCGTCGGTGCAGCCGCCTCGCGCGCGTTCCTCGATCTCCGCGGACGGTCACACAGCCGTGGTCATGGCCGGTGCCGGGGGCGACCCGACGGCGATGGTCGCGGCCGCCGACTCGCTCAAGGGCAAGCTGCGCGCGCTCGGCGCGGCCGGTGTCACCGTCTCGCTGACCGGCGCATCGGGGATGTGGAGCGACTTCAACACCGCGAACCGCACGGCGATGATGAAGTCGGAGCTGTTCTCGTGGCCGGTGACCATGATCATCCTCGTGCTGGCGTTCGGGTCACTCGTCGCCGCCGGCCTCCCGCTGATGCTCACGATCCTCGGTCTGGTCGCCTCGGCCGGCCTGCTCGCACTGCTGACGCACGGCTTCGAGATCTCGATCTGGGCGATGAACTTCGCGCTCATGTTCGCGCTCGCGCTCGGCATCGACTACGCGCTCTTCCTCGTGCACCGCTTCCGCGGCGCCTACTTCGGCTCCGGCCTCGACGCGCGCGACGCGGTCGCGGTGACGATGGACACGGCCGGCAAGGCCGTGATGTTCTCGGGCGTCACCGTCCTGATCTCGCTCTCGGCCGTGATGCTCGTGCCGAGCCCGGCCTTCCGCTCGATGGCGCTCGGGATCATGATCAGCGTCGTCTTCGTGCTCGCGGCCACCCTGACGCTGCTGCCGACGGTGCTCGCCAAGCTCGGCCCGAAGGTCGACTCGCTGGCGCTCCGCTGGGTTCACTCCGGGGAGCACCGATCGGCGCGCTTCGCCCGCTGGGGCGAGCTGCTCTGGCGCCGCCCGCACCTGTTCGGCCCTGCCGCCACGATCGTGCTCGTCCTGCTCGCGCTGCCCGTCCTCGGGCTGAAGACCGGCATGCCGTCGATCAAGGTCGTCCCCGGCGGCGACTCCTCGCGCGTCGGCTACACGCAGGTGCAGCAGGCGTTCGGTGTCGGCGCCCCCGGGGCACTCCAGATCGTCACCCCGCAGGCGAGCGTCGCCGCGGTGACGAGAGTCGTCCGGCACGATCCCGGCATCGCCTCCGTCTCGCCGGTCCGGTCAGGCGGCAGCGGCCTCGCGCTCGTCCAGGCCGTCCCGAACGCCGACCCGTCGAGCACGGCCGTCGGGCACACGATCGACCGGCTCCGCTCGGCCTTGCCGGCCGGGGCGCTCGTAGGCGGAGCCGTGGCCGAGAACCACGACCTCGAGCAGGCGCTTGCCGCCAAGACGCCGCTCGTGATCGGAGTCGTGCTCGCCCTCGGCTTCCTGCTCCTGCTCGTCGCCCTGCAGGCGCCGCTGATCGCCGCGCTCGGCGTGCTGACGAACCTGCTCGCCACCGGCGCCGCGTTCGGCATCGCCAGGCTGATCTTCCAGAACGGGCACGGCTCCGGCCTGCTCGGCTTCGAGTCGCAGGGATTCCTGGACGCCTGGGGCCCCGTGTTCTTCTTCGCGATGATCTTCGCGATCTCGATGGACTACACCGTGTTCCTGCTCTCGTCCGCGAAGGAGCACTACGACCGCACCGGCGACCCGCGCGAGGCCTCGATCGGCGGGCTCGCCCACTCCGGCCGGGTGATCTTCGCCGCCGCCGCCGTCATGGTGGCCGTCTTCTTCACCTTCGCGCTCTCCGGCCCGCTCCCGCCGAAGGAGATGGGCGTCATCCTCGGCATCGCGGTGCTGCTCGACGCGATGCTCGTCCGGCTCGTCCTGATCCCGACCCTGCTCCGCGTCTTCGGCCACTACGCCTGGGCGCTTCCCCGCTGGCTCGACCGCATCCTCCCGGACGTCCGCTTCGGGCACTCCTGATCCGAGAAGCGCGAACGAGGCGTCGTATGATGCCCCGGCAAGAAGGAGGTTCGACATGGGCACGGCAACCGATCCTGCAACGTCCGCTCTCCTGGTGCTCCACTACCAGAACGGTCATCGTGCGGCACGAGGGGGTCTTCGCCTTTTCGGGCACGCCTGTTCAGGTGGAGAAGCACGGCTGCCTGGAGAAGACGGCGGCAGTGATCACGGCGAGCCGCGCGGCCGGGATACCCGTCATCTACGTCAACATCGAGTTTCGCCCCGGCTTCCCGGAGCTGAAGAAGCCGACCTATCCCCTGATCGAGTCGATCCAGGAGCGGAACGCCTTTCTCCGAGGTTCGTGGGACGCCGGCGTTCCCGACGAGCTGAAGCCGGAGCCGAGCGACATCATCGTGATCAACTTCGACTCGAGCGCGTTCTCCCACACCGACCTGGACGCCATTCTCCGGGCACGGGGCACGAAGGCGCTCTTCCTGGCCGGGATCGCGACGAACTGGATCGTGGAGAGCACGACGAGATACGGCGCCGAGCTTGGGTACGACATCAACGTCCTGGAGGACTGCTGCCAGGGGTTCTCGGACGAGTTGCACGACTTCGCGATCAAGAACACGCTTCCGTACTACGCCACGATCACGCAGTCGGCCGACTTCATCGCGTCGTTGAGCTAGCGTCGTTGAGCTAGCTCTACGCTGCGGCGCGCTCGACGACCGCGGCGAGCCGCCGTCGCACCTCCGCGGCGATCGGAGCCAGCTCGTCCCTGCCGACGATCGACAGCATCCGCTCGGCGTCGATCGCCGCCACGTGCGTCTCCCCGTCGCGCTCGTAGACGACGACGTTGCAGGGAAGCAGGACGCCGAGCTCGGGCTCGGCCTCGAGCGCGCGGTGAGCCAGCGGCGGGTTGCACGCGCCCAGGATCAGGTAGCGCTCGCTCTCGACCCCCAGCTTCTCGCGCAGCGTCGCCTGCACGTCGATCTCGCAGAGAACGCCGAAGCCCTCGGTCTTCAGCTCCTCCCTGACGCGTCCGACCGCGTCGTCGAAGGCGAGCGCAGTCGTCGCGCTCAGCGTGTAGCGGTTTCCAACGGTGGGCATGCTGCCTCCAGGTCCTTGCGTCGGGCTTTCGCCGCCTTCTCGCGTTGGGCGCTCGCCCCGGGCGGCTCTGCGAAGTGAGCTTCCAGGTAGTCGAGGATCTCCTCCTCGCCGACCACGATCGTGCCGCCGACGGCCAGAACGGGGATCGTCGTCGAGCCGGTCGCCTTCTCGAGCTCGCTCCGCTCTGCGGGATCGACCGGCACCTGATGGAGGACGACGTCGATCCCGAGCTCGGTGAACCGCTGGCGAACCCGCTTCGATGCGGGACACCACTCGGTCTGCCAGAGCTGGAGCAGCGGGCTCATCGAGCCGCTGCCTGGAACATCTCGCCGAGCTCGCCGAGCTGACGCTCCATCGTGCCGCAGACGTGCTCGCAGAGATCGAAGACGGTCGCGTCGACGATCCGGTAGTAGACGAAGACACCGGCCTTGCGGCGCCCGACGATGCCCGCCTGCAGGAGCACGGCGAGGTGCTTGGAGATGTTCTGCTGCGTGCCGCCGATCCGCTCGACGAGCTCCTGCACGCTCGTCTCGCCCTCGTGCAGGTGCTCGAGCAGCCGGATCCGCGTCGGCTCGCCGATCACTCGGAACCGGTACGCGATCAGCTCGACGACCTTCTCGGGAAGTGGATGGGTGAGTGCCATGCCGACATTTCCCCACAACCGCGTGCTTGTGGAATCGTGGAATTCCCTGACCGGCCCTCCGTCCCGGCCCCGATGGCGCTGGGCGGCGGACGCGCGACGGTTCCGGCGTGACTTCACGAAGCACGCCCAGGACGATCGTCATCCTCGGCGGCGGCACCGGCGGCACGATGATGGCCAACCGCCTCCGCCGACGCTTCCCCGAGGACGAGCTCGCGATCCACGTGGTCGACCGGGACGCGATCCACGTCTACCAGCCCGGGCTCGTGTTCGTGCCCTTCGGACTGGCCGATGCCGAGGAGATCGTGCGGCCGAGACAGCGCCAGCTGCGAAACGGGATCGCGTTCCACGAAAGCGAGATCGAAGCGGTCTCGCTCGACGACGACACGGTTCGCCTCGCCGACGGCACAGTGCTCGGCTACGACGCGCTGGTCGTGGCGACCGGCGTACGGCTCCAGCCCGAAGAGACCGAGGGCATGGTCGGGCCAGGCTGGATGGAGCGGGTCTTCGACTTCTACACCGTCGAGGGCGCCGAGCAGCTCCGCCGGGCGCTCGACTGGTTCGACGGCGGCCGGATCGTCGTCAACGTCGTCGACATGCCGATCAAGTGCCCTGTCGCTCCACTCGAGCTGGCGTTCCTGCTCGACTGGTACCTGCACGAGCGGGGGATCCGGGGACGCACCGAGCTCGTGTATGCGACGCCGCTCGACGGCGCCTTCACGAAGCCGGTCGCATCGCAGCACCTGGCCGGCCTGCTCGCCGAGAAGCACGTCGAGCTGGTGACGGAGTTCAACGCCGGCGAGGTGCTCGGCGACGCAGGGAAGCTCGTCTCGTACGACGGCCGCGAGCTGGACTTCGACCTGCTCGTCACCGTGCCCCTGCACGGCGGGGCCGCGTACGTCGAGCGGTCACCCGGGCTGGGCGACGCGCTCGGGTTCGTCCCGACCGACAAGGCGACGATGCAGACGCTCGCGAAGCCGAACGTGTTCGCGCTCGGCGACGCGACCGACCTCCCGACGTCGAAGGCCGGCTCGGTCACGCATTTCGAGGGCGAGGCTCTCACCGAGAACCTCGTCCGCTTCCTCGCCGGGGAGGAGCTCGACGCATCGTATGACGGGCACGCCAACTGCTTCGTCGAGACCGGCTTCCACAAGGCCCTGCTGATCGACTTCAACTACGAGACCGAGCCGCTGCCGGGTCGCTTCCCGACGGCAGCGGGGCCGCTCCCGCTGCTCCGTGAGTCGCGGCTGAACCACCTCGGCAAGCTCATGTTCCAGTGGTTCTACTGGCACGCGCTCCTGCCCGGACGTGAGATCCCGGGGCTGGGCGCGACGATGCCCGCGGCGGGCAAGAAGCACCCGGTCGCGGTCTAGAGAGGAGAACGAGATGACCACGACCACGATCGCCGACCGGAACGTCGACGTCGACGCCGAGGGCTTCCTCACCGACCCCGAGCAGTGGAGTGACGAGGTCGCCGAGGCGATCGCCCGCCAGAACGGGATCCCGGAGCTGACCCCCCGCCACTGGCTGGTCGTCCGGTTCATGCGGGACCGGTATCTCACCACCGGCACCGCGCCGACGATCCGCTCGCTCGGCAAGGAGTCGGGCGTCCCGGTCAAGGAGCTGTACGAGCTCTTCCCGAAGGGCCCGGCCAAGCTCGCCGCCAAGATCGGCGGCATCCCCAAGCCCCGCGGCTGCATCTAGAGAGATGAGAGAGGAGCACGCGATGACAACCATCCTGGAAGAGCCGAGGGTCGCCCCCGCCGAGCCGAAGACGATCGAGAAAGTGGCGATCGTGATCTCGAAGGGCTCGCTCGAGGGCATCTACCCCGGGCTGATCATGGCCAACGGCGCCCGCATGGAGGGCATCGAGGCCGACATCTTCTTCACCTTCTTCGGCCTCGACGCGATCCGCAAGGACCGGATCGAGAAGATCAAGGTGGCCACGGTCGGGAACCCCGGGATGCACATCCCGACCCTGATCGGCGTGCTGCCGGGAATGTCGGCGCTCGCCACGAAGATGATGAAGCGGCAGATGGAGAAGCTCGACATCCCGCCGATCCCGGAGTTCATCGAGCTCGTCGCCGACTCCGGCGCCGGGCTGTACGCATGCAAGGCCTCGGTCGACATGTTCGGCCTCACGCAGGACGACTTCGTCCCGCAGGTGAAGGGCATCCTCACCGTCGGCGACTTCTACGAGCTCGCCGCCGGCGGGGAGATCGTCTTCACGTAGAGGCACCGGTGTTGTGGCCGGCGGGCTGCCCCGTCTCCTGCCGGCCGCAACTGACGTTCGGCCAAGCGTACGCGGGAACCGGCACGAGCACCTTCTGCGCCAGCTCGACGAGGCGGTTCGCGTACCCCCACTCGTTGTCGTACCAGGCCACGACCTTCACCTGGGTTCCGTCCACGACCTTCGTCAGCGGCGCGTCGAAGATCGCCGAGTAGGCCGACTTGACGATGTCGGTGGAGACGAGCGGCTCCTCGCTGTAGGCGAGGATCCCGGCCAGCTCGGCCACGTCCGCGCGCTCTCCGAACACTCCGTTGATCTCCTCGACCGACGTCGGCCTCGCGGCCTCGATCGTCAGGTCGACGATGGAGCCCGTCGGGATCGGCGCCCTGACCGCAAAACCGTCGAGCCTGCCCGCCAGCTCGGGGATGACGAGCCCGATCGCCTTCGCGGCTCCGGTCGAGGTCGGCACGAGGTTCACGGCAGCGGCGCGGGCCCGCCGCAGATCCTTGTGCGGGAGGTCGATCAGCCGCTGGTCGGACGTGTAGGCGTGGATCGTCGTCAGCAGGCCGTGCCGGATCCCGACCGTCTCGTTCAGCACCTTCGCCACCGGGGCGAGGCAGTTGGTCGTGCAGGACGCGTTCGAGATGACGTGGTGATGCTCCGGGTCGTACGTCTCGGCGAAGTTGACGCCGAGCACGACGGTCGCGTCGGGCTCCTTCACGGGAGCGGAGACGACGACCTTGCCCGCGCCGGCGGCGAGGTGTGCGGCCGCCTCGTCCCGGGTCCGGAAGCGCCCGGTCGACTCGATCACGACCTCGGCGCCGAGGTCGGCCCACGGCAGCTTCGCGGGATCCGTCTCGGCGAGAACCGGGATCTCGACCCCGTCCACGCGGATGAAACCGTCGCCGGCCTCGACCGTCCCGGGGAACGGGCCGTAGACCGAGTCGTGCTTCAGCAGGTGCGCCAGCGACGCGATGTCGGCGATGTCGTTGACGGCGACCCACTCCACGTCCAGCTCTCGCTCGTACGCGGCGCGCAGGGCGCATCGCCCGATCCGGCCGAAGCCGTTGATCGCAATCCTGGTGGTCATCGGGACCTCCTGTTTCGGTGTCCCTCCGATCGTGCCCGGAACGAGCGGCGACGCCATCGCGGAAGCCGCTGATCGACCCGCGGGAAAGCCGCAGCCCGTGCCGGCTAGCTGCCGGGATCAGTGCCGCAGGCGCGCCCAGTCGAGCCAGGGCGTGGCGAGGTGGAACGACGCGGCGGCGAAGATCACGCCGACCGCCACGGAGGCGGCGACGAGGAGGAACCTGAGCCGCCCCGACGGGAGCCGCGTCCTGCGAGGCAGGTCGGCCGCCGCCAGCCTCCGCAGCTTCGGCAGGTGGGCGAGCACGTGGACGCTGGTCGTCGCGAGCCAGACCACGAAGCTGGTCTTGTGCAGCCCGAGCAGGATCCCGTCGCGCGGCTTGACGACGAGCATCGCGACGCCGGTCCCGAAGACGAACAGCGTCGACAGCACCACCGGAGGCGCCACGAGCACGCGCAGGACGAAGTGCGGCGGCCCCTTCAGCACGTACGGGCGGCTGCGGGTGTAGTAGCGGAAGAAGCGCCAGCCGGTGGCGCCGAGCTTCAGGGCGACGGGCGGCACGAGCACCAGGCCGACGAAGACGTGCACGGAGATCAGCGGCCGGATGAACAGGATCGTGACGCCCTCCACGGCCAGCAGCGCGATCAGCAGGGCACCCGTCGTGGCCGTCAGCCGCTCGTTGCCCGCGGCACCGCCCGACCGGACAGAGACACGCTCCGTCGAGCGGCCGACCACGGCGTCCTGCGAATGGATCACGGCCGTCCAGTGGAGCAGCGGAAGATGAGGTCTCGATGAGCCTCTTCATCCCGCACTCATGCGACCGGGGCCACAATGGGAGGGTGCGGGTGCTCGTTGTCGAGGACGAGGTGAAGATGGCGAACCTCCTGGCGCGGGGGCTCCGCGAGGAGGGCCATGCGGTGGACCTCGCCGACCGGGGCGAGGAGGCGCTCTGGATGGCGCGGGCCGTCCCGTACGACGCGATCATCCTCGACGTGATGCTGCCCGGGGGGGACGGCTTCTCGATCTGCCGTGAGCTCCGTCGCCAGAAGGTGTGGACGCCGGTGCTCCTCCTGACCGCGCGCGATGCCGTCGACGACCGCGTCGTCGGGCTGGACGCGGGCGCGGACGACTATCTCGTGAAGCCGTTCTCGTTCTCCGAGCTCCTGGCACGGCTGCGGGCGCTCCGCCGGCGGGTGCCCACCGAGCGGCCGGTCGTGCTCGAGGTGGGCGATCTCCGGCTCGACCCGGCCGCCCGCCGCGCCTGGCGAGGCGACAAGGAGCTGCCGCTGTCGGCGAAGGAGTTCGCGCTGCTCGACCTGTTCATGCAGCGGCCGGGTGAGGCGCTGTCACGTGTCCAGCTGCTCGAAGGGGCATGGGACATGGCCTACGAGAGCCGGTCGAACCTCGTCGACGTCTACGTGCGCTACCTGCGCGAGAAGATCGACAGGCCGTTCGGACGGCACTCGATCGAGACTGTGCGCCGGGTCGGCTATCGCCTGAGGGAGGACGCGGCCGATGAGCCGGCTCCCGCTCCGCCTGCGACTGACGCTCGTCTTCGCCACCACGATGGCCGTGGTGCTGACGGCGGTCGGGTTCTTCGTCTACATCAGGGTGGGCGGCGAGCTGCTCACGTCCGTCGACCAGAGCCTGCGCGCCGGCGCCGGGGAAACCCTCGACCACGTCAAGCGCGACGGTGCTCTGACCGACCCCGACGTGCGCCTGGTCGACCCCGACCAGGCGCGAGGCGAGACGCTGGCCCAGGTGCTCGACGGCCGCGGCAAGGTGGTGCGCTCGTCGGCGGCCGGTCTCGCGCCGCTGGTGAGCGGCTCGACGGTCGCCCACGTCCTCGGCGGAGCGAAGGTGCTGCAGACGAGCGAGCTTCCGGGCCGCAAGTCCGTATGGCGGGTCTACGCGCTCCCCGTGCAGACCGCCGGGAAGACCCAGGTGCTGGTGTTCGCCAGCTCGCTGGCATCCAGGCAGGAGACGCTCGATCGCCTGCTCACGGAGCTCGCGGTGGCCGGGCCGATCGCGCTCCTGCTGGCCTCGCTGGCCGGCTACGCGCTGGCGGCGGCGACCCTCCGCCACGTCGAGTCGATGCGGCGCCGGGCGGCGGAGATCTCAGCCTCCACGCCGGGGCTGCGCCTGCCGGTACCGGGGAGCCGTGACGAGATCGCACGTCTTGCCGAGACGCTGAACGACATGCTCGGGCGGCTGGAGGCGGCCTTCGAGCACGAGCGCCGCTTCGTCGCCGACGCGAGTCACGAGCTGCGGACGCCGCTGGCCCTCCTCCGCACCGAGCTCGAGCTCGCGCTCCGGCGCCCACGGACGTACGACGAGCAGCGCGCGGCGCTCGAATCGGCAGCCGAGGAGACCGAGCGGCTGACACGACTCGCAGAGGATCTGCTGCTGATCGCCCGTTCCGACCAGGGCGGCCTTCCGATCCGCCGCGAGCACGTCGACGTGGCAGAGCTGCTGCGCAGCACCGCAGAGCGCTTCTCCGCCCGCGCGGCGGCGAGCGGACGCGAGATCCACGTCGCCTGCGACCCGGGCGTCGTCGTGGACGCCGACCCGACCCGCCTCGAGCAGGCGCTCGGCAACCTGATCGAGAACGCGCTCGTGCACGGCGCCGGCCGGATCGAGCTGTCGGCTCGTGGGGTCGGCACCGTCGTCGAGATCCACGTCGTCGACCAGGGCACGGGCTTCCCGCCCGGTTTCGCCGCCCGCGCGTTCGACCGCTTCAGCCGGGCCGACGACGTCCGCGGCGAGCGGCGGCACCGGGCTCGGGCTGTCGATCGTCGACCTGATCGCCCGCGCGCACGGGGGCGAGGCCGGCGTCGGCGCCGACCCGGGCGGTGGAGCCGACGTCTGGATCAGGCTCGAGCGGGGGCCGCTGGACGCCGTCGAGGAGCCCGCGCCGGATCTCCTCTCGACAGGCGCGTAAACAGCTCTCATTGGGGGTTCATCTGCCCCTGGTGGACTGGGCACCGTGCCGGTCGAGCGACACAGGCATTTCCACCTGAACGCCCGCAACCGGGGCCTCAGGCGGCTTCAGGTCATGACCCGCGGCCTGACGGTCGCGACCGCCGTCCTGACCGGCGTCTTCGCCGCGCTCGCCGCCCAGGGGAACGCAGGCCGCAAGCACCCGCGTCCGGCGCAGCCGATCCGGACCGCCCGGCCCGTCCACCCCGCGCGAGCCCGGACGAACAGGGTCCCGCCGCCACCCTCGCTGCCCGCGCTCAGCTCGGGCGACGAGGCGCAGGCCGCGCCGGCACCGTCTCCGGCACCTCCGTACCAGGCTCCGCAGCCGAGCTACTCGCCGCCGGCGGTCGTCTCCGGAGGCTCGTGAGCGCCGCCTCCTGCTCGTTCCCCGCGCTCGGAACGACCGCCACACTCGTGGTCACCGATCCCTCCGGTCTCGCGGCTGCCCGTTCGGCGCTCGAGGCCGAGCTACAAGCCGTCGACGAGACCTGCAGCCGCTTTCGCTCCGACTCGGAGCTCGTCCGCCTGAACGCCGGAGCGGGTCGGTGGGTAACGGTCGGCGACAATCTGCTCCGCGCCATCGAGGTCGCGCTGCACGCAGCCGTGGCCACCGGCGGCCTGTGCGACCCGACCATCGGCCGTGCGCTCCGCCTCGCCGGCTACGACCGGACGTTCGAGCTCGTCCGGCGCAGGGACGGCCGCACGTTCCGGGTCGGGTTCGCGCCCGTCGCCCGCTGGGAGAGCGTCGAGCTGGACACCGATCGGAAGCGTGTCCGCGTGCCCGAAGGCGTCGAGCTCGACCTCGGTGCCACCGCGAAGGCGCTCGCCGCCGACCGCTCCGCGCGTGCAGCCGCAACGGCTGCGGGCTGCGGGGCCCTCGTCTCGCTCGGCGGCGACGTGTCGGTCGCAGGAGAGCCGCCGGCGGACGGCTGGCCCGTCCGGATCGCCGACAGCCACTCCGCGTCCCCGGACTCGCCGGGCCCGGTGATCTCGATCCGGAGCGGAGGCCTCGCCAGCTCGAGCACGACCGTGCGGCACTGGCGGGCCGGCTCGGCCGAGCTCCACCACATTCTCGATCCACGCACCGGCCGGCCGGCGGATCGGGCCTGGCGAACGGTGAGCGTCGCCGCGGCCACCTGCGTCGACGCCAACGCCGCGAGCACAGCCGCGATCGTGCTCGGGAGCGAAGCACCGGCCTGGCTCGAGGAGCGCGCGCTGCCGTCCCGTCTCGTCGGTGAGACCGGCGAAACGATGCGCGTCGCCGGCTGGCCGGCCGAGGCGGCATGACGCTCCTCGCCTCGAACGGCCAGGCGCTCTGGTACCTGACACGCGGCTCGGGCGCCGTCGCGCTGCTCCTCCTCACCGGCGCGATCGTGCTCGGAGTGATGAACTCGACCCGGTGGCGGACGACCCACTGGCCGCGTTTCCTGACCTACGGGCTGCACCGCAACGTGACGCTGCTCGCGATCGCGTTCACCGCCGTCCACGTCGTCACGACGGTCACCGACGCCTTCGCGCCGATCGGATGGATCGACGCGTTCGTGCCCTTCCTTTCGCCGTACCGCCCGTTCTGGATGGCGATGGGCACGCTTGCGTTCGACCTCCTCCTCGCCCTGACGATCACGAGCTTCCTGCGCCGCCGGATCGGCGTCCGCGCGTGGCGGTTCGTGCACTGGTTCGCCTATGCCGCCTGGCCCGTCGCGCTCCTGCACTCGCTCGGTACCGGCAGCGACGCGAAGTCGGGCTGGCTCGCCGTCCTCGGCGTGCTCTCCGGCCTGCTCGTGTTCGCGGCCGTTCTCTGGCGGGTCTGGGAGGCACGCGACGCGCTGCCGCTCGTCCGCGCCGGGGCGACGATCGGGGGGATCGCCGTCCTCGTCGGCCTGCTCGTCTGGGCCCGCGGGGGCCCGCTCGAGAGAGGTTGGGCCGCGAAGGCGGGAACGCCTTCCAGCATCCTGGGCGCACGGCGCACGGCGGCAGCCGGCACGGGCGCCCGGATCACCGGCACCACCCCGACCGCCGCCGTGCAGACGGCTCCGTCGCTTCCTTCGGGCCGGTTCGACGCGAGGCTGCACGGAACGCTCAAGGAGGTGCCGGCCGGCAACGGCCTCGTCACGATCCTGATCGACGCCCGCGCCAGGGGTGGCTTCAGCGGCCGGGTGCACCTGGCGATCCGCGGCCAGGCAGCCGACGGCGGCGGCGTCCAGATGATCGACAGTGTCGTCGGCCTGTTGCCGACCGGAGGCAGCAGCTGGGCCACCGGCCACGTGGTCGGGCTCCAGGGCACCCGTGTGCTCACCTCCGTGCAGACGGCGGACGGCGGCTCGACCCAGGTCCGGCTCGACCTCCAGATCCCCGAGGGCTCCAACACCGTCACCGGTTCTCTCCACGGCGGGGTGGGCGGATGAGCGCGACCGCCACCGCTCCGCGCCGGCGATCCGTGCCCGACGCGCACAGCCTTCCCCGACTGCTCGCCGGCGCCCGCGCCGGCCGCGGCCCGGCTCCACTCGATGATCACGTCGCTCGCTACGGCGTCCTGCCGCGGGCCCTCGACGCGCGCGAGGCCGCACGGTTGATCGAGCTCGTCGAGGCATCCGGTCTGCGCGGACGCGGCGGAGCCGGCTTCCCGACCGGGCGCAAGCTCCGCGCCGTCGCCGAGGGCGGCCGCCGCGCGGTGGTCGTCGCCAACGGAACCGAGGGCGAGCCCGCAAGCGCCAAGGACAAGGTGCTGCTGCGGCGCGTCCCTCACCTCGTCCTGGACGGAGCCGCTCTTGCCGCCGCGACCGTCGGAGCCACGGAGGCCTTCGTCGCCGTCGGCGAGGGCGCCGAGCGGGAGCGGCTCGCGATCGAGGATGCCGTCGCCGAACGCGAGCGGCGCCGGCTCGACGGCGTGACCTTCCACGTCGTGCCGGTTCCGGACCGGTTCGTCGCCGGCGAGGAGACGGCGCTCGTCAACTTCCTGAACGGCGGCCCGGCGAAGCCGACCTTCACGCCGCCGCGGCCGTTCGAGCGCGGCGTCGGCGGCCTGCCGACGCTCGTGCAGAACGTCGAGACGCTCGCGCACCTCGCCCTGGTCGCCCGGTACGGGCCGGCCTGGTTCCGCGGGCTCGGCACCGAGGAGCAGCCCGGCAGCGCGCTCGTGACCCTGGACGGCGCGGTCGCCCGGCCCGGCGTCTACGAGATCCCGATCGGCCTGCCGCTGCGGGAGCTCGTCGACCGCGCCGGCGGCCTGTCGTCACAGATCTCCGCCTTCCTCATCGGAGGCTATTTCGGCGCCTGGGTCGAGGCCTGGAGCGCCTTCGACCTCACGCTCAGCAACGCCGGCCTCGCCCCCGCGGGCGCCTCGCTCGGCGCCGGCACGATCATCGCGCTGCCGACCACGGCCTGCGGCGTGGTCGAGACCGCCCGCCTCGCCCGCTACCTCGCCGGTGAGAGCGCCCGCCAGTGCGGCCCCTGCGTCCACGGGCTCGACGCGATCGCGACCGCGGTCGAGCATCTGGCCGCGCGCAAGCGGCGGCGCGGCCGAGACGGCGACGACCTTCCCCGCTGGACCGCCCAGATCAAGGGGCGAGGCGCCTGCCGACACCCCGACGGAGCCGCCCGCCTCGTCGAGAGCGCCCTCACGGTGTTCGCCGACGAGCTGGCCCTCCACGCCCAGGGACGCTGCTCCGGCAACGGGCGACCGCTGCTCCCGCTTCCGGAGGCCCGCCGGTGAGCGCCGAGCTGCGCGTCAACCCGATCACCTGCGAGGCCCACGGGCTCTGCGCCGAGCTGTTCCCCGAGCGGATCTCGCTCGACGACTGGGGCTATCCGATCGTCGATGCCGAGCCGATCACGCCGGAGCTGGAAGAGCACGCGCGACGGGCGGTCGACGCGTGCCCGACGCTCGCGCTGGCGCTGCTGCGCGCAAGCGAGCGCTCGCCGTCCGGCAAAGCCTGACCGCCGCCCCGCAAGGGAGAATCATCCTCCGGGATGAGGCTCATTTCGTCACTCCGGACGATGCGGTTGCTGCGCGGCTGGAGTACCTTCAGGGCATGAAGAGGCGGCTCTGGAAGCTGGCGCGGCGCCACTGGTTCGACGCCGTGCTCGTCCTGGGGATCGGATTCTCGCTCGCGGTCACTGTCGGCGACCAGGGCAAGAAGGGAGGACCCGAAGGGCCGCTGTGGTTCGACGTGCTGGCCTCTGTCGCGATCATCCTCCCTCTCTTCGCTCGAAGGCGCTTCCCGTTCGGCGCGCCGGCGGCCGTGGCGGTGCTGATTGCGGCGACCAGCTTCGTCGATCCCGGGTTGATCAACGACGACTTCGTCTCGTTCATGGCTGCACTCGCGGCGGCCTTCCTGTTCGGCATGCTGAAGGAACGCAGGCAGGCAATCGCGGGGCTCGCCGTTCTGCTCGGCGCCATCGCCGTCGTGGGCCACAACCAGGGAGACCATGCCGGCGACTTCTTCTGGCCCCTGCTCTTCTTCGCCATATCGTGGACCGTCGGCTTCGGGCTCGGCCAGAAGTTCGAGGAGGCAGACGAGGCGAAGCTGCGAGCTGCGCAACTCGAACGGGAGCGTGAGGAGCAAGCTCGTCTCGCCGTCGCCGAGGAGCGGGCTCGGATCGCCCGCGAGCTGCACGACATCGTCGGCCACAGTGTGAGCGTCATGACGGTCCAGGCTGCCGGCGTGCGCATGCTCCTCAAGCCCGAGCAGGAGCGCGAACGGGAGGCGTTGCTCGTCGTCGAGCAGACCGGGCGGGAGGCACTGGCGGAGATGCGGCGCCTGGTCGGCGTCCTCCGCCGTCCCGAAGAGTCCCCGGCCCTCGCCCCGCAGCCGAGCCTCGAGCACGTCGAGAAGCTCGTCGCACAGGCTCGCGAGGCGGGCCTCCCGGTCGAGCTGCGCGTCGAGGGGGAGCCGGTCGAGCTACCGGCCGGTGTCGACCTGACCGCCTACCGGATCGTCCAGGAAGGTCTGACGAACGCGACCAAGCACTCCGGAGCCGAGCACGCGGAGGTGCTCGTCCGCTACGACAACGGTCACGTCGAGCTGACGATCAGCGACGACGGCAAGGGCGATGGGGGCGGCGACTCGGGTGGGCACGGCCTGGTCGGCATGCGGGAGCGGGTCTCGGTCTACGGCGGGGACATCGAGGCAGGCCCGCTTCCGGAGGGCGGCTACGCCCTCCGCGCCAGGCTGCCGATCGAATAGATTCACGCGCGCTCGCCTGACCTGTCAGGCTTCCGGGCCACGAATGACCGAGCCCGTCAGCGGAACCTTCACCTTCGTGCTCACCGACATCGAGGGCTCGACGCTCCTCGTCCGTCGTCTCCGTGAGCAGTACGGCGACGTGCTCGCGCAGCACCATCTGCTCCTGCGCACCGCCTTCGAGGAGGCCGGCGGCCAGGGAATCGGCCTGCAGGGCGACGCGTGCTTCGTCGCCTTCAGGAGGCCGAAGGACGCCGTCCTCGCCGCCGTCGCCGGCCAGCGCGCTCTCGCCTCCCACGACTGGCCGCAGGGCGAACAGCCCCGCGTGCGGATGGGGATCCACACGGGAGAGGGATCGATCGCCGCCGACCAGTATCACGGCGTCGCGATCCACCGCGCGGCGCGCATCTGCGACGCCGGGCACGGCGGCCAGATCCTGCTCTCCCAGGCAACCTGCGCGCTGCTCGAAGACGAGGAGCACGACGAGTCCGCCTTCACGCTGCGCGACCTCGGCGAGCAGCTGCTCAAGGACTTCGACCGGCCCGTCCGCATCTACCAGCTCGTCGCGCCCGGCCTGCCCGACTCGTTTCCCCCGCCGCGAACCGCCGACCAGTCGCCCGAGCCGGAAGATGCCGCCACGGAAGGCACCATCAGCGTCCTGCTCGTCGACGACCAGGCGCTCGTCCGTGCCGGCTTCCACATGATCCTCGACGCCGAGCAGGACCTGGTGGTGGTCGGAGAGGCGGCGGACGGACGGCAGGCAATCGCCGAGGCGCGCCGCCTGCGACCCGACATCGTGCTGATGGACGTGCGCATGCCCGAGGTCGACGGCATCGAGGCGACCCGCGTCATCCTCGGCGGCGACGACGCCGTGACCACACGGGTCGTGATGCTGACGACCTTCGACATGGACGAGTACGTGTACGAGGCACTGCGGGCCGGCGCGAGCGGCTTCCTGCTCAAGGACGCACCGCCGGAGCAGCTCGTCGCGGGCATCCGCGCGGTCGCGAGCGGTGACGCACTGCTCGGCCCCTCGATCACCCGCCGCGTGATCGAGGAGTACGTACGCCGGCCACCCGGGACGGCGCGGCCCCTGTCGCCGAAGCTCGAGCAGCTCACGAGCCGGGAGACCGAGGTGCTGACGCTGATCGCCCGCGGTCTCTCGAACGCCGAGATCGCGGAGACGCTCTTCCTCAGCGAGACCACGGTGAAGACGCATGTCGCGCACGTGCTCACGAAGCTCGGCGTCCGCGACCGCGTGCAGGCCGTCGTGGTCGCGTACGAGTCCGGGCTGGTCGAGCCCGGGGCGGCGTAGTCCGGCTCTACCCGGGCGTTCGTGCCTGCGGAGAGAGAGGCACGGCCTGCGGCCGCCGCCACCGCTGGCTCGGCGCGTGCACGCTCTCCATCTGCGGGAGCTGATCGCGCGGATGCGCCCGGTACCAGCGTGCGTAGCGATCCGTCAGCACTCGCGCCGAGAGCCCGTGCGCGTACACGGAGAGGACGATCGTGAAGACGACGGCCGCCGTGATCGCCGAGACGTGCGGAAGATTGCCGTCCTCGAGCACGATGATCGGCGAACACGATCGACGCGAGCCCGCGGGGGCCGAACCAGCCCACGAACGCCACCGTCCGCCATCTGGCACGCGTGCCGAGGAGCGAGACGGCGACCGGCACCATGCGCACGACGGTGAGGCTGAGGACGCCGTACAGCGCCTCCGTCCAGGTGAGCCCGGCGAGCACCGGCCCGACCACGGCCGCGCCGAAGACGACGAAGGTCAGTCCGCTGGTCAGCTCGCCCAGCTCGTCGACGAGGTACGTCGCCTCCCCCTTGGTGTCGCGCCGCAAGGCGCCGAACAGAGAAGCCGGCGACGAACGCGGCGATGAAGCCGCTCCCTCCGAGCGGCGTCGCCAGCCCGTAGGCGAGGCCGGCGGTAGCCGCCGGCAGGATCTGGCCCCAGCGCGGAGTCCATCAGGTCGTGCAGGCGCGCGAGCCTCGTCACCAACGCCCCGACGATGCCCGCGACCGCTCCGAAGAGGACGCCGTAGCCGATCGCCTCGACGACGAGCGTCACCGCGTGGTGGTTGCTCGCCGTTCCCACTTCCGCCTGTGTGATCCCGACGCGCGATGGCGAGCAGCGGGACGCAGATGCCGTCGTTCAGCCCCGACTCGACGTTCAGCCCCTGGCGGATGCGCGAGGGAAGGCGTGGATCGGTCACGACCGCCTGCCCGAGCGCTGCATCGGTCGGCGCCAGGATGATCGCGAGGATCAGCACCTCCGCCCAGCTGAACGAGCCGAACATCCCGGCCCCGAGCGCCCACCCTGCCAGGATCGTCAGCGGCAGGCCGATTCCCAGCAGCCGGGCCGGCACGGTGTACTCGCGCCGGAGCGCCGACACGTCGATGCGCGAGGCGTCGGCGAACAGCACGAGGGCCAGGGTCAGCTCGGCCAGGACCCGAACCTGCTCGCTCTTCGGGCTGAAATCGATCCAGCCCAGCCCCTCGTTCCCGACGATCAGCCCCGTCGAGAGGAAGAAGATCGGCCCGGAGACAGGCGACCGTTCGAGCAGGCGCGAGAAGCCCGCGTACGTGAGCAGGATGCCTGCGATCGCCGCGAGGGCCCAGGAGCTCACGGCGCGATCCTACGGGTCGGCCGCCCGGTCGGAGGCGGTAGGCTCGGAGTCGTGCCGAGTGACACGCTGGTCTTCATCCCGGCCTGGAACGAGGAAGGGAACCTCCCTGCCGTGCTGGACGAGCTGGCGCAGGAACTGCCCGATGTGGACGTGCTGATCGTCGACGACGGCTCGACCGACCTGACCGCCGACATCGCCCGTGAGCGCGGCGCCTCTGTGCTCAGCTTCGGCGAGAACCGCGGCCTCCGCGCTGCGATCGCTGCCGGCTACAGCAGCGCGCTCGACGGCGGCTATAGCTACTGCGGGCGGATCGACGCGGACGGTCAGCATCCCGTTCACGAGCTGCACCGGCTCCTCGACCGCGTCCGCTCGGGTGCGTGCGACGTCGCCGTGGGCTCGCGGTTCGTCGCGGGCGACGGCTACGAGGCCTACCGCTACCGGCCCAGCCCGGCACGCGCCTTCGGAACCGGCCTCCTACGGCGCGCCATGGCCGTCAGGCTCGGCCGCAGCTTCGGCGACTCGACGAGCGGCTTCTACGCCGCGAACGATCGCGCCCTCCCCCTGCTGGCGCAGCCGTACACGAGCGGCGCGCCCGAGGTCGAGTCGCTGATCCGCCTTGCCGACGCGGGCCTGACGGTCGAAGAGGTGCCGGTCGACATGCGCGAGCGGATGCACGGGGAGTCCAAGCTCCAGGGCAAGAAGGCGTTCACGCTCGTCGTGACCGTGATCGGGACGCTGCTGGCCTACCGCGGCCTGCGCACGGTGCTCGAGCGCCGGAGGAACGGGTGAGCGGCGGGCGCGTCGTCGCCGTGCTCGGCTACTCCGACCGCCGCGGAGACGGCCTCCACCCCGTCTGCGCGGCGCGGCTCGAGCGCGCGCTTCCGTTCGCGGACGAGGCGAGGACAGTCGTGCTCTCGGGCTGGGGCCGCCGGCGCGGGGCGCGGCCGGAAGCCGAGTTGATGCGACATGCGTGGAAGGGTCGCAGCGCGAATGTCGTCGCCGATCCCCACGCGAGGACGACGGCGGAGAATGCGGCGCGCGTGGCCGCGATCGCGCTGCGGCTGCGGGCCGACGAGCTCGTCGTGGTCACGTCGGGATGGCACGCACCGAGGGCGCGCCTGCTCTTCCTGGCGGCGCTCCGCGGATCGGGAGTCCGGCTCTCGATGGCGTCCGCGGACGGGCCTCGGGGCCTCCAGCACCGCCTCCGCGAGGGGCTGCGCTGGCCGCTCGTGCCGGTCCAGCTCGCGCTCGCACGCTGGAGCGCCCCTCCCCCCTGACCAGTCGGCGAACTGGTAGAAGCGAACGGTGACGCGGCGGGGTCTCCTCTTGTTCGGCGCGATGTGCGTGATCTGGGGGATCCCGTACCTGTTCATCAAGATCGCGATTCGCGACCTGTCGCCCGCCACGCTCGTCCTGGCGCGAACCACGATCGCCGCCGTGCTCCTACTCCCACTGGCAGGCCTGCGCGGCGATCTCCGGCCGCTGCTCACGCGCTGGCTGCCGGTGCTCGTCTTCGCCGTCGTCGAGATCGCCGTCCCCTGGTGGCTGCTGGCGAAGGCAGAGGAGAGGCTGTCGAGCTCCCTGACGGCGCTGCTGATCGCAGCCGTGCCGCTGATCGGCGCCGTCCTCGCCCGGACGACCGGGAAGCGTGAACGCCTGAGCCGGCGGGCGCTTACAGGCCTCGGGCTGGGGATGGCGGGAGTCGCAGCGCTCGTCGGCTTCAACACCGCCGGCGCCAGCCCGGCCGCAGTCGCCGAGGTCGGGGTGGTCGCGCTCTGCTACGCGGTCGGGCCGCGTCATTCTCGACCGCCATCTCAGCGACCTGCCCTCGGTCGGTGTCATCGCCGCCTCGCTCGGCCTGTGCGCGCTCGTCTACGCGCCGATCGCCGCCACCGAGCTTCCGGCTTCCGCCCCGAGCACCGAAGTGATCGTCGCGGTGGTCGTACTCGCCGTCGTCTGCACCGCGCTCGCCTTCATCCTCTTCTTCGAGCTGATCGCCGAAGTCGGGCCGGTCCGGGCAACCGTGATCACCTACGTCAACCCCGCCGTGGCGGCCTTCGCCGGCGTCGTCTTCCTCGGCGAGACGTTCACCACCGGCATGGGCGTCGGGCTCGTCCTGATCATCGCCGGCTCGATCCTCGCCACCCGCCGGCGGCAACAGCCCGTCGACACGGCGATCCTCGGCTCGCCTGTCCCCGAGCACTCGGGGTCGTAGCGACACGAGCTACGAGCTTGTTGCCCCCGCGTGGCGGGAGAGAGCTGCCGGGTCGAGAACGCACGTCTTGCCCCGGCGGAGCTCGACCGTTCCCCGCTTCTGTTCGGCGCGGAGCACGCGGTTGACTGTTGCTCTCGAGGTGCCGGCGAGCCCGGCGATGTCTTCCTGGGTCAACGGCACGATGGTGGCAGCTTCGGTGCTCGCGTACAGGGCGACGAGCTCGCCGAGTCGGCGTAGCACGCGTGTCTCGGCGCTCACGAACAAGGCTTCGACGAGCAGCTCGCTCTGCCGGCGCAACCGCTGGGCGAGCAGGCGGACGAGCACTTCGTTGACGGCGGGGTACTCGCGTCGCAGCCGGTCGAAATCATCCTGGGCGACGGCGTAGGTCTCGCCCGCCTCGAGCGCAACCACACTGGTCGAGCGTGCAGCGCCCGGCTCGACCAGTGCCAGCTCGCCGAACGCCTCCCCGGCTCCCTGCACCGAGACGGTGACCGTGTCGCCGAGCTGCGTCGTCAGGCGAGCCGCGAAGCGGCCACGTGCGATCAGATGCAGCGTGTTCGCCGGATCGCCCTGGTGGAACACGACCTCGTTTCGCAGGAAGAGCCGTCGCCTCGCGACCGCAACCAGACGCCGTAGCTCTTGCTCCGGCAGGCCTGCGAAGAGCCGTATGTCGACCATCAGGGCGGAAGTGTGACCCGTGTCACACATGCTCTGTCAAGCCCGTGCAGGAATCTGATGACGCCGAGCCCCGGTGCCCTCTAATCAGCACACATGGTTAGAACGGCCAATCGGATCGGAGGAGGTACGGCAATGAGACGCAAGCGCTTCAAGATCAGGCTCGGACTCATCGTCGCAATCGCAGTCGTGGCGCTCTCGGTCGCGGCAAGCGCTCAGGCGAAGCGCGGCTACGCCGGCAGCAGCGTAAGCGTTCGGTCGCTCACGAATGCGAACACGATCCAGAGCTACGGCCCGCGCGACGGCTGGTACCCCTACGCCGTCTCGCTGACCAATGCGAGCCACAACGCCACCATCGTCGACGGCCGCTCGCCGGACACCAGGGACGCTGCGCTCGTGGCCCAGCCTGTTCGCACTCTGCAGGGATCCAGCTCCCAATTCGGCCCGCCCGACGGCTGGTACCCCTATGCCGTCTCGCTGACCAGGTCGACCCACAACGTCACCATCGTCGACGGGCGCTCGCCGGACACCAGGGACGCTTCGGTGGTAGCCCAGCAGCAGGCGCTCGTGCCGGTCGACGGGCGCTCCCCCGACACCATCGACTCGGCGCAGGCGGCACAGGCAGTGCTCGTCACTCCCGCCGATGGGCGCTCGCCGGACACGATCGACTCCGCCGTCCAGGTCCACAGCCCCGTGGTCACCGTCACTCGGTCGCCCGGCTTCAACTGGGGAGACTTCGGCATCGGTGTCGCCGCCGCCCTCGGCATCATGCTGCTCCTCGGAATCTCTACCGGAACGCTGAGGGGCCGTCAGGGCCGCAAGCAGACAGGGTCGGTCGCAACCGCCTGAGCCTTCCTCCTTTGGCACAAGCGCGACCGCAACAGGAAGGGGCTCCCGCAACGGAGCCCCTTCCGCCGCCGTGCGACCGATTCAGGCGAATCGCTTCTCGTAGAGAACGCAGTCGTGGACACGTGCGAACCGCGTCCTGACGTCGTCGCGTTCAGCGCCGGTGTAGTGGGCGAATGCCGTCACGGGCCGTAGGCCGTCTGCCGGCGGAAAGAGGTCGCGGAGACCCTCGTCGAGCCCGACGTACACATGAAGGTACGAGTCCACCTGCCGGAAGCCACGCGACTCGTACCACCGCTGAACGTGCGCGTCGTCTCGCGTCCACGCTTCGAAGCGCCGGAGCCGTCGATCAACCGCGCGACACTCCGCCTCTTGCAGCAGTGCCGTTGCGATCCCACATCGTTGGTAGTCGGGGTGCACGGCGACGTGCCAGATCATCCCGCCGAGGCCAGGACGATCCGAGCACACGTCTCCGTCCTCTTCCTCGCACTCGACGTCGAGCAGCCCGACAACGCAACCGTCCTCTTCGGCGACGAGCTCGATCGACGGCCGGTCGTAGTGCTCCTTCTCGCGGCGCACGTCGTCGAAGAACGCGGAGCCGAGAAAGGACAGCACGCGGCACCTGACCCAGCTTCCCTCATCCGACGCTCGGTACGCCCTGACGATCACCCGCGCAACAGATATCAGAGGAGGCCCGGAGAGCACCGGGCGAGCAAGCGCCTGGGCAAGGTTGGGCATGAACGCTCGCGGAGCCACGTTGAACGAGACGCAGTGGAGTTGCGACCTCTCGGCGAGAGCGATCTCGCGATCACGCCGGTTGGGATCGGCACGGCGCCGATCGGCTCCTCACCCGACTGGTGGGTGTACTGGGGCCGGCAGGACGAGGGCGAGGCAGTACGCGCGATCCAGGTCGCCCTCGACCTCGGCGTGAACTGGATCGATACCGCCCCGTTCTACGGCTGGGGCAGGGCGGAGGAGATCGTCGGGCGTGCGATTCGCGGCCGCGACGACGTGCTCGTCTTCACGAAATGCGGGACGATGCGGCGGGCTGACGGCGACGATTACATGGACCTGCGCCCGGCGGCGATTCGAGCCGATGTCGAGAGCAGCCTGAGCCGGCTCGGCGTCGAGCGGCTCGATCTCCTGCAGATCCACGATCGCGACCCGGCCGTGCCGATCGAGGAGACGTGGGGCGCGGTGCTCGAGCTGATCGCCGAGGGCACGGTGCGCCATGGCGGCATCTCCAATCACCGTCCAGAGGAGGTCGAGCGGGCACTCGCGGTCGGGCCGGTCGCGGCGCTGCAGTACGAGTACAGCGTGCTCGCGCGCGGCATCGAGGACGCGATCCTGCCGCTCGCGCTCAAACACAGCCTCGGCGTCATCGTCTGGGCACCGCTGGCGAGCGGTTTCCTGACGGACGGCTTCTCGGTCGGGCAACTGGATGAGGACGACTTCCGACGCAAGCACCGCTTCGCTCGGCTCGAGCTCGAGCCCGTTCGCGCTGCACTGCGCGGCGGCCGGCGAACGGCAGCGCAGGGGGCGATCGCGTTCGTGCTCTCGCACCCCGCCGTGACGGGCGCGATCGTCGGTGTGCGGAACGAGCGCGAGGCGGCCGAGCTCGCGCAGGGAGCCGAGCTCCGCCTGACGCCCGCCGAGGTCGCGGCGATTGCATCGACCTCTTGAGGTCCGCCCGGTCGCCGTCCGGCTCGCCCCCGGGGTTTGTAGCCGCATCGGCAAGTCGAGACTCACACGCGGAAGTAGTGGATCTGCAGGAGCTTCGCGTTATGGGCCGTGAAGGATTCGAACCTTCGACCTTGGGATCAAGAGAAGCGCTCCGCAGTCTCGGCCGGTTTCGGTTTAGCTGGATTCAAGCGTTTCAGGCGTTTCCCGCGCCCCGGCTTTCGGCTTGTCTCGGTGGGTCGTGTTGCCCCAGGTTGCCCCCCCGTGGGCCGTCGTACCCGAGCCCGATCAGATCACCTCGCCGCGCTCTGCGCCGATGTTGGGTAGACGTCGACCTCGCAGGATCGTGGGCAGTCGGGGACTACCCGACGTTGAACGGTCCGGCGTTGTAGAGGTCGGCGTCCGCTCCCTCGATCCCGGGGCCGACGACGTCGATCGAGAAGTCGCCGGGCGGCAGCACGGTCGCGGTCGTTTGATGGGCGTTCGCCGAGCCCTCTGGGTCGGTCTTCAGCGGGCTGAAGTACGAGATGCAGCGCAGGTTGACCCCGTACTTCGTCGCAGGCTGGGCGCCCGTGACGATCACGTCGAGCACGAGGTGCGGCGGCCGGGCGCTGTAGCGCAGCTTCACGGTTCCGCTGGGCGTGCCCCCCTTCGCCACCCGAAGGGTGCTCCCCTCGCAAGCACGGTTGGATCCGAGGCGCCGCAACGGCGCCGTCAGGGTGACCGTGGAAGGACTGAAGCGCAGGCTGCTGGCTGCTGCGGCAAACGCCGGCCTGTACTTCTTCGCGAACGTCGGGTTCCAGGCGATGAACGAATTAAACAGGTTGTAGTACGCGCCGTCGTTCACGAGCAGGTACGCGACGTTCAAGATGAGCGGCTTCAGCGCACCGTCGAGCGCCCACCACTCGACCCGGTAGGCGGGAACGTGCGGCAGTCGGACGATTCCCGCGCCGACCCACCGGAAGTGGTCCTTGTATGCCTGCGGCACGGACGCCTTCAACGCCGCGTACCACTGCGGCCCGTACGTCTGCAGCGAGCCGTGCGGTCGTTGCTTGATCGTGCGGTTCGGCAGCGTCTCGAGCGTCATCTGCGCCGAGTCCTTCACCGGGGCGAGCGCGTTCAGCGTTCCGTACGGCTTCCCCACCTCGGGTTTGTCCCAGGCAACCCAGGTCCAGTTCGCGGGCAGCGCAAGCGAGACGTCACCGAGGCGATAGCGAACAGTCGCCGCCGCGCTCCCGGCATCGCCGGAAGCGGCCGTGAGCGACGCTGCCAGGAGTGACGTCACGAGGAGCGCGCCAATGAGCAGCGACACACGACGCATTTCGACCCCTCCTCTTGTTTGGACGACTACAACCGAAAGACCGGCGTGGCCACATCCGAGGATCCGCGGCGCGACGAGCCGTAGTTACTACCGATCGTGAGGTCGACGGAGCCAAGCTCGCCTCCGTGATCGGAGACACCGTTAGCTGTAGTCAGCCCTGAGCCGAGCTGCCAACTCGCATGCGGCCTGATCGCCTTCAAGAAAGCCCGCCACGCGGCCCAGCCGGGCTAGGCCCTTAGAACCTCTAACTGCTGGCGGCAGCCGGAATCCTCACTGAGCTAGGACCTCTCATTCCGGGAGCTCTCTACCACGCGGTCCCCAACCCAGAACTTGGGCGTCCTTGGCCGTGTTGTCTGGCGTCATTTCGTTGGCTTGACCGCGAGCGCGTAGAGGCTGCCGCCCTGGTAGCTGAGTGCGTAGAGCTCGCCGCGTGTGTCTTCGCCGAACGACGAAAGTGTGGGGACGCGTCCCTGCAGCTGTCGGACGGGTGAGGTGCGGCCGGTGGGACCGACGCGGAAGCTCCAGATCTTGCCGCTGCAGAGATCGCCGAAGACATAACGGCCGCGGAGCGCGGGGACGCGCGTGCCGCGGTAGACGTAGCCTCCGATCACGCCGCAGTCGTCTTCGATGCCTCCGCCGAGGTAGGTGTGCGGGTAGGTCCACGCGGGCCAGACGAGGGCGCCGCCGGCGAGGGCGACTGCCGGGTTGTAGGAGGCTCGTCCTTCGTATCGGCTCCAACCGTAGTTCGCGAGGCTGCCGACGACCGCGGCCGGGCGGAAGTCGATCTCCTCGTACCGTGCCGCGCCGACGTCACCGATCCAGAGGTTGCCCGTGGCGCGGTCGAACGAGAAACGCCACGGGTTCCGCAGCCCGTACGCGACAGGCTGCCATTGCGCCTCCGGCTGGCGTGGGTCGATCCGCAGCACTTTTCCGAGTGGGCTGTCCGGGTTCTGTGCGCGGTTCTGCGGGTCGCCGATCCCGGTGGGTCCGTCGTCCGGGTTCGTGCCGCCGTCGCCGAGGCCGACGTAGAGGAGGCCCTTGCGGTCGAAGGCCAGCTGGCCTCCCTTGTGGTTGGGGTAGGGCTGGTCGGCGACGAGCAGGTCGCGGCCGCTCCCAGGGTCGGCGACAGTGCCGTTCGACCGGAACTCGGTGACGTGCGTGTTCCCGCTCGAGTCGTTGTAGTCGACGTAGAAGAGGTGACTGCGGGCGTAGTCGGGCGGGAAGGCGAGGCCGAGCAGTCCGCGCTCGCCGTCGTCGAGCACGCGGTCGCGGATGTCGAGGAACCTGCCCGCAATGCGCCCGCCGCGCACGACTTGGACGGTGCCGCGTTGCTCGACCACATAGAGCGTCCCGGCGTCGCCCGGCGTCGCGGTGACGTAGGTCGGCTGCACGAAGCCGCCGGCAATCCGGACGAAGCGCGGCGCGGGAGCCTTCGCCGGAGGCCCCGCGGCGAGCAGCGCAAGCGCTGAGAAGGCGACGGCGGCAACGCGCATTGGCGACAGCCTAGATGTAGGAACCAAGCAGGTTGGTTCTGCTGGCGGGAGGCTGAGTCTTGTCGTCGATGGCTGTAGTGCCAGAGCCAGCCGTCAATGCGTAGGCACGTCATTTCCCGCGCACGCGGGGAACTTGAACAAGTAAGAAGAGGGGCTGTGCTCTCGCGTGTTGCCCCGTCTGTTGCCCCCTTGGCGGTCAGAGCCGGCTTCACCCGAGAACGCCTGCGGCCAGAAATATTTGATTTGCAGGAGTTTCTTAGGATGGGCCGTGAAGGATTCGAACCTTCGACCTTGGGATTAAGAGTCCCCTGCTCTACCAACTGAGCTAACGGCCCGCGGGCTCACCAGTCTAGCCGGGCCGTGGCGGCCGCTTCCGAGCAGGAAGCGCATGACCTCACGGCTCTCTAGGCTGGGACCGGTGAGAGTCCTCTCGGTCGTCGGGAACCGGCCTCAGTTCATCAAGTCGGCGCCGCTCTCGGTGGCGCTGCGCGCGGCCGGCATCCGGGAGGTCGTCCTCCACACCGGCCAGCACTACGATCGCGAGCTCTCGCAGGTGTTCTTCGACGAGCTCTCGCTCGGCGATGCCGACTACCTGCTCGACGTGCGGACCCGCGACGTCGACGCGATGGTGCCGGGGATCGCGGCGGCGCTCGAGGAGACCAGACCGGACTGGACGCTCGTCTACGGCGACACGAACTCGACGCTTGCTGGGGCGCGTGCCGCGACAGTTGCCGGCGTCCCGATCGCGCACGTCGAGGCGGGGCTCCGCAGCGGCGACCTGTCCATGCCGGAGGAGCGCAACCGGATCGAGGTCGACCGGCTCTCGGCGCTGCTCCTCTGCCCGGACGAGCGAAGCGCCGCGACGCTGCGGGCCGAGGGTGTCGAGGGCCGGATCGAGGTCGTCGGGGACGTGATGGACGACGCATGTCTCCAGCTCGCGCCGGCTGCACGGGAGCGCTCGACCGTCCTCGACGGACTTCGGCCTCGAACCCGCCGGCTATGTGCGTCGCGACGATGCACCGCGACGCGAACGTCGGCCCGCGCGGCTCGCCCGGATCCTCGACGGCCTGTCCCGGATCGACGAGCCGGTCGTGTTCCCGGCCCATCCGCGCACGGCCGCAAGCGATCAGGTCCGAGGGCCTGACCCGGGACATGTCCGGATCAGCCCCCCGCTCTCGTACCTCGACTTCGCCGCCCTCGCCTCGCAGGCCCGGGTGATCGTGACGGACTCCGGCGGCATCCAGAAGGAGGCCTACTGGTACGGCGTCCCGTGCGTCACGGCACGGCCGTCGACCGAGTGGGTGGACACCGTCGAGCTGGGTGCGAACGTGCTCGTCGACGACGATCCGGATCGCCTCGTCGAAGCCGTCCAGAAGGCGCGGATGCCGGCCGAGCGGCCGCCGCTGTACGGCGACGGGCACGCCTCCGAGCGAGTGGCGGCTGCCCTGCTAGCTAGCCTTGCCGCGTCATGACCAAAGTGGCCATCGTCGGGGCGGGCTATGTGGGGCTGCCGCTCGCACAGGTTTTTGCCGAGGGCGGCCACGAGGTCGTGCTCGTCGACGTGGAGCAGCGCGTCGTCGACGGGATCAACCGCGGCGAGAGCCACATCGAGGACGTGCCCTCCGACGTGCTGGCGCCACTCGTCGAGCGCGGGCTCGTCCGGGCGACGACCGACTACGACGACCTGCGTGAGGCCGACGCGATCCTGATCGCGCTGGCGACGCCGCTGACGAAGCAGCGCGAGCCCGATCTCTCGATCGTGACTGGGCGCCGTCACCGGCATCGCCGGGCGGCTGCGTGCGGGCCAGCTCGTCGTGCTCGAGTCCACGACCTATCCGGGCACGACACGCGAGGTCGTGATGCCGATCCTCGAGGAAGGTTCGGGCCTGAAGGCGGGGGAGGACTTCCACCTCGCGTTCTCGCCGGAGCGCGTCGACCCGGGGAACGAGACGTGGTCGACGAGAACGGTGCCGAAGATCGTCGGCGGCATCTCGGACGAGTGCACCCGGAGAGCGGCAGAGCTGTACGGCGGCGTGGTGGACGAGGTGCACGCCGTCTCGTCGCCGGAGGCCGCCGAGCTGACCAAGCTGCTCGAGAACATCTTCCGCTCGGTCAACATCGCGCTCGTCAACGAGCTGGCACAGCTCTGCGCACGGATGGGGATCGACGTCTGGGAGGTCGTCGACGCGGCGGCGACCAAGCCGTTCGGCTTCATGAGCTTCAAGCCCGGACCCGGCCTCGGCGGCCACTGCATCCCGGTCGATCCCTTCTACCTGACCTGGAAGGCCAGGGAGTACGGCTTCTACACGGAGTTCATCGAGCTGGCCGGAAAGGTCAACGAGGACATGCCGTACTACTGCCGCTCGCTGATCTCGCAGGCGCTGAACCACGGCCTGCAGCGCTCCCTGAGCGGCTCGAAGGTGCTCGTCCTCGGCGTCGCCTACAAGTCGGACATCTCGGACGTGCGCGAGTCGCCCGCGATCAAGGTGATGCAGCTGCTCGAGGCCGCCGGCGCCGACGTCTCCTACCACGACCCGCACGTGCCCTCGCTCGACGGCAAGAGCTCGGTGCCGCTCGAGCCCGGCGCCTACGACTGCGTCGCGATCGTCACGGCGCACTCCTCGATCGACTACGAGCAGATCGTCCGCGAGGCCAAGGTCGTCGTCGATTTCCGGAACGCCACCGGCGCCGCCGGCGACGACCCCAAGGTCTGGAAGCTGTGACGCGGGTCGGCGTCGTCGGGCTCGGCTACTGGGGGCCGAACCTGGCGCGCAACTTCGACCAGCTCGCCGACCTGGCCTGGATCTGCGACACCGACGAGAAGGTGCGAGGCGCTTTCGCCGCACGCTACGCCGGGGCCCGCGTCACGGCGGACTACGACGAGCTGCTCGCCGATCCGGACCTGGACGCGATCGTCGTCTCCACGCCCGTGCCGTCGCACTACGCGCTGACGAAGCAGGCACTCGAAGCGGGCAAGCACGTCCTGGTCGAGAAGCCGCCGGCCATGCGCGGCGAGGAGATGGACGAGCTCGTGCGACTGTCCGAAGCGGGCGACCTCGTCTGCATGCCGGGCCACCTCCTCCTCTACCACCCGGGCGTGCGGAAGCTGAAGGAGCTGATCGACGCGGGCGCGCTCGGCGAGGTGCTCTGCGTCTACGGGAACCGGCAGAACCTGGGGATCATCCGGCAGAACGAGAACGCGCTCTGGTCGCTCGGCGTCCACGACCTGTCGGTGATCCTGCACCTGCTCGACGAGGAGCCGTCCGACGCGATCGCGCACGGCCGCGACTTCCTGACTCCCGGCGTGGAGGACGTCGTCTTCTGCTACCTCCGCTTCCCGTCCGGGAAGATCGCGCACATGCACCTGTCCTGGCTCGACCCGCACAAGATGCGGAAGATGACCGTCGTCGGCACCGAGAAGATGGTCGTGTTCGACGACATGGAGCTCGAGCGGAAGGTGACCGTGTACGAAAAGGGGCCGTGGCAGCGGGCCGAGAGCTACGGCGAGTGGCAGACCCGCTCCGGCGACATCAACATCCCGAAGATCCCGACCGACGAGCCGCTGCGCCTCGAGTGCGAGCACTTCCTGGCGCTCGTGCGCGGGGAGGGTGATCGCCGCCAGGTGGCGCGCGACGGCGCGATGGTCGTGCGGGCGCTCGAGCGGCTGACGGAGTCGCTTGGCCGCCGCTGAGGTTCATCCGACCGCGATCGTCCACCCGGGGACGGTGCTCGGAGAGGACGTGAAGGTGCTCGAGCACGCCGTGGTGGGCAAGCAGCCGGTTCTGTCGCCGCGCTCGACCGCGGCGCGCGAGCCGCTCCCGCCCGCTGAGCTCGGAGCCGGCACGGTCGTCTCGACCGGCGGCGTCGTGTTCGCGGGCGCGCGAATCGGCGCCCGCGTGATCGTGGGCGACAGCGCGTGCGTCCGAGAGCGCTGCGAGATCGGAGACGACGTCGTGATCGGCCGCGGCTCGCTCGTCGAGAACGACACGACGGTGGGCGCGAGAACGAAGATCCAGGCCCACGCCTACGTCACGGCCTATTCGACGGTCGAGGACGACGTGTTCATCGCTCCCTGCGTCGTCACGACGAACGACAACTTCATGGGTCGCACCGAGCGCCGCCGCGAGCTGGTCAGAGGCCCGACGATCCGGCGCGGGGCGCGTGTCGGCGGCGGCGCCGTGCTCTGCCCGGGCGTCGAGATCGGCGAGGAGGCCTACGTGGGCGCCGGCGCCGTGGTCACGAAGGACGTGCCGCCGCGCTCGGTCGTGATCGGAAACCCGGCACGGGTGATCCGCGACGTGCCGGACGACGAACTGCTGGGCGCCTAGATCGCGGCGCCGACGGTCCGGATCGACTGCTCGTCGATCGGCCGCAGAACGAGGATCGCCTCGTCCGCACCTGCCTCGGCCAGCGCGGCCAGGTGAGTCGTGAGGTCGCCGGGAGCGACGGGCGAGACGTCGTCGTCCGTGTGCGGCCGCTTGACGGCGTCCTCCTCGAGCTCGACGAGCACGCAGGCGCTGCGCGCGACCTCGGCCGGGTCGCGGCCGGCGCGCACGGCAGCCTCCGAGATCCGGGCATTCAGCTCGGCGAACCCGTCCACCGTGTTCCCGTAGTCCGCGTACCACGTGTTCCACCAGTCGACGTGCGGCAGCGCGATCGAGAGCATCCGATCGCCGTTCGAGCCGATCATCAGCGGGATCCGCCGTGCGGCCGGGGGCATCAGGACGAGGTCTTCCGCTGACCAGAAGCGCCCGTCGAGCGTCACGCGCTCGCCCGCCAGCATGCGGCGGACGATCTCGAACGACTCCTCGAAGCGCGACACCCTGTGGTCGTACGGAAGGCCGAACGCGCGGTACTCGGTCTCGTTCCAGCCTGCGCCGAGCCCGAGGACGAGCCGCCCGCCGCTCACGTCGTCGACGGTGGCGGCCATCTTCGCGATCAGACCGGGTGGGTGGAACGAGGCGCAGGCAACAAGCGGGCCGAGCGTCACGCGCGCCGTGACCGCCGCCAGAGCCGCCAGCAGCGTCCACACCTCGAGCGGGCCGCGCTCCTCGCGACCATCGCCGCGGTAGAGAAGGTGGTCGCCGAGCCAGATCGAGTCGAAGCCGACCTCCTCGGCCGCGCGGGCCATGGCCACGTACTCCGGCCAGTGGACGACGCGCTCCGCCTCCGGCAGCTGGACGCCGACCTTCACTGCTCCGCCGCGACTTCCAGCGGCTCCGAGAACAGGCGCCGGTCGTCGGAGGTCAGGCACCGGCCCGTCGCCAGCTCGAACTGCCAGCCGTGCAGCGTGCAGGTGAGGATCCCGTCCTCGACGACGCCGAACCGCGCCAGATCGGCCTTCAGGTGCGGGCAACGGCGCTGGACGCGGTAGCCGTCACACTCGAAGAACTCCCGCTCCGGCAGCTGCTCCGAGTAGCACCCCTCCGCGTACTCGATCCGCTCCGCGGACAGGCACTTGAAGAAGCTGTACAGGTACTCGTTGTACGAGCCGTGCCGCTCGGCTTCGAAGCGGCAGGAGAGGAACAGCCGGTTCACCCAGTCCTCGTCGTGATCGACGATCAGCTGCTCGATCAGCGCCGGGTCGACCCAGAAGCGGTACTCGCACGGGTCGCCCTCCCAGGCATAGACACGGCGCGTCCAGAAGTCGAGCACGACCTGCGGGTCGCCGCAGTCGAGGAGGACGCGCCCGTTGATCGCCGCGGCGGTGCGGTCGGCGAGGTCGAGCACGGGCTCGAACCACTCCGTGAGCTCGGCCAGGATGTCGACGCGGCCACGCGGCCACGAGGCCTTCTCCGCGTCGATCCGCGGCCGCAGTCGCTCCCGGAACGCCTCGAGGTAGGCGCGCTTGTCGCCGAAGATCGCCGCCGGATCCTGCGGGTGCTCGATCTCGAGCGACCCGGGCTCGAGTTGCGCGACCGAGCCCGGGATCATCAGCCGCCCGTTGTCGGCCCCCTGCTCGCGCATGAACTCGAGGTACACGGTCTGGTCGGGGAAGACGTTGGACGGGTCGTCGCCGAAGTCGTTGAACGAGAACAGGTCGTCGTCCAGAAAGCACGGCGGCCCGGCCATCGGGATCGTCCAGTCGGCGCCGACCTGCCGCGAGTAGCGGAGCGAGCGCGCCATCTGGGTGTCGCGCTTCTTGCGTCCGAGCGCGCTCTTCATCTGGGGAGGGAAGCGGTAGACCATCGGGTACCAGATCGCTCCCGAGAACTGGACGAGATGCGCGTCGAAGTGGCCGAAGGCGTGCGTGCCATCGAGGTCGACCGGCCGCGCGTCGTTCTGGTCGAAGATCCGTGTCTCGCCGTCGTCGACCGCGAGCGCCGAGTCGCCGAGCGGTCCGTCCGCGGGGAACACGGTGCAGACCGTCATCACGCGCAGGCCGTCCAGCTCGAGCGGCTCGTTCGTCTTCGTCTGCACGAAATGCGTGAACCCGAGCGCCTCGAGCTCCCGCTCGACGAGGTTGAGCGGGTGGTCGGGCAGGATCACGGTGGCGTCCTTCGAGACGTGGTCTCGCAGGAAGTCCCGGTCGAGGTGGTCGCGGTGGACGTGCGAGACGTACAGGTAGTCGGGGCTCCCGAACGCCGCCGGGTCGAGCTCCTGGTTGGACGGGAACGGCACCCAGGAGGCGAAGTAGGCGGGGTTGAACCACGGGTCGCAGAGGATCGAGCCGTGGCGAGTCTCGATGTAGAGGCCGGCGTGGCCGAGGAACGTGATCTTCACCGCCGACGTACGCTACCCACGAGGATGGACTGCCGGGATCGCTTCGCCGTCTGGCTCGTCGAGCTCGTGCTCGAGCCCGTGCGGGCGCTCCGGGAGAACGGCTCCTCCGGGTCCGTGACCGTGCGGGCCGCGTGCGGTCACACGCCGCTTCGACGTCACGATCACGCGGGCCGACGCCGACTACGGCTGGGCGTTCCGGGAGGTGGCCGCGCCGGGCGCCGAGGAGCCCGCGTCCCGCTCGTCGAATCGGGGGTCGAGCCGCTGGCCGATCCCGAGGAAGCGTTCTGGGCCGCCTGGACTGCGATCGAGACCGCCGCCTAGACCTGTCCGAGGGGACGAAGACAATGCGACCGCGGAACTAGGCCCGGCGGAACGCTTCCGCGATCTCTTTCGCGTCGCCGTCCGCCGCCGAGCGCAGCCCGTAGACGCCGACGCGGTCGAGCAGGCCGTCGTAGCGCTCGCGGACCTTCCGCGCCGCGTCGTCCCACGAGTCGGCGAGCACGGCGAACTCGGCCAGCACGTCGTCGTCGATCGCCGCCGCCATGCCCGCGAAGTCGCCGCGCCCCATCAGCCCGTGCAGCTTCTCCTGCAGGCCCTCCCAGCCGTGCGCCTCGAAGACGGGCCGGTAGGTGGGCGTCGAGCCGTAGAAGGCGATCTGCATGCGCACCGCGTCCGCGTCATCGCCGAGCACGACGAAGACACCGCTTGCCAGCGTCAGCTCGCTCCGCCGGTCGCCGAGCGCGGGCAGCGCCACCTCTCGCAGGTAGCGCACGGTGTGGAAGACGTGGACGTGGACGCCGTCGGCGACCTCGCCCGCGAGCCGGTACATGGTCGGCGTCACCGCGGCCAGGTAGATGGGCGGAGGCGGGTGGTCGATCGGCCCGGGGTCGAAGAACGGCGTCATCAGGTCATGGCGGTAGAACTGCCCGCGGAACCGGAGCGGATGCTCGCCCTGGAACGCGCCCCAGATGTGACGCAGCGCTTCGACCAGCTCCCGCAGGCGCGGCGCCGGTGCCTCCCAGGGAACCGAGAAGCGCCGGACGTTGTGCGCACGCACCTGCGTGCCGAGCCCGAGGACGAAACGGCCCCGGCTCGCCCGCTGCAGGTCCCAGGCGCTCATCGCCGTCACCATCGGACTGCGCGTGAATGCGGTCGCGATCGCCGTGCCGAGCGTGACGCGGCTCGTCGAGACCGCCGCGGCCGCGAGCGGCAGGTACGGGTCGTGCTGCGTCTCGGCCGTCCAGACGCCGTCGTAGCCGTCGGCCTCGAGCGCGGCGGCGAGCTGTGCGCCCGTCGCCGGATCGCACGCGATCGTCGCATCCAGCTTCATCACGACGGAGTCTTGACGATCCGGAGCACGTATGCGCCGGCGCCCGGTGCAGCCATCTTCACCTCGACGTCGTACCAGCCGCCGACGGTCGCCTGGTAGCGGAAGCTCTGGTTCGGCCCCGCGTGCACCGACTGGAAGAGGCGATGGGCCTGCAGCACCTGCGGCTTGCCGTCGACGTGCCGCGTCCCCGGCTTCCAGAGCACGAGCCGCAAGCGCGTCGCACCGGCGCCACGGAGCGTCACCGACAGCTGCTGACCGCGGGTGACGTGTGCGGCATAGACGTCGACAGGATCGTCCCAGTAGTCGGCGGTTGCGTGGACGACGGCAGAGCCGCCCCAGAGCCTCGGCGCGAGCGCCCCGGCGTCGTCGTTCGGCTCCAGCTGGTCCCGCGGCGGCAGCGGCCCGTCGAGCGCGCCGATCGCACCCGCGATGTCGAGGCTCCCCCAGCCCGACAACGAGTCGCGGCCGGCCAGGCAGTTGGGACAACCGGCGGCGGGAGAGACGTCGTCGGCCGACCGCTCGAGGATCGCCGTCAGCTGGTCGGGGGTCAGACCGGGGTGCACGGCGAGGAGCAGCGCCGCCGCGGCCGAGACCTGCGGAGCGGCGAACGAGGTCCCGTCGCCGTCCCGGTAATCGCGGCTGCCGCAGTCCGAGTACCCCTGATCGACACACGACGGACGCTGAGCGGTCAGCGAGCGCGGAAACGTGGACAGGATCCCGACACCAGGCGCGGACAGGTCCGCGAAGACGGCGTCGCGGTTCGAAAACGACGGGACCGAGCCGTCCTGAGCCAGGGCGCCGACCCCGATCACGTGCGGCAGTGCAGCCGGGTAGGTCGCGTAGGGCCACGGTGTCGAGGGTGCGTCGCCGCTGTTTCCGACCGCCGCGACCACCAGCACTCCGTGACTCGTCGCGTACTGGACCGCGGCCGCCTCGACCGAGGAGAACTCGTCCACGGCCGGATCGGGCGGGTCGCGAACCGCGCCGAGGCTGAGGTTGATCACGCTTGCGCCGCGATCGACCTCCCAGCGAATCGCCTTCGCCTCCACGCTCGGGTCGATCGTCTGGTCGGCGCCGACGACCTTGGCGACGATCAGCTTGGCCGGGAAGGCGATCCCGGCGATGCCCTGGCCGTTCCCGAGTGCCGCGGCGAGCTCGCCGGCGACGAACGTCCCGTGACCGATCTGGTCGTCGACGCTCCCTCCCACGAAGCTCCGCGCCCGGGCGATCCTGCCGGCGAACTCGGGGTGGCCGAGGTCGATTCCGGTGTCGACGACACCGACGAGCACCGGTGACAGGTCGGGCAACTGGGGCCAGAAGTCGAACGCGTGGTCGTGCGCCAGGTACCACTGCTGTCCTGTAAGTGGATCGCCCGGAACGAACGCCGTCCCGAGCGGCAGCCGCAGCCTGCGGCTCGACGGCTCGCCCTGCAGGCGCCTCGAGTAGGAGGCCCCGGTGACCGGCACCTGGAGCGGTTGTCCCTTGATCCCGGAGGCCGAAAGCCGGAAAAGCGTCGTCTGTTGCGGCGCGACCCCGACCGAGAAGGTGCCGTCCGGGGCAAGCGTCAGCGTCGGCCCCGCGGTCCAGACCCCACCGCCTGCCGACTGCTCGAGCGCGACCGGGCCCTTGAGGCCGCGCACGAGCCCGGTGAGCGTGACAGGAGTGGTCGGCGCAACGGTGCCGCCCGGCCGGGACAGCGACAGCAGCCCGATCTTGACGAACGTCGAGCGCAGGCCGAGCGCCCCGCGCAGGAAGCCGGGATCGAGCGTCTTCCGGACCCCGGTTGCGGTCGTCAGGACGATCTGCCGTGCGTGCGCGTTCGCCGGCAGCGGCGTCAGGTCGGTGACGCCCGCAATCTGGACTACTTTCGACAGGCGGGCACCGGTGAACACGACCGGGCCCCAGTTGTGCCACGGCGAGGCCGAGTCGTACGGATCCGGGTGCGCCACCAGATACGGAACGGGCTTCGAGCCCGGCACGAGATCGGTGATCGCCGCCGTACGGCCGCCGGACGACGACGAGAAGAACGTCGTCGCGGGCTTGCCCTGGTAAAGGAGCACCTGGCCCTTCGTCGCGGCGACCGCCTGCAGGCCGGTGGGCGACTCGCCCTCGATCCCGCCGTAGACCTGGCTGCGCTGGTCGATGTACAGGACCTTTCCGACCCCGAGCGTGGCAACGGCGTACGACCTCGCGGCGACAGCCTGGGCCTGGAGCGCGGCAGCGGGCCATTGCTTCGGCATCTCACCCGTGACCACGCCCCGGACGTAGTTGTCGAGCCCGATCACGTTCACCACCTGAAGGTGGCTGCCGACGACCTGCAGCTGGATGGAGCCGCGGTAGGGGTGGCGGAAGACGAGCGGGGCCGGCCCGGGTTGGAGCGTCAGCGGGCCGGGCAGCGTCTGGGCCGGGGCGGCCGGATCGAGCTGAACGCTCAGGCGGGGATCGACCGTGACCTGCCCGGCCGCGATCTGATGCACCATGCCGGCGCCGTCCCGGAGCCGGAACGGTGCCGACGAGGAGACCGTCACGGCACCCGCAGTGTCCGCCAGCAGGACGCGGACGGACATCACGGGAGACTGGCCGAGCTGCGTGCCCGGGTAGTAGAAGCCGAGGATCTTGTCGTAGGTCGCGCCCCCCTTCGCCATCCCGTAGGCGCCCCATTGGCCCATCCCGACACCATGCCCGTAGCCGTGGCCACTGATCGCGAACGTGGCCGAGGTGACCGGCTCGGACTGCGCAGCCCCTCCGAGCGCCGAGCCGGCGAGCGCGAGCGGGATCGCGAGAGCGAGGAGCGAGAGACGGCAGCGCATGGCGAGGGGCCGAGAAGCGACGGCTATCGAGGGTAGCTGAAGCTTTCGCTGCGTAGGGGAGGCTTTACGCGAGCCGGTGGGCGTACTGTCGCTCGTAATACTCGCGGTACTCCCCGGACTTGATCGGCTCCCACCAGTCCCGGTGCCCGCGGTACCAGTCGACGGTCTCGACCAGACCCTCCTCGAGCACGTGCGACGGCGACCAACCGAGCGAGCGCAGCCTGGCATCGTCGATCGCGTAGCGGCGATCGTGACCCGGCCGGTCCTCGACGTGGCGGACGAGCGAGCGGTCGGCGCTCGTCAGCTCCAGGATCCGCTCGACCATCTCGAGGTTCTCCCGCTCGTCGCCGCCGACGTTGTAGATCTCCCCGGGCGCACCTGCCCGGAGGACGAGCTCGATCGCGCGGCAGTGGTCGTCGACGTGCAGCCACTCGCGCCGCTGCCGGCCGTCGCCGTAGACCGGAAGCGGCTGTCCGTCCAGCGCGTTCGTCACGAAGAGCGGCAGGAACTTCTCCGGGTACTGGTTCGGACCGTACGTGTTGGCACCGCGGGTGATCGAGGCGTTGACGCCGTGCGTCCGTACGTAGCCGAGCACGAGCAGGTCGCCCCCGGCCTTGGTCGCGCTGTACGGGCTGGACGGTCGCAGCGGGTCGGTCTCGACGGACGGGCTCGCCGCACCTTCCAGGTCGCCGTAGACCTCGTCGGTCGACACCTGGACGAATCGCGAGCCCAGCTCCCGCGCGACCTCGAGCAGCGTCTGCGTGCCGTGTACCTGCGTGTGGACGAAGTCGAACGACTCGAGGATCGACCGGTCGACGTGGGACTCCGCCGCGAAGTTGACGATCGCCTCGCACCCTCTGGCGGCGCTCGCCACTGCTTCCGGGTCGGCGACGTCGCCGTGGTGGAACTCGTGGTCGACGCCCTCGAGGTTCGCCCGGTTGCCCGAGTAGGTGAGACGGTCGAGCACGACTGCCTCGTCACCGTTCGCCGCCAGCCGCCTGACGAAGTGCGAGCCGATGAACCCCGCACCGCCGGTGACGAGCACACGCATGCTCGCAAGCCTAGCCGCATCGTCCGCCCTAGCCATGTCCGAGGGACAGTCCCTCGGACGTGTCCGAACGGGACATTTCGCCTGCTCAGGCGGGCGGACAGTGTCTCGACGAGGCGTGGCCGAGAGTCATGGCCGAATCAGGCGATGATGCGAGCCAGGCACTCGCGGAGGCCGTCGCGCCAGTGCGGCAGGCGCGGCGTGTCAGCGCGCTCGCTGCGCAGCACCGAGTACGCGGGCCTTGGAGCAGGCCGGCCGAGCTCGGCCGAGGAGATCCGCCACACCCGGCACGACAGACCCGCCTCCTCGAAGATCGCCTCCGCGAACTCGGCCCAGGTGCAGTCTCCGTCCGCCGCGACGTGGTAGATCCCCTGCGGGAGCTCCACGATCCGATGCGTCGCCGCCGCGAGATGACCGACGTAGGTCGGCGACCCGCGCTGGTCGTCGACGACCGCGACCTCGTCACGCTCCCGCCCGAGCGCCAGCATCGTCTGCACGAAGTTCTTGCCGGTCGGCCCGAAGAGCCACGACGACCGGACGATCCAGCCCTCGCGCACCTCGCCCTCGGCCTCCAGCTTGGTCCGCCCGTAGACCGACAGCGGGGCCGCCGCGTCCGACTCGACGTACGGCGAGCGCTTCTGCCCGTCGAAGACGTAGTCCGACGAGAAGCAGACGACGGGGGCGCCGAGCAAGACGACATTCCTGGTCCCGAGCACGTTGACCGCCCACGCTCCGCCGGGGTCGCTCTCGGCCCCGTCCACGTCCGTCCACGCCGCCGCGTGAAGGACGAGCGCGGGCTGAAGCGGGCCGAGCAACGCCCGCGGCGGCAACTGCGTCACGTCCCAGTCGTCGTGGCCGAACGCAAGTACGTCGTCGCCGGCGAACTCGTCGACGAGGGCACGGCCGAGCTGGCCGCCGGCCCCGGTTACGACGACGCGTCGGCGTCCCGCTGCGACAGGATCGGTGTCCGGATGCTCCACAGCTTCACGACGCGCGGGTCGTCCCAGGGAATGCTGTGCTCGTCCGGGTCGTCCGGGTCGTACTCCTCGGTCACGTGGTAGCAGAACAGGACGTCCGTGAGCGCCTCGAAGCCGTGCGCGTGCCGTCCCGGTATGTACAGCGCCACAGGGTTCTCGTCCCCGATGTCCTCGGTGAACGTCTCGCCGGAGACCCGGTCGAGGACGACGACGCGCGCCGTGCCTTGCAGGCAGACGAACAGATCGTCCTGGCCGCGCTCGTGGTAGTGGAGCCCGCGGATCACGCCCCGCCGTGAGAAGGAGACGTTCGTCTGGCGAGTCGGCTTCGGCAGGAGCGACTCGCGCCGCAGCTCCGTCAGCCAGCCGCGCTCGTCCTCGAAACGGCGGAGCGGCAGCCGGTGGAGGCCGTCGATCACCGGTTGGCTCCGTTCCGGCGGACGAAGTCGTTGACGGCGTAGTAGGCCTCGATCGACTCGCCCGCGTCGCCCCAGAACCCCTCGAGGACGTCGTACTGCATGGCGCCGCGCTCGACGTACCAGTTGTTCACGTCCGTGATCTCGAGCTCGCCGCGACCGGACGGAGCAAGCGACGGCAGCACGTCCCACACGGCCCCGTCGTAGAAGTACACGCCCGTGACCGCGTACTTGCTCGGCGGCTCCTCGGGCTTCTCGACGATCCGGACGAGGCGACCGTCCCCGTCCAGCTCGGGAACGCCGAGGTGGCGGAGGTGATCGGGGTCCTCCTCACCGGCGAGCAGGATCCGGCCCCCGTATTCCTGGCCCCGGAAGCGCTCGACCGACTGCTGCAGCGAGCGCTCGAAGACGTTGTCGGCCAGCATGACGACGCAGCGGCCCCGCTCGACGAAGTGCTCCGCCAGCCCGAGTGCCTCGGCGATCCCGCCCGGCCGCTCCTGGTAGGCGTACAGGAGCCGGTCGCAGCCGTAGGCCTGTCCGTTGCCGAGCAGCCGCAGGAACTCCCCGGCGTGCGTCCCGCCGGTGACGATCATGATCTCCTCGACGCCCGCTCCGACCAGCGCCTCGATCGCGTACTCGATCATCGGCCGGTCGTAGATCGGGAGCAGGTGCTTGTTGGTGATGCGCGTCAGCGGATCGAGCCGCGACCCCGTTCCGCCGGCGAGGACCACACCCTTCACAGGCCAGATGCTACTTCGGCCGGGACCTGCTCGGTACGCTGTCCTCATCTCTCCCCCCGACGACATAGAGCGCCTGCACTCCGAGCTCGAGGAGGCTTTCAACGAGCTCTGGCACGGTCCGCGCTTCACGGTGCCGCGCCGCGGCTTTCGCCCGCGCATCGACGTCGTCCGCACCGAGGAGCCCGCCGAGCTGCGCGTCACGGTCGACCTGGCGGGCGTCGACCCGGCCGACGTCCGCATCGCCGTGCACGAGCGCGCCCTGCTGATCACCGGGCAACGGCGCCGGCTACAGCCGGAATGCCGGCTGTCCTACCACCTGATGGAGATCGAGTACGGAGCCTTCGAGCGCCGCATCGGGCTGCCCGAGCATGTCGACCCCGACGGGGCCCGCGCCACCTACGAGCGCGGTCTGCTGACCGTCCTTCTGCCGGTCGCGGCCACGCCGCCGCCTCAGGGTCGGATCCTGATCCGCGTTCGGACGGCCCCGTGACAGAGCTGCTAGCGGAGGCCGAGCCCTTCGAGGGCGAGGCGCAGATCCCGCCGACGCTTCCGGTTCTCCCGCTCAAGGAGACCGTCGTCTTCCCGCAGTCGATGACGCCGCTCGCGATCGGGCAGGAGCGGTCGGTGAAGCTGATCGACGACGTCGTGTCCGGCGACCGGATGCTGGCGCTCGTGACCGCCCGCGACGCCGAGGTCGAAGCGGCCGGGCTCGACGACATCTACGAGATCGGCACGGCAGGCCTCGTCCACCGGATGATCCGCATCCCCGACGGGACGCTCCGGATCCTCGTCCAGGGTCTCGTCCGGATCCGCCTCGACCGCCGCGTCTCCGACGACCCCTATCCGATCGCCGAGTTCTCGCAGCTGCCCGACGTCCTGACCGAGAGCCGCGAGGTCGAGGCGCTCACCCGCACGGTGCAGAACCAGTTCGCGCGTGTCGTCGAGCTCGTGCCGACGCTTCCCGACGAGCTCCTGCTCGCCGCCAACAACGTCGACGACCCCGGGATCCTCACCTACCTCGTCGCCTCGACGCTCCGTCTCAAGACCGAGGAGAAGCAGCGGCTGCTCGAGATGACCGACGTGGAGCAGCGGCTGCGCGCCACGGCGGCGATCCTGAGCCGTGAGCTCGAGGTGTTCGAGCTCGGCTCCAAGATCCAGTCGCAGGTCGAGTCGGAGATGGGCAAGACGCAACGCGAGTACTTCCTGCGCCAGCAGATGAAGGCGATCCAGGAGGAGCTCGGCGAGGGCGACCCGGAGGAGGCCGAGCTCGAGGAGCTGCGGCACCGGATCGACGAATCGAAGCTGCCCGAGGAGGCGCTGAAAGCGGCGAACCGCGAGCTGTCACGGCTCGAGAAGCTGCCCAGCGCGGCCGCCGAGTACGGCGTCATCCGCACCTACCTCGACTGGATCCTGTCGGTGCCCTGGAACGAGACGACGCCGGACAACCTGGATCTCGACCAGGCGCGGCAGGTCCTGGACGCCGATCACTACGACCTGGAGAAGATCAAGGAGCGGATCCTCGAGTCGCTCGCGGTCGGGAAGCTGAAAGGCGACGTCTCGGGGCAGATCCTCTGCTTCGTCGGCCCGCCGGGCGTCGGCAAGACGTCGCTCGGGCACTCGATCGCGAAGGCGCTCGGCCGGAAGTTCGTGCGCATCTCGGTCGGGGGCGTCCGCGACGAGTCCGAGCTGCGCGGCCACCGGCGCACCTACATCGGAGCCATGCCCGGAACGATCGTCCGTGCGCTTCGGGACGCCGAGTCGCGCAACCCGGTGTTCATGATCGACGAGATCGACAAGATGGGCGCCGACTGGCGCGGCGACCCGGCGAGCGCCATGCTCGAGATCCTCGATCCGCAGCAGAACAACTCGTTCCGCGACCACTACCTCGACCTGCCCTTCGACCTGTCGAAGGTGCTCTTCGTGTGCACCGCCAACCAGCTCGAGACGATCCCGCCGCCACTCATCGACCGGATGGACGTGATCCAGCTCACGGGGTACACCGAGGACGAGAAGCTCCAGATCGCCACCCGCTACCTCGTTCCGAAGCAGCTCGAGGCCCACGGGCTGACGCCGGCCAAGGTCCAGGTCGGCGAGCCTGCGGTCCGGATGATCATCCGCGAGTACACCCGCGAGGCGGGCGTCCGCGGCCTCGAGCGGCGGATCGCCGACCTCTGCCGCAAGGCCGCCCGGAAGGTGGCCGACGGCTACACGCGCAAGTTCCGGGTCGACGAGAAACGGGCCCGCGAGTGGCTCGGCCCGCGACGGTTCGCCGGCGAGGTGCGCAAGCGCACGTCCGACCCCGGCGTCGCCACCGGGCTGGCCGTCACTGCCGCCGGCGGGGACGTCCTGTTCATCGAGGCGACCGCGTACGAGGGGAAGGGCCGGCTGATCGTGACCGGACAGCTCGGCGAGGTCATGCAGGAGTCGGTGCACGCGGCGCTGTCCTGGGTTCGCAGCCATGCGGAGCGGCTCGACATCGACCCGGAGTGGTTCTCGGAGCACGACATCCACGTCCACGTGCCGGCCGGCGCGGTGCCGAAGGACGGCCCCTCGGCGGGGATCACGATCGCGACGGCGATCGTGTCGCTCGCGCGCGGCACGCCGGTGTCGAGCGACGTCGCCATGACCGGCGAGATCACGCTCACGGGCCAGGTGCTCCAGATCGGCGGCGTCCGCGACAAGGTCCTGGCCGCGCAGAGGGCCGGCGTGCACAAGGTCATCCTCCCGCGCGAGAACGAGCCCGACCTCGTCGAGCTCCCCCCGGAGGCGCGCGAGCAGCTCCAGTTCGTCCTCGCCGACACGATCGAGGACGTGCTCGGCGAGGCGTTCGACGGCGCCGGAGCCGGCAAGCGGCGGCCCCGATCGGCTGCGACGCCCGAGCGGCGGGCGGCTCGATCGGCCTAACGGCTACGTCGGCGTAAAGCTCGTCGTCAGCTGGGTACAGAAGGAAGGCTCGGCGTCGGAGGCCTTCCACTGGCACAGGAGTTGGTACTCGGTTCGGCCGCGGAAGACGAACGTGATCCGCTCGATCAGCGTCTGACTCCCCCGTTTGAAGCGAACCGTGTACTGCCGAACCCGATCACCTGCGACGCGAACCGTCCTGCCGCTCGTCACGCTCCCGCCGAGGCGCCGCGAATAGTCGCTCGCCACGCGGTCGAGCTCGAGGATCGCCTGCGGGAAAAGGCTCGGACGGTACGGCTTGGTGGTCCGGAAGCGGGAGACGCTCACCAGCTCGGGCGCGGTGGGCGTCGAGGAGGCGACGACCTCGCCCCCGCGGAGCCTTACGTGCCATCCGAACGGGGCCTTGAAGACGAAATGGTTGCCCCGGATCGTCTGCGCCGCCGGTTGGCTGACGCTGCCCCCGCCGCCGCCGCAGGCACTCAGCGCGGTGACGGCCAGGACGGTTACGCCGGCGAGAATCAGGGAACGCATCGGGGATACACTGGAATCGGAAGACCGACGAAAGGAACTGTAGCCATGCCAGTCACGAGAGACAGAGTCATGTACGCCGCCGGCACCGCGAAGCCCTACCTGGACAGGGCGATGCGCGACCAGGAGTTCCGTGAGAACCTTCGCGCCGCATTCGCCGCCGCCCGGACAGTCTACGAGGAGCTCGGAGGACAGCGGGGCATCAGCTCGCTCGCCTCGCGGGTCGCCACCGACGAGGACATCCACTCGAATCTCCGGCGCGCGATCAAGGAGCTCCGGCAGGCTGCCGACCGGCTCCAGGAGCGCGAGGAGTCGAAGTCGCACGGGTTCCGGAAGCTGACGCTGCTCGCCATCGGCATCGCGATCGGGATCTTCTTCAACCCGTTCACCGGCTCCAGCACTCGCCGCTGGGTCAAGGTCAAGGTGGTTCGGCCGCACGACGAGCACCATCAGGACGCGTCACCCAACGGCTCGGCGACGCCGGTCGGTTCAGCAACCGGCGGCTCCGCCACCTCCGAAGCCGTCTAGAACTCGTCAGCGCCTGAGCTGCACGCGCCGTCCCTGCGGGGGGCGGTGCGTCGCGCCGGTCAGGAGAGCGTCCCCGGCGTGCGGTGCCATCGCCTGCTCGAGCGAGGCCGGGTCGAGCCCGCTCGCCGTCGAGATGTCGGTGCTCTGGAGCAGCATCGCGCCGGGCGGCGGGACGAGGCTGTGGAGCGGCTGCGGCGCCCAGGCGACACCGGCCGGGAAATGCACGTCCCGTAGGTGCCGCCAGGCGTCGAGGTAGGGCGTCGGGTCGACCGCGCCGTCGTAACCGAGGAAGAGCAGCGCCGCCGGATGCACCTCGAAGTGGAGGTGGTAGGGACCACCGGCGGCGTCTCCCGTGTTCCCGACGAAGCCGAGCACGTCGCCCGCGTGCACGTGTGTCCCGTTCCGCGCCAGCGGCGTATAGGCAGAGAGGTGCGCGTAGTAGAACTGGTTGCCGGCCTTGTCCTGGAGCCAGAGCCGGTTCCCGCCGATCCTGTTGGGCCCGACCGAGAACACGACACCGTCCGCGACCGCCAGCAGCGGTGCGCCGAGCGGCGCGAAGATGTCGTCGCCGTGGTGCCAGCCGCCGGAAACGTCGGCGCGCGGCGCCCCGAACGTGTCGCCGTAGCCGGAGAGCCCGAAGACGGGAAAGACGTACCCCTGCGAGGTGATCGACCTCTGGAGCGGCGGCGGCAGCACCAGGATCGGGAACAGGCCGAGGTCGTTCAGCACGTTGGACGGCGTCCGCGGCGTGCTCGGCGCAACCGCGGGCGGCGGCGCGGGTTGCTCGGCGGGCGGCGGCGTGCTCTGCGGCCGGCTCGGCGCAGGCGCCGCAGATGCCAGGGCATCCGCATACCCGATCAGGATCCGCGTGTCGGCGGGAAGCCCGGCATGCGGTGCATCGAGCCGGATGTCGATCGCCGTCACCCAGGCGTGAAACGTCGGTGTCTGAGGGCTCCTTCCGGGCCGGTTCTCCTCCTCGAGCAGATAGGCGTGGCCCCAGTCGGCCAGCGGGACGCGCAGGTTCGTCGACGCCGTGACCGGCTGGCCGAGGACGACCAGGTTCGTCACGGACGACCACGCGAAGTCGGCCGACCCCGTAGAGCCGGTCAGCGCCGCCGTCGCACGGGCGACGACCGCATCGGCGGTGATCTCCCCGCCGAACAGGGAGAGCTTGGTCAGGTCGCTGCCCGCGCGCACCGTCGCGCCTGCGCCGGCGACCGAGGCGCGACCCGTCAGGGTGGCGGTCTGGACGATCGAGCCGTCGGCCGGGTAGGCGAACGGCCCGTCGGAGCTCTGCGTCCACGGGGGCGTGGCGTGCGCGCCTGCGAAGACCGGGATCTGGCCGGGAACCTGGATCTGGACCCCGTATTCGGAGGCCCGGGGGCTCGGCTGGGTAGCTGCCGAAGAACCGGAGCCCGCCTTTACGCCGACGGCCAGCGCAACAGCGAGGATCGGGAGGACGAGCGCGATGCTGCGGCGTCCAACCACGGGGCCGTAGTATCGCAAGCGGGTGCCCCGGCCCGGCAGGTATCGGCTCATGCTCGCTTCCAGGCCCGCCGGGCGAGCTGGACGGCCGTCAGCACGAGGAGAGCACCGAACAGGCGGCGCAGCACGTTCCCCGGCAGCGACTCGGCGAGGAAGCCGCCGGCCACGACGCCCGCGATCCCGGCGACCCCGAGCACGAGCGACGGCCCCCAGCGGACGTTCCCGTAACGCTGCTGGCGCCAGGCTCCGACGGCAACGGTGGGGATGATCGCGAGCAGCGACGTCGCCTGCGCCTGATGCTGCTCGAGGCCGAGCACGAGCGTCAGCACCGGCACGAACAGAATCCCGCCCCCGACCCCGAACAGGCCGGCGAGCACGCCGGCCGCGAACCCGATCACCACGGCGATCGCCACGTGGCCGGTCGTGACAGCGAGCATAGTGCCCATCACGCGCTCATATGAACAGGCGGATCCCGACGCCGGCGAGCAGCGCTGCGAAGGCGAGAGTGAGCGTGCGGTTCGCAAGCCGCTGCTGGATGGTGGTGCCGATCAGCGCTCCCGCCGCCGCCGGCACGCCGAGCACGACCGCGTCGATCGGCTTCAGGTCGCCGTGAATACCGTAGAAGATCGCCCCCTCGACGGCGATCAGCCCGATTGCGGCCAGGGACGTGGCCATCGCCGACCTGGCCGCAAAGGCGGCGACTCCGATCAGCAGCGGCACCATCACGATCCCGCCGCCGACCCCGAACAGCGCCCCGAAGAAGCCGGCGGCCAGTCCGATCCCGACGAGGCGCACCTGCACCTGCCTATTCTAGAACCGTGCTCGTCGGCACCCTTTTGGAGCGCCTGGCCGAAGATCCGCGAGCCGCAGGACTTCTGCTCGACGTCGACGGGACACTGGCGCCGATCGTCAGCCGTCCGGACCTAGCGGCCGTCCCGGCCGAGACGCGTGCGGACGCTGGCACGGCTCGTGGGCAGGTACGCGCTCGTGGCCTGCGTGAGCGGCCGGACGGCCGACGACGCAGCCCGCGTCGTCGGTGTGAGCGGCATCCGCTACGTCGGCGAGCACGGCCTCGAGCTCGACCCTTCGGCAGACGACTGGGCGAAGCGACTCGCCGCCTTCGCGACGACCGTCGACTGGCCGGCCGAGCCCGGCAAGCGTCTGACGCTCGCCTTCCACTACCGATCGGCTGACGACGAGGCAGCAGCGGTGCGCGTGCTGGGCGAGGTCGCCGACCGGGCGCTCGCCGAAGGGCTCCGTCCGCGCTGGGGCAAGAAGGTGCTGGAGGTCCGACCGCCGCTCGACACCGACAAGGGAAGCGCCGTACGGCAGCTGCTCGACTCGGCCGGCCTCCGCCGGGCGCTCTACGCGGGGGACGACGCGACCGATCTCGATGCATTCGGCGGACTGGACGGACTGGAGGTGGCCGTGCGGGTCGCAGTGCTCTCGGAGGAGAGCCCGACCGGCCTCGGCGACTGCGCCGACCTGGTCGTCGGCAGCCCAGGCGAGCTGCTGGCGCTCCTCCGGCAGCTCTAGGAGCCCGGCACGTGCACGTCGACGAAACCGTTCTCGCCCGCGTCCGGCAGCGGTTCGGCGAGCCGACGCTCCTCGACTGGGACGGCCAGGTGAGCGAACCGGAGCTGGCGATGATCACGTACAGCCCCGGCCGGCGGCACGACGTGACGCTGTTCGTGTTCAACGGCGAGCGGCTGGCGCTGATCCGGAAGCCGCACTTCCCGGAGGGAATCTGGCGGACACCGGGCGGCGGGATCAAGGCCGGCGAGGACTTCGTGGACGGAGTGATCCGCGAGGCCCGCGAGGAGCTCGGGGTCGAGATCGAGATCGAGCGATATCTCGTCCGTGTCCGGGCCGTCTTCCGGTTCGCCGACGAGGCCGTGCCGTGGCAGACGCACGTGTTCTCCGCGACCACGCCCGGCGAGCACCTGGCTCCCCTCGACACGGACGAGATCGCCGAGGCCCGCTGGGGGACCACCGCTGAGCTGCTCGGCCCGATTCGCGCGCACCTGCTCGACACCGGCCGGGCACTGTGGCGCTACCGCGTGGCACTCCACGACGCGGCCGCGGCCGCGCTGGCCGGGGGCTGAGCGGACACAGGCTGAGCGGACGCGGCCAAGCCGGCCCTGGCGAAACCGTGCCCCACCCAAAAAGGGTGGGGCTGAGCCTCCACCCACCACCCGTCAGGATCGTAGCTTCGGGCCGGGTTGAGAAACGTGCCGGGAGTGTGAAAAGTCCGTGCCGATTTCGCGTGGCCGAGACGGCCGGACGCAGAGTCAGAGCGCGGCGGCCTCGCGGCGCAGGACGTCCCAGGCACGTTGCACGTCGGCCTCGGTCGTGCGCTCGCTGCCAATCGCGAGCCGAAGCACATAGCGTCCCGCGAGCCGCGTGTGCGAGAGGAAGATCTCGCCGCCCGCATTGACGCGCTCGAGCAGCGCCTCGTTCTCTTCGTTGGAACACTCGTGCCGGAAGCAGACGAGCGAGAAGTGCCGTGGCGCAGCAAGCTCCCATCCCGGCTCGGCGGCCACCCAGCCCTCGAACAGTCCGGCCAGGCGCACCGCCTCACGGATGCGCGCCTGCAGCCCCTCCCGCCCGTAGCAGCGGAGGATCGCCCACAGCTTCAGCGATCGGAACCGGCGTCCCAGCGACGGCCCCCACTCGCTCAGGTTGAGAGCGTCCTCGTCGCTCGTCCGCAGAAACTCGGGCACGAGCGTGAACGCGTCACGGAACTCGGCCGGACGGCTCGTCCAGAGCAGCGAGCAGTCCATCGGCGTGAACATCCACTTGTGGGCGTTGACGACGAGCGAGTCCGCGCGCTCGACCCCGTCGAACGCCCAGCGGAGCTCCGGGCAGACCATGGCCGAACCCGCATACGCCGCGTCGACGTGGAGCCAGACGCCGGCCCGCTCGCATGCGTCGGCGATCGCAGGCACCGGGTCGACCGACGCGGTCGACGTCGTCCCCACGGTGGCGACGACGGCAGCCGCGTCGTCGAGTGAGAGCAGGTCCGGCCGGAGCCGGAACTCCCCGTCGGCCGGCACCTTCCGCAACTCCATGCCGAGCATCCGCGCCGCCTTGTCCGCTGCCGAGTGCGCGTGCTCCGAGCAGACGACCACGTTCCGGCCGGTGACGTGACGCGCAGCGATCAGCGCAGCGAGCGTGGACGTCGAGGCGGTGTCCTCGATGTGACCGTGCCATTCCGCCGGCAGCCCGAGGAGCTGCGCGACCCAGTCGCAGACAACGCCTTCGAGCTCGGTCGACGCAGGCGAGGTGCGCCAGATGAACGCGACCTGGTTCAGCGACGCCGCGAGCAGCTCGCCGAGGATGCCAGGCTCGGAGCCGGTCACCGAGAAGTAGGCGAAGAAGCGCGGCGACTGCCAATGCGTGATCCCCGGCATCAGGATCTCGTCCAGGTCGCGGAGCACGTTTGCGAACGGCTCCCCGGTCTCCGGAGCCGACGCCGGGAGACGTGAGCGAATCTCGCCGGGCTCGACCTGCGCGAGCACCGGGTAGTCGCCGACCTGCTCGAGATAGCGCGCAACCCACTCGACGGCCTCGTGCCCGTCCTCGCGGAACGTCACTTCCGCGCCTTCTCGATCTGTAGCCAGGTGCGGGTGTTCAGGACGTGCCGCTTCGTCAGCCAGGCCCGCCGCGCCTGCCCGATGCCGAGCTCGACGTAGGAGAGCGCCGAGAGCCGGTGGGCGTCGCTCGTGACCGCGATCGGCACCCCTGCCTCCCCGGCCAGCCGGGCGACCGTGTCCGGCATGTCCAGCCGGTCGGGCTGCGAGTCGATCTCCAGGCAGGTCCCCGTCTCGACCGCCTTCTCGACGACCCGCTCGACGTCGATTGCCGCACCCGCGCGGCGGCCGATCTTGCGGCCGGTCAGGTGGCCGATGCAGTGCACGTGCGGATGCTCCATCGCCCCGAGGACGCGCTCGGTCGGGTTCCGGTCGAAGCTCGTGTGCAGCGAGGCGATCACCCACTCGCGGGTTGCGAGCATCTGCTCCGGCACGTCGATCGTCCCGTCCGCCTTGATGTTCGCCTCCACGCCCTTGAGCAACCGGAACGGCGCGAGCCGAGCGTTGAGCTCGTCGAGCTCGGCGTCCTGCGCCTCCATTCGGCCCTCCCGCAGGTAGTGCGAGTGGTCGGTGACGGCGAGGTAGCGGTAGCCGCGCGCCCTGGCGGCGACGGCCATCTCCTCGGCGCTCGCCTTGCCGTCCGCTGACCAGGTCGTGTGCGCGTGCAGGTCGCCCTTCAGGTCGCGGAGCTCGACCAGCTCCGGCAGGGAGCCGAGCCGCGCCGCCTCGAGCTCACCGAGATTCTCGCGCAGCTCCGGGGGGATGAACTGGTAGCCGAGGAGCTCGTAGAGGTCGGATTCCTCGGCGTGCGTGATCACCTCTTCCGTCTCGACGACCTTGACGCCGTACTCCGACACCGAGAAGCCGTGCCGAACCGCCTCCTCGCGGAGGGCGACGTTGTGGTGCTTCGAGCCGGTGAAGTGCTGCAGCAGGTTGCCGTAGCACTCGGGCGGCACGACCCGCAGGTCGAACCGCAGGCCCTGGTTCGAAACGACCGTCGCCTTCGTACCGCCGCGCGCGACGACGTCGACCACCCAGGGCAGCTCGACGAAGTGGGCGATCAGCGCCGCGGGGTCGGTCGCGGTGGCGATGATGTCGAGGTCGCGGACGGTCTCGCGCCGCCGCCGCGCGCTCCCCGCCTCGGACACCTTCACCGCAGCCGGATGCTCTCGCAGCGTGGCGACGGCATCGAGCACGGCCGGCAGGGCAACGCCGAGCAGGGGCCGATCGGGCTCGGGCGCGGCCGGCTTCGTCTCGTCGAGCGCCTTCAGGACGGTCTCCTCGATCTTCGGCCCGAGCCCGCTCAGCGTCCGTAAGCGCTGCTCTTCCGCCGCCTGACGGAGCTCGGGGAGGGTCGAAACGCCGAGGTCCTTCCAGATGCGCCGGGCCGTCTTCGGGCCGAGACCGGGCAGGCGCGTGAACGAGACGACGTCGACCGGCACGATCTGCTTGTGCTTGGTCAGGGCGTGCACCTCGCCGTCGTCGACGATCTCGACGATCTTGCCCTCGATGGTCTTGCCGATCCCCTGCAGCTGCTTCGCCTTGCCGTCGAGCGCGAGCTGGGCGATCGACCCGGCCGTGTCGCGGATCAGGGCGGCGGCGCGGCGGTAGGCGAGCACCCGGAAGGTGTCGTAGCCCTCGATCTCGAGCAGGTCCGCGAGCAGCTCGAACTGCGCCGCCACCTCCGCGTTCCTCGGCAGGGCCTCCGCCATGCGGGCGATGATAGGTGCCGTGCCTCGAGTCACCGTCTGCCTGCCGACCTACAACGAGCACGAGAACCTCGAGTCGATGCTGAAGGCGCTCCGCGAGGTACTGCCGCCCGACGGCCGGGTTCTCGTCATCGACGATGCCTCACCCGACGGCACCGGGGAGCTGGCCGACCGGCTGGCGAACGAGCTTCCCGGCATCTCGGTGCTCCATCGCGAGCGCAAGGAGGGCCTGGGGCCTGCCTATGTCGCGGGCTTCCGGCGCGCGCTCGCCGACGGTGCCGAGCTGGTGCTCGAGATCGACTGCGACTTCTCGCACGACCCGAACGACGTCCCACGGCTGCTCGCGGCGGCCGAGGATGCCGATCTCGTGCTCGGCTCACGCTACGTCGCAGGCGGCGGTGTCCGGAACTGGGGCTTTGCCCGCCGGTTCATCTCGTCCGGCGGGTCGTGGTATGCCCGGACCGTTCTCGGCACCCACGTCCGCGACCTCACCGGCGGGTTCAAGTGCTACCGGCGAGAGGTGCTGGAGACGATTCCCCTCGAGCGCATCTCCTCGCGAGGCTACGCATTCCAGATCGAGACCACCTACCGCGCGGAGCGGGCCGGCTTCCGCGTCGTCGAGGTGCCGATCACGTTCGCAGACCGCGAGGTAGGCCACTCGAAGATGAGCAAGACGATCGTGCTCGAGGCGGTCTGGCGCGTGCCGCAGCTGCGACTGCGCGCCCTGCTCGGCAGGCTCTAGCCCGGCCGCTACGATCGTCACCGTGAAGGACGTCACCGACGACACGTTCGAGGCGGACGTCCTCCAGGCGGAGACGCCGGTCGTGGTCGACTTCTGGGCGCCGTGGTGCGGGCCGTGCCGGGCGATCGCCCCGATCCTCGAGCAGCTCGCCGAGGAGCAGCAGGGCATCGCGTTCACGAAGGTGAACATCGACGACAACCCCGGCTACGCCTCGCGCTACGGCGTTCTCTCGATCCCCACCGTGATCCTGTTCGACAAGGGCGAGCCGCAGGAGACGGTGATCGGCGCCAGGCCACGCTCGTACTTCGAGAAGGCCTGGCAGCAGTGGCTCGCCTAGCGACGACCTAGGCGAAGTGCTCGTAGCCCGGGAGCTCGACGGGGCGGCCGCCGAGGGTCAGCTCGACGCCGCTTCCCTCCTCGCAACGACCGATCTCGACGAAGCCGGCCGGATCCGCGACTGCGGCGAGCAGCTCGAAGTCCTCGCCGAACCCGAGATCCTCGATCGTCGCGCCGGTCGCGAGCGGAACTCGTTCGAGCTCGATCGCGATCCGGCAGCCGGATCGAGCCGCGAGACGGCCGGCGTCCGGAGCAAGCCCGTCCGAGACGTCGAGCATCGCGTGCGCGTGCTGCGCGAGGCAGCCTCCCCTCGTCGAGCCTGATCGGGGGCCGCAGGTAGCCGCCCTCGCGAAACGCCGCACCGGCAGCGCCCAGCGGGCCCGTGACGACGAGCCGATCGCCGGGCCTGGCGCCGGCGCGTCCGGGGACGCGGTCCGACCGGCCGAGAGCCGTCACCGACACGACCACCTGCGGCGCGGCGGTCGTGTCGCCGCCGACGACCGGCACGGCGGTCTCCGCAATGCCCTCGTAGAGCTCGAGCACGTCCTCGACCTCGGTCTCGCCGGGAACGCCGAGCGTCACGATCAGGCAGTCCGGTGTCGCTCCCGAGGCGGCCAGATCGCTGAGGTTGACGGCTGCGGAGCGGAAGCCGAGATCCCGCCACGTCATCCGGTCGAGGCCGAAGTGCACGCCCTCGACGAGCGCGTCCTGGGTGACGACGAGACCGCCGGCGAGCTCGGCCGCGTCGTGCTCGATGCCCCGCGCGAGGCCGCGACGCTCTAGCTCGGCGAGGAGCCCGAGCTCGCCCAGGTCGGAGAGCTTCACTCGACCCTCGCCATGCGCACGTTGACCGGGCCGTCGCCGGCGCCGAGCTCGGCGAGTCCGTGCCGAACCGCATCGGCCGCGACGCGTGCGGCGGACGCCGCGGCGTCCTCCAGGTCCATCGCCCACCGCAAGCCGGGCCGCCAGGGTCGCCGAGTGCGTACAACCGGCTCCGTGCGTCGCACCGCTCTCGTGGCGCGGCACCGGAATGTGCACGAGCCGCTCGCCGTCGTAGAGCGTGTCCACCGCCTCGTCGCCGTGCCCACCGGTGATGATCACCGCGCGCGGGCCGAGCGCGTGCAGCCTCCTGGCGAGCTCGTCCCGGGGCGCGGGGCCGCCCGCGAGCACCTCGGCCTCGAGCAGGTTCGGCGTGATCACGCTCGCCAGGGGAAACAGCCGCTTGACGAGCGTCTCGACCGCGTCCTCCCTGAGCAGCCTCGCGCCAGAGCTCGCGACCATCACGGGATCGACGACCAGCGGAACCGGATGCGCGGCGAGGAAGTCGGCCACGACCTCGACGATCGGGGCCGAGAAGAGCATGCCCGTCTTGGCCGCGTCGACGCCGATGTCGGAGAAGACGGCCTCGAGCTGCGCGCGGACGAACTCGACCGGCGCCTCGTGCACGGCCGTCACGCCGACGGTGTTCTGCGCCGTCAGCGCGACGACGACGCTCATCCCGTGGCAGCCGGCCGCTGCGAACGCCTTCAGGTCGGCCTGGATGCCGGCGCCGCCCCCCGAGTCGGAGCCGGCGATCGTCAGGCAGCGCGGAACGCTCATGCGCCGAACGTTACGCCGCCGGGGCGCCCGGCTACGATCGAGTCGTGCCGGTAACGCTCCCCGCCGCGCTCTGGGACGACCTGCTCACCGGTGAGGAGATCGCCCACGTCGGCACCGAGCCGGCACGCGAGGCGCGCAGCGAGCCGTTCCCCGACGGGCTCGATCCGCGTGTCGCCAGCGCGCTCGTCGCGCAGGGCATCACGTCGCTGTACCGGCACCAGGCGGAGGCCTGGGAAGCTGCGGAGCGCGGCGAGAACCTGATCGTCACGACCGGGACGGCCAGCGGGAAGACGCTGGCGTTCAACCTGCCCGTCCTCGACGCGATCGCACGCGACCCGAAGACCCGCGTCCTCTACCTGTACCCGACCAAGGCGCTCGCGCAGGACCAGGCCCGCTCGCTGCAGGGTCTCGGCATCCCGAAGCTGCGCGCCGCGATCTACGACGGCGACACGGAGCCTGAACGGCGCTGGCAGATCCGCAAGTGGGCGAACGCGATCCTGTCCAACCCGGACATGCTCCACATCGGAGTCCTGCCTCACCACGACCGCTGGGGCGACGTGCTCTCCAACCTCCGCTACGTCGTCGTCGACGAGGCTCACGTCTACCGCGGCGTGTTCGGCTCGCACGTCGCCAACGTGCTGCGGCGGCTGCGGCGGCTCGCCCGCGTCTACGGTGCCGAGCCGCAGTTCCTGTTCGCCTCGGCGACGATCGCGAACCCGGGCGAGCTCGCCGCGTCGCTGCTCGGCGCCCCGGCCACGGTCGTCTCGGGCGACTCGGCACCGCGGGCGGAGCGAACCGATCTGCCTCTGGAACCCGCCGGTGATCGACGAGGAGCTCTGGCTGCGCGCGAGCGCGCTCGGGGAGGGCGCCCGCCTGCTCGCGGAGCTCGTGTCGCGCGGCCTCCGCACGCTCTGCTTCACGAAGAGCCGCAAGGCGGCCGAGCTGATCCACCGCTTCGCACTCGAGCGGCTCGGGCCGGCGTACGAGGGGCGGCTGTCGCCGTACCGCGCCGGCTACACGCCCGCGCAGCGCCGCGACATCGAGCGAAGGCTCGTCGAGGGCGAGCTGCTCGGCGTCTCGGCGACCGACGCGCTCGAGCTGGGGATCGACGTCGGCCTGCTCGACGCGGTCGTCACGGTCGGCTTCCCCGGCACGGTCGCCAGCCTGCGGCAGCAGTGGGGCCGAGCCGGTCGGCGCGGGCACGGCCTCGCGGTGCTCGTCGCCAGCGAGGACGCGCTCGACCAGTACTTCATGCGGGAACCGGAGACGCTGCTCGGCCGGCGCGTCGAGGCCGCCATCCTCGACCACGCGAACCCGCGCCTGCTCGACGGGCACGTGCTCTCGGCCGCGTTCGAGGGGCCGATCGACGATGCCGACCGGGAGACGCTCGGCGACGCGGCGCTCGAGCGGGCCGCGGTGCTGCCGGAGCTCAAGCGGACTCCGGCGGGCTTCGTCTGGGCCGGGCGCGACTACCCCGCCGGCCGGGTATCGCTCCGCTCGGCGAGCCCCGACCCGGTGCTGATCGTCGAGGGCGACTCCGGCTCGGTGCTCGGCACCCTCGAGCGTGAGCGAGCCTACTCGGCAGCCCACGAGGGCGCCGTCTACCTCCACCTCGGCGAGGCGTACCTCGTGCGCTCGCTCGACCTCGAGACCGGCACGGCGCTCGTCGACCGCTTCACGGGCGACTGGTACACCCAGGCGAAGAAGGACACGACGACGGCGATCGAGGCCGCCGAGCGCACCGAGCGGCGGCTCGGCCTCGACCTCTCCTTCGGACGCGTCTCCGTGACCGAGCAGGTCGTCGCCTACCAGCGCAAGTCGACACGGGACGGCAAGGTGATCGACCTCGTGGCGCTCGACCTGCCGGCCTCGACGTTCGAGACCGAGTCGATCTGGTTCGTGCCCGAGCCCGACCAGCTCGCCGGCCTGGAGCGAATGCCGAGGCTGCTCGGCACGCTGCACGCCGCCGAGCACGCGCTGATCGCACTGCTGCCGCTCTGGGCGATGTGCGACCGCTGGGACATCGGCGGCCTGTCCACCAACGTCCATCCACAGACGCAGCGGCCCACCGTGTTCATCTACGACGGCCACCCCGGCGGCGTCGGCATCACCGAGCGCGGGTTCGCGTCGTTCGAAGGCTGGGCGGCGGACACGGCCCGCATGATCGACGGCTGCCCGTGCGAGCAGGGCTGCCCGTCCTGCGTCCAGTCACCGAAGTGCGGGAATCTGAACGACATGCTGGACAAGGGCGGCGCGCTCGAGTTGCTGCAGCGCATGCTCGCCGCGGAATGAGCAGCCCGGCCGGCTCGTGACTCTGCAATTCCGTACACGTCGTTTCCGGTCGAGGCCGAGCCCGCACCCCCACCCTGGGTGGGGAAGAACGTCCACCCGCCACCCGCGGTCAGCGTACCTCCGAAATGCGCACGTGTCCGTCACCGGACCGTGACAAAACCGTGACGATCAGTCCACAACCGTCCCGGCGAGACGGAGCGCGAGCTCGACCGCCTGCTGCGGGGTCGAAACCCGCTCGACGCCTTCGCCCTCGACCGCCCAGCCGGGGTCGAGCACGACGACGGGACGGCCGAGCACGCGAGCGAACGCGATCTCCGACAGCGTGCCCCAGGCACCGCCGACTGCGATCACCGCGTCACCAGATGCGACGACCGCGAGGTTCCGGGCGTGACCGATCCCGGTGACGACCGCGTGGTCGATCCACTCGTTCATGCCTTCGCGGGTCTCGCCGGGGAGGATGCCGATCGTCGTCCCGCCGGCGGACTTCGCCCCACGCGCAGCCGCGGCCATCACTTCGTCACGACCGCCGCAGACGAGCGTCGCGCCGCGCTCGGCGAGCAGCCGTCCGACCTCCTCGGCCCTGGCCTCGTGCTCGACGCCGCTTCCGATCACCGCAATCTGGACCCTCGCCACCGCGCGATGGTAGAAGACCCCATGGCAGAGCGACGGGCGCGTGGCGGCATCCTGATCCTCGGCGGCGGCTTCGCGGGCGCCTGGGTCGCGCGCATCCTGGGCAAGCGCGGACGCGAAGCGACGATCGTGAACCACGAGAACTTCATGCTGTTCGCGTCGCTCCTGCCCGAGGCGGCGTCCGGCTCGCTCGAGCCACGCCACGTCGTCGTACCGCTGCGGATGATGTGCCCGCGCTCCGAGGTCATCGTCGGCCATGCCGGCGGGCTCGACGCGACGCAGGGAAGCGTCCAGGTGGAGACCGAGGAGGAGCTGATCACGGTGCGCTACGAGCAGCTCGTCGTCGCGTTCGGCTCTGTCGCGCGGGCGCTGCCGATCCCGGGGCTGAAGGAGCACGCGCTCGGCTTCAAGAGCCTCGAAGACGCGATCCGCCTCCGGAACCACGTCCTGCGGCGACTCGAGGCGGCAGCGGCCGCGTCGACTGCGGGGCACCGCCGGCGCGAGCTGACGTTCGTGTTCGTCGGCGCCGGCTACGCGGGGGTCGAGGCGCTCGCCGAACTGCACGAGCTCGTCCGCGACGCGCTCCGCTACTACCCCGAGCTGGCCGACGAACCGCAACGCTGGATCCTGGTCGACGCCGCGCCGAAGATCCTGCCGGAGATCCCGACGGGTCTCGGCGAGTACGCCGCGGCCCGGCTCGCAAAGCGGGGAATCGACATCCGGGTCGGCACGACCCTGACCTCTCTGGAGCCGTATGCGGCCACGCTCTCCGACGGTGAGAAGATCTCCACCGGCACGCTCGTCTGGACCGCCGGCGTGCAAGCCCACCCGGCGCTGGCGGAGCTCGGCCTGCCGGTCGACGACCGGGGCCGAGTCAGGGTCGACGAGCTGCTCCGCGTCGAGGGCCACGAGAACATCTGGGCGCTCGGCGACGGCGCCCGGATCCCGAACCAGGCCACGCCCGGCCAGCCCGACCCGCCCACCTCGCAGCACGCGCTGCGTCAGGCCCGCCGGCTGGCGAAGAACCTGAGCGGCACGCCGAAGGCGTATCGCTACCGGATGCTCGGACAGGTGGCGACGCTCGGCCGCTACCGGGGGATCGCCGACGTGATGGGCATCCGGCTGCGCGGCTTCCCCGGCTGGTTCGTGACGCGCACCTACCACCTCTACCAGCTTCCACTGCTCTCGCGGAAGCTGAGAGTGGTCACGGACTGGACGGTCTCGCTGCTCTTCCGCCGCGACATCGCCGAGCTCGGCATGCTCGGGCACACGAAGCCGGTGGGCGATGGCTGACGAGGTCGACCGCGCCTTCGATTTCATGGCGCGTGGAGACATGGCCGGCGACTCGACGGAGCAGACCCGCTTCGGCACGGCCGTGCGCTCCAGTCAGCTACCGCTGCGCCACGACTCCAACTTCCTGCTCGTCGCTTCGACCGACGCGTCGGCGGACGACCTCAGAGGAGAGCTCGACCGCCTGCGACTCCCGCTCGTCATCGTTCGCGACGAGCGCGCCGGAGAACGGCTGGCGACCGGATTTGCACAGCTCGGCTGGCAGACGCACCGGCACGTCGTCATGGCCTACCGCGGCGGCGAGACGAAGACGGTCGACACGTCGCTCGTCCGCGAGGTCGGCGAGGCGACGTTGCGCCCGCTACGCCAGAGGACGATCCTGGCCGCGCCGTGGGGCAGCCCCGAGCTCGCCGAGCAGTTCCTGCGTGCGAAGGTTCTGATCGCCGAACGGCTCGACACTCGCTTCCTCGCCGTGCAGGCGGACGGCGAGGTCGCTGCCTACGCCGATCTGTACATCGACGGGGACACCGCGCAGATCGAGGACATCCATACGGTCGAGGAGCATCGCAACCGTGGCTTTGCGAGCGCCCTCGTCGCATACGGAGTCCGGAAGGCGCGGGAGGCAGGCGCAACGTTCGTCTTCCTCGTCGCGGACGAGGCCGACTGGCCCTGGAAGCTGTACGAGCGGCTCGGTTTCGTCGTGATCGGCCGCTACTACAAGTTCTTCACCTGACGGCCCGCAGCGCCTTCGAAAGCGACTGCTTCACCGTCAGCACGCCCTCGAACAGGTCGCCGTGCCGCTCGATCCGATCGAGCACGGTTTCCATCGTGAACGCCGCCGGGTCGAGCGACGGACCCACCTCGTCCCAGCGGAGGGGCGTCGACACGGGCGCACCCTCCTTCGGGCGCACCGAGTAGACGGACGCGATCGTCTTCCCTTCGCCGTTCTGGTTCGAGTCGATGAGCACCCCGCGCCGCTTCGCCTTCTGCCACTGGGTCGTGACCAGGCCGCGGTGCGTCGACACGAGCGCGCGGGCCACGATCTCGGCGAAGCCGCGCGTGTCCTCGTAGGACGAGCGCCGCTCGATCGGCACGAGCACGTGCATGCCGTCTGCACCACTCGTCTTCGCGAAGCTGCGCAGGCCGATCCCGTCCAGCATCGCCTTGACGAGCAGCGCCACTTCGACGGTCTCCGGGAAGCCAACGTCGTCGGACGGGTCGAGGTCGAAGAGCACGAAATCCGGTCGCGCCGGCCGGTCGACGCGCGAGTACCACGCGTTCATGTCGATGCAGCCCATGTTCACCATCCAGAGGAGAGCCAGTTCGTGGTTGACGAGCGGATAGCTGATCGTGCGCTTCTCGCGCGACTCCCGTGACGTGGAGCGATAGGCGCGCGTCGGAATCCAATCCGGCATGTGCTTCGGCGCGTCCTTCTGGAAGAAGTGGTTGCCCCGCCAGCCGTCCGGGTAGCGCTTCATCGTGAACGGGCGGTCCTTCAGGTGCGGCACGAGCGCGGGCGCGACGGCGCGGTAGTAGGCCAGCAGGTCGCCCTTCGTGATCCCCTCCTCGGGCCAGAACGGCTTGTCGAGGTTGCTCAGCTTCAGCACGCGGCGGCCCTTGCGGATCTCGCTCGGAAACGGCTCCGCGGACGGCAGCTCGCGACGTACGTCTTCTGGCCGCTTGTCCTCGCGCAGCCCGAGGAACGAGGGCGCCCGCAGATGGCCGTCGTGCGTCCACTCGGCGAACTCGACCTGGACGACGAGGGCGGGCTCGACCCAGACGACGTCGCCCTTGCGCACACGAGGCATCTTCGGCAGCTCGGAGAGCGGTGAGTCGGGCCGCTCGAGCGGCCGGAGCCGACCCAGGAGGTCGTCCAGCATCTGCTCGGTGAAACCCGTCCCGACGTTGCCGACCCAGCGGAGCCCGTCGCTGCCCTGCACCGCCAGCACGAGCGCGCCGAGCCGGGCGCGGCGCCCCTGGCCCCTGGTGTAGCCCGCGACGACGAACTCCTGCTCCGGCCGCACCTTCAGCTTCAGCCAGTTGCGCGAGCGCCTCTGCTCGTACGGGGAGCCGGCGCGCTTCGCCATCACCCCCTCGAGCCCCTGCGCCTTGGCCGCCTCGAGCAGCGCCTCGCCGTCGTCGAACGACCCCGAGAGTCGCACCGTCTGCGAGCGGCGGTCGAGCAGCCCCTCGAGCAGGCGCAGGCGCTCGCCGAGCGGGCGCGCGATCACCGGCTCGCCGTCGAGCTCGAGCACGTCGAAGGCGTAGTAGACGAGCCGGCCGCGGCCCTGCTGCATCAGCGAGAAGCTGGACTTCCCCGACTCGTCGAGCGCGCACACCTCCCCGTCGAGCACGCAGCTCGGGCTGCGCACGGCGCGCGGGATCGCCTTCGCGACCTCGGCGAAGCGTTCCGTCAGATCGTTGTCGCGGCGGCTGCGGAGCTCGACCTCGCCCTCGCGCACGTAGGCGAGCGCCCGGTAGCCGTCCCACTTCGGCTCGAACAGCCAATCGGCTCCGCGCGGAAGCTCCCCGGCGAGCGTCGCGAGCATCGGCTCGTACCGGCGCGCAGGCCCGCGCGTCACCGGTGCCGCCTGATCGCGCTTGCGGACGATCAGCCAGTTCTTCTCGTCACCCGAGAGCTTCGCCGGCACGAGCGCCCACGTTCCGTCGAGCCGGGCGCCGTGCAGCCGAACGGTCAAGCCACCGTCGCGTTTCTCCTCGACGACCTCGTAGGTGCCGTGATCCCAGATCTCCACCGACCCGGCCCCGTACTGGCCCTTCGGGATCTCGCCCTCGAAGGTCGCGTAGTCGAGCGGATGATCCTCGACGTGGACGGCCAGATGCTGTGAGCCCGGCTCGAGCGGCACGCCCTTCGGAACCGCCCAGCTCGCGAGCACGCCGTCGCGCTCGAGCCGGAAGTCGTAGTGCAGGCTCCGCGCGTCGTGGCGCTGGACGACGAAGATCGGCTGCGCAGGCCGGAGTGCGGTCCGGCCGTCGGAGAACGGCTCAGGGGTCGCCCCGGGACGCCGCTTGCCACGGTAGGCGCCGAGCTTCGCGGACGTCGGCTTCGCGGACTTCTTCACAGCTTTTCCAGTGCTTTTCCACAGGCTCGGAGCCCCTGACCAGAGGCCTGCCACTCCGTCACCAGTTGCGACCCGTGCCTTAACGCAGATGAAACAATCTTGCCGCAGCAGGCGACGGAATCAGCGTCAAACCCTTTATCCATGCTGGTTCTCACGGCATGAAACAACCGGGGAAAAGCCTGTGGATGCTGTGGACGGTTCTTTCTCGCCGCCGCGCTCTTACGCGTAGACGCCCATGGCTCGGAACTTGGCGCGGCGCTGGCGGCGGAGCGCGGTGCCCGGCTCGTCCTCGATCTCGGACAGCTCGTGGTCGATGCTCTCCGCGAGCAGGTCTGCGGCCTCGTCGTAGTCGTTCTGGGCACCTCCCAGGGGCTCGGGCACGATCGCGTCGATCACGCCCAGCTCCAGACAGTGAGCCGCATCGGGCTTGAACGCCGCCGCCGCCTTCTGCGCCTGGCCGGCGTCGCGCCAGAGGATCGCTGCGCAACCCTCGGGGGTGATCACGGTGTAGATGGCGTGCTCCTGCATCAGAACGCGGTCGGCGAGCGCAATCGCACTGGCTCCGCCCGAGCCGCCCTCACCGATGATGCAGGAGACGATCGGCACCGTCAGACGAGCCATCAGCGCGTGCGAGCGGGCGAGCATCCCACCCTGGCCGTGCTGCTCGGCGTCGACTCCCGGCCAGGCACCCGGCGTGTCGATCAGGGCCAGCACGGGGAAGCGGTGGCGCTCGGCGAGCTGCATCGTGCGGTTCGCCTTCCGGTAGCCCTCCGGATGGGCCATGCCGAAGTTGCGGTATTGCCGCTCCTTGATGTCGCGGCCCTTCTGGTGGCCGACCAGAGCGATCGTCCGGCCGTTGAAGCGGCCGATCCCGCTGATGAACGCATGGTCGTCCTCGCGGCGGCGGTCGCCGTGCAGCTCGACCCAGTCCTCGATGATGCGCTCCACGTAGTCGAGCGTGTACGGCCGGTCCTCGTGGCGCGCGAGCTCGACGGACTGCCAGATCTCCTCACCGGTCAGCGTCGGTGCCGCCTCGAGCTGCTCGATCTGCTTCTGCAGGCGCTTGAGGTCGCTCGACAGCGAGGCGCCGCCGAGCAGGCTCATGCTCCGGAGCTTCGACAGCCGCTCGCGCAGCCTCAGTAGCTGGTCGTCAGCGCTCATGGGAGAACAGGCGCAGCAGCCGGGCCAGGAAGGGACGAAGCTCGGGGCGGGGGACGATGCCGTCGATGTGGCCGAAGCGGTAGTTCGACTCGGCGAGGCCGAAGTCGTCGGGCAGCTTCTCCCGGGTCGTCTGCTGCACGACGCGCGGCCCCGTGAAGGCGAGGAGCGCGCCCGGCTCGGCGACGATCACGTCCCCGAGGCTCGCGAAGCTGGCGAGCACGCCGGCGGTGGTGGGATGGGCCATGACGCTGAACATCGCGCCGCCGGCGTCGTACAGGTCCTCGACGGCGCACACCGTCTTCGGCAGTTGCATCAGCGACAGGATCCCCTCCTGCATCCGCGCGCCGCCGGACGCCGTCACCGAGATCAGCGGCACGCTCCGCTCCGCAGCGCTCTCGCAGGCGCGCACGAACTTCTCGCCGACGGCGCTGCCCATCGACCCGCCCATGAACGCGAAGTCCATGACCGCGAGCTCGCAGGGATGCCCGTCCAGGAGCGCGCTTCCGATCACGATCGCCTCGCCGAGGCCGGTCTCGAGCTCGGCCTCCGCAAGCCGCTCGCGGTAGGGGCGAACGTCGAAGAAGTCGAGCGGGTCGGCGGAGCGGAGCTCGGCGGACTCCTCCTCGAACGTGTCGGGGTCTGCAAGCGAGTCGATGCGCTCCCGCGCCGGCATCGGGAAGTGGTGCCCGCAGTGCGGGCAGAGGCGGAGAGCCGCCTTGAGCTCGTCGTCGCGGTAGTGGGAGCGACACGAGGGGCAGGTGTTCGGGTCGCGCCGCCCGCCGTCCTCGGCCTTCGCCTCGTCCTTGCGCTCGATCGAAACGTCCACCCCGCTCTCCGTCATCAGTCCGCCCAGTTTAGACCCGCCCATCCGTTACACGGCCGCCTGCAGCGGCTTCTCGTAGACATCGTCCTGTGCCGTCGTCTTCATGCCGACGCGTTCGTAGAGGCGCGTGGCCCCGGTCAGATTCTCAGCGTCGACGCCGAGACCGACCCTTCTCCGGCCGCGGTCGTACAGCTCCCGGAAGGCGAGCAGGAGGAGCGCTTCGCCGATTCCCCGGCGACGCCAGGGCCGCCGCACGGCGACCACCTGGATCCAGGCGGAGCCGTAACGCTCCTCGAAGCACCACTCGACCGCGACAACCGTGCCCTCCTCGTCGCGCACGAGGAAGCAGAGCCCCTCCTCGAGCCGGGTGAGCCGTGACCACTCCTCGAACGGGACGGGCTCGTAGTCCCAGTGGTCGAGGAACGCTTCCGCGGACACCTCGTGCACCACGCGCTCCTCGCCCGGCTGCATGGTCGCGACGACGAAGCCCCGAGGCCAGATCGGCGGCAGCGGCGGCAGCTCCAGGTCGATCGCCATGCGATAGAAGCTGCGGATGTACTCGTAGCCTCGCGCCTCGAGCAGAGCCTTTGCGTCCGCATCGGGAGCCGCTACGGCGAAGCGGAGGACGGCAACGCCGGCCTCGGCAGCCCGGCCCTCCGACCAGTCGAGGAGGAAGGCCTCGACGCCGTGGTCCCGGAAGTCCGGGTGGGTGAAGGTGTCGGCGTACAGGTTCTGGCCGCGCCTGCGGACCGCCCCGGCGCCGACCACCCGGCCGCCGTCATCCGTGACGACGATCGCGTCACCGTCGTCGATCCGGCGCCACCAGTCGAGTACGTCCTCCTCACTGAACGCGTCGGGGACGGACTGGTGGGCCGCGTCGTAAGCAGTGATCAGGTCGGCGATCGCCCGCGCGTCGGCGGGCATGGCCAGACGGTGCGAGAAGCTCACGATGCGGCGAGCCCGTCGAGCGCGTCCGGCAGCGGCCCCAGGTCGGGAATCTCGCGGGTCGGGCGATAGGCGCCGGCATCCTCCCCGAGCCTGTTGACCCAGATGCAGGGAATGCCGAGCTCGGTGGCCGGACCCATGTCGTGGAAGAGGCTCGCGCCCACATGCACGTCCGGGAGCCGCGAGCACCGCTCCTCGAAGGCGTGCCAGTGGCCGTGGGCCGGCTTGTAGGAGCCGATCTCGGAGGCCGTGACGACCTCGTCGAACGGCACGCCGATCCGGGCGATCGACGCCGCGATCAGGTCGGGGTCCGAGTTCGAGAGGATGCCGAGCCTGAAGCCGCGGGAGCGGGCCTCGCGCAACGCCGCCGGGACCTCCGGGAACACCGGCCAGTCGGGAAGCGATCGCCCCAGGGCGTCGGTCTCGCCCGGTGCCAGCTCGACGCCCTGCTCGCCGGCCAGCCGCACGAGCGCCCGAGCCATCACGTCGCGATAGCTCAGCGTCGGCTGCTCGGCCTGGATCTCCGGCTCGAGCTGGTGATAGCGCGCGAGCAGCCGCTCACGCGCCTCCGGGCCGAACAGCCGTCCGAGCTGACCGGCGATCCCGCCGTTCCAGTCGATCAGCGTGCCGTAGCAGTCGAAGGTCGCCCAGCGCTCGCGCTCAGCCATGCCGAGACCCTAACGACAGGCGTCGGCTCGGCGACCGGTTGCCGGTGGAGCGCTAGTCCTCGTAGCGGCGCAGCACGATCGAGGCGTTGTGCCCGCCGAAGCCGAACGAGTTCGACACGGCCGTACGCACCTCTGCGCGGCGAGCCTCGTTCGGGATGTAGTCGAGGTCGCAGGTCGGATCGACCGTCTCGAGGTTGATCGTCGGCGGCAGTACCCCGTCCCGGATCGCGAGCAGCGAGAAGATCGCCTCGACGGCTCCGGCGGCGCCGAGCATGTGCCCCGTCGCGCCCTTCGTCGACGAGATCGGCACCTTGCTCGCCGCCTCCTCGCCGAGTGCGAGCTTGATCATCCGCGTCTCGGCCGTGTCGCCGACCGGGGTCGACGTCGCGTGCGCGTTGATGTAGTCGACCTCCTCGGGCACGATCCCGGCGTCGTCGAAGGCCATCTTCATCGCCCGGGCCGGATTCGTGCCGACAGGATCGGGCTCGGTGACGTGGTTCGCATCCGACGAGACCCCGTAGCCCATCAGCTCGCCGTAGATCTTCGCGCCCCGCGACTTGGCATGCTCGAGCTCCTCGAGGACGAGGACGACTCCGCCCTCACCCATCACGAAGCCGTTGCGGTCGGCGTCGAAGGGGCGGCTGGCGCGCTCCGGGTCGTCGTTCCGCCGGGACAACGCGCGCATCGCGGCGAAGCCGGCGATCCCGACCTCGGTCACGGGCGCCTCGGTGCCGCCGCAGAACATCACGTCCGCGCGACCGAGCCGGATGGAGTCGAGGCCGTCGCCGATCGACATGTTCGACGCGGCACACGCGGTGCACTGCGAGGACAGCGGGCCCCGGGTGCCCAGCTCCATCGAGACCCAGGCGGCGCCCATGTTCGGGATGATCTCCGGGATCGAGAACGGGTTGACGCGGTCAGGCCCTCGGTCTCGGAGCTCCGAGTGGCACTGCTGGAACGATCGCAGCCCGCCGATACCGGTTGCGACCGAGGCTCCGACCCGCTCGGCCTCGGGGGCGATGTCGAGGCCCGAATCCGCCTCGGCCTGCCGCGCGGCAGCGACGACGAGGTGGGCGAACCTGTCCATCCGGCGAGCCTGCTTGCGATCGATCCAGTCGGTCACCTCGAAGTCCTTCACCTCGCAGGCGAACGTGACCGGATAGTCGGTGGCGTCGAACTGCGTGATCGGCCCGGCCCCGGAGCGCCCGGAGATCAGATTCGTCCACGTCGTCTCGACGTCGTTGCCGATCGGGGTGAGCGCGCCGAGACCCGTGATCACGACCCTGCGCCGTCCGCTCAGGCTTCCGTTCGCGTTCATCTCAATTCACCTACATTCCCAGGCCGCCGTCGACGAGGAGCACTTCGCCCGTGATGAACGATGCCTCGTCCGAGCAGAGGAAGCGTACCGCGCCCGCCACGTCCACCGGCGCGCCGAGCCGGCCGAGCGGCGTGGAGGCGAGCAGCGCCTCGCGGACGCCGTCCGGCAGGACCTCGGTGAGCGCGGTCTCGATGTAGCCGGGGGCGATCGTGTTCACACGCACGTTGCGCGTCGCCAGCTCGCGCGCCAGCGCCTTGCTGAAGCCGATGATCCCTGCCTTCGACGCGGCGTAGTTCGTCTGACCCGGGTTGCCGTGCACCCCGACGACACTCGAAAGGTTCACGATCGCGCCCGAGCGGCGGCGCATCATCCCCCGTGCGGCCGCGCGGCAGGTGGCGAACACACCGCCGAGGTTCGTGTCGATCACTGTCCGCCAGTCCTCGTCGGACATCCTCGCGATCAGCCCGTCGCGGGTCAGGCCGGCGTTGTTGACGAGGATGTCGATGTCGCCGGCCTCCTCGACGAGCCGCGCCGCCTGCTCGGGATCCGACACATCGGCCTGCACCGCCCGGCCGCCGATCTCCTTCGCGACCTGCTCGGCCTCGTCGGCGCCGGAGCGGTAACCGACGACGACCTCCGCGCCTGCCGCTGCAAGCTCCACCGCGATCGCCCGGCCGATGCCGCGCGACCCGCCCGTGACGAGCGCGAGCCGGCCCTCGAGCGAACAGAACCCGCTCACGCGCTCGACAGGAGCTCTTCGATCCTCTCGAGCGCACCCAGGCTGTTGACGGGGATCGCCTTGACGCTGCGATCGATGCGCTTGACCAGACCGGAGAGCACGTTGCCGGGACCGATCTCGACGAACGTGCGAGCGCCCGAGCGGACGAGCTCGGTGGCCGCCTGCGTAAACCGGACCGGGGCGGTGAGCTGATCGACGAGGAGCGGCCCCATCCGGTGCGCGGACTCGACTCTCGCGGTCACCGTCGACATGAACGGCGCCGTCGGCTCTACGAACCGGATCTTCTCGACCGCCGGGCGCAGCCTGTCGGCCGCACGCGCGACGAGCGGCGAGTGGAACGCGCCCGAGACGCGCAGCTTGACCGTTCGGCGCGCGCCGGCCTCCTCGGCACGGGCGCAGCACTCGTCGACGGCCTGGTTCTCGCCGGAGACGACGATCTGGCCCGGGCAGTTGTAGTTCGCCGGCCAGACACCGAGGATCTTCCGGCAGAGGCCCTCGACCACCTCGTCGTCGAGACCGAGAATGGCCGCCATCGAGCCCGGGCGCTCACGGGCGGCCTCCGCCATCGCGAGCCCTCGCTCACGAACGAGCCCGATCGTCTCCCGGACCGTCATCGCGCCCGTCGCCGCGAGCGCGGCGAACTCGCCGACCGAATGGCCGACGACGAAGTCGGGTTTGACACCGCGCTTGCGCAGCGCAGCGAGCACGGCGAGGCTGGTGGCGACCAGCGCGGGTTGCTGGAGCTCCGTCTCCATCATCTCCTCGACCGGCGTTTCGAAGCAGAGCGTCGCCAGGTCGAGACCCGACGCCTCGCTGCCGATCTCGAAGACCTCCATGGCCTCCGGCTTCGCCTCGGCGATATCGCGTCCCATGCCGGTCTCGAGCGAGCCCTGGCCGGGGAAGCAAAAAGCGATCTTCCCGATGTTCATGCTGCCATCTCCTCTGTCCATTCCATCACCCCGGAACCCCACGTGAGACCGGCACCCATTCCGGTCATCAGCACGATGTCCCCCTTGTTGACCCGCCGTTCGCGGACGGCGTCGGCGAGCGCAAGCGGAATCGAGCCCGAGGACGTGTTCCCGTACCGATCGACGTTGATGACCACTTTCTCCTCCGGAATACCGAGCCGCTCGACAGCGTGCTTGATGATGCGGATGTTCGCCTGATGAGGAACGTACAGGTCGATGTCGTCCACCGTCAGCCCGAGCTGGTCGAGCAGCTTCTCGGCCGACGTGACAAGCACGCGCGTGGCGAACTTGAACACCTCGCGCCCGTTCATGTGCACGAAGTGGCCGTGGGCGGCGACGGTCGCCTCGGAGGTGGGTGCGCGCGACCCGCCGGCCGGCAGGTAGAGGTCCATGCCACCGGATCCGTCGGCTCCGAGCTCGAAGCCCAGGAAGCCGCCCCGCTCGACCCGCTCCATCACGACCGCTCCGGCGCCGTCGCCGAACACGATGCAGGTGGCACGGTCCGACCAGTCGACGATCTTCGACAGCACGTCGCCGCCGACGACCAGCGCCCGACGGCAGACGCCGCCCGCCAGCATCCCGTAGGCCTGGGCAATTCCGTACATGAAGCCCGTGCAGCCGGCGGACAGGTCGTAGGCAGCAGCCTCGCCGCTCCCCAGCGCGTCGGCGATCAGCGCCGCGGTCGCAGGAAACGCCATATCGGGAGTGACCGTCGCGCAGATGACGAGATCGAGCTCGGCACCCCGAACTCCTGCCATCTCCAGCGCTTCATGCACGGCGGGAAGCGCCATGTCCGAGAGCGCCTCGTCCTCCCGCGCGATCCGCCGCTCCCGGATCCCGGTTCGGAGGACGATCCACTCGTCGGAGGTATCGATCAGCTGCGACAGCTCCTTGTTCGTCATCACACGCTCGGGCGCGTTGGAACCGATGCCGGTGATCGAGACGCGGTAGCCGTTCGCAGTGCCGATCATTGCGCTGCGAAGGTCAGGATTCCCCGCACGGCGAGCTCGGCGCCCACACGAGCCTCGACCCGGCCCTTGCCGACCGGCCCCCGAACCGCCTCCACGTCACAGGTCAGCGTCAGCTCGTCGCCCGGCTCGACGATCCGCTTGAACCGGACGTCGTCGATGCCCGCGAACAGCACGAGCTTGCCGCGGTTCTCCTCGAGGGTCAGCACGGCGACTGCGCCGGCCTGAGCGAGTGCCTCGACCATGATCACGCCGGGCATGATCGGCCGTCCCGGGAAATGCCCCGGGAAGAACCACTCGTCGGGCCGAACCTGCTTGCGCGCCACGACGCGCTTTCCGGGCTCGAGCTCGGTCACCTCGTCCAGAAACAGGAACGGGTCGCGGTGCGGAATGATCGTCTCGATCACATCGCGGCCGAACGGGACCTTCAGTTGCACGGACCGAGTCTACTGGCGCGGCTTCGCGAAACGGCGCGATTTCGGCACAGTTTCGTCTCGAACAGGTCACAATTTCCGAGCTACGCTCATCACGGGGGCAAAGGGGCCGAAGGCCCCGGGGGAAGCCAATAGAGCACAGCGCCGAAGGCCCCGGGGAGACGACGCCGCGGCGACTAGGGCGGTGCCGAGGTGACGTCGAACGCCGCGGGTTGTGTGACCGTGCCGAAGGCGTCGGCAGCGGAGACGACCACCTGGTAGTGACCGGCCGGCGCGGTGCTTCCGTCGGGCAGACGCCCGTCCCAGCCGAAGGAGTACGTCCCGGGGTCGAGTTGTCCCTCGAGGATCGTTGCAACGGTCGAGCCGCCGGGTGCGACGATCGTCACGGACACGGTGCCGGGCGCGGCGAGCGTAAACGAGCCCGCCAGTGTGTCGTCGATGCCGTCGCCGTTCGGCGAGATCGCAGCCGGCGTGACCGCCACGGACGAGAGGATCCGGTCGACCGTGAACCCGGCCGACACCGTCAACGACCGGCCGCCGTCGGCTCGGGCGGCGAGCACCAGGCTGTAGCGGCCGTCCGGTATGTCTCCGGGAGACCATGCGAACGAGATCGCCCGCGCCGATTGCTGCTGCGCGTTGAACAGCGTCTCGACCGGAGCGCCCGCCGCGTTGATGACCGTCGCTGTCACGGCCGCGCGGGCCGTCAGCGCATAGGACACCGTTCCCGTGTCTGCGTAGCCGTCGCCGTTCGGTGACAACACCTTCGGCGAGACGGTCAGGCTCTCGACGAGCGCAGGCGTGGGTGGCAACGACGAGCCACCGACCACCCCGCGGGCAGGCAGGACGTTCCGACCCGCATCCATCGTCCACGTGTACCGCCCCGGCGTGAAGCCGGTGGAGTCCCACGTCCAGGTGACCGCAGGCCCGGTGCCGGCGCCTCGCGCGACGGTTCGGCCGTCCGGGCCGGCGATCGTGATCGTCCAGGGCAGGGCCGTGGAAAGCCGCGCCGCGAACGTGACCGGCCCGCCGATCTTTCCCCGAACGACAGGGGCGTAGAGCTTCGGCAGCCCGATCTGCCCGGCGGCCGCAGCGACCTGCGCGAGCAACGGGTAGAAGGCGTTGCCCGGGCAGCTCGTGGAGCCTGTGTCGCGGTGGCCCGAGACGGCCCGCAGCTTGATCCGGGCTCCCGCCCGCCAGCGCTCACTGCCACCGGAGACGTAGGTGAGCGTCGAGGTGGGGTCGACGTGAGCCAGGTCGAGCCGCCATGCGATCAGGCGCTCGAGCGACTGCACCGCGGCCGGAGTCGGCTTGGCCGCCGTGAAGTTGCCGATCAGCGCGATCCCGACGCTGCCCGAGTTGAATCCGAGCGCGTGCGCGCCGATCACGTTCCGCGTGATGCCGCCGTAACGGCCTTCGTAGACCTGGCCGTACCGGTCGATCAGGAAGTTGTAGCCGATGTCGTTCCAGCCGTTCGCCCTCACGTGATAGACGTCGATACCGCGCACGATCGCGGCCGCCTGGTCGGGTGTGTAGGCGTTCGGCGTCGCGGTGTGGTGCACGATCACGAGGCGGACCGACGAGGCGTAGAGCGGATTGTTCCGGCGCGCGAGCTCGTCGCCGCCCCAGGCCGTGCGCGAGACGATCGGAGGCGAGCCCGCCACGGATAGCCGCCGCAGGGCCTGGTGCTCGACCGGGCTCCAGACGTAGTACGCGCGCAAACGGCTCACGCGGCCTCGCAGGCGGTACTGGATCCCCTCCGCAGCGCCCGTCCACACGGGGCTGCCGAGCCGCCAGCCGCGGGTCGAGACCCCCTCGCCGCTGCCCCGGTCCGGGCGGTTGTCGTCGCCCGCCGCCTGCCACCCGCTCCACCGGCCGGTGGCCGAGCGCGTGCGGAACGACACCGTGCCGGGGCCCCGCCAGTGCAGGCCGACCAGGTCGAACCGGATCGGCGCCTGAACGGCGGCAAGCGTTCGCGCGCCCCCCACCGGCAGGTCCCGCGAGACGATCGTCACGCCGCCGGGCGCCACGTGTCCCTGGGCAACCGACGGGGCGACGAGGAACGCGAGCAGTGCGATCAGACAGACCCTCGACACTCCCTCTCGCTTTCGGTCGTTCCGAATGATGCCTTGAGCCGGAGTTCGGCGTGCGGGCGGCCGACCCTACGCTGCTACAGTTTCTGCGCTGTGAAATCGGCGATCTTGCGGGGTTTTTTGGCCTCGCTCTGCCTGGCCGTCGCCGTTCTCCTCGTCTCGAGCCCGGCGATGGGAGCCGGTCGAGCACAGCCCCGCGTGCTGGCGGTGAAGTTCGCCCTGGACGTGAGCCCGCCGACCGCCGACTACGTGATCGGCCAGATCGATCACGCGGCGAGCGCGGGCTACGACGCCGTCGTGATCCTCCTGGACACCCCCGGAGGCCTCTCGGACTCGATGCGGAAGATCTACCAGAAGGAGCTCTCGTCGAAGGTGCCCGTGATCGTCTACGTGTCGCCCGACGGCGCACGCGCGGCCTCCGCGGGCGTCTGGATCGGCGAGGCGGCAGACGTGCTCGCGATGTCGCCGGTCTCGAACATCGGCTCGTCGACACCGATCAACTCGGGCGGCGCGAACATCGGTAGCGACCTGAGGAAGAAGGTGATCAACGACGCAGCGGCTTCGATCGCCGTCCTCGCCTCCACCCACAAGCGCAACGCGGTCTGGCCGGTGCGGATGGTGAGGAAGGCGTCGAACCTCACCGCGACGCAGGCCTTGCACCTGAACGTCGTCGACGCAATCGCGCCGAGCCTGCCGGCGCTCCTTCGCCAGCTCCAGGGCTACCACACGAAGTACAAGCAGCGCCCGTTCACGCTCCGGCTCGCCGGAGCGCAGATCGACGAGGTCTCGCCCGGCTTCATCACACGCTTTCTGAACACGGTCATCGACCCGAACCTGATCTCGATCCTCTTCCTCGCCGGGATCGTCGGGCTCATCTTCGAGGTGCTCCACCCCGGCGTGGTGCTGCCCGGCGCACTCGGTGCGGTCTCGCTCGTCATCGCGCTCTACGGCTTCTCGGTCCTGAACCCGAGCTGGGGCGGGGTCGTGCTCGTGCTGCTCGGCATCGCCCTGCTGATCATCGATCTCCACGCGTTCACGCATGGAGCGCTCACGGTCGCGGGATTGGTCTCGCTCGGATTCGGTCTGGCGCTGCTCTTCCAGGACCAGCCGGCGCCGTTCCACGTGAACACGTGGCTGGTGGCGGGAATCGGCATCGCGATCGCCGGTCTGTGGGCGTTCGCCATCAGCAAGGGCTTCGCGGCGCGTCGGCGGCCGGTCGTGTCCGGCAAAGCCGGCATGGTGGGACTGCCCGGCATCGTCCGGGGCGGGAACGTCGTGGCAGTGAGGGGCGAGCTCTGGAACGCCCACTCCACGACCGGCGAGCTGCTCGAGCCAGGCGAGGAGGTCGTGGTGGAGGCCGTCGAGGACGGCCTGACGCTGCTCGTCCGGCCCGGCCGCGTCCAGGTCCCAGCGTAGGATCCGCACAAGATGGCTAGGCTGATCCCGTGACCGGAGCAATCGTCGGTGTCATCGTCGCGCTGATCCTGCTCGTCCTGCTCCTGTCGACGTCGATCAAGGTCGCCCGCGAGTACGAGCGCGGCATCATGTTCCGCCTCGGCCGGCTGTTCCCCAAGCCGAAGGGGCCGGGACTGTTCTTCCGCATCCCCGTCGTCGACCAGGTGATCAAGGTCGACCTGCGGACGATCACGCTGATGATCCCGCCGCAGGAGGTGATCACGAAGGACAACGTCCCCGTGCGGGTGAACGCGGTCGCCTACTTCCGGATCGTCGACCCGAACGCGGCGGTCGTGCAGGTCGAGAACTTCATGGTCGCCACGTCGCAGATCGCCCAGACGACCCTGCGGTCGGTGCTCGGCCAGCACGTGCTCGACGAGCTCCTGTCCGAGCGCGAGAAGATCAACGCGATCCTGCAGGGGATCATCGACGAGGCGACGGCGCCCTGGGGGATCAAGGTGTCGATCGTCGAGGTCAAGGACGTCGAGATCCCCGCCGACATGCAGCGGGCCATGGCCCGCCAGGCCGAGGCCGAGCGTGAGCGGCGCGCGAAGATCATCAACGCCGAGGGCGAATACCAGGCGGCCGAGCGGCTCAAGGACGCGGCCATCGTCATCGCCGACCACCCGATCGCGCTCCAGCTCCGGTACCTGCAGACGCTGCTCGAGATCGGCGCGACGAACTCCACGACGATCGTCTTCCCGGCTCCGATCGAGCTGCTGCGGCCCTTCATGAGCGGACCCCATTCGACCGGGTCGCCCGCCGATACGACCAAGGACGGATGACGCCCGAAGCCGTCGCGGAGTCCGAGCTCCGCAGAGATCCGGTGTCAGGTCGTCTCGTCGTCGTCGCCCCCGGGCGATCGAAGCGGCCGGGCGCGTTTCGGCGATCGCCGGTCGAGGTGACGCCGGAGGAGCTCGAGTCGTGCCCGTTCTGTGCAGGGCGTGAGGAGCGGACGCCGCCCGAGACGCTGCGGATCCCGATCGGCGACGAGCGGTGGCAGGTGCGCGTCGTGCCGAATCTCTATCCGGCCTTCGAGGGCCAGGAGGTCGTCATCCACACGCCGCGGCATTGCCACTTCCTCGCGGAGCTGACGGACGACGAGATCGCCGCCGTCGCGGAGGCCTGGCAGGCGCGGGCCGCGGCGCGGAACGGCTACCTGCACGCATTCGTGAACGAGCGCTCCGAGGCGGGAGCGAGCCTGCCGCACACCCATTCGCAGCTCGTCTGGTTCACGGAGGCGCCACCCGAGGTCGAGCGCGAGCTCAGGCCCGGCCACTGCCGCGTCTGCGAGCAGCCGGGCGGGGCGGAGCTGGCGATCGCCGAGCGGGGCGGCGTCGCGCTCCGGGCGGCGTGGGCGGGTCGCGTCCCGTACGAGCTGATCGTCGCGCCGCTCGAGCACGAGAGCGACCCGTGGGAGAGCGGCCTCCTCGAGCCGGCCCTCCAACTTGCCGCCGAGGGGCTGCGCCGCCTGCACGCGATCGAAGGGCCGTGCCCCATGAACCTCTGGCTCCACGCTTCGGGCCACTGGCACATCGAGATCGTGCCGAGGCTGACCGTGCTCGCCGGAGTGGAGCTCGGCGCCGGCTACTTCGTGAACCCGCTGCCGCCGGAGACCGCGGCAGCAGCACTCAGAAGCTCGACGGCTTAAGCGTCCTCGGGCTCGCCTTCGGCGTCGTCCTCGAGCTCGACCGGCTCGACCTCGCCGACCGGGGCCTGAGACTCGTCGCCGTCGCCGTTCCCCTCCTCCTCGGACTCGACGACGGGAGCTACCGCGGACACCGTCTCGTCGCCGCGCAGCCGCATCACGATCACGCCCTGGGTGGAGCGGCCGAGCCGCTTGACGTCCTCGACCGGGATCTTGATGACGGTGCCGCCGTTCGAGATCAGCATCACCTGGTAGCCGTCGCGAACGACACGCGCACCCACGAGCTGGCCCTTGGCGTCCGTGAGCTGAACGGTCTTCACCCCCATGCCGCCGCGGCCCTTGACCGGGATAGTCCTCGACCCGGGTGCGCTTGCCGTACCCGTTCTCCGTGACCACCAGGAGGTCGCTGCCCGCGGAGGCGATGTTGATCGAGATCACCTCGTCGCCGGCGCGGAGGCGCATGCCCTGCACGCCGGCGGTGTCGCGTCCCATCGGCCGGGCATTGGTCTCGTGGAAGCGGATCGCCTGGCCCTTGCGCGAGACCATGAGCACGTCGTCGTGCCCGGACGCGTGGCGAACTCCGACCAGCTCGTCGCCCTCGCGCATCTTGATGGCGATGATCCCGTCGGCCTTGAGCGGCGTGTTGTAGGCCTCGAGCTTCGTCTTCTTGACGACGCCGTTCTTGGTGCCGAAGACGAGGTACTCCGCCTCGCTGAAGTCGCGGGTCTGGATGACGGCGCGCACCTGCTCGTCGGATCGGAACGGGAGCAGGTTCTGGATCGCGCGGCCCTTCGACTGCCGGGAGCCGAGCGGCAGCTCGTGCACCTTCAGGCGGTAGACCTTGCCGACGTTGGTGAAGAAGAGGACGTAGTCGTGCGTGGAGGCGACGAACAGGTGCTCGATGTAGTCGTCCTCCTTCAGCTCCATCCCCATCACGCCGATGCCGCCACGGCGCTGCTCGCGGTAGGCGGTGACCGGCAGGCGCTTGATGTAGTTCGAGCGCGTGATCGCGATCACCATGTCCTCTTCCGCGATCAGGTCCTCGAGCTCGAGGTCTCCCTCCGCGGCGACGATCTCGGTGCGCCGGTCGTCGTTCCGGCCGTAGAGCTGCTTGACCTCGAGCAGCTCCTCGCGGACGACGGCCGAGATCTTCGTCTCGTCCCCGAGCGTCTCCCGCAGCTCGCCGATCCGCTCGCGCAGATCGGCGTACTCGTCCTCGACCTCCTTGCGCGCCAGCCCGGTGAGGCGGGCGAGCCGCATGTCGAGGATCGCCTGCGCCTGGATCTCGGACAGCGAGAACTGCTCCATCAGGCCTGCCCGGGCGGTCTCCGTGTCGGCGGAGGCGCGGATCAGCTTGATGACGGCGTCGAGTGAGTCGAGTGCGATCAGGTAGCCCTGGAGGACGTGGGCGCGCTTCTCCGCCTGGCGGAGCTCGTGCTTCAGGCGGCGGGTGACGACCTCGCGCTGGAACTCCAGGTAGTGGCCGAGCAGGTCGCGGAGCGGCAGCGTCTTCGGCACTCCGTCGACCAGTGCGACGGCGTTGTAGCCGAACGTCGACTGCAGCGACGTGTGCTTCCAGAGCTTGTTGAGAACGACCTGCGGGATCGCGTCGCGCTTGAGCTCGATCTGGATCCGCATGCCCGTCTTGTCGGAGTGGTCGTCGACGGCGCTGACCTCGGTCATGACCTTGTCCTTGACGAGGTCGGCGATCTTCTTGATCACACCGGCGTCGCCGCCCTTCTTCACGCCGTAGGGCAGCTCGGTGACGATGACCGCCGTCTTGCCGCCGCGCAGCTCCTCGATGTGCGCGCGGGCGCGCATGACGATGCGGCCCCGGCCCGAGCGATAGGCCTCCTTGATGCCTTCGCGGCCGAGCACGATGCCGCCGGTCGGAAAGTCGGGGCCCTTGACCTGGCGCGACAGCCGGTCGACGTCGATCGACGGCTCGTCGATCATCGCCACCAGCGCGTCGATCACCTCGCTGAGGTTGTGCGGGGGGATGTTGGTCGCCATGCCGACGGCGATCCCGGCCGAGCCGTTGACGAGCAGGTTCGGGAACCGCGAGGGCAGCACGACCGGCTGCTGCCGCGACTCGTCGTAGTTCGGGACGAAGTCGACGGTGTCGGCGTCGATGTCGCGGAGAAGCTCGGTGGCGATGCGCGCCAGACGGCACTCCGTGTACCGCATCGCCGCGGCCCCGTCGTCGTCGAGGTTGCCGAAGTTGCCCTGCCCGTCGACGAGCGGGTAGCGGAGCGAGAACGGCTGGGCCATGCGGACGAGGGTGTCGTAGATGGCGGTGTCGCCGTGCGGGTGGTAGGCGCCCATGACGTCGCCGACCACACGGGCGCACTTGAGCCTCGGCCGGCCCGGCTGGAGGCCCGCCTCGTGCATCGCGTAGAGGATGCGCCGGTGAACCGGCTTGAGCCCGTCGCGCACGTCGGGGAGCGCGCGCGAGACGATCACGCTCATCGCGTAGTCGAGGAAGCTCGTGCGCATCTCCTGCTCGAGCTCGCGCGGCTCGATCCGGCCCGCTCCGAGGCCTCCCGTCTCGAGCTCAGACATCGAGGAAGCGCACGTCCTTGGCGTTCTGCTCGATGAAGTCGCGGCGTGGCTCGACCTGGTCACCCATGAGCATCGAGAAGATCCTGTCTGCCGCGGCGGCGTCCTCGACCTCGACGCGCACCAGGACGCGGTTCGCGGGGTTCATGGTCGTGTCCCAGAGCTCGGACGCGTTCATCTCGCCCAGGCCCTTGAAGCGGCCGACCTGCATTCCGTCCTTGGCGAGCTCGAGGGCGCGCTCGCGCAGCTCCTCGAAGGTGTGCGCGGAGACGCTCTTCTTGCCGAGCACGATCTGGAAGGGCGGGTGGCCGACGACCTCGACCAGCTTCGCGTGCGCCCTGCGCACGTTGGCGTAGACGGGCGAGGCGAGCAGCTCGGCCGGAGCGCTCGCGTGGTGGGCGGCGCCGGTCTCGCGCTCGACGATCTTGACCCGGAAGGAGGCGTCGTCCGCCTCGACCACCGTCAGCTCGTAGCCGTTCGGCTCGAGCCCCGCGAGCGCCTTCTCGACCTCCCGCGGCGAAGCCGCCTCGGTCTCCACCAGACGATGGCCGATCACGAGGTCGCCCGCCTGCTGCCCGAAGTCGGCGCGCAGCCGCGACGACCAGCCCTCGAACTCGTTCAGCGCGCGCGTGAAGCGGTTGTAGCGGGTCTCCGTGAGCTTGATCTCCTGCCCCCGGCGGTCGGTGACCTCCATGTCCTTGATGCGCTCGCGGACGAGGAGCTCCTCGAAGTGCGACTCCTTCTCGATGTACTGCTCGCGGCTTCCGATCTTCACCCGGTAGAGCGGCGGCACCGCGATGTAGATGTAGCCGCCCTCGACGAGGTCCTTCATCTGCCGGTAGAGGAAGGTGAGGATCAGCGTGCGGATGTGCGAGCCGTCGACGTCCGCGTCGGTCATGACGACGACCTTGTGGTACCGGAGCTTCTCCAGGTCGAACTCGTCGCCGATGCCGGTGCCGATCGCCGTGATGATCGCCTGGATCTCGGTGTTCGAGAGCACCTTGTTGATCCGGTTCTTCTCGGAGTTGATCACCTTCCCGCGGAGCGGCAGGATCGCCTGGTAGGTGCGGTCGCGGGCGTCCTTCGCGGAGCCGCCGGCCGAGTTGCCCTCGACCAGGTAGAGCTCCGACACCTCGGGATCGCCGATCTGGCAGTCGGCGAGCTTGCCCGGGAGCGAGCCGCCCTCGAGCGCCGTCTTGCGGGTCAGCTCGCGTGCCTTGCGCGCCGCCTGCCTCGCCCGCGCCGCCGCGATCGCCTTCTGGACGATCTGCTTGGCGTCCTGCGGGTTCTCCTCGAGGAACTCGGCCAGCTTCTGGTTGACCGTCTGCTCGACGAAGCCCCGCACCCACGGGTTGCCGAGCTTGGTCTTCGTCTGCCCCTCGAACTGGGGGTCGCGCAGCTTGACCGAGATGACCGCGGCAAGACCCTCCCGGACGTCCTCGCCCTCGAGATTGTCCTCCTTCTCCTTCAGCAGGCCCTTGTCGCGGGCGAACTTGTTCAGCGTGCCCGTGAGCGCACCCTTGAAGCCGGACAGATGCGAGCCGCCCTCGTGCGTGTTGATGTTGTTCGCGAACGCGAACAGCGACTCGACGTAGGAGGCGTTCCACTGCATCGCGACCTCGACGGTGCCGAGGTCGGTCTGCCCCTCGAGGAAGACGATGTGCTTGTGGAGCGGGTCCTTCGACTGGTTGACGTAGGCGACGAAGTCCCTGATCCCACCCTCGTAGTGGAACTCGTCGCGGGTCTCACCCTCGCGCTCGTCGATGAGCACGATCCGCAGGCCTCGGGTCAGGAAGGCCGTCTCGCGCAGCATGTGGACGAGCGTCTCCCGGGACCACTCGAGCTCGTCGAAGATCTCGAGGTCGGGGAGGAAGCTGATCGTCGTGCCCGTCCCCTTGGTCGGGCCGGTCGCCTTCATCGCCTCGACCGGCTCTCCGCGCGCGAACTCCTGGCGCCATGTCTTGCCGTCCCGCTGCACCTCGGCGACGAGCCATTCCGAGAGCGCGTTGACGACCGAGACGCCGACGCCGTGCAATCCGCCGGAGACCTTGTAGCCCGACCCGCCGAACTTGCCGCCGGCATGCAACTTGGTGAGCACGACGGTCAGGGCGGGCAAGCCCTGCTCGGCCATGATGTCGACGGGGATCCCGGAGCCGTTGTCCGTGATCGTGACCGAGTTGTCCGGATGCAGCGTCACCTCGATCAGGTCGCCACGGCCCGCCATGGCCTCGTCGACCGAGTTGGCGACCACCTCGTAGACCAGGTGATGGAGGCCTCGCGGGCCCGTCGAGCCGATGTACATCCCGGGCCTGAGCCGGACCGGCTCGAGGCCTTCGAGGACGGAGATGTCCTTTGCGGTGTAGGCGGTCTCGGTCATGAAAAAAGCCCTGCAATTTCCCTATTTGCGGGCCGATTGAAGTCTATCAGAACGGGCGGCCGTCGGAGGCCGGATCCGACCCTCTCGAAAGGCCCTATGACAGGCCCCGTGACAGGCTCAGCGCGGCTGCCTTCGCGACCTGCTCGCGGAGCTCCCGGTCGTCGATGGAAGCCGTGAGAGAGGCTGCCGCGGCGAGGGCTTCCGGCCGCGGCGGCGAGGGCTTCCGGGGAGCGGACTCCGCGAGGGATGAAGGCGCCTCCGGCAGGTGCCCCTGGGCGAAGCGGAGCGAGCCGGGTGCCTGCTCGCCCAGCTCGGCCGCGAGCCGCTCGAGGATCCGGGGCGCCAGGTGGCCGAGCTCGAACGCCCAGACCGACGAGCTCGTGTGGACGTGCAGCGTGCCGTCCCGGGCGATCCGGGCCGGCCAGGCGTTCCGTGCCACTTCCTCACCGACCACCGCCGGCCAGGCCGAGACGATGCGCGGCATCGCGCCCTTGCCGTCGAAGCGCCCGAGCTGCCGCTCGATGTCGGGCCCGATGCGATCCATCAGACGGTGCAGGCCCTTGAGACGGTGCAGGCCCTTCCGGGCGTGACCTCGATCACCTGCGCGGGCTCGACCGGCAGCGCCCGGCGCGAGGTCGACGTGATCATCGTCTGCCCGCGTCCGCCGACACGGGCGGCGAGGATCTCCCGGCGGCCGGGGTCGAGCTCCGAGAGCACGTCGTCGAGCAGGAGCAGCGGCGGTGACGGCCGGGCCTCGGCGATGAGGTCGGCCTCGGCGAGCAGGAGCGACAGGACCGCGAGACGCTGCTCGCCCTGGGAGCCGAAGCTGCGCAGGTCGCGCGCGCCCGCGACGATCGCGATCTCGTCGAGATGCGGGCCGAGCCCGGTGGCGCCGCGGTCGACGTCACGGTCGAGCCGGGCCTCGAGCGCGGCCGGCGAGAGCGGCTCACCCCGGTAGTCGAGCGAGACGTGCTCCAGGCCGAGCTCGCCCGCCCGCTCCGCGAAACCGGGCCCGATCAGCTCGAGCACCCGCCGGCGCGCCGCGACGAGGTCGGTGCCGAGCATCGCCACCTGCTCGCTCCACGGGACGAGTGCCTCTCGCGTCGACAGGCCCGCCGCGACTCGCCGGAGCGCCGCATTCCGCTGTCCGAGCGCCTCGCCGTAGGCGGCCGGCAAGCCGGCCTGTGCGGGCAGCAGCCGTCCGAGCGCACGGTCGAAGTAGGCACGCCGCACGGCGGGCCCGCCCTTGACCACCGCCAGCCGGTCCGGCGTGAAGACGAGCGTCGCCAGCTCGCTCCGGAGCCGCTCCGGCCGCTCGGCCCGGGCCCCGTTCACCCGCGCCTCCTTGCCGCCGCTTCGCCTGAGGACGACCTCGGTCTCGACGGGAACGTCCCCTCTCAGGCCGCGAACGGCGACGCGGGCAGCCTCGGCGCCGAACCGGATCAGCTGGGCGTCGGCGCGCGTCCGGGGCGAGAACCCCTGCGTTCCGACGTGCAACGACTCGAGCAGGTTCGTCTTGCCGGCTCCGTTCTCACCGACCACGAGCACGATCCCGGGCTCGAGGTCGAGCTCGAGCGACTCGTACGACCTGAAGTTCCGGAGCGTGAGCGACGCTGCTACCAGGCTCGGGCGCTCAGCTCAGCCGGCGAGAAGGTTCTAGCCGGCAAGGCGGATCGGCATGATCAGATACCAGAAGTCGCCGCCGGTCTCGGCGATCACGGCCGGCCGCAACGGGTTGATCAGCTTCAGCGTCAGCTCGTCCTCGACGACCGACTCGATGCCGTCGCGGAGCCACACCGGGTTGAACCCGATCTCGAGCGGCTCGCCGGTGAACCCGAGCGGCATCTGCTCGCGCGCCTCGCCGATGTCCTGCGTCTGCGCCGAGACCGTGAGCTCGCCCTCGGCGAAGCGGAGGCGAAGCGGGCGTCGACCGCTGCGCCATCACAGCGGCCCGGCGGATCACGTCGAGGAACTCCTCGCGGGGCAGCTTCACCTCGTGCTCGAACGCCTCCGGAAGGAGCTGGCGGTAGTTCGGGAACTGGCCGTCGATCCGCCGCGTCGTCAGCCAGGTGTCACCGACGCCGAAGATCACGTGGTTGTCGAGCGTGCCGAGTTGGATCTCGCCGGCGGACGCTGCGATCCTCCGGAGCTCGTCGAGGGCGCGTGCCGGAACGATCGCGTCCAGATCCGGCGGTGAGCCGCTCACCGACGTCTCCTTCACCGCCATCCGGTACGAGTCGGTCGCCGCCATCACGAGGCTCGATCCCTCGAACCGCACGAGGATCCCGGTCAGCACCGGGCGAGACTCGTCGCGGCTCGCGGCGCGACTGACCCGGGCGATCGTCTCCAGGAGCGGCCCGGCCTCGAGCGTCGAGAGTGTCGCGGTCGACGGGTCGGGTAGCCGCGGGAAGTCCTCGACGGCGTAGGTGCGCAGCCGCGACTCGGACGAGCCGCTCGAGACGCAGACCGTGCTCTCCTCGACGCGATGCTCGAGCACGACCTCCTCCTCCGGGAGCAGCCGCACGATGTCCGTGAGCAGCCGCCCCGGGACCACCGCGGAGCCCTCGCCCTCCACGGTCGCCTCGAGCCGCGTACGCAGCGAGAGCTCCATGTCGGTCGCCGCCAGCTCGAGCTTGCCGTCCTGCACCTGCAGCAGCACGCCGGCCAGGATCTGGACAGTCCCCCGGGTCGACAGTCCGCGTGACACGACCCCGAGGTGCGCAGCAAGGTCGTCTCGCGAGCAAGTGATTTTCATCCCCGTCCCCATGACTACTTCTGTTGTCATTCTTCTTTAAAAGACCGTAGTAGTGATAGGGAGTGTGAATGATGGGGAAGACGCCCCGAAGCCGTGACCCGGTGCGGCTTTGCGGCTGGGGACGCGGCTGGGGACGTTTTGGCTGTTTCGCACAGGGGTTTTTCGGTCGGGTCCGAGCTCGCCGAGATCAGTGGATTTGTCGGATCCTGGCGGTCAGTTCTTGCACAAGGCTGTACACAGACGGATCCTCGCGGATCAGCCTGGCGATCTTCGACGTCGCGTGGATCACCGTCGTGTGGTCGCGGCCCCCGAACTCCTTGCCGATCTTCGGCAGCGAAGAGTCGGTGAGCTCGCGCGAGAGGTACATCGCGACCTGCCTCGGGTAGACGATGTTCTGCGAGCGCTTGTCCCCGCAGAGCTCCGTGAGCGAGAGGCCGAAGCGATCGGCGACGGACTCCTGGATCGCCTTGATCGAGACCTGCTGGGCGCCGCCCTGTGGAAAGACGTCCTTGAGGACGTCCTGGGCGAGCTCGACGGTCATCGCACGCCCGGTCAGCGAGGAGAATGCGACCACCCGTGTCAGCGCGCCCTCGAGCTCGCGGATGTTGGTCGAGACACGGCCGGCGATGAAGGTCAGCACCTGGGGGTCGGGCACGTTGATGCCGTCCGTCTTGACCTTCTTGCGCAGGATCGCGATGCGGGTCTCGAGGTCGGGTGGCTGGATATCCGTGATCAGGCCCCACTCGAATCGCGACCGCAGCCTCGCCTCGAGCGTCGCGATCTCGCGCGGCGGCCGGTCGGACGACATGACGATCTGGCTCCCGGCCTCGTAGAGCGAGTTGAAGGTGTGGAAGAACTCCTCCTGGATCCGCTCCTTGTGCTCGAAGAACTGCACGTCGTCGATCAGCAGCACGTCGTAGTTGCGATAGCGCTGCTTGAAGCCCTCGATGCGCTTGTCCCGGAGCGAGTTGATGAAGTCGTTCATGAACGTCTCGCTGGTGATGTAGCGGACGGTCAGAGGGCTCGTATGCTCGAGGACGTAGTGCGCGATCGCCTGCAGGAGGTGCGTCTTTCCAAGACCGGTGCCGCCGTAGATGAACAGCGGGTTGTAGGCCTGTGCCGGCGCTTCCGCGACCGCGAGCGCCGCCGCGTGTGCGAAACGATTCGACGAGCCGATCACGAACAGGTCGAACGTGTACTTCGGGTTCAACCCGGGCAGCGTCTCGCGGGCCGGCGCTTCCTCGACCGTCGTCACGGCTGCGCGCGAGAGCGACTCGTCGACGCGGAACCGGACGGACGTCTCCGCCGAAGTGGCATCGCTCACCGCCGCCCTGACGAGACTCCCGAAGTGGGTCTCGATCCACTCGCGCGTGAAGTTGTTCGGGACGGCGACGAGCAGCTCGCCGTTCGAGATCGCCACCGGCCGGGCCTCTCCGAACCAGGTTCGGTAGGCAGAGTCGTTGAGCGCGCCCTTGAGCCGGCCGGCCACCTCGGACCAGAGCGCATCTGCGGTCACCCCAAGAGCTTGCTCCACCCGTCTGTCCCCGTCTCCTTCGCCTCGAAAGTGGGCGCGAGCATACCAACGTGCCTTCCGGCGCGACAACGGCCGGGAATCGCCCCGTTGTCCCACCATGTTTTGCGGGATTTGCAGGGCTTTCCCGCGCGTCCACACGGTTCTCCACAGGTGTGGAAAGAGTCGGATTCTCGGCGTTGACAACACCTCGCCGTGGCTTCGCGAGCCGACTTTTCTCGGGAGCTGGAGCGGCGCCGGGCTGTGGACAACCCCGGATCCCGATCGCCGTGTCTATACTTGCGAAACGGGCGCTCGGAGCGCCTCTTTCTACGATGAAACGGACCTATCAGCCCAATGTGCGCCGGCGGAAGCGCAAGCACGGTTTCCGTGCGCGCATGGAGACCCGCGCGGGTCGAGCAATCCTGAAGCGCCGCCGCGCGAAGGGCCGCAAGCGGCTCTCGGCCTGACTCAGAGACTCACGCCCGCCACGCTCTCCCCGCCCGCGCTCTCTTCGTTCACGACTACTCTGCCGCGTATGCATCGGCGCTACCGGCTGACGCGTTCGCACGACTTCGATGCCGTCTACCGGCGTGGCCGCTCGGTCTCGACCCGCTTCCTCGTCCTCTACTGGTTCCCCCGCGAGGACACGAGCGAGGAGCCGCGGCTCGGCCTGGCGGTGCCGAAGCGCGTCGGCTCGGCGGCGGCTCGCAACCGCGCCAAGCGCCGGCTGCGCGAGCTGTGGCGCACCCGGATCGACTCGATCCCGGCCGGCTGCGACTACGTGCTCGTCGTGAGGCCGGGCTTCGTCGAGGCAGCGGAGAGCCGCGATGCCGCCTGGCTCGGCGACCGGCTCGACGAGGTGCTCGGAAAGGCGACTGCGTGAAGCACCTGTCGCTGCTCCTGCACGCCTTCTTCCCGTCGCCCGGCGCGGCGGGCGCGCCGACGTGCAAGTACCACCCGAGCTGCTCCCACTACGCGTCAGAGGCGGTGCGCAAGCACGGTCTGATCAAAGGATCGGCCAAGGCGGTCTGGCGGCTCGCCCGCTGCAACCCCTGGAGCCTCGGGGGGGTGGACCACCCGTGATCCTCGGCATCGCCGTTCTCGACCAGCTCGAGACGGTCCTGCGCAACGTGCTCATCTGGCTGGGGCCGCACGGCGCGATCGGGTCTGCCGTGGGCCTGGGCGATCGTGGCGCTGACGGTGATCGTCCGGATCCTGATCCTGCCGCTCGCCGTGAAGCAGATCCACTCGATGCAGGCCCTGCAGCGCTTCGCTCCGCAGATGAAGGAGATCCAGCAGAAGTACAAGACGGACAAGGCGAAGCAGAACGAAGAGCTGATGAAGTTCTACAAGGAGCACAAGATCAACCCGGCGGCCTCGTGCCTGCCGTTGATCGCGCAGCTCCCGGTCTTCTTCGCGCTCTACTTCGTGCTCAGGCACCAGAGCTCGTTCGTCCACACCGGCGACAATCTGGGCTGGCTCGGGCTGATCAACATCACCGACCACGCGACGATCGGCTGGGGGCCGCTCCTGATCGTGATCTACGTCGCCAGCCAGCTGTCCTCGTCGTACTTCATGTCGACCACCGTCGACAAGAACCAGCGGATCCTGATGATGGTGCTGCCCGTCCTGTTCGTGCCCTTCATCATCCGCTTCCCGATCGGCCTCGTCCTCTACTGGGTGACGACCAACCTCTGGACGGTCGGTCAGGGCCTGATCACGCGCCGGTTGATTCCGAAGCCGGCAGTGCCGCCGAAACGCAGCTCCCGCACGCCCTCACGCGAGGCGCCGGCGAAGGAGAGCGGGTCGGGTGACGGGGCGAAGGCGGCGGCCCCCGAGCCCAAGCCGACGGCGCCCGCGGCTCCGCGGCGGGTGAAGCGCAAGAAGAAGGGGTCGCGGAGGTGAGCGAGGAGGACGCGCTGGTGGTCGAGGCCGAGGGCGAGACGGTCGGCGAGGCCAAGTGGGTCGCTCTCCGTGAGCTCGAGAAGGGCCATCCGGGCCTCGACCGGGACGCGGTCACCTTCGAGGTCGTCTCGGCCGGCGAGCGAGGGCTGCTCGGCGTCGGCATGGCCCCCGCGCGGGTGCTGGCCCGCTTCGATCCGGCCTCCGCTCCGCCCGTTCCCGCCCGGGAGAAGATCGACGAGAGCGACCGGGCGGCCCTCGTCCGCGAGATGCTCGACGAGATCGCCCACGCGCTCGGCGCGGACTGCCAGATCGACGTCGAGGACGCAGGCGAGAGCATCTCGGCGACCCTCAGCGGCCCGGACGTTGCGGTGCTGATCGGCAAGCGAGGCAGGACGATCGACTCGATCCAGTACCTGGTCGGTGTGGCGGTTGCGTCGGCCGGCGGCGAGCCTGTTCCGAGCGTGACGATCGACGCGGCCGGGTATCGCGACCGCCGCGAGGCGCGTCTCGCGGAGCTCGCGGCGAGGTCGGCCGAGCAGGCGCTGCGAACCGGAGGCCCGATCCGGCTCGAGCCGATGACCTCGGTCGAGCGGAAGATCGTGCACCTGCACCTGAAGGACGTCGTCGGCGTCGAGACGCAGAGCGAAGGTGACGAGCCGAACCGGTACGTCGTCGTCTCGCCGGCTGGCTGACTGGCTGCAGGCCGTTGTCGCGACGCCCGGGCTGACGGCGCTCCGCGACCCGGCGGAGGCCCGGCGAGTGCTGGTCGACGACTCGTTGCGCGTCCTCCCCCTGCTCGCCCGGTTCGGCGACCCGATCGTGGACGTCGGCTCCGGCGGCGGTGCTCCCGGGATTCCGCTCGCACTCGAGCTTCCGGACCGGGAGTTCGTCCTGCTCGAGTCGCAGCGGCGCAAATGCGTCTTCCTCGAGCAGTGGGTGCCGCCGAACGCGCGAGTCGTCTGCGGCCGCGCCGAGGAGCAGGACACGGACTGGGCCGGGGTGGCTCTCGCAAAGGCGCTCGCCCCGCCGCCGGTCGCGGCCGAGTGGTGCCTGCCGCTCGTCCGCCCGGGCGGCGCAGCGGTGCTGTTCGTCGGTCCGGCGGCGGACGTCGGAGCGGTGGCCCGCGTGGCCGAGCAGCTCGGCGGCGGCGCGCCGGAGGATCACGGCGGCCTGCTCGTCATCCCGAAGCTCGGCCCCACTCCGCCCGGCTTCCCGCGCCGGCCGGGCATGGCGCGGAAGCGCCCGCTCGCCTGATCCCGGGAGGCGCCGGGCGTCCGACGGCGAAGAAAGAATGTTCGAGTGACCTCCCGGATCTACGCGATCGCCAACCAGAAGGGCGGGGTCGGCAAGACGACGACCGCGGTCAACCTGGCGGCCTGCCTCGCCGAGGCCGGCGAGCGGGCACTCGTCATCGACCTGGATCCGCAGGCGAACGCGACGTCGGGGCTCGGTGAGCGCGCCAACGGCGTCTCCAGCTACGACCTCCTCGACGGGGCGCCGCTCCGCGATCTGGCGAAGCCGACCCGGTTTCCGAACCTCCACCTCGTGCCGTCGAAGCCCGACCTGGCCGGCGCGGTCGTGGAGCTTGCGCGCCGCGACGACGGTGAGAGCTTCCTCGCCCGATCGCTGGCCGGCGCGGCCGAGGGCTACGCGTTCGTCTTCCTCGACTGCCCTCCCTCGCTCGGTCCCCTGACGGTGAATGCGCTCGCGGCCGCCGACCGCGTGCTCGTGCCGGTGCAGACCGAGTACTACGCGCTCGAGGGCCTGACGCAGCTCCTTCGGTCGGTCGAGCTCGTGCGGCAGCGCCTGAACCCGCGGCTCACCGTCGCCGGTGTCCTGCTGACGATGGTCGACCGCAGGACGCGACTCGCGGCGCAGGTGGAGGAGGAGGTGCGGCGGCATCTCGGCAACCTGGTCTTCGACACGACCGTGCCCCGCTCGGTGCGGCTCGCCGAGGCGCCGAGCCACGGGCTGCCGGCGATCGCCTACGACCGGCAATCGGCGGGGGCGCAGGCCTACTGGAAGGTGGCGATGGAGCTTGTCGACCGCGCCTGAGCCTGTCGGAGGCGCCCGCCGCGGTCTCGGCCGGGGTCTCGAGGTGCTGCTCGGCGGCGCCGCGCAGGTGGATCTCGCGCAGCTCCCGGTCGACGCGATCCACCCCAACCCGCGCCAGCCGCGGCGTCGCTTCGATCACGAGGCGACCTCGGGGTTGGCCGAGTCGATCCGCAGCCAGGGCGTCGTCCAGCCGGTCCTCGTCCGGCCCCGAGCGGAGGGAGGCTGGGAGCTGATCGCCGGCGAGCGGCGCTGGCGTGCCGCGCGGGAGGCGGGTGTGGACGACGATTCCGGCGGTCGTTCGGCAGGCAGACGACCGCGACTCGCTCCTGCTGGCGCTGGTCGAGAACGTGGCGCGCGAGCAGCTGTCGCCGGTCGAGGAGGCCCGCGCCTACGCGGCACTCGTCGACGAGTTCTCGCTGTCGCTCGGGGACGTGTCCGAGCGGGTCGGTCGGTCGAAGCCCTCCGTGTCGAACCGCCTGCGGCTGCTCGAGCTGCCGGACGACGTGCTCGGCATGGTCGAGCGAGGCGAGCTCACGGAGGGACACGCGCGCGCCGTCCTCGCCGTGCCGGACCAGGAAGGGCGCCGGCGGCTCGCGAGGCAGATCGTTCGCCGGGGCTTGTCCGTGCGGGCCGCGGAGCGTGCTGCACGCTGGGCCGGAGCGCGGCAGAAGCCCCGAACGAAAGCGGCTCCCGTCGATCCGGCGCTCGCGGCCCGCGCCCGCGAGGCCTTCCGCAGGCTGACCGGCCACGAGCCTCGCGTCACGGGCACTCGCATCGAGATCGACTTCGCGGACGAGCACGAGCTCGCAGAGCTCTGCGAAGCTCTCGAAGACGCCTGCGCCTAGAACGCTCCGGAACGTCACGCCTCCAGGAGTCGGCGCAACCCCGCGCGGGTTGGATCGAGTGAGGGTCTAGCGAGACGGCCGCTCGGTCGGTGCGTCACTTCTTCTTGCAGGCGGCTGTCAATGTGAGGGTGGCGTTGACATGTTTGCGTTGGCTGGGTCTGAGGAGGCCCAGGCTGCATTGGTGTCGTCAAGAATGATCGCCGCCGGTCACGGTCGTGCCGCCCGGGCACATCTTCGTGGCAGACACGCGGAAGTTGTTGGACCTCGACCCGTTTGACTAGGGCGGTGGCGCGGATGCAGCAGCCGGTGTCGCCGGTCGGCCCTTTCGGCCCTACGGCGCCTGCGGCTCCGGGGGCGCCGGCGGGGATGCCGAAGTCGATCGCGCACGTTCTCGCGTCGAGGCTGGCGGTCGGGAGTGCCCCGTAGGGAAGCGGGTGCGCGTTGGTGTCGGTGATGTCCGGGCACTTCGCAGCCGCCATGGCCGCGGCGACGGTGAACGGGCTCGACGACGACGAGCTGCCAGCACCGTGCAAGAGCAGCACCGTGACCAGGACAGCCGCCACCGACGCGAAACCGAGCAGAGCTTTCATCGCTTCTCCTATTCAGGCCACGTTCGTAGACGGCCGAGTGTGCGAGCGGTGCCGTTACCGCCGCGTTACTGTCGCGGAAAATGCCTGCAACCAGCCGTGCAGGCTGGCCTCGAACTGGTTGGTGCCGTGGGCCGCACCGACATGGCGGTCGCGGCCTAGCTGCAGCCCGCCCTCGAGACCAAGGCGGGCGATGGGCGATCGTGGATTCGAACCACGGACCTCCGCCTTATCAGAGCGGCGCTCTAACCAACTGAGCTAATCGCCCGCGGTCGCGGCATTGTAGCCACGTCGCCGGGTGCTGCCGCCGCGACCGGCATGACGGGCGCGGTTCACTCGCGGAGTCAGCCGGCCGGGGGTGCTCCCGGACCGGCGCCGGATTGGCGCGCGGCTAACATCGCCTCGGGGACTCCGCACATGCAGGAGATGGTCATCTACGGCGTCAGTTTCGACCTGGTCGGCAAGCAGCCGATCGTCCTGCTCAAGACCGCCGACGGGAACAAGTTCCTGCCGATCTGGATCGGGCACCAGGAAGCCGCGGCGATCCTGATGAAGCTCCAGGGCGCGGCCACCCCGCGGCCCTTGACGCACGATCTCTTCTCCGAGACGCTCAGCCAGCTCGAGGCGCACGTGACCAAGATCTGCGTGACGGAGCTGCGGGACAACACCTTCTTCGCGACGATCACCATTCAGCAGGACGGCGGCGAGATCGAGGTCGACTCGCGCCCGTCGGACGCGATCGCGCTCGCCGTTCGCGCCGAGGCGCCGATCTTCGCCGACGACAGGGTGCTGGAGGAGTCGGCGATCGAGTTCGAGGGGGAAGAGGTGAACGAGGAAGAGATCGTCGACGAGTTCCGCAAGTTCCTCGATCAGGTGACGCCGGAGGAGTTCGCGTCCGAGCTGGCCGAGGAGCAGGCCGAGCCCGACGAGGAAGACGAGCTCGGTGAGCCGGACATCGAGCCGGAGGACGAGGAGCAGGACTAGACCGGCGCGGGCTACGAGCGGCCCGCGTACCGGACGTGGACGTGCTTCGTGCTCCTCGCGAGCGTGATCAGCAGGAACGGGTACGTGAGCTGCGGCGTCACGTGCTCCGCGAGCGTGGGTGTCCGCTCACGCACGACGACGTCGATCGAGCCGCCCTTCGTCGTCACGCTCTCGACGCGGAGCGCGTAGCCCGTGCTCGAGCGCGGGCCGACGGCGACGAGAATCGCCTCCTGCCGGCCGAAATCGATCTGCGGCGGCCGCGGATGCGGCGCGAGCGTGGTGACCTCGAACAGCTTGGCGAGCTTCTTGCGGTCGCGGGCGACGCTGATCGTCGGTTGCGCCCATCTCGCCGCGCCCACGTCGGCGGTTCTGTCCTGCCAGTCGAGCGCCCGCCGCGTCCCGCCGCCCGACGTCGCCAGGTAGCCGCCGATCGCCACGCCGAGCAGCAGCAGCAGCGCGGCGCCGGCGACCCGCCACCTAGTAGACGTAGACGGTCTCTCCGTAGGGCTCGGAGTCGTACAGGCGGTCGATCACGAAGTTCGGCACCCGGATGCAGCCGTGCGAGGCCGGGTAGGGCGGCACGGACGGGTTGCCGTGGATCGCGTAGCCGCCGGTGAAGTACATCGGCTTGTAGAGGATCCCGAGCGGGCTCGGATCGAAACCCGGGACCTTGCGGTAGATCGAGAACTGACCCACGGGCGTGAACCGGCCGGGGAGCCCGGCTGTCGATACGGGCGAGATCAGCGTCACCTTCCCGTCCCGGACGACGTAGAGGACCTGGTGAGCCTTGTCGACCTCGATGTGCGCGGCCGGCTGGAGGTAGCGCGGCTGGGGCACCCTGGGATGGTCGAGATGCGCCCAGAAGGTCGCGTCGACCACGCCTGTGCGGTCGAGATTCTCCACCTTCTCGAAGGCATAGACGCTTTCGAGCACGTCATAGTCGAAGTACTGGGTGGCGCCGGGCACCTCGTAGCCGAGCTCGCCGAGCCGGTGGAGCAGTCCGGCCACCAGCGGACTTCGCACGCCGAGGGTGAGGCTCGGAGGGCGCAGGTCGACGGGGAGCGTCCGTGAGACGGCGACGAAGCCCGGGCTGGGCAGGTCCTCGACGACGACCTGGAAGCTCTCGATCTCCGTCGTTCCCAGCTTGACGTCGGCCGCCGGGCCGAACACCTGCGCGAAGCTCCTGCCGCCCGGGCGTTGCACGCGCACCCGCAGCGTTCCCGCGTAGGACGGTCGCAGCCGTGCGGTCAGGGTCAGCGGGCTGCCGGCGACCCGTGGGCCGATCAGGGTCGCGTCGAGGAAGGGGACGATCTTTACGGTGACGCGCCGCGACGCGACTCCCGAGGCCTCCGCGTGGAACGGGCCCGGCCGCGCGATCGCGACTTTCATCCGGAAGGCGCCGGCCGCGTTCGTCGTCGCGGAGGCGACGAAGGATGCTCCGCGCAGCAGGCGGACGCGGACACCGGCCGCGGCGGGCGACAGGCGACCGAGGAAGTCGATCTGGTGCCCGTAGGCGGTTGCCCCCGGGGCCTTCAGGGTCAGTGTCGACGGAACGGCCGGCGTGGTCGTCGGAGGAGGGCTGTCGTCGGGCCGTGCAGCGGCCGGGAAGGCGAGCACGATGACGGAGAGAAGCAGGAGGCGGCGCATGGGCGCGAGGATAGACGCAGGTCAGGTCGTCACGGCGAGGGTGAGCGCGATCGCGTTGAAGAGCGCGTGCACGATGACGCAGGGATAGAGACTCTCGCTTCTCGCCCGCAGGTAGGCGAGGCCGGCGCCGAGCGCCACGAGAACCGGCAATGCCTCGACCAGGCCGTGGGCGAGCCCGAACAGGATGCCGATCGCGACGATCGCGAAGATGCTGCCGAAGGGCTCGAGCAGGCTGTAGCCGAGCCCGCGGAAGGTCGCTTCCTCGACGAACGGTCCGACGATCACGAGCGCGACGAAGCTCGCCGCGAACGCTCCCGCACGCGAGGCCTCCCAGTGGGTCGGGGTCAGGCCCTGCTCGCGATCGGCGTGGAGCAGCGGGTTGAGCAGGGCCTCCAGCAGGATCACGGCGACGATCATCGTCACGGCGATACCGATCGCTGCGCGCCAGGAGCGAGGGGGCCGGAGCGCCAGCAGCCGCCTGACGTCGCCCCTGGCGATCGCCAGGATCAGCGCCATGAAGATCCCGTAGTAGACGATCGACTCGATCGGGGTGCTCCAGTGGTACACGGCGTTGCGATCCGGCTTTCCCTGGGTGGCCCGCCCGACGTAATTGAGCAGGATCTGTGCGCCGATCAGCGTCAGCCACGCGAGAAGTCGACCGTTCACGCGCGCGGGATTCGGCGCAGACCCAGATGACGTCACGACCAGCCCTCGAACGCCGTCGCGAGCGGGGCCGGCGCGAACGCCAGGCCGGCGGCGCGGGCGCCTTCCTCGTCGAGCGGCTCGTCGCCCACGTGCACGGCGCGTCCGGGCTCGACGCCGAGCTCCCGGAGCGCGAGCTGGAAGATGGCCGGATCGGGCTTGGCGGCGCCGGCCCGCGCCGAGGTGACGACCGTGTCGAACCGGTCCAGGAGCCCAACCGCTGCGAGGTGCTCGGGAAGCGCGCAGTCCCAGTTCGCGACGACGGCGAGGAGGAGGCCGCGCGCCCGGAGAGCGGCGACCGACTCTGCCGCCCCGGGTACGGGCTCGAAGACGAGCGCCGCGATGAAGTCGTCCACGAACGCCGCCGGCTCGAGCGGCTCATCGAGCGCAGCGAGGAAGACCTCGACGCAATCGCATCTCAGGGTCGCGAGACTCCCCGGATCGCGCGCCTCGTGAGCCCGTGGCCGGTAGTAGGCGACCTCGGCCCGGAAAGCCCGCCCGATCTCGTCGTCCGTCCGCTCGCTGCCGCGGAGGGCCAGCGCCCGGCGCAGCGCGGGAACCGGGTCGGCGAGGTGGAGCAGCGTTCCGTAGCCGTCGATCGTGACGGCGTCGAGCTCAGCGAAACGCATCCGGATGCAACGAGCGGGCGAGGTCGACGAGGCCCTGTCCGACCGTCGGCCCCGGCGCGATCAGGCCGGAGTCGACGATCACGAAACGGCCGGCCCTGACGGCACCGAGCTTCCTCGTCCGTGGATTCCGGCGCAGTTGCGCGAGCGTCGTGCCGCCGTCGGAGGTGGCCACGTACCAGTGCGGGTCGAGCCGGGCGAGCTGCTGCAGGTCGAACGGCCCCGCCTGCGCCGAGCCGCCGGCCACGTTGGCGGCGTGCGCCTCACGGAGGAGATCGCCGACCAGCGACTGGTTCGAGACGGTGGTGAAGAAGCCGGTGTCCACGAAGACGCTCACACCGGGAGCACCCCTGAGGTGCTTGCGGACGATCGCGCGTTTCCCCTCGATCTCCCGGACGAGATTCACGGCGCCCCCCGGGCGCCCGGTGATCACGCCGAGCTGCGTGATCGTCTGCTCGACGCCGGCGATCGAGTCGTCGGGTGCGACGTACACCGGCGTGCCACGCACGGCCCGCGCCGCCTGGGCGACGATCCGGCCGTCCGTGGCCGACGAGGCGACGAGCAGGTCGGGCTTGAGCCTGCGCAGCTCGGCGATGCTGACCGCGCCGTTCTGGGCGACGGGCATCCCCGCGATCTGGCGCCCCGCCCCGAGGTCGACGAGGATCCCCCGGATGCTGGGGGCGATGACGGCTATTCGCCTTGCGGGCCGGGGCAGGACGATCGGCTTGTCGCCGCTCGGCGAGGCCACCGTGACGGGATAGAGGGTCGCGCCGGACCCCGTTGGCTCACTTCGCTCCCCGCACGCCGCCAGGACGAGCACGAGCGCCGCGGCCACGCCGGCCGCGATTATGCGACCCATTGCCACAGCGCCCACTGGGAGACGGCCACGCCGAGCAGGATCGCGCTCATCGCCAGGATCGCCGTGTGCGCCCGCGGGCGTCCGCCGAGCACGGCCAGCGCGAGGAAGATCGGAAAGAGGGCGAGCCCGAAGCGCGGCATCGAGAGCAAGGGCCATTTGTTGCTCGGGGCGCTCAGCGGGATGGCGAGGCCGACGACGCAGTAGATGCCGTAGACCGCCCCGAAGCGTCGCCAGACGATGACGCTCAGGACCGCGAACAGGCCCAGGAACGCGAGGGCGGACAGGTTGATCGCCGCCGTGCGGATCGGGTCGGAGTCCGCAAGTGGCACCGCGGTCCAGTAGCGGTGCGTGTGCGACCCGCTCGCGAGCTGCTCGATGCCCGCCCAGCCGGAGCGGAGCCCGTCCCAGATTCCGCCGAGTGGCCCGGCGTAGGAGATATGACGATGCCAGAGGCCCTGCGAGTGGAGGAACGCCCATCCGTCTCCGGTCCTGGCGGCGAGGTAGGCCGGATAGGCGGCGAAGAGCCCTGCCGGGATGACGGCACCGATCAGCGCGCGGCGACGGTTCGGCGCCCGCCACGCCATCAGCAGGAGCGCAGGGAGCAGAGCCAGGCCTGCGATCCGCGTGAGCAGCGCGAGCCCCGCCGTCGTCCAGGCCGACAGCCAGCGCCCCCGTTCGGCGAGCAGGAACGTCGCCAGCGCCAGCAGCAGGAAGAGCGACTCGCTGTAGACCGCGAGCAGGAACAGCGACATCGGGAAGACGGCCAGGTACAGCACGGCGCGCCGGGCGCCGTCGGCGCCGAGCCGCTCCTCCGCCATCCGGTGCAGGAGCAGGAATGCGCCCAGCGACGCGGCCAGCGAGAGCAGCAGGCCGGCGAGCACGTAGTGGCCCGCGAGGACGCGCCCGAGCCCGGCCACGGCGGCCGGGTAGAGCGGATAGAAGGCGGCGTCCGCGTGCGAGGGGGAGATGTAGCCGTGCTCGGCGATGCGCAGGAACCAGACGCTGTCCCATCGCGCCCACACGTCGGTGAACGCGCCGAGGTCGTGTGTCAGCTTCGGGTCGTCCCAACGGTAGGCGAGCGGATTGCGGTTCGGCTGGAACGTGTACAGCGCGAAGAGCGCCGCCGCCCAGATCGCCGCCCGGCTCCAGAGCCAGATGCCGATCGCCGGCGAGCGTGCCGCGACGGGCGGGGGTGTCTCGACGCCGCCGACGCGACGCTCCTGAAGCCGCTGACCTCCACTCACGCCGACCGGATCATAGTTTCGCTGCCCATAATTCCCGTGTGAGCCCGTCCCGCCAGCAGCGCGCGACCGATCTCGTCGTCCTCCTGAACGGCCGCCGCCGCCGCCGCTCGAGGATCCGGCGGCGGCGCCGCCGTACCGCGCTCGTCGTTGCGGCGGTTGCGATCTGCATCCCACTCGGGCTCGTCGTGGCCGGCTTCGCGACCGCCGAGGCGTTTCTCGGGAGCTGCAGCCTCAGCTCGCTGAAGCCGATCCCGATCGGTCAGACCAGCTTCCTGTATGCCGCCGACGGCTCGGTGCTCGGCTCGATCCCGGCCCAGCACCACCGCCAGCCCGTGCGGCTCCGCGCCGTCAGCCACTGGATGCAGAGCGCGACGGTGGCCGTGGAGGATCGCCGCTTCTACACGAACAGCGGTGTCGACTACCAGGCCATCGCCCGCGCCTTCTGGCGCGACGCCACGTCACGAAAGGTCGTTCAGGGTGGCTCGACGCTGACGCAGCAGCTCGTGCGCAACCTCTACATCGGCAACACCGGGCGCACGTTCAGCCGCAAGGTCAAGGAGGCGTGCCTCGCGATCAAGCTGGCCCAGAAGTGGACAGGTCTTTCGGGGAAGCACAAGATCCTCCGAGCCTGGCTGAACAACGTCTACTTCGGCTCCAATGCCTACGGCGTCGAGGCCGCCTCCGAGGTCTACTTCTCCAAGCACGCGAGCGAGCTCAACCTGAAGGAGGCCGCGCTGCTCGCCGGCCTGCCGCAGGCGCCGTCGACCTACGACCCGTTCGTCGACCCGAAGGCGGCGATCCAGCGCCGCGACGAGGTCCTGCAAGCGATGCTCGAGACCGGGGCGATCAACGACTACCAGTACCGGACCGTGCTGAAGGACAGGAGCCCGCACCTGCACCCCGGGCGGCTGTACTCGACGATCCGCGAGCCGTACTTCTTCAACTACGTGATCGACCAGCTGGTTGCGGCGTACGGCGCCGCCACGGTCAGGGAGGGCGGGCTGCAGGTGTACACGACGATCGATCCGCGCCTGCAGCGCGACGCCGAGCACGCGATCAAGGACACGCTGAACCTGACGACCGACCCCGCCTCGGCGCTCGTTGCCATCGACCCCCGCAACGGCTCGATCAGAGCGATGAACGCCGTCACTCCGGGCCAGGTCGGCAATCAGTTCAACCTGGCCGTGCAGGCGCGGCGGCAGCCCGGCTCGACGTTCAAGACCTTCGTGCTCACGGCTGCGGTCGCGCAGGGGATCAACCCCGCGTCGAGCTATTACGTCTCGGCTCCGTTCGAGTACCAGCCGAGCCCCGCCGTCCCGGCCTGGAACGTGACGACCTACGACCACAGCTACGTCGGATGGATCTCCGTCGAGCAGGCGACGCTGCGTTCCGACAACACGGTGTACGCCCAGCTGACGCTCGACGTCGGCCCGGCGAACGTGGCCGCCATGGCGCACCGGCTCGGCATCTCCTCGCCGCTCGACCCCGTGCCCTCGATCGGACTCGGGACGCTGGGCGTCTCGCCGCTCGAGATGGCGTCCGCGTACGCGACGTTGTCCGCGGGCGGCATCTACTCGCACCCGATGGCGATCACGAAGGTCGTGCTGCCGAACGGCAAGACGGACGAGGACGCGGGCTGGGGCAAGCCGGTGCGGCGGCGGGTCATCTCGGAAGGCGTCGCCTACGTCGTCACGAAGATCCTGGAGGAGAACGTGCGCTACGGGACAGGCGTCGCCGCGTACTTCGGGCGGCCGGCGGCCGGCAAGACCGGCACCACCGACAACCATGCCGACGCCTGGTTCGTCGGCTACACGCCCACCCTGGACGCGGCCGTCTGGGTCGGCTATCCGGGCGGCGAGGTCCCGATGACGAGCGTGCACGGGATCTCGGTCGCCGGCGGCACCTTCCCGGCGCAGATCTGGCGCAAGTTCATGGAGCCGGCGCTCGGTTCGCTGGCTCCGCAGGACTGGTCGACGCCGACGACCCTGCCGACCTGGAAGCCGTTCCAGCGCGGCAAGTACGCGCTCAGCTCCGTGCCGGCCTACCTGCTTCCACCGACGACGACGACCGACACGACGACGACCGTCGGTCCTAACCTGGGAGCGCACTGATCCGCCGGAAGACGAGCACGCCGTCCTGCTCGAAGGCGAGCCGCCAGCTCGGGTCCCGGCGCAGGTCGACGATGTCGGTCTCCATCGGCAGCGGCGCCGTGCTGTCCAGGTAGCTCCCGTTCGTCTCGTCGACGGCGACCCAGGTGGCGTCGTCGAGGCGGGGGAAGCTGAGGATGCGCCGCCTCGCCGACAGGTGGGCTCCCAGGGCGTTCGTGGCGCTGACGACGGCATCGCCCGGGATGAGCGCTGCGGCCCGCGCGGTGATCCGGTCGTGGGCGGTGACGCGGGTCGCGTGCTGCTGGAAGCTGTTTCCGCCGGGCAACGAGGCCCAGACCGGGATCGCGCCGAGATAGAAGTTCGAGAGGACGGCGAGCGCGAGCACTGCGGGGCCGATGAACGGCTTCACGCGCGGCCGTCGCCGGACGAGCCATGCTGCTCCGAGCACGCTCGCGATCACGAGCGGTGGGATCAGGCCCGCGGTGTAGTGGAAGTGGACGGAGGCCTGGTAGGGGTTCTTGGACAGCACGTTCAGCCCCGCCTCGGGGAGCGCGGCGAGGAGCACGAGCGGCGAGAGCACGAAGAGGAAGCCGAGCGGGATGAGCAGGTGCCCCAGGTAGTCGAGGTGATCCTTCGAGAACGCGTTCCCGAGCACGCGGAGCGGGTGCGTGAACAGCGTGCGGAGGATGCCGCCGGGTGTTCCTCCCACCTCGCTGTAGCGCGAGTAGAACGCCGACGCGCTGCCGCTGAAGTGGGGCACGACGACCTCGACCGCGATCGCGGAGATCGCGACCCCCGCGGCCACGATGGCGGCGCCTGCGCGCCACCGGCGCCGCGAGACGAGGTACCAGACGCCGAAGCCGGCGACGACGAGCCCGATCTCTTCCTTGCAGGCCACGGCCGCGAGCGCGAACACCGTGAACGGCACGAGCCGGTCCTCGTCCAGGTACCAGAACGCGTACAGCAAGAGTGGGCACGCGAATGCGACCGGGTGGAACTCGTTCAGCGTCAGCCACTCCGTCGCCGGGTAGAGCAGGTAGGCGATCGCGAAGCCGAGCGCGGCGTGCTGGGAGCCGAGATGCTTGCGGGCGAGCCAGAAGACCGGGAAGGCCCCGAGCGCGACGGCGATCGCCTGCACGGTCACCAGCATGTCCGGGCTCGGCCAGGCGAGCCAGAGCGGGGCGAGGGCGGCGAGGATCGGATCGAAGTGGGAGCCCAGCCGCGAGGTCTGCTGGCCGGCCAGGTTCGTGACCTCGAGGAAGTGGCCGTGGGCGGTGGCCCACACCGCCTGGGTCATGTTGCCGAGGTCGAAGCGGCCCGTGTTGAAGGCGCGCTGCCGGCCGATCGAGAGCGCGGCGAAGCCGATCGAGAACGCGGCGACGGCCGGCCAGAGGATCGCCTTCGGTCTCACGCGAGCGCCTCGAGCAGGCTGCGCCAGCGGCCGCCGAGCACCTCTTCGCTCGCCAGTTCGCGGTACGCGGCCAGGCCGCCGGCCGAGAGGCGCCGGGCGAGCTCCGGCTCGGCTGCGATCCGGCGCACCGCCCCGGCCAGTGCCGCAGGATCTCCGGCCGGCACGAGCAGCGCGCTCTCGCCGTCGACCAGCAGCTCGCGGGCGGCGGGCGTGTCGGCGGTGACGAGCGGCGTTCCGCACGCGATCGCCTGGAAGGCCTTGTTCGGGATCACCCGCGATGCCTTGCCGGACGTCCCGAAGATCCCGAGCGCGCAGCCGGCGCGGTGCAGCTCGGCCGGCAGGAGCTCGTACTCGACCCAGGGCACGTGCTCGACGTTGGCGGGGGCGCCGTGCATCAGCGGCTCCAGCTGCCCGGAGCCCGACGACGCGGAAGGGGAGCTCCGGCGCGAGTCGTGCCGCCTCGAGGATCGTCTCGAGGCCGTGCAGCGGGATCAGCTTGCCCACGAACAGGCACGTGAACGATCCGGACGGCTGTCGGCCCGGCGAGAAGAGCCGTTCCTCGGCACCCACGAAGCAGACCGCGACGCGTGCCGGGTCGAGATCCGCCAGCCCGGCGAGGTGATCCGCGTGCGCCCGCGTGTCGAGGACGACGAGATCGGCCGAACGGAGTGCGCGCCGGTCGACGAGCGCGAGCGCCTTCGCGGCCGTCGATCCGGGCCGGAAGCGCGCACGGTCGTCGACGAACGTGTCGGCGAGCGAGACGAGCGGGTTGAACACGACCGGCGCCCCCCGCGCCGCCCGTCGCGCCGCCGGCAGGTCGAAGTGGCCGGGGTAGCCGACGATCACCGCGTCGAATCGCTCCTCGGGCGTGCGCATGAGCCGCAGCTCGGCGAGCGCGAGGCGTGCCGCATCGCGGGCGCCGGCTTGCCAGCTCGAGCGCCGCCCGTCCCAGACCGGCTCGTGCCGCTCCCGCACCTCCACCCCGGCACGGCGGAGGCAGGAGATCACCTGCGCGTTTCGCGGATAGGCGCGGTCGTACGTGCCGAAGTAGAGAACTCTCATGCGCGGCGCATCGTCGCACGCCCGACTGAGCAGGGTCAGGCGCTGCTCCGGCACCTGCTCTGGCGCTGCTCCGGCACCTGTCTGACCCCACTCCGTAGCAGTGTCTGGCGCTTCTACGGAGAAGCGTCAGACGCCGACATGGCCGCGGCGGCGCTCAGGGGTGAGCGAGCACTTCGTCTACGACTGCCTGCGCCCGCGTGCTCTCGTCGGCGCGCTCCTCGTGGAGGCTCGTGATCATCTCGCCGAGCAGGCCGAGCGACAGCAGCTGGATGCCGACGACGACGAGCAGGACGCCGAGGATCAGCAGCGGCCGGCTGCCGATCGCATGGCCCTGCACCTTGAGGACGGTCAGGTAGAGCAGGCAGACGATCCCGCCGAGCATCGTCAGCAGACCGAGCCCGCCGAACAGGTGCAGCGGCCGGTGGCGGTAGCGGCCGATGAACGACACGGTGAGCAGGTCGAAGAACCCGCGCAGGTAGCGCTCGAACCCGTAGCGCGAGCGACCGTGCGCACGCGGGCGATGGTTGACCGGCAGCTCGGCGATCCGGTAGCCGCGCTGGTAGGCGAGGACCGGGAGGAAGCGGTGCAGCTCGCCGTAGAGCGGCAGTCCGCGGACGACGGTGGCGCGATAGGCCTTCAGCCCGCAGTTCATGTCGTGGAGATGCACGCCGGAGACGAGCCCGACGCCGGTGTTGAAGACGCGCGAGAACGCGCGGCGGGTCAGCGGGTCGCGCCGTTTCGTCTTCCAGCCCGAGACGAGGTCGAATCCCTCGTCGAGCTTGGCGAGGAGGCGCGGGATCTCGGAGGGATCGTCCTGGAGGTCGCCGTCGATGGTCACGATCACGTCACCTGCCGCCTGGCCGAAGCCGGCTGCGAGCGCCGCCGATTTGCCGAAGTTGCGGCGCAGCCGGACGACGCTCACGTTGTCGTGCAGCGAGTGCAAGCGCGTCAGTGCTGCGAACGACCCGTCGCTCGATCCGTCGTCGACGTAGACGACCTCCCAGCCGGGATCGACCGGATCGAGAGCGGCCTGCAGCTCTTCGTAGAGGAGCGCCACGCTCCGCTCCTCGTTGTAGACGGGAACGACGACGGAGATCACGGCGGATAGCGTATTCCGAAATGGCCGGGCTGCTCACCGTGGACGAGGCGCTGGAGGCCGTGCTCGCACGTGTCGAGCCGCTCGCGGCCGAGCGTGTGTCGCTCGAGCACGCGCCGGGACGCGTACTGGCCACGTCCGCGCGGGCGACCTGCGACCTGCCGCCCTTCCCGAGCTCCGCGATGGACGGGTTCGCCGTGCGCGCCGCAGACACGCCCGCCCGTCTGCCGGTGGTGGACCGCATCCCGGCCGGCCGGCCTGCTTCCCGCGCGCTCGAGCCGGGCGAGGCGATGGGAATCGCGACCGGTGGTGTGGTTCCGGACGGCGCCGACGCGGTGGTGCCGATCGAGCGCGTGACGGTCGACGGCGACCAGGTCGAGATCCCGGAGCAGGCGGCCGCGGGCGCGAACGTGCGTCCACGCGGGGGCGACGTGACGTCGGGCGCCGCCGTCGTCGAGGCGGGCGTGCGGCTCGGCCCGGCTCAGATCGGAGCCCTGGCAGCCGCCGGCGTGGGTGAGGTCGAGTGCGCCGTCCCCCCGCGCGTCGCTGTGCTCACGACCGGCACGGAGCTGCGTCGCCCGGGAGAGCCGCTCGCGCCGGGGGAGATCTACGAGTCGAACGGGGCGATGCTCCGCGCGCTCTTCGCCGATGCGGGCGCGGTGGTCGATTCGCTTCCCTCGGTGGAGGACGACGAGGCTGCGCATCGTGGCGCGATCGAACGGGGGCTCGAGTACGACGTGCTGATCACGTCCGGCGGTGTCTCCGTGGGCCCGCACGACCTGGTGCGCCGGATCGAGGCCGGGCTCGGGGTCGAGGAGGTGTTCTGGGGCGTGTCGGTGAGGCCGGGAAAGCCGCTCGCCTTCGGTGTGCGCGGCCGGACGCTCGTCTTCGGGCTGCCGGGCAACCCGGTCTCGTCGCTCGTCTCGAGCGTCCTTTTCGTCCTTCCTGCGCTCCGGGCGTTGCAGGGCGAGCGGGATCCGCAGCCGAGGTACGAGCGCGGCGCGCTGACACGCCCGGTGCGACCCGATCCCCGGCGAGACGAGCTCCTCCGCGCCCGGACGGTCGCCGACGGCGGGGTCGAGCCGCTCTCCGGCCAGGAGTCGCACATGATCGTCCGCGCCGCCGAGGCGAACGCGCTGATCTACGTACCGGCCGGCGGGGACGAGCTCGCTGCAGGAGCAAGCGTGCGCGTCCTGCGGCTCTAGGTGGTCTGCGCCTTCAGCCGGCCGGTCGCCGAGATCGTGTAGGGCACGCCGTGGCGCGGGATCACCTCGGCGGGCCGGGCGTAGGCGATGTATCGGTGCGTCGCGAAGAAGCGCGGATGGCATGCCTGCAGCGCGACCTGCTCGTAGCCGCGGGACTTGAGGCGGGCGATGTCGTCGGCCGGGACGATCACGGAGCCCGTGATCCGGTAGACGAACGTGGCGTACGGCAGCTCGAGCGTCACGCTGTCGCCGCGGCGTAGCGAGTCGATGTGCGCGAACGGGGCCAGGTAGGTCGTTCGGTGCCCGGCGATGTAGATCAGCTGCCCCTCCCCGGGCAATCGGGTGCCCGTGTACCAGCCGGGCCCCTTCTGGAGCGACGCCTCGTCGGTGCCGGTGACGACGATGATCGACAGGCCGAGTCGCGGAACGCTCAGCCTCCCGAGCGGCTGTCCGACCTTGAGCGTCCGGCGGTAGCGGGCCGCCTCGAGGGCGATCAGTCGTTGCTCTGCCCGCACGTTCGGCGCGTGCCGGACGGCGACCTGCAACGGCGGCTTGTACGTCGTGAGCGTCCGGTCGAAGCTCTCCGTCAGCCTGTGCTGCTGGTAGGTCGTGTAGAGCGCCGTGATCGGGTCTTCCCACTTCCAGACGGTGAACGCCCAGGCGAGGCCGAGCACGCCGGCGCCGACGAGGATCGCTCCCGTGATCCGGATCGTCTGGCGCATCACCCGGCCGCCGTCGGCCGCCGGCCGAGACCGGATCGCCGCCGGCCGCGGAGCGTGAGCACGACCGTCCGGACGCCGCTTCGGAGCAGGCCCGGCGGTGCTCCCTCGGCTGCGCCGGCGTACGGTGCGTAGCGGCCGGCCGTGACGACCAGGAGCTGGGCGGCCGCTGCCACCCAGGCGAGTGCGAGAACGACGGCCACAATCGGTACGTAGCCGATAGCGGTCAACTCCGCAAGGTACCAGGGCGTATCCAGACCGAGCCCGAACCGTTTTCCGAGCAGGCCGATCAGGAGTGCCGGGCCGATCAGGCCGCACGCGAACACGAGCGCGCGGACGAGCGGGGAGCGGTACCGGATCTGCGGAAGCCAGAGCCAGGCATGCAGCGAAGGCAGGATGAGGATGAGGGCGTAGACGTTGGTCGCGATCACGAGCAGCGAGATCAGGCCGAGCATGAGCAGAGCGGCTGTCTGGCCGGCGAGCTCCTCTTCGGCGGTGGCCGGACGGGTGGCGACGAGCCGTCCGCGCGACACGAGCCAGCTCACGCCCACGAGCAGCACGAAGGCGGCCAGCGCCAGTCGCGGCCAGTCGCCGGCGGCGCTCGACGAGGGGTCGAGAGGCACGGCCGCGCCGCCCGGAAAGGCGCCGAAGATCGCGAACAGCTCGAAAAGGGCTCCCACCCAGAGCCAGAACCCGAGCCGCCGGCGTAGCGCGCGGAACGCCGGGCCGAGCGGCACGTGCCGCCGCCGGCAGCGGGCGAACAGATCGACGGAGGCGACGGCGAACGGGACGACGAGTGCCACGAGGACGAGCGCGAGCGCCCAGCCGTGGACGAGATGGTCGGCGACGTAGACGTAGCTGCTCGTTCCCTCCGACAGCTCGAGTCCCTGGTCGAGCGAGGCGAGGAGAACCTGTGCAGCTCCACCGACCTGGCCGAGCCGTTGTACGTCGAACTTGCCCGGCGGTGGATCGGAGCGCGGCTGGTCGCCGGCGGTCGTCAGCGTGATCGCCGAGATCCGGTGCTCGAGGAAGGGCCACTGCTCGTAGAGGCTGAACGGGAAGGCGAGGTCGACCAGTTGACCGAACAGGCTCGTCCGGCCGGGCGAGCTCCCGGCGAACTCCGAGATCCGGTCGATTGCCGAGCCCAGCAGCGTCGGGGACGGCGAGTGCGGCCCGGGGCCGGAGATCTCGACCCGGGGCCGTCCGCTCGTGGCAATCGTATCGAGATTCACGACGGCGAGAACGTTCTTCGCCTCGGGCGCGTGCTCGACGAAGTGCTTGGCGCCGAGCCCGCCGAAGGCGCCGCCGTCGGTGGAGAGGAAGACGATCGTGTGCTGGGGCTTGACACCGGCCGCGCCGCCGGTGTTCGTGTACGCCCGGGCCATCTCGACCAACGCCGCCGTCCCCGAGCGGTTGTCGCGATGAACCACGAGCCCCTCGCCGGCCGTGTCGCGGTGAGCCATGACCACGATCGTCTGCGGCGACCGGCCCGGTACCGTCGCCGTCACGTTGCGGAGTGTCACGCGGCCCATGCCGGGGATCGTGGCCTTGAACGCATCCGTCCTGACCTTGAGCCCGAACGGGCGGAACGCAGCAGCCATCCACTGCGCCGCCGTGATGCCTGAGTTCGTGCCCGGCTCGCGGATCTGATACTGGGGAGCGGTGAGCTGCGCGGCGACCGCGGCGGCCGCCGGCCCGCTGAAGGTCGGCGGCAATCTGGGCGGCGTTAGTGCCGTGGGCCGCGTGACGGTGAACGCGGCGATCAGCAGCGGCAACGCAACGACGAGCCAGGCGACGCGGTAGAGCCGGCCGTTGACCGGCCGCTCGACCGAGCCCCGCCTGGCCCTGCGCGGAGAGGGTGACGACAGAGGCGTGGAGATACCCCGGCTATAGTAAGAGCCCGACCCGCGGGAACATGGCGACGACTGCCGCGACCATTCTCCTCGTCGACGACGAGGAGTCCATCCAGAAGCTCCTCACGTACCCGTTGGAACGAGACGGCTACCGTGTCGTTCAGGCGCGCGACGGCGACGAGGCGATCCGGCGGTTCAACGAGGAGCCGATCGATCTCGTCGTCCTCGACGTCATGCTGCCGAAGCTCGACGGCCTCGAGGTCTGCAAGCAGCTGCGGGCGACCAGCTTCGTTCCGATCATCATGCTGACCGCCCGCGACGACGAGGTCGACAAGGTGCTCGGGCTCGAGCTCGGCGCGGATGACTACATCACGAAGCCGTTCTCGATCCGCGAGTTCAGGAGCCGGGTGCGCGCCGCGCTCCGCCGGGCTGCAACGCCGCGCCATGACTCGCACGAGCCGGAGCCGATCGCCGTGAACGGGCTGACGATCGATCCCGCGCGCCGCACCGTCGACATCGGCGGCGAGCCCGTGCAGCTCACCTACGTCGAGTTCGAGCTGTTGCGCGCGCTCGCGTCGCGCCCCGGGCGGGTGTTCACCCGTCAGGCGCTGCTCGAGGCGGTCTGGGGCGGCTCGGACTACCGGGATCCGCGGACGATCGACGTCCACGTGCGCCACCTGCGCGAGAAGCTCGAGCGCGACGCGTCGGAGCCGGAGATCATCCTGACGGTGCGCGGCGTCGGCTACCGCTTCCACGACCGGTGAACCCGCTCCGCAGCGTCGGCGCCAGGCTGAGCCTCGCGCTCCTGTTCTTCGTCGCCGGCTCGTTGGCGCTCGTCTACGTGGTCGTGGTCCCATCGCTGCAGAGCCGCCTGATCGACGGCAAGATCTCGCAGCTGAAGAAGAGCCTGCCCCAGGTGAGGGCCATCTACCACCAGGACCAGGGCACGAAGCTGTTCGCAGGCGACGCCTATGCCGAGGTGAACGCACGGGTCGTCGTCTTCGACTACTTCAGCGACGAGCCGTCGCTCACCCTCTCCGTCCAGCAGGACTCGAGAGGCCAGAGGTCGTCGAGCGACGTCGCCAACGACGCGATCGCGCTCAGGGCGGCGGCGTCGGGAGGCCTGGAGCGCGGGACGGTCTCACGAGGCGGCAGCCGCTACGCGGAGATCGCGTACTACACGCCCCGCAACGAGATCGTGCTCATCTCGTCCTCGCTCGGCGACACGCTCGGTGCCGTGGGCGTCGCAAGGCAGCGGCTCCTGATTGCGGGCGGCATCGTGCTCGCTCTCGCGCTCGCCCTCGGCTATGTGGCCGCTTGGTTCTTCGCGCGCCGGATCCGCAGGCTCGAGCAGGCCGCCGAGCGGATCGCGAGCGGACGCTTCGACGAGGAGATCGTCGACCGCGGCCAGGACGAGATCGGCCAGCTCGCGCGGGCGTTCGACCGCATGCGGCTCCGACTCGCCCAGCTCGATCGTGCGCGCCGTGAGTTCATCGCCAACGCTTCGCACGAGCTGCGGACACCGCTCTTCTCGCTGGGCGGCTTCCTCGAGCTCATGGACGACGAGGACCTGGATGCAGCGACGCGCGACGAGTTCCTGACCACCATGCGCGACCAGGTCACGCGCCTGACGAAGCTCGCGACCGAGCTGCTCGATCTGTCGCGGCTCGACGCCGGGCACATCGAGATCGAGCGCGAGCTCGTCTCCCTGGCCGGCGCGGCCAGGCTGGTCGCCGACGAGTCCGCCGCCGTCGGCAGGCGCACACAGCACACCCTGACGGTCGAAGCCGACGAGGATGCGGTCGCGCTCGCCGACGAGCAGCGTGTCGTCCAGATCGCTCGCAACCTGGTCGAGAACGCTCTCCTCCACACGCCTGCGGGTACGCACGTGCTGCTTCGCGCCGAGCGGAGCCGGGCCGGTGTCGCGCTCTCGGTGGAGGACGACGGGCCCGGCGTTCCGGCCGAGCAACTGGGACACGTCTTCGAGCGTTTCTACCGCGGAGACAACTCGAAGGCGTCCGGCAGCGGGCTCGGTCTCGCGATCGCGCTCGAGCTGGCGCGTGTCATGGGCGGGACGCTCGAGCTCGAGAGCGACCACGGCAGGACGGTGTTCCGGCTCACGCTGCCGTCGGCCGATATGCCCGAGCCGGCGGAGGATGCGCCCACGCCGCCGCTCGAGCACGTCGAGGCTTGACATTTTAGCCAACGCTTGAATATTCTCCAGCCGCGATGCCGCGGGCCGGTGCGAGCTCGGATCCGTTCCACGCCGTCGCGGAGGGCAACCGCCGCGCGCTGCTGGACGTCCTGCGGGACGGCGAACGTCCGGTGGGCGCGCTCGTCTCGGCGACGGGGCTGTCGTACTCCCTGGTCTCGCAACATCTGCAGGTCTTGCTCGATGCGGGAGTCGTCGACCGCCGGCCGGAGGGCCGCCGGCGCATCTACCGGCTCGAGGCCGCCCCGCTCCGCGCCGTGCACGACTGGACGGCGGAGTACGAGCGGTTCTGGGAGGAGCGGATCGTCCGGCTCCGGCGCCGGCTGGGTGAGCAGTGAATCTCGACCTCGTCTTCGAGGAGCTGCTTCCCCATCCGATCGAGGCCGTGTGGCGCGCGCTGACGGAGCCGGCGGCGATCTCGGAGTGGCTGATGGCGACGACCGGGTTCGAGGCCCGGGTCGGCGCCCGCTTCAGGATGAAGACGCAGCGGCTGTCGCCGGACGGCTGGGTTCGCGCCGAGGTGCTGGAGCTCGACCCGCCCCGGCGGATGGTGTGGGCCTGGTCTCCGGACGACATCAGTGCGCCGACCACCGTCACCTTCGAGCTGACCCCGCACGGCGACGGCACTCGCCTCAGGCTGTCGCACGAGGGCGAGATCGATCCCGTCATCGGTGGCCTGCTCGGGGACGGTTGGCCGGGCAGGCTCGAGCTACTGAGGAGGTCCCTTGACTGAGAATCACCAGATCGTCTCGCACGACGAGTGGCTGGCAGCGCGCGCGGCGCTGCTGGCCGAGGAGAAGGAGTTCACCCGGCTCCGCGACGACCTGAGCCGACGGCGGCGCGGGCTCCCCTGGGAGCGGGTCGAGAAGGAGTACGTCTTCGACGGTTCCGGCGGAAAGCAGACGTTGCCCGAGCTCTTCGACGGGCGGAGCCAGCTGATCGTCTACCACTTCATGTTCGAGCCGGAGGCGGACGAAGGGTGTCCGCACTGCTCGTTCTGGGCCGACAACTTCGACCCGAACATCGTGCACCTGAACGCCCGCGACGTGACGATGGTCGCCGTCTCGCGGGCGCCGTTCGCCAAGCTCGGGCCGTACAGGGAGCGGATGGGCTGGAGCTTCCACTGGGTCTCGTCGCTCGAGAACGACTTCAACGAGGACTACGGGGTGTGGTTTCCGCCGGAGCGGCAGGCAGACGCCGTCTACAACTACGGGACGCAGAGCCCGGGGCTTCCGGACCGCGAGGGGGTGAGCGTCTTTGCGACGGACGGGGAGAGCGTCTTCCACACCTACTCGGCCTATGCGCGTGGCATCGATCTGCTGAACACCGCCTACAACTATCTGGATCTCGTCCCGAAGGGACGCGACGAGGAGGGTCGTCCTCCCCAGTTCTGGGTCCGCCGCCACGACGACTACGGCCGCTGAGCCGCGTTTCCACGTGGAAACGGTCACCGTGGCTACAGTGAGCCGGCCGTGCGCACCGTTCTCACTGTCCTCGCTTCGGCGCTCGCTGCCGCGCTGATCGCGCTCGGAATCGCGCACTGGAGCGGCTGGTTCGACGCGAAAAGCCGAACGGTCGTCGTTCCCGAGGCCGTGGCGCCCGCCTCCGTCGCGGCTCCCGTCCGCGCAGCGCGATCGCTGCCCGGGAGCGCGCTCGACCCGTCCGCCCTGTACGTGGCCCGCTCGCCCGGTGTGGTCACCATCTACGCCGAGTTCGGGGCCACCGAGGCGCAGGGGTCGGGCTTCGTCGTCACGCGCACCGGGTTGATCCTCACCAGCTCACACGTCATCACGAACGCCGGCGACCAGGCGCAGGGCTCCGCGGCCAAAGCTGCGTCGCAGGTCTACGTGGAGTTCTCCGATCGCGACCGCGTACCGGCCAGGATCGTCGGCTGGGACGTCTTCGACGACGTCGGCGTGATCCAGGTCGATCCGGCGGCGCACGCTCTCCATCCCGTGCCGCTCGGCCGCTCGAGCGCTGTCCGGGTCGGACAGGCGGTCGCGGTGATCGGCAGCCCGTTCGGCAACGAGAACTCGCTCGACGTCGGCGTCGTCTCCGGCATTCGCCGGTCGATCGACTCGCTGACCTCGACGTTCAGGCTCACGGACGCGATCCAGATCGACGCGCCGATCACGCACGGCAACTCGGGCGGGCCGGTGTTCGACGCGGCCGGCAGGGTGATCGGGATCGCCGCACAGATCCGCACGGACACGGGCCAGGCGGAAGGGGTCGGGTTCGCAGTGCCGATCGATTCGGCCCGCCGGTCGCTCACCCAGCTCGTCACCACGGGGAAGGTCGCCTATGCCTTCGCGGGCATCCGCACCATCGACGTGACCCCCACGCTCGCGCGGAACCTGGGTCTGTCGGTGCATCGCGGCGCGCTCGTCGTGAAGGTCGATCCCGGCAGCGCCGCCGCGCGCGCAGGCCTGCGACAGGGGTCGGGCGAGCGTGTCGTCGACGGGGTCGGCATCCGGACCGGCGGCGATGTGGTCGTCGCCGTCGCCGGCAGGCGGGTGGAGACGGCGGAGGCTCTTTCCCGGATCGTCAGCGAGTTGCGACCCGGGCAGAACGTGACCTTCGCCGTTCTCCGGGACGGCCGGCGTCTGAGCCTCCACGTGCGCCTGGGGGCCCGGAAGGCCTGATCGGAGCTCTGCGGCGCCCGCCGGGGCGCCGATATTCTCGGCGCGCCTTCCCAGCCATGCTCACTCCCGTCAACGCAGGACACAAGTCGCTTGCGGACTACGCGACGATCGCGTCCCGCGGATTGATGGACGAGATCGCGCGGCTCGCCGAGCCCCTGGCGGGCAAGCGCGTGCTCCACCTGTCGGCAACGGCGTTCGGAGGCGGCGTGGCCGAGATCCTGTACACGCTCGTGCCGCTGATGGCCGACGTCGGCCTCGAGGTGGAATGGCGGATCATCCGCGGAGCCGACGAGTTCTTCGACGCGACGAAGACGGTGCACAACGCCCTGCAGGGCAGCCCTCAGGGCCTGACCGCCGAGCAGCAGGAGGTCTTTCGCCGCTACAACGAGCTGAACGCGGCGGAGATGGCCGGGCTCGGCGACTACGACCTCGTGATCGTGCACGACCCGCAGCCGGCGGGCATGATCGCCGCCGCCGCGGGCTCCGCGGCGCGCTGGATCTGGCGCTGCCACATCGATCTGTCGACGCCGAACCGGGAGGTGCTCGACTTCCTCCTCCCGTGGATCTGCCGGTTCGACGCGACGGTCTTCCATCTGCGCGACTACGTGCCGGACACGCCCGACCTTCCGCCCGCCTACATCTGGCCGCCCGCGATCGACCCGCTGACGCCGAAGAACATGGCCTTTCCGCCCGAAGATGCGGCCTACATCGTCGACCAGTTCGGCATCGACGTCCACCGGCCGTTGCTGACCCAGGTGTCGCGGTTCGATCCCTGGAAGGACCCGCTGGGCGTGATCGACGCCTACCGCCTGGTCAGGGAGTCGTACCCCGAGGTGCAGCTCGCCCTCGTCGGCTCGATGGCGCACGACGACCCGGAAGGCTGGGAGTTCTACAACCAGACGGTCGCCTATGCCTCCGGCGATCCGGACATCTTCATCCTCTCCAACCTGAACAACGTCGGCTCGGTCGAGGTGAACGCCTTTCAGGTGCATTCGCAGGCGGTGATCCAGAAGTCGATCCGGGAAGGGTTCGGGCTGACCGTCAGCGAGGCGCTCTGGAAGGCCAGGCCGACCGTCGGAGGTGCCGTCGGCGGCATCCTGAGCCAGATTCAGGACGGGGAGACGGGCTGGCTCGCCGGCTCGTCGACGGAGTGCGCCGAGGCCTGCGTGGCGATCCTCGACGATCCTGCCGCCGCACGAGCGCGCGGGGTCGCGGGCAAGGAGTACGTGCGGGCCCACTTCCTCACCCCGCGGCTGCTCCGCGACTGGCTCGTCCTCTTCAACACCCTGCTGGATCCCTGACGCGCACCGCCCGGCTAAGGTGCGCCGGTGGGAGACGACCGCGAGGAGCTCTCGCACGTGGACACCGGCGGGCGCGTGCGCATGGTCGACGTGGGCGCGAAGCCCGATCTACGGCGTCGCGCGGTCGCCCGGGCGCGCCTGCGGATGGCGCCGGAGACCGCCGAACGCCTTCGCGACCTGCCGAAGGGCGACGCGCTGGCGACGGCCGAGCTGGCCGGGGTCATGGCCGCCAAGCGGACGAGCGAGCTGATCCCGCTCTGCCATCAGCTGCCGCTGTCGGTCGTCCGGGTGAGCGCCGAGGTCGTGGACGGCGCCGTCGAGATCACCGCCGCCGCGGAGACCGTGGCCCAGACCGGGGTCGAGATGGAGGCGCTCGTGGCGGCATCGGTCGCGGCCCTGACTGTCTACGACATGGCGAAGGCGATCGACAAGGGGATGGTCGTCGAAGAGGTCCGCCTCGTCGAGAAGACCAAGCAGCCGGCGTGACCGCCGCGGTCCTGACCGTCTCGGACGGAGTCTCCGGCGGAACCCGCGAGGACCGGAGCGGCGATCTGCTCCAGGAGCTGCTCGAGGCCGAAGGCCTGGAGGTCGTTCGGCGGGTCGTTCCCGATGACCGCGACGAGATCGCACGGGCGATCGAGGAGCTCGCCGGCGAGGCGGCCGTCGTGCTGACGACAGGGGGAACGGGCCTCACGCCACGAGATGTGACGCCGGAGGCGACGGCCAGCGTTCTCGACCGGCCTGCGCCGGGCATCGCCGAGGCGATCCGCGCCGACTCGATCGCCAGGACACCGCATGCGCTGCTGTCGCGCGGCGTGTCGGGCGTCCGGGGCCGGACGTCTGATCGTCAACCTGCCCGGCTCGCCGGGTGGCTGCCGCGACGGCTTCGCCGTGCTCAGGCCGGCGCTCGCGCACGCGCTCGAGCTGCTGGCGGACGAGCGGGACGTCGGGCACAGGCAGACATGACGTCCGGCGTTCTCGTCTACCCGCGCCGCTTCGCCTCGCTCGTCAAGATCGAGCACACGCTGTTCGCGCTCCCGTTCGCCTATGTCGGCGCCTTCCTGGCGGTCGACGGCGTGCCGAGCGCGCACGACCTCCTCTGGATCACGGTGGCGATGGTCGGCGCGCGGACCCTGGCCATGGGGCTCAACCGGCTGATCGACGCCGGCATCGACGCGCGCAATCCGCGCACGGCCGGTCGCGAGCTACCGCAAGGGCTGCTCCGGCCGTGGCACGTCGCCGGCCTCTGCCTCGCGTCGCTCGCCGTCTTCCTCGTCGCCGTCTGGCAGCTCGACCCGATCGTGCGCTGGCTCTGGCCGATCCCGGTCGTGGGCTTCGTCGTCTACCCGTACCTGAAGCGGGCCACGTGGCTCTGCCATCTCTGGCTCGGCGCCGTCGACGGCCTGGCGCCGATGGGGGCCTGGGTGGCGATCACGGGCAAGCTCCCGTGGCAGTCATGGGTCCTGGGCGCAGCGGTCGCGACCTGGGTGGCCGGCTTCGACGTCTTCTACTCGCTCTTCGACGCCGAGATCGACCGCGCGCAGGGGCTGCACTCCATCACGACGCGCTTCGACGTCCGCGGCGCGTTCCTCGGCGCCCGCCTGCTACATGTGGCAACTGTTGCTTGTCTCTGTGCCGTGGGTACGGGCCTCTCCGTCGACGTCTTCTACTGGCTCGGGGTGGGCACGGTCGCCGCCCTGCTGGCGTATGAGCACTCGCTCGTGCGACCGGGCGACCTCCGCCGGCTGGACATGGCCTTCTTCACGATGAACGGGGTGATCAGCGTCGCGTTCTTCGGCTTCGTGCTCGTGGACGCGGTCACGTCGTGACGCAGGACACGTCCACCCAGCCGTTGATCCGGGCCCGCGGGCTCGGGAAGCGCTACGGCGACAAGCGGGTGCTCGACGGCCTCGATTTCGAGATCGAGCACAGAGGCTTTCTGCTCGTCACCGGGCCGAACGGCTGCGGCAAGACCACGCTGCTCCGCCTCTGCGCGGGCCTCGCAGTTCCCACCGCCGGAGAGCTCGAGGTGAGGGCTCCGCGCGAGACGATCGGATTCGCCGGCCACGAGCCGCTCGTCTACCGCGAGCTCACGGCGATCGAGAACCTCGACCTGTACGGGCGGCTGTACCGGGTGCCGGAGCGCCGGGAGCGGATCGGCATGCTGCTCGAGCGTTTCGGGCTCTGGCAGGCTCGGAACCAGCGGGCGGGCTCCTTCTCGCGCGGTATGCAGCAGCGGCTCTCACTCTGCCGCGCGCTGCTGCACGAGCCCGCGCTGCTCGTGCTGGACGAGCCCTACAGCGGGCTCGACGACGCCGGGGCAGAGCTGCTCGACCGTGAGCTGGCCGAGCTGCGCCCCGCCGCGACCTTCCTCGTCTCGACCCACGATCCGGAGCGGGTCCTGCCGCTCGCGAGCACGCGGCTCGCCTTCGCATGAGGCGGTACGCGGCCGACGTGGCGGTGCTCGCCCGCAAGGACCTGATGCTCGAGCTGCGGGCGCGCGACACGCTGCCGGCGATGCTCCTGTTCGTCATCTCGGCGCTCGTCGTCTTCCACTTCGCGCTGCCCGCCCACAGCTCCGAGCTGGCCGCAAAAGGCCTGCTCTGGGTGGCGATCGTCTTCACGGCGCTCGTCGGGCTGACGCGGGCCTTCGTGGCCGAGCGGGAGCAGCGCCTGATCGACGGGCTCCTGCTCGCGCCGTGCGACCGGAGCGCGATCTGGCTCGCCAAGGCGATCTCCGTCCTGGCCTTCCTCGTCGCGGCCGAGCTCGTGGCGCTGCCGGCCTACGCCGTCTTCTTCTCCGGGATCGGCTGGAGCACCGTCGCCGCCGTCGCCCTCGCCGATGTCGGGATCGTGGCCGTCGGGACGCTCCTCGCCGCGGTCGCCGCCGTCAGCCGGACGCGCGAGCTGATCCTCCCCCTGCTCTTCCTGCCGCTCGCGATCCCGGTCGTGATCGGGGGTGTCGGTGCGAGCGTCGCCGGCAGCCCGGGCCGCTACCTTGGCTTCCTGTGCCTCTACGACGCCGTGTTTGCGATCATTTCCTGGGCCTCCTTTGAGTACGTGGTCACGGAATAACCCCGTCACGGCGCTCGCCGTCGTGACGACGGCGCTGCTGCGGCGCTGCGGTTGCGCTCATCTTCTTCTACGCGCCCGTGGACGCCGACGGCCTGAACCAGAAGATCTTCTACTTCCACGTGCCGATCGCGCTGACGTCGTACGCGTGCTTCGGCTGGGGCGCGGTGAAGGCGTTCCAGCACCTCTGGAAGCGCACGCCCGGCGCGGATCTGGAGAGCTATGTCGCCATCCACCAGGGCGTCATCTTCGGCGCCATGACGCTGGTGACGGGGTCGATCTGGGCGAAGGTGCGCTGGGGGAGCTGGTGGGTCTGGGGTGACGAGCAGCTCGTCCTCTTCCTCGTCCTGTTCCTCTTCTACTGCGCCTACTTCATGCTCCGGTTCTCGGTCGACCCGGGGCCGCAGCGGGCGAACCTGTGTGCCGTCTACTCTCTCTTCGGCGTCGTCCTGATCCCGATCAGCTTCATGGCGATCCGGCTCGCGAACAGCTACATCCACCCGACGGTGTTCACGAGCAGCGGGCCGCAGATGGCCACCTCGCAGCTGGCGACGTTCTGCGTGGCGTGGGCGGCGCTGCTCTCGCTGGCCTACTTCCTCTACCGGTTCGAGCTGGCGGGCAAGCGGCTCGACGCCGACCTCAAAGAGCTCCGAGAGCTCCTGACATGACCACCGAGGAGAAATACGTCGCGGCGGCGTACCTCGTCGTCTTCCTGTTCGTGCTCGTCTACGTGCTGATCATGGCCGCGAAGCTGTCCCGGCTCGGTCGCGACGTCGCCGAGCTGACGGCGCTCGCCCGGGAGCGCAAGGCGAGCGGGCCCGATCGCCCGGCGGAGCAGTCGCCGAAGCAGGTGAAGGTTGGCTGAGCTCCTCTTCTGGCTGGCACTGGTCGCCTACGGCGAGGCGGCCGTCGCCTACGCGGTCAATGCGCGCCGGCCGGGGCAGGCCGGGCGGTTCGCGACCTGGGGTGTCAGGCTCGGCTGGCTCGCGCAGACGGCGCTCCTCGCGGTGCAGGCCGAGCGAAGCGACGGCTTCCCCTGGGACACGTGGGCCGGCTCGCTCGATCTGTTCGTCTGGCTCGTCGTCACCGCCTACCTGTTCTGGGGCTGCCACAGCCGCTACCGGCTGCTCGGGCTCGCCGTCATGCCGCCGGCGGTCTGCCTGCTGCTCGTAGCGTGGCTCGGCGGCGCGACGACGACGCACCTGAACGGCGCCTACTCGTCCGCCTTCCTGGTGCTGCACGTCGGGCTCGTCCTGGCAGCGTTCGCGGGCTTCACGCTCTCGGCCGGGCTCGCGGCGCTCTACCTGTGGCAGGAGCGACGGCTGAAGCACCGGCGCGCGGGCGGGCTGCTCGGCCGCGCGCCGTCCCTCGTCACGCTCGACACCCTCGAGGGTCGCGTGGTCGCCTTCGCGGTGCCTGCGCTGACCATAGGCATCGTCGCCGGCTTCGTCCGGCTGCGCTCGCACGGCGGCTCCGTGGACGCGCTGATGATCGTGACACTTGTCACCTGGACGGTGTTCGCCGCATATCTCGTGCTCCGTCACGGCGTGGGTTGGCGCGGACGCCGCGCCGCCTACCTCGTCCTCGCCGGGTTCGCGCTCGTCGCCATCGCGCGGCTCGGCCTTCCGCTCACTCACTTCGCATGAATCTGCTGCTGGTCGGCATCTCGCATCGCGTCGCTCCCGTGGAGCTGCGCGAGCGTGTCGCCCTCGACGGAGACGAGGCTGCGGCGCTGGCCCGCGAGCTGGCGGACGACGGGAGCGAGGCGGTCTGCCTGTCGACCTGCAACCGCACGGAGCTCTACCTGGCGGGCGAGGCCGTTCCGGACGTGGCCGAGCGGGCGGTGGCGGCCCTGGCAGAGCGCGCGAAGCTCGACGAGAGCACGCTCCGGGCCGTGCTCTACCGGCTCGAGGACGAGGCGGCCGGCATCCACCTGTTTCGCGTCGCGGCGGGCCTCGACTCGATGGTGCCGGGCGAGGGCGAGATCCTCGGCCAGGTCCGGGCCGCCTTCGAGGCGGGGCAGACGGGACCGTTCCTCGACCGGCTCTTCAGTCAGGCGATCCATGCGGGCAAGAAGGTGCGGACCGAGACCGCGATCGCCGAGAGCCCGGCGTCCGTCTCCTCCGCGGCCGCCGCGCTCGCCGAGCAGGTGTTCGGCGACCTCACCGGCTGTCGCGTGCTGCTCGTCGGGGCGGGCAAGATCGGCGAGCTGGCGGCGCGCAACCTCGCTTCGCGCGGCGCCGAGATCGCCGTCGTCGCGAACCGCTCGCTCGACAAGGCCAAGGAGCTCACGGGCCGCTTCGGCGGTCGGGCGATGACGCTCGAGGAGGTGCCGTCCGCGCTGGCCCGAATCGACGTCGTCCTCTCGTCGACGAGCGCCTCCGGCCACGTACTGACACGGGCCGACGTGGCCCGGACGGTCGCGGAGCGGAAGGGGCGGCCGCTGTTTCTGATCGACATCGCCGTGCCGCGCGACCTCGATCCGGCCATCCACGATCTCGAGGGCTGCTACCTGTACGACATCGACGATCTCGAGAGCGTCGTGGCGGAGAGCCTGGCCGGACGCCGGCGCGAGGCGGGACGGGCGGAGGCGATCGTGCTCGACGAGGCCGAGCGGTTCCGCGCCTGGCAGGCCTCCCGGGACGTCGTGCCGGCGATTGCGTCCCTGCGCGCGCTGGCCGAGGAGATCAGAGAGAGCGAGCTCGAGCGCGCGCGGGCGAGGCTCGAGCGGCTGACCGAGGCGGAGAGGCGTGCGGTCGAGGGCGTGACGGCACGCATCGTGGACAAGCTGCTGCACGTGCCGACCGTCAAGATGAAGGAGGCTGCGGCCGGGGCGGACGGCGCCGTTTACGCGGACGCGCTCCGCCACCTGTTCGGCCTCGGCGACGATGCTGGTCCGGGTCGGCACCCGCGGCAGTAGGCTCGCGCTCACGCAGGCCGAGCAGGCGGCGGAGCGGATCAGGCGCCCGGGAATCGAGATCGCGCTCGTCCCGATCACGACCGCGGGCGACCGCGACCGGACGCGACCGTTCGGCGAGATCGGCACGCGCGGCGTGTTCGTCAAGGAGCTCGAGGAGGCGCTGCTCGCCGGCCGGATCGACGTCGCCGTCCACTCCGCGAAGGACATGACTTCGACGGGCGAGGGCGGTCTGGCGGTCGGTGCGTACCTGGTGCGCGAGGACCCTCGCGACGCTCTTTGCGGCGCGGAGGCGCTGAGGCCCGGGATGCGGGTCGGCACTGCGTCGGTCCGCCGGCGCGCACTGCTGCTCGCGCTGGAGCCGTCCCTGGCCGTCGAGCCGCTGCGCGGCAACATCGACACGCGCCTGCGCAAGCGCGGGGAGCGGGGGCTCGACGCCGTCGTCCTCGCGGCATGTGGCCTCGACCGGCTGGGCCTGGCCGCCGAGATCGGGTACCGATTCGATCCGGGTGAGCTCCTCCCGGAGGCCGGGCAGGGCGCGCTCGCGCTGCAGGTGCGTGCCACCGAGGAGGCGCTGGTCTCGGCCGCGGACGATCCGGAGACCCGGCGTCGTGTGGAAGCCGAGCGGAGCTGTGTCGCCGTGGTCGGTGCGGGCTGCCTCGCGCCGGTGGCTGCACACCATGACGGCGAGTCGCTGGAGGGGCTGGTCGCGGACGAGGAGGGCCGCTGGATCGAGCGTCGACGGGGCGACGATCCGGAGGCGCTCGGCCGCGAGCTGGCCGCGGCTGCTGCCGCGCATCTGTGAGGGGCCGATGCGGGTGATCGTCACGCGCCCGGAGAGGCAGGCCGACGAGCTGGCCGGCCGTCTCCGCGCGCTCGGGCACGAGGTCGTTCTCTGTCCGCTCGTGCGCATCGAGCCGCTCGGCGACGCGCCCGTCGACGTGAAACCGTACGACTGGGTGATCGTCACCAGCGCGAACGGTGCGCGAGAGCTTGCGCGCCGGCTTCGCGGTCGTCCGCGCCGGCTCGCGGCGATCGGGCCCGCGACGTCTGCCGCGCTCGCCGAGCACGGGCTGACTGCCGATCTCGTCCCGCGTGTCTCGACCCAGGAGGGCTTGCTCGCCGAGCTGCCGAGGCCCGCGGGGCGCGTTCTCGTCGCGGCCGCCGAAGGGGCGCGGCGCCTGCTCGTCGACGAGCTCGGCGCCGACTTCGTCCCCCTGTACAGAACGGTCGAGCTCGAGCCCGCGGAACCTCCTGCCGGCGATCTGGTCGTGCTCGCGTCCAGCTCGGCTGCACGTGCGTTCGGCGCGCTCGGTCTCGACATTCCGGCGGTCTCGATCGGGCCTCAGACGACTGAGGCCGCGCGGTCGGCCGGCGTCCAGGTCGTCGCGGAGGCGGCCGGTCACGACCTGGACGGGCTGCTGGACGCGATCGCTAGGCTCGGGCCGTGATCATCACGTTCCTGACCGATTTCGGGCTCCAGGACGATTTCGTGGGCACATGTCACGGCGTCATGAAGCGGATCGCCCCGACCGCCGACATCATCGACATCACGCACGGCATCGACCCGCAGCAGATCCTCCAGGGTGCGCTCGTTCTCGCCGCGACGCTTCCCTACATGCCGGAAGGGGTTCATCTGGCGGTGGTCGATCCCGGCGTCGGTACCGACCGGAAGGCGCTGGCGCTGCGTGGCACGGACGGCCGGCTCTACGTTGGGCCCGACAACGGGTTGCTCGTACTGGCGGCCGACCGGCTCGGCGGCGTTGTGGAAGCGTGGGAGCTGCAGAGCCCCGCGTATCGCCTGGAGCCCGTCTCCCGCACCTTCCACGGCCGGGATCTGTTCTCCCCTGCGGCCGCGCATCTCGCGGCGGGCGTCGAGCCGGCCGAGCTCGGGCCCGCGCTCGATCCGTCCTCGCTCGTCCGTCTGGACGTGCCGTTGGCCGTGGCGGGCGACGGCGCCGTGCGCGCCCACGTGCTGATCGTCGATCGTTTCGGGAACGTCCAGCTCAACCTGACCACGCAGGACCTGGCCCGCGTCGGCATCGAGCCCGGAACGCCGGTGGAGATCGAGCTCGGCCTGCAGCGGTTCTACGCGGCTGCGGCGCGGACGTTCGCCGATGTGCGGGTCGGCGACATCGTGCTCTACGAGGACGCCTACGAGAACGTGGCGCTGGCGATCAACGGTGGGAACGCCGCCGAGATGCTCGGTGCCCATCCGGGAGACGCGGTCGGCATCACCGTTCGCCCGGGCACCTGAAAGCCGCAACGTGCGGCCTTTTCGGGCCGCAGGCGCCGCCGGTTCGCTTGCGCCGGTCAGGGTGCCGTCGTAACCTCGATGGCCTCGAGGACGTTCACGGCGCGGGCGCACCGGCCGGGACGTCCTCTTTTCTCGCCCGGAAGTCTGCGACTTCCGGGCGGTAGGGGCGAGAGTTGCGGCTGTGGGCCGCGCCCGTCATGCCGGTCGCGGCGGCGGAATGCCGTGGGCCGGAATCGAGAGCCCGGGTACACTCATACGCGGCTTGGCGAGGTAGCTCAGTCGGTAGAGCACACGGCTGAAAACCGTGGTGTCGCCGGTTCGATTCCGGCCCTCGCCACTTTCCAGCGCGCGCCCGGCCTCCGCTGTGCTGACTAGCCTTCGCAGCGGTGGGCGGGGCGAACGGAGATGCGCCGGTTGCGATCATCGGAGCGGCGCTCGATCTGGGCCAGGGGCGCCGGGGCGTCGACATGGGGCCGTCGGCGATCCGGTATGCAGGCCTCGACGCGCGCATCGTCGAGCTCGGCAGGGTCTGCGAGGACTGGGGCAACGTCGTCACGCCGGTCGCCGAGTCGGTCGCCTTCGGTGACGAGCACGCCCGCTTCCTCGAGGAGATCAAGGCGACCTGTGTGCGCATCGCCGATCTGGTCGCCAGGGCGAAGGAAGAGGGTTACCTGCCGCTCGTGCTCGGCGGCGACCATTCGGTTGCGCTCGGCACGCTCGGAGGACTGGCTCGCTCGGCCGGCCCGGGAGGAGCGCTCTGGCTCGATGCGCACGGCGACCTGAACCGGCCGGAGACGAGCCCGACCGGCAACGTGCACGGCATGGTGCTGGCCGCCGCGCTGGGGCTCGCCGGGCCCGGGTTCGGGAGCGAGGCGTGGCCGATTCCCGCCGTCGAGCCGTCCCGGGTCGCGCTGGTCGGCGTCCGCTCCCTCGACGAGAGCGAGCGGAACCTGCTCCGAGAGCTGGGCGCGCTCGTCTACACGATGAGCGACGTCGACCGGATCGGCGTCGAGCGGGCGATCCGCGAGTCGCTCGAGCACATCGCCGGCTCGGGGTTCGTCCATGTGAGCCTCGACATGGACGTCGTCGACCCGGAGGTGGCTCCGGGGGTCGGGACGCCTGTCCGGGGCGGCTTCTCCTACCGCGAGGCCCATTTCGCGCTGGAGCTCGTCGCCGAGTCGGGCCTCGCCGGCTCGCTAGAGGTGGTCGAGGTCAACCCGATCCTCGACCGGGAGAACGCGACCGCCCACCTCGCGGTCGAGCTGGTCGCGAGCGCCCTCGGCGCGCGGATCCTCTAGCCGGCGAGCGCCGCGTCGAGCGTGATCGCGACGTTGCCCTCGAGGGCCTTCGAGACCGGGCAGTTGACCTTCGCGCCCTCGGCCGCCTCGCTGAAGCCCGCCGCGTCGATGCCCGGAACGTCGGCCCTGACCCGCAGCGCGATGCTCGTCAGCCGGAACCCAGCGTCGGTCTTGTCGAACGTTGCCGTCGCATCGGTGTCGATCCGGGTCGCCGGAGTCCCGCCCTGCGCCAGGCCGTGCGAGAGCGCCATCGAGAAGCAGGAGGCGAGCGCACCGGCGATCAGCTCCTCCGGGCTCGTCCCCGCCGATCCGTCCTCCGCCCGGGCGTGCCAGCTCAGCGCGGCGTCGCTGACCGCGCCGCTCCCGAGCGAGAACGTTCCGGAGCCGCTCATCAGATCCCCGTTCCACGTTGCCGAAGCAGTGTGCTCAGCCGACATGCTCGTCCTCCTCATCCTTTTCGTTGACTGCGGCCGATAGTACTCGCGGCGCCTCAGGAGGCCGGTAGCTGCCAGAGTTCCGAGATCCGGCGCCAGTATTCGTCGTCCCCCTGCGCTTTCGCGTCGGCATACCAAGCGGCGTCGTCGCCGAGCAGGACCCTGAGCCCGGCTGTTTCGTCCTCGATTGCCCACGCCACGGCCTCCGCAACCTCTTCGGGGCGTCCGAGCGGGAATGGCTCGTCAACGGCGCGCATCCGCTGGTAGGCGTCGTTATAGGCGCTTTGACCTTCGTCGAGGCCGGGGCTGAGCTGGATCGACTGGCCGATGGTCGTCTCGTAGGAGCCCGGCTCGACGAGCACGACTCGGACGCCGAACGGGCGTAGCTCGTAGGCAAGCGCTTCGGACAACGCCTCGAGTGCGAACTTCGACGATGCATAGTGGCCCCAGAACGGCCCGGCGACGACCAGACCGCTGATCGAGCTGATCTGCACTATGACGCCCGATCGTTGGCGTCGCATCATCGGTGCGGCGGCCTGCGCGACGCGAACGGCGCCGAAGACGTTCACGTCGAACTCGCGTTGAATGTCCTCGACCGCAGTCTCTTCGACCGGTCCCCACAACACGTAGCCCGCGTTGTTGACGACCGCGTCGAGTCGACCCTCCTGTTCGGCGATCCGGTTGACGGCCCGCGTCACCGCGCCGTTGTCGGTCACGTCCACCTCGAGCAGAACGCAGGTCTCCGCCAGCTCGGCTCCCGGTCCGCTCGTGTCTCGCATGCTCGCGTAGACACGGTGTCCTCCGGCGGCGAGGCGCTGACAGATCAGTCGGCCGAAGCCGCGTGACGAGCCCGTGACGAGGCAAACGGCCACAGAGGGAAGCAAACCTATACGGGCCGGCTCTCAGTCGCTACGGACGCGACCCCCGGTGCCCGGGGTCGCGGGCAAGCGCCTCGATCTTCGCAGCAGCTTCCGGCTCCCCCGCCTCTCGGAGGTACGCGGCCAACGGTGCCAGGTCGATCCCTTGAAGAGGATCGGCGGGCCTGTAATACCGGCCGCGAGAGCTTCCTGTGCCCGACTTCAGCTCGTCGGGCAGGTGGTCGACCTCGAAGCCCGCGGGATCGGTGTGCGGGTAGATGTAGCCCTCGCCGTGGCCGAGCTTCTTCGCGCCCGGGTAGTGCGCGTCGCGGAGCGATGCCGGCGGACGCAGGTTCCCCCGCTCGCGCACGTCGCGCGTCGCATCCGACAGCGCGCGGATGACCGCGTTCGACTTCGGCGCGCAGGCCAGGTAGATCGCCGCCTGCGCCAGATTGAGCTTCGCCTCCGGCAGACCGACGTGCTCGAGCGCCTGCGCGGCGGCCACGGCGACGACCAGCGCCTGCGGGTCGGCATCGCCGACGTCCTCCGAGGCGAGGATCACCATCCGTCGCGCGACGAAGCGCGGGTCCTCTCCCGCCTCCAGCATCGCGGCCAGGTAGTAGACGGCCGCGTCCGGATCGGAGCCGCGCATCGACTTGATGAACGCGGACGTGAAGTCGTAGTGCATGTCGCCGGAGCGGTCGTAGACGAACGGCCGCTTGCGGGCGGCGTCCTCGACGTGCTGCTCCGTGATCGCCGTGTCCTCGGCCTCCGCGGTCCGGGTTGCGAGCTCGAGGATGTTGAGGGCCGAGCGTGCGTCGCCTCCGGCCCGGCGGGCGATCAGCGCGGCGAGCTCATCGGGAACGGCCGTGTCGAGAACTTCCGCCCCGCGCCGGACGACGAGCACCATCTCCTCGTCGGAGAGCGGCTCGAGCTCGTAGAGCTGCATCCGCGACATGAGCGCCGAGTTGACCTCGAAGTACGGGTTCTCGGTGGTTGCGCCGATCAGCGTCACGAGCCCTTCCTCGACCGCCGGCAGCAACGCGTCCTGCTGGGCCTTGTTGAAGCGGTGGATCTCGTCGAGGAACAGGATCGTGCGCTGCCCCTGGGCTCCGAGCCGCTCCCGCGCGCGGGCGAGCACGGCCCGCACCTCGGCCACGGTGGCGGACACGGCGGACAGCTCCTCGAACGCGGCGCCCGTCCGGGCGGCGACGATCCGCGCCAGCGTCGTCTTGCCGCTCCCGGGCGGGCCGTAGAAGACGGCTGAGCCGACACGGTCGCCCTCGATCGCGAGGCGCAACGCGGAGCGCTCCCCGAGCACGTGCCGCTGGCCGACGAACTCGTCCAGCGTCGCCGGCCGGGCACGCTGCGCGAGCGGGGCCGCGTCGGGCATGCGCTCGCGCGCCGCATCCGCGAAGAGGTCGCCCATCGGCGAAGTATGCTCAGGACGTGTCCAGGCGTGAGCAGACCGGCCTCGAGGACGAGCTCGGTCCCGTCCTCCCGGGCGCCGGTGCGAGCGACTACGAGCGCTACATCCGCACCGACGAGCTGCTCGCGTTGCAGAAGTCCACCGACGAGCGTGCCCATCACGACGAGCTGCTCTTCCAGGTCACGCACCAGTCGTCGGAGCTCTGGCTGAAGCTCGCGTCGACCGAGATCGACACCGCCACGGCGCGGATCCGGGACGGCGACCTCCGGGCCGCGATCCGGCTCCTGCGGCGCGCGATCCTCGGCCTGAAGCTGATCACGGAGCAGCTCGACATGCTCGAGCTGATGTCGCCGTGGGAGTACACGTCCGGGGTGCGCCCCGAGCTCGGGCACGGGAGCGGCTTCGACTCGCCCGGCTGGAACCACCTGCGCCGGTCGATTCCCGACGCGGGCGAGGCATTTCAGGTGCTCCGCCGCGCCGAGGGCCTCCCGCTGGCCGACATCTATCGGCGCGCGCGCGAGTTCGAGGACCTCTACGAGCTGGCGGAGACGCTGACCGAGCTGGACGAGCGTGCCGGCGTCTGGCGCATTCGCCACCTGCGGGTCGTCGAGCGGATCATCGGCGGCGACGTGGTCGGCACGCAGGGCACGCCGGTGGAGCTCCTGGCCGGGCTCGTCCACCGCAAGTTCTTCCCCGAGCTGTGGGATGTGCGCAACGAGCTGACCGGTCTGGCGCAGGAGGAAGAGGGTTAGGTGGCGTTCGAGGAGCTCAAGCAACGCCAGCGGCTGGCCTGGGGCGCGGCGCCGTTCGAGAAGATCGAGGACTCGATCGCGGCGATGCACGACGACCTCGTCGGGAGGCTCGATCCGGTGCCCGGAGAGCGGTGGCTCGACCTCGCGTGCGGCACGGGAGCCGTGTCGATGCGGGCGGCGCGCGCCGGCGCCGACGTGACCGGGCTCGATCTGTCCGACGTGATGGTCGAGACGGCCCGGCGACGGGCCGTGAGTGAGGGCCTGTCGATCACGTACCACGCCGGCGACTGCGAGAGCCTCCCGTTCGCGGACGGGAGCTTCGACGTCGTCTCCTCGTCCGTGGGCATCATCTTCGCGCCGGAGCACGAGCGGGTGGCCCGCGAGCTGGCCCGCGTCGCGCGCCCGGGCGGCCGGCTCGGCCTGACGGCCTGGCGTCCCGAGAGCGGTATCGCCAGGAGCATCAAGGTTGCCGCGCGATTCCAGCCGCCGCCGCCCGAGGGAGCCGGGAACCCGTTCGACTGGGCGGCGGAGGACCATGTTGCCGCGCTGCTCGGGGACTCGTTCGAGCTGGAGTTCCACGACGGCAATGCCCCGCACACGGGAGAGTCCGGCGAGGCGATGTGGGAGCACGCTCTGGCCGGCGTCGGCCCGAACAGACTGCTGTACGACTCGCTCGACCCCGAGCGGCGGGAGGAGTATCACCGGGCCATGGTCGAGTTCTACGAGCAGGACCGCCGGGGCGACGAGATCTACCAGGAGCGGCCCTATCTCCTCACCATCGGGCGTCGGCGGTAGATGGCGGCCGACTCGCTGCGCGAGGAGGTGACCACCCTCCTCCAGCAACTGATCCGGCTCGACACGGTCAATCCGCCGGGGAACGAGACGGCCGCTGCGGAGCTCCTGCGCGACTACCTCGAGCCGTTCGGGGTCCGGTGCGAGCTGTACGCACGTGTGCCGGACCGGGCCAACCTCGTGGCGCGGCTCCCCGGGACGGGGGATGGGCCACGCCTCCTGCTCCTCTCCCACACCGACACGGTGCTCGCCGATCCCGCCGAGTGGACGGTCGATCCCTGGTCGGGCGAACTGCGTGACGGCCAGGTCTGGGGCCGCGGTGCACTCGACATGAAGGGGCAGGTGGCCGCAAGCGCGGTCGCGATCGCCTCGCTCGCCCGTGAGGGGTTCGAGCCGCGCGGCGACCTGATCTTCGCGGCTACGGCCGACGAGGAGGTGGGCGACGACCCCGACTTCGGGCTCTCGTGGCTGTGCCGCGAGCACCCCGAGGCGGTACGGGCGGAATTCGCGGTCAACGAGGGCGCGGGTGACCGCGTCGAGGTCGGCGGGCGGATCTTCTATCTCTGCGCGACGGCGGAGAAGATGAGCTCGCCGTTCGTCCTCCGCGTGCACGGCCGCTCGGGCCACGCCTCGCTGCCCTCGATCGCCGACAACGCGCTCGTCAAGGCAGCCGGCCACATCGAGCGGCTGGCCGAGTTCGAGCCCGAGCCGACGCTGATGCCGGAGACGGAGGTGTTCCTCCAGGAGGTGTGCGGGACGGTGCCGCCGGCGGGCGAGGCCCTTGCAGCGGCGCGGGCCGTGGATCCGGCCGCGGCGACGATGATCGAGCCGCTGCTCGCGCTCACCGTCTCACCGACGATGATCTCGGCCTCGCAGAAGCGGAACGTGATCCCCGCGCTCACCGAGGTGACGGTCGACTGCCGCCTGCTGCCGGGGGAGACGCAGGAGGAGGCCGACCGCACGCTGCGCGCGTGGCTGGGGAAGGGTGACTACGAGATCGTGTGGCGGACGGGGCAGGGCGGCACCCGCTCGCCGATGCAGACGCCGCTCTGGTCGGCGGCCCAGTCGTTCATCGCGGGGGTCGAGCCCGACGCGCGCGTGCTGCCGTTCTGCGTGCGCCGGGTTCACCGACAGCCACTGGCTCCGCGAGGCCTTCGGCACCGTCGCCTACGGCTTCTTCCCGGTCAAGACCATGGATCCCGATCTGGCCGCCCGGCTCGTCCACTCCGCGGACGAGCGCGCCGAGGTCGACGACCTCGAGCTGGGCGTGCACTTCCTGCGCCACGCCGCGCTTGCGATCGGCGCGACGGGCGTCTAGCTCAGGCCGGTACCGCGGTCAGGACGATGTTGTCGCGGTAGTGGCCGGTCTTCTGGTCGAAGGGGCCGCCGCAGGTGACGAGCACGAGCCGCGCGGCGCCGCTTCGCGACCAGACGTCGGCCGGGAGCGCCGACTTCAGATAGCTCTTGACGGAGGTGACCTTGTAGGTGTACGTGCGTCCGCCGGCCGTCGACACCTCGACACGGTCACCGGCCTTCGCATCCTTCAGGTGGAAGAACGCGCCTGCGCCTCGCGTCGCGCTGTCCACGTGGCCCGCGATCAGGACGGCGCCGGTCTTGTCGCCGGGCTGCGCGCCGTCGGCCCACCAGCCGGTGTGGTGGATGTCGGGCGAGACGCCGAGCACGCCCTTGCTCACGTCGATGCCGACCGCCGACGCGGGTGCGTCGATGCCGACCGCCGCGAGCTTGACGTGGGTCGGCGTGACGGCGCCGGCGCGGCGCGCGCGAACCCGACGGGTCACGTCACCGCGACCCGTGATGATCAGCGGCGCGGCGAGCGAGACCTCTGACTGCTCGGTGCACGAGCTCTGGACGGCCTTCACGAGCGCCGTTCCGGCGATCGCCTCCCGGAAGATGTAGAACCCGGCCTTGTTCACCTTGATCGGCGGTGACTTGAACGTCCCGTCGCCCTTGGCGGTGAAGGAGGTCTTCCCGGCGGGTGTGCCCGAGCAACCGATCGACGCGCGGGTCGAGAACGGCCCGTAGAGCGTCACGTCCACCGCGGCGAACGTGCTCCCGAGACCCTTGACCGTGACCTTGTCCGTCAGGCCGGCTCCCGGCTTGGCGACCTCGTTCGTCACCTGCGTGGAGAGTGTCGGAGCCGAAGTGGCGAGCGTCGTCTCGGCGGTTGCCGCGCAGGGCGCGGTGAACCCGGCGTACGCGGGCGTGTCCGCGATCGACTCCCGGTAGGTGTAGTAGCCCGCCTTCGTCAGCTTGACCGGCGCCGTCGTGTAGGTCCCGTCGCCCTTGGCCGTGAACGTGCCCTGCCAGAACGGGTTGCCGCTGCAGTTGACGGCGCCCGCCGACGGGTACGGGCCGTAGAGCACGGCCTTGACGGAGGCCTGGAGGATGCCGAGGCCGGAGATCGTGACCTTGTCCGTGATCGTGGAGCCCGGCGACGTCTTCTGCGCGCTCACCTGCGTGACGATCTTCGGCTGGCCGGTGACGATCGTCGTCTCGGCCGTGTCCGCACAGGCCGTCTGGACGGCGCGGACGAAACCCGAGGCGGCGATCGACTCCCTGTACGTGTAGTAGCCGGGCGCCTGCACCGTGAACGGCGCCGTCGTGTACGTCCCGTCCGCGGTGACCGCGATCGTGCCCGTCCAGGCGGGAGTGCCGGAGCAACTGATCGCGGCCCGGCTCGCGAACGGCCCGTAGAGCGACGCGGAGACCGTCGCCGGCTCCCCGGCGAGGCCGGTCACCTTGACCGTGTCCGTGATCGCCGCGCCGGGGATCACGCTCTGCGAGCTGACGGTGGTGACGACGGTCGGCTGCGTGTCGACGCGGAAGCGCTCCGACGGGGCGTTGCAGGGTGTCGTCAGGCCGAGCGTGCTGGCGTTCCCCGGCACCACCTCCTGGTACGCGTAGAACCCGGGTGCCTTGATCGTCACCGGGGCCGTCGTGAAGGTGCCGTTCCCCTTCGCAGGCAACGTCCCCTGGGCGGCCGGCGTGCCGGTGCACGTGATCGTGGCGGCCGTGCGCGCCGGGCCGTAGATGCGCACCTGGATCGTGCCGCTCCAGCTCGACCCCGCGTTCGAGATCGTCACCTTGTCCTGGCTCGTCTTCCCGACCAGCAGGGTCGTCGGAACCGCGACCGTCGAAGCCTGGATCTGCGTCCTCGAGGCGACCCCGGTATCCGAGTTGGACACCGTCTGCGAGTCCGGCAGGACGAGCCGCTGCCCGTTCGCCGCGGCGGCGGCGGAGGTCGGCTTGTAGACGGGCGGCTGCGTCGAGGCGAGCGACGCGGCCGAGGCGGTGAGCTTGACCGGGCCGCCGCTCGGGGTCAGCGTGACGTTGGCGACGCCCGAGTCGCTCGTCTTCGCCTGCTTCGCCACGCCGGTCGCGCCCTGCGCCGAGAGCGTGAGCGCCTGGTTCGGGAGGGCCGCGCCGCCGGCGGCGAGCACGCGCACGGTTGCGGTCACGGCCTTGCCGACCTTCAGGCTCCCCGGCACGTTCACCACGACCCGGTACGGGCCGTGGTACTTCGCTGCGTTGCTCGCGATCTTGTCGTAGAGCGAGGCGACGGTCGAGCCGAGCACGGACGGGCCGACCTCCCCGGGTCTCGCATCGCCCATCTGTCCGTGGACGTAGAGCATGACCGCGGCGGCCTGATCCGGGTCGGAGCTCCGCCCGTAGACCCAGGTCGCGTACGCGATGCGCTGCTGGTTCGACAGCGGCACGGCATCGCCGTCCTTGTTGGTCAGGCTGCCGCTCGTGTCCAGCTTGTACTTGTAGTCGGGGCCCGGGTACCAGAAGCGGAGGTCGATGCAGTACGTGTGCGAGGTTCCCGGGATCGCGTTCTTGAAGTCGCCGAACCAGCGGGTGCCGAAGCTGTAGGTCTTGTAGTAGCCGACGCCGGTCGTGCCGCAGCTGTCGCGTCCCGCCTGGATGCACGGGTCGTTCGAGTTCGGCGGCGTGGCGCCGAGCGCCGACGAGGCGGCGAGGAGCGCCGAGGCGCAGATGAGGAGGCATGACAACCGTCGCGCGAGTCGCACGGGTCGATCATAAGGATCCTCGACGGACGGCGGTCGAGCCACCTGACGCGGGGTAGACCCGGCCGGCTCGGCTAGGCTCTTCGGGATGGCGGAGACGAAGATCAGGCTCGGCGGGATGGCGCTCGCGAACGGCGTGCTGGTGCACGGGCCGACCTCGTGGGGGTGCGCCGTCCGCACGCCGGCCGGGAAGGTCGAGGTGGCGTCGGGCGGGAAGCCGCGGATCGGCATCTCATCCTCCACTCCTCTGCTGCGAGGGCCGGCGCGGCTCCTCGAGGCGGTGCTCGTGCTCCCGAGGGTGCGTCGGCAGTTGCCCGCCGCCCGGTTTGCGTTCGAGCGCCGGAACGTGCTCGCGGCGATGGCCGCCGCCGGGGTCGCGGCACGGGCGATCCGGGAGTCAGAACGCCTGTCGCCCGTCGCCCAGGAGCTGGTCGGCGGCGTGATCTCGCTCGCTCCCGCCCTGATCGCGCTCCGCGGCGGCGACCTCGCGGCCTATCACGGCGCCGAGCACATCTCGATCGGCACCTACGAGCACGGAGACAGGGCCGCGAAGGAGCACGAGCGCTGCGGCACGCATCTCGTCGGCCCGCTCCTCCTCGCCTCGGCCGCAGGCGCCGGCCTTGCCGCTCGTGTTCCGGAGCGTCTGCGGAAGCCGGCCTCGCTGGTCGCCTCGCTCGGAGCCTTCGCAGCTGCGACGGAGCTCTTCGGCTGGATGGTGCGGCATCCCGAGAACCCGGCCGCGAAGGTGCTCGCCTGGCCCGGGACCGAGCTGCAGAGCCGCTTCGCGACCGCCGAGCCGACGCCGGATCAGGTCGAGGTCGCAAACGCGGCGCTCGAGGCGTGCCTGACGCTCGAGCGCGCCGCTGCCCAGCCCGCCGCTTAGCTCGAGCCGGTCAGCTGGGCCGGGCGTCCGCGAGCACGGCCTGAGCGGCGTCGTAGTCCCCGCGCTCGACGAGCACTTCACGGGCGCCACCGAAGTTGCTGATACCGGCGATTCCCATGTTGGTGAAGTTCCAGCTGCTCTCGATCCCGGAGGCGCGTAGCAGGCCGCAGACGACCTCGGCCTCGCCCTCGTCCTGAACGACGACGAGATGCACGGGATCCCGGAGCGGGCTCACGTGAGCATCATGCCCGAGACTAAGGCTTCGGGCCGGCGCTGCCGATGCAGCCATAGCGCCGTGGTTCAAGTTCTGGACACAATCGCCCGGGTTGCTCTGACGTGGCTTCCGCTGCTGATGATCTGCCTGATCGTCTACCTCCTCTGGAGGATGGTGCAGCTCATGCCGCGCGTGAAGCCGGCGCAGATCCAGCCCAACTCGAAGACGTCGGTCAAGTGGAGCGACGTCGCGGGTGTCGACGAGGTCAAGGCCGAGCTCAACGAGGTCGTCGACTTCCTGCGCGACCCGAAGCGGTTCGAGCGGCTCGGCGCCCGGGTGCCGAAGGGGATCCTGCTGTACGGGCCGCCGGGCACCGGCAAGACGCTGCTGGCGAAGGCCGTCGCCCACGAGTCGGGCGCGAGCTTCTACTCCCAGAGCGCGTCGGCGTTCGTCGAGATGTTCGCGGGCCTCGGCGCCGCCCGCATCCGCAAGCTCTTCGTCGAGGCGCGGAAGAACGCGCCGGCGATCGTGTTCATCGACGAGCTCGACGCTGTCGGCGCCGCCCGCACCGGCCACGGCTTCAACCGGGAGCAGGACCAGACGCTGAACCAGCTCCTGGTCGAGCTGGACGGGTTCGACGCGCGGGCACAGGTTGTCGTGATGGGCGCCTCGAACCGCCTCCAGGATCTCGACCCGGCTCTGCTCCGCCCCGGCCGCTTCGACCGGCAGGTGCTCGTGTCACCGCCTGACCTCGCCGGGCGCGAGGAGATCCTCCGTGTCCACACCCAGGGCAAGCCGCTCTCCGCCGATGTCGACCTCGACGTGGTGGCACGCCAGACCGCGGGCCTCACAGGCGCCGATCTCGCCAACATCGCCAACGAGGCGGCGATCTTCGCGGGCCGCTCACGCAAGACGGTCATCGACGCGGTGGACTTCGAGGGAGCGCTGGAGCGCGTCGTCGCCGGTCTGCAGCAGATTCGTGTCGTCAGCGAGAAGGAGAAGCGGATCCTGGCCTACCACGAGGCTGGGCACGCGGTCATGTCGCACCTGATGGGCGACGCCGTTCCCGTACACAAGGTGACGATCGTCTCCCGCGGCCAGGCGCTCGGCTACACCCTCAACCTGCCCGCCGAGGAGCGCTACCTGCGGACGAAGGAAGAGCTGATCGACACGATGAAGGTGTTCCTCGCCGGCCGCGCCGCCGAGCAGGTGGTGTTCGGCCGGGTGACGAACGGTGCCGCCAACGACCTCGAGAAAGCGACCGAGCTCGCCCGCTCGATGGTGTTCGAGTACGGCATGTCCGAGACGGTCACCTCGCGGACCATGCGTGCCGACAACTACGCGCTGTCCGAGGAGTCGAAGCGGTTGCGGGACGCCGAGCAGGCGCGGCTGACAGACGACGCCTACTCCGAGTCCGCCCGCCTGCTCACGAAGCATCGAGCGGTACTCGACCGCGTCGCCCAGGCGCTGCTCCAGAAGGAGACGCTGACCAGCTCGGAACTGCGCGAGATCCTCGGCCAGGTGCCGAGCGAGTCGCGGTCCGCCGACACGGTCGGCACCGTCAAGCTGGTCCCGACTGCCTCAGGGGAACCGCTAGACGAGATGCCGGCGTAGCGCCGCGAGGCGCGCGTCCCACTCGCCGCCGACGCGCTCCATCCAGTCGAGTGCGTCGCCGAGCGGCTCCGGGCTCAGGCGGTAGCGGACCTCCCGCCCGGAGCGCGTCGGCTGGACGAGCTCTGCCGCACGCAGCGTTCCCAGGTGCTTGGAGACCGCCTGCCGCGTCACCGGCAACGCCGCTGCGAGCTCGGTGACCGTCGCCGATCCACGACCCGCAAGCGTTTCGAGCACGAACCGGCGGTTGGGGTCCGCGAGCGCCTGGAAGACCGCGTCTACGCGACTGCGCATACAGACATGGCGCGCAGCTCGAGTGCGGTCGACCACTCGGGCGCCGACTCGACGACCACGAGGCGCGTCCCCTCGGGCACCGGTTCGAGCGTGAAGACGACCTCGCCGCCGCCGTCCTCCCAGCGGAGCGTGAGCAGGCGCTCGGGGTCGACCTCCTCCACGCTCGCGCTCCGCTCCTCGCCGTTCCCCCAGCGGAAGACGCCGCGGCCGCCCGGCCTCGGCTCGAACTCGACCTCGGTCGCGAACCAGTCCTCGAGCCGCTCCGGCTCGGTCAGCGCCTCCCAGACCTCGGCCGGCTCGGCCGGGAACACGATCTCGCGCCTCACGTCCATCTCCACACCTCCTCGCGCAACCTTACGGTTGCATGTAGGATAGGCAACCTTGGCGTTGCACGTTATCAGCCGGAGAGGCCTGTGAGCCCGCTCGTGCCCGTCGTTGTCGAGTCCGACGGTCGCATCGAGCGGTCGTTCGACATCTACTCGCGCCTGCTGCGCGAGCGGATCGTCTTTCTCGGCACCGAGGTCGAGGACGCGTCCGCCAACCTGATCACGGCGCAGCTTCTCTTCCTCGAGGCGGAGGACCCGGACAAGGACATCGAGCTCTACGTCAACTCACCCGGCGGCTCGGCCTATGCGGGCATGGCGATCTACGACACGATGCAGCACGTCAAGCCGGACGTGCGCACGATCTGCCTCGGCATGGGCATGTCCGCGGCGGCCATGATCCTGGCGGGCGGCGCGCCGGGCAAGCGCTTCTGCCTGCCCAATGCGAAGGTGATGATCCACCAGGGCTCTGCAGGCGCCCGCGGTACGCCGAGCGACATCGAGATCGCCGCGAACGAGGTCGTCGAGATGCGGCGACGGATGGCGGAGATCATCGCGCGGCATGCAAATCGCCAGGTCGAGACGGTGCTCGAGGACATCGACCGCGACCGCTTCATGTCGCCGCAGGAGGCGGTCGAGTACGGCCTCGTCGACGAGATCCTCGAGCCCCGGAAGCTGCTGGCGGGATAGCATCGGAGCCGTGGGAGTCATGGGCATCCACCATGTCGCCGTTGCGGTAGTCGACCTCGACGAGGCGATCGAGACCTACGGGCGGCTTTTCGGCGCCGAGGTGGAGCACCGGGAGGCCATCACCGAGCAGGGTGCAGAGGCCGCGGCCGTGCTCGTCGGCGGGAGCCGCATCGAGCTCCTGGCCGCGACCGGAGACGACACGCCGGTCGGGCGTTTTCTCGCGCGGCGCGGGCCCGGGATGCACCACGTCGCCTACGCAGTCGACGACCTGGAGGCGCAGCTCGCCCGTCTCGACGCGGAGGGTGTCGAGTTGATCGACCACGCGCCGCGCCGGGGGCTCTACGGTATGCAGGTGGCGTTCCTCGACCCGCACTCGGTTCACGGCGTCCTCTCGGAGCTGGTGAGCGATGCCCGCTAGCGGCGACCGCGTGCGCCTCGACATCGGCCTCGAAGGTGGCTCGACGCTCACGGTGGCCGTCAGCATGCACGAGGCCGACGCGCTCGAGCAGCGCCTGCGGCAGAGCGACCAGGGTGTCGCCGAGCTGGAGGCCGAGGACGGCCGGCTGCTCGTCGTGCTCTCGCATGTGCTGTACGTCCGTCGCCACGCGCGGGGCAGCCGCGTCGGGTTCAGCGCCGCGACGTAGAGGTTTTCCACTTTCGGCACGGCCGGGTCACACACCCGTGCGGATTTCTCGCGTACCGTGACCGAAGGGGCCTTCGCTCCCCCCTGAGGGGGAGCGGTCCCGGGCCGGTACGTTTCGGGCATGGCTCTCGAGGTCGGGATCGTCGGATTGCCGAAGTCGGGCAAGACGACGCTGTTCAATGCACTCACGCATGCGGGGGCGCATGTTCACGAGGCGAAGCCGCACGTCGGCATGGCGCCGATCGCCGACGAGCGCCTCGCGCAGCTCGCGCCGGTCGAGCAATCGGTGAAGCTCACACCGGCCGTGATCCGCGTGCAGGACGTCCCCGGAACGGGGCCGGCCCTGCTCGGCAACCTGCGCAAGGTCGACGCGCTTCTCTGCGTCCTGAACGGCTTCTCGCCGGAAGCGGACCCGGCCCGCGACTTCGAGACGCTGAAGCTCGAGCTGCTCGTCGCCGATCGGGATCACGTCGAGAAGCGCCTCGAACGGGCGCGCCAGCAGGCCAAGTCCGGGGATGCGAAGCTGAAGCAGGAGGTGGCGGGGCTCGAGGCGTTGCTCGCCCACGTCGAGGGCGGCGGCACGATTGCCGACTACGGGGGAGAGGTCTCGGAGGCGCTCGAGCCGCTGACGACCAAGCCGGTCGTCGCCGTCGAGAACGGCCCCGGCGGAATCGACCTGCAGCTCGAGGCGGAGCTCGCCGAGCTCTCCGACGACGAGGCGGCCGCCTTCCGCGAGGGCCCCTCGGCGCTCGAGGAGGTCACGCGCCGGCTGATCGAGGTGCTCGGCCTGATCACGTTCTTCACGATCGGGCCGACCGAGGCGCGTGCGTGGACGCTCCGTGGCGGCCGGACGGCGCTCGACGCGGCGGGTGAGATCCATACCGACATCGCCAGGGGCTTCATCCGCTGCGAGGTGATCGCCTGGAGCGATCTGGTCGACGCCGGGTCGCGCGCAGAGACGAAGAAGCGCGGTCAGGAGCGGCTCGAGGGCAAGGACTACGTGGTCCGGGAAGGCGACGTCCTGAACATCCGCTTCAACGTCTGAGGAGCTTGGTTAGCCCCAGGTCGTGACCAGCGCGGCCAGCTTCTCCCGTGCGTCCCTGGACGGGCGGCCGTGGCCGCTGACGGCGAGGTCGAGATCGAGCCGGGCGAGCTTCTCGATCGATCGGCGCGCCTCCGCCCAGTCGACGCAGAACCGTGCCACCGGCTCGCGGAAGGTCGTGCCGGTGATCACGGCGTCGCCTGCGAGCAGGCTCGTGCCGAGGCGATAGGCCGTGTGTCCAGGCGTGTGTCCCGGTGTCGCGATCGCCTCCAGGCCGGCGACGACCTCGCCGTCGGCGATCCAGCGGTCGATCGTCGGTCTCCGGGGCGCCCGGCCGCGGTTGACGCCGCGGATGAGCACGCGGACGAGCAGCCGTCGCCGCTGCTCACCCGTCAGGAGCGGCTTCTCGGCGGCGGGTGCGCAGACGGTCGCGCCCGTCGCGCGTCGCACGGCCGAGGCTCCGCCCGAGTGGTCGAAATCCGCGTGCGTGAGCAGCACGATCTCGGGCACCGCTCCCTCGGCTCGCAACTCGTCGGCGACGGCTGTTCCTTGCCGTTCGGTTCCGGCGTCGACGAGTACGGGCACATCCGCCTGGACGAGGAAGCAGTTGACGGTACTGCCTGTGCTCTCGAGCAGGAAGATGCCGTCGCCGACCTCCCTCACGGTGCGAGCCGGCGCTGCAGGTTCGCCTTCACGCTCGGCCAGTCGTCGTCCGTGATCGCGTAATAGGCCGAGTCGCGTAACCGGGTCTGGTCCTCGCCGACGAGCATGTGCTTGCGGAAGACGCCCTCGAACGCGGCGGGCAACGCCTCGAGTGCCCGGCGCGACCGCTCGTTCCGGGCGTCGGTCTTGAACTCGACGCGTATGCAGCCGTGCCGCTCGAACGCGTGCTCGAGCTGCAGCAGCTTCGCTTCGACGTTGGCGCCGCTCGACCAGCATGACCGTCTGAGCCACGTCCATCCGATCTCGAGCCCACGGTGCTCCGGTCGCAGGGCGAGAAAGCGTGTGCTTCCGATCGGCTCCCCGCTTGCCGCGTCGAGCGTCGCAAACGCGACGTGGCGTCCGCTGCGGGTGCCCTCGATCGCCTCCTCGACCCAGCCGTGGAAGACCTCCGGGCTGCGCGAGGCGTCGTAGAACATCCAGCTCCAGTCCATGTCCTGCGCGGCCTCGTACAGCCCCGCCTCGTGCCGGGGCTCGAGCGGCTCCAGCACGACGAGTCGCCCCTTCAAGCCGAGCCGCCAGTCCCTCCCACATGGCCCCGAGCCTATCCGGCGGACACGAGGACGATGCCCACGATCGTCAGCACGATGCCGGCCTCCTGCAAGCGGCGTACGCGCTCGTGGAGGCGGTGCCGGGCGAGCAGCACGGTCACGACCGGGTAGAGCGAGGCGAGCACGGCGGTGACGCTCAACGAGCCGTACGAGGACGCGGCGGCATAGAACGCGTTCCCGCCCGTGTCCAGGCAGCCGATCATGACCAGCAGGAGCAGGGCGCCGCCGATGCCTCGAACGGCGGGCCGGACGACGAGCAGCGCGACCCAGACCAGCGACGTCGAGACGATGCGGAAGAGGAAGGTCGGCCAAAGGAAGTCATCTCCACTCGCCTGGTGCATGAAGACGAAGTAGAAGCCGAACGCGAACATGCTGACGATCCCGAACCCGGCGCCGGCGGCCCAGCGAGCCCGGTCGGGCCGTCGCTCCCACGACGAGAGGCCGACGCCCACGATCGCTGCTGCGAACCCGATCCCTTGTAGGAGGCTCGGCCGGTCGCCGCGCACCACGCCCACGAGGACCGGGATGGCGGCGCCCGCTCCGGCGATCGGTGCCACGATGCTGATCGCCCCGCTCGCCATGCCGCGGTAGAAGGCGGCGAGACCGATCGTCCCGAGCACGGCCGCGGGTACCGCCCAGGCGACGTCCGGCCCGGGAGGGGCAGTCGCACGGGCGGCGACGATCACGCCCAGGAGCACGAGCCCGACCGGCTGCGAGACGGCCATGATCGCGAGCGGATGGAGGGTTCGGCTCTTGACGCCGGCGAGGAAGTCGCCGAAGCCCCAGGACGCGCTGGCCCCGAGGGCGAGCGGAGCTGCGAGCACGCCTACCGGTGGCTCGCCGTCTCGACGGGGCGCGTCGCCGCGACGGCGTCGAGCTGGTTCGCGTGGTAGAGGCAGCCGGCCTCGGCGGTTCGTGCGGCACGGACGTCGTGGTGCGAGGCAACGGCGTGGAGTAGCTCCGTGCGCACCTCGGGCTCGAGTGGTGCCGCCCGCTCCTCGATCAGCCGGAGACTGAGATGGACATGGCCGAGCAGGCGGCCCTCCGCGGTGGGCTGGAAGGTCGGGCCCGGCCGGAGCTCGAGCGTCCGTCCCACGTCGTGCACGAGCGAGGCGGCGAGGAGCAGGTCGGCGCGCAGCCGCGGGTGGAGCTGGCAGAGCTCGCGGCAGATCGTGGTCACGCCGACGGTGTGCTCGAGGAGGCCTCCCGCGTAGAGGTGGTGACCGTCCGGCGTTGCTGGGAGCACGCGCATCCGCTTCCGGGTCTCGGCGTCGAGGACGGCGGCGACGGTCGCCCGGAGACCCGGGTGCGAGATCTCGGCGGCGAGAAAGTCGAGAAAGCCGTCCAGCTCGTCGGGGTCGCGCCGCATCGCCGGGGCGAGCGAGGCCGGGTCGGCGTCGGCCTGCTCGATCGAGCGGACGTCGAGCTGCAGCGAGTTGCGGAAGCGCTCGACCCGCCCCAGCACGCGTACGGCGTCGCCTTCCGCGAAGCGCGAGTCGAGCAGCTCGACGTCGTGCCAGACGCGCCCCTCGATCCGGCCGGTCGGATCGACGAGCTCGAGCGCGAGGTAGTCGGAGCCCGACTTCGCCCGCAGCCGCCGCTTGCGCGCAACCGCGTAGACGCCTTCGACGACCCGATCCTCTGCGAGCTCTGCGATAGCGCTCACCTTGCTTTGACCTCCTTGCATCCGTACACACTCGCCGGCGAAGCCGGGCTTTGCCCGGCGTAGCCCCACTCCGCTCGCAACGCGATCCCGAGGGGAAGGGGGCTCATGGGGGAAACCGGCCGTTTCCCCCATGACTGAGCCGAGTCTAGGTCTGCAGGCGGCTGGTAGCGTCATGTCCGTGGCCCGGGTCAAAGCGTTTCGCGGTCTCCGCTACGACGAGCGCCTGGCGGGGCCGCTCGATCGGCTCGTCGCGCCGCCCTACGACGTGCTCGGGCCCGAGGAGCGCGCCCGTTATCTCGCCGAGAGTCCCTACAACGTCGTCCACCTGACATTGCCGGAGGACGAGCAGCGGGCGGCGTCGCTCTGGCGTGACTGGCAGCGCGACGGCGTGCTCGCCCGTGACGAGCAGCCCGCGGTCTGGTGGCTCGAGCAGGACTACGTCGGGCCGGACGGTGTCGCGCGCACCCGCGGCGGGCTCGTCTGCGCGCTCCACGTCGAGCCCTACTCGGCGGGTGTGATCCTGCCGCACGAACGGACGCACGCCGGCCCGAAGGAAGGGCGCCTGCGCCTGCTCCGCGCGCTTCGCGCCCACGTCGAGCCGCTGTTCTTCCTCTACGAGGGCTCGCTCGAGGGCCCGGGCGGTGAGCCCGTGCACGACGTCGAGCTCGAAGGCGTTCGCAACCGGCTCTGGCGGGTCGACGCGGAGCCGCCGCCGGGGCTCGCCGATGCGCAGCTCCTGATCGCCGACGGTCACCATCGCTACGAGACCGCGCTCGCCTTCCACCAGCAGGAGGGAACCGAAGAGAGCGCGTGGCTGCTCGCCGTCGTCGTCCCGACGGCGCAGGAAGGCCTGACGATCTTCCCCACGCACCGGCTCGTCGAGGGCGTCGAGGTGAACGGCGACGAGCCGTCGGCCGGGTCGCCGCTCGAGCTGCTGCGCGGCGGCGAGGGGCCCGTGCTCTACCGCGGCGGGCAGAGTCACGTGCTCGCCACGGACGACTCGCAGCCGGACGCCGCCGCCGTCGAGCCGCTGATCACGCGGACGGTCGGCTACACGCCGCGCGCCGAGGAGGCGGTCGATCGCGTCGATCGCGGCGAGGCCGGAGCGGCGCTCCTCCTGCGGCCACCCACCGTCGAGCAGGTTCGCGAGGTTGCTCGTCGCGGCGAGACGATGCCGCAGAAGAGCACCTACTTCTACCCCAAGCTGCCGTCCGGGCTCCTGTTCCTGCCGCTGTGAGCGTAGGCTTGACGGAGCTCACCAAGGAGCGGAGGCGCCAGCTCGGCTGGCGCCGGAGCGGGGCATGACCGACTGGTTCGCCACCTGCCGGGCGGCCGCCGAGGACGTGAAGGCCGTCCTCGTCGACATGCCGGAGCGCTCCGACCGCGAGACCGTCGTCGGCGACGGCGTCGGTGGCGACGAGACGACCGCGATCGACGCCGCTGCCGAGCAGGCGGTCGTCGCGCGGCTCGACTCCATCGGCGTCGACTTCACGCTCGTCTCGGAGGAGCTCGGCATCCGGCCGGCGCGCGGGAGGAGCGGCACCCACGTCGTCCTCGACCCGATCGACGGCTCGATCAACGCGAAGCGCGGGATCCCGTTCTTCTCGCTCTCGATCGCGATCGCCGACGGGCCGACGATGGGGGACGTTCAGCTCGGGTACGTGTACGACTTCGGGTCGGACGAGGAGTGGACCGTCGTCCGGGGAGGCGAGGCACGGCTGAACGGCCGGCCTCTCGCCCGTGTGCAGCCGGGCGGGCGCATCGAGCTGCTGTCGCTCGAGGCGACGAAGACCGAGCTCGTCGCACGCCACGCGCCCGGGCTCGTGGGCATCGCCCATCGCGTGCGGGTGATGGGCTCCCTCGCGCTTTCCCTGTGCCATCTCGCCGCCGGCCGGGTCGACGCCGTCTGCTCGCTTCGTGCGGCCCGGTCGGTCGACATCGCCGCCGCACAGCTCGTCGCCGGGGCGGTGGGCTGCGTCGTCGACCTGCCCGACGACGGGCCGCTGGCCGCGGCGCCGCTCGATCTCGAGGGGCGCTCGCGGGTGGTCGCGGCGGCGTCGGGCGACCACTACGACCTGCTGCTCCGGAGGCCTCGGCCCTCTTGCCTGAGCGTCGGGCAGGCGTAGCATGCGCACCATGCGACGCACGATTCTCATACTCACTGCCCTGACGCTCGTAGCGGCCGGGTCGTCGTCGGGCGCGCCGAGCGCCCAGTTCAAGGCGAAGCTGACGGCGGGACCGCACACGCCGAAGGTGAACGTCACCTGGCACTACAGCGTTCGGGTCACCGACCCGAAGGGCCATCCGATCTGGGCGAAGATCACCTCCCAGATCGTCGATCCGCTCGGCACGGCGCACCTGGTCGAGTTCGACGGCACCGGCCACAACCCGTATGTGAAGAACTACCGGTTCTTCGGAAACTTCTGCGACTCGTTGATCTGGCCACCGAACTCGGCCGCCGGCGTGACGCTGAAGTTCGAGACGGTGATCACGACCGCCCAGGGGCGCACCGTGCTCACCTATGACGTCACGCCACGGTCGTGAACGTCGCTCACCTGTGGCTCGCTCCCGTGGGGGAACCTCCCTGTTCCCCCACACCCCCTCCACACGTTCACAGGCCAGAGGCAGGCCCGTGAACGATCGGCCCGGCGGGGTCGAGGTCGTCGTCGACCACGTGTCGAAGTCGTTCGAGGACGGCCGGATCCGTGCGCTCGAGGACGTCTCCTTTCGGCTCGAGCCCGGTGACTTCGTCTCGCTGACCGGCCCCTCCGGAGGGGGGAAGAGCACGCTGCTCAACCTGATCGGTGCGCTCGACCGGCCCGACTCGGGCTCGATCGCGGTCGGCGGCGACTTCCTCGAGCAGCTCGCCAATCCGTCCGAGTACCGGGCCGGCACGGTCGGATTCGTCTTCCAGTTCCACCACCTGATCCCGACGCTGAACGCGCTCGAGAACGTGCAGCTCCCGATGATGGGCCGCGGCCCGGCCCGGGCCGAGCGCGAGAAACGGGCGATGGAGCTGCTCGAGGACTGTGCGATCGCCCATCGCGCCGAGGCCTCGCCGAGCACGCTCTCGGGCGGCGAGCGCCAGCGCGTGGCGATCGCGCGGGCGCTCGCGAACGGGCCGCGGCTGCTGCTCGCCGACGAGCCGACCGGAGCGCTCGACTCGGCCACGGGCGGGCAGATCCTCGAGCTGCTGCTCTCGCTCCGTGCCCGCCGCGGAATGACGATCCTGCTGGTCACGAACGACGACGAGGTCGCCGAGCTCGCCGATCGCTCGCTCCGCATCCGGGACGGGCGGGTTTCCCCTTCCGACGCGGGGCGACGCGTCGAGGTCGGCTAGCACGGCGAGCTCGAGGGCCGGCGAGGTGCTCCGGCTTGACTTCCCGGAACCCGCTCCGGATACTCGCCGCAGTTGCAGCAGTTTCGCCGACCTCGTCTGGGTCTCGGCCTCGCCGCGGCAGCGCTCGTCGCTCTCGCCCTCGGCTCCGCCTCCGCATCGGTGGGTATCAGTCCGCCGAGCGGTATTCCCGACCTGTCCAAGATGGCGCTGCGAACCTCGGACCTGCCCAAAGGCGCAAGGGTCAAGCGGCAGGGCTACGTGAAGACGAGCAGCAGTGTCGCGCGCTACGAGCGCGAGTTCGCCGCAAGATCGGTGATCGTGGGAGGCAAGCGACTGCTCGGGGCCGAGAACGACGTGTTCATCGAGGTGTCCGCGCGGCTGGCCGCCTCCGAGTTCGCCCAGTTGCGTCGGTTTCTGGCCTCGAAGACCCATCGGCAGGAGCTCGCCGCCGCGCTCCAGAAGGGACTCGACTTTCAGCCCGACTTCGTCCGCGTGAGCACGCCGTATCGCTTTTCGGCCGGAGAGGAGTCGGTGGGCCTGACGATCACGATCGGGACGTACCTCGGGACGCTCCAGGCGGTCCTCGCCTACTTCCGCGACGATCGGATCGTCAGTGACCTCATCCTCGTGAGCTTCCCCGACGTCCGGATCTCGCATGCGGACGTGACCGTGCTCGGACGTCTCGTCGACGGCCATATTCGCGCGGGCCTCGTCCCGGCCGTCGTGGTTCCACCCGCGGTGGCGGGGGCCGCAACGGCCGGCCAGCTGCTGACCGCGGCTTCCGGGACGTGGACAGGCACTCCCACCTCGTTTGCGTCTCAGTGGCAACGGTGCGACCAGACCGGTTTGAACTGTGTGGCCGTCCCCGGCGCGACCTCTCAGACCTATCTGCTCATGGACGCGGATGCCGGCTCGACGGTTCGCGTGGCCGTCACGGCGACGAATCGCTTCGGTTCGGCGACCGCGATCTCGGCGCCGACAGCAGTGGTTGCGCCGGCGACGGGCGCGCCGGTGAACGTCGGACTCCCGTCGATCTCGGGCTCGGCCGCCCAGGGCCAGGCCCTGACGACGACCGCGGGCGCCTGGGTCGGCAACCCGACGGCGTTCGGCTACCAGTGGCAGCGCTGTGACACCGGCGGGGCGAACTGCGTGGCGATCGACGGCGCGACTGCGTCGACATACGTCGTCACCTCCGCGGACGCCGGAGCAACGCTCCGTGTCGCGGTGACTGCCACGAACGCGTCCGGCTCGACGGCCGCGGTCTCCGCGCAGACGGCCGCCGTCACCTAGCTAGGGGACTACCAGTTCACTCGCGACGCAGCGCGTCGATCGGTGTGAGCCGGACGGCTCGCCAGGCCGGGTAGAGAGCGCCGATCACGGCCACTCCGAGCGCGAACGCGAGCCCCCACGCGAAGACGCTGAGCGTGAAGTCCGGCGTTGCGAGCTCGGACAGGTTCCCTCGGCGCACGAAGAGCTCGGCCGCGCCGTAACCGGCCAGGAGGCCCGCGGCGAGCGCCAGCAGCCCGATCCCGATCGCCTCGCTGACGATCAGCGCCGCGATCCGCCTCCCGGGCCAGCCGACCGCCCGCATGATCCCGATCTCGTGGATCCGCTCGAAGACGGACATGGCCATCGTGTTCGTCACCCCGATCCCGCCGACGATCAGGGCGAGCAGCGAGAAGATCCAGCCGGCGTTGATGATCAGCCGGCTCGACGTGTCGACCTTGACGACCTGGCCCGGCTCGGTGACCGCCGTCACCCCGGGAAAGCGATGCTCGACCAGCCGGGCGACGTCGCGCGGCCGCTTCCCGAGCTGGATCGTGATCCCGAACGTCGTCACCTCGCCCGGCCGCGCCGCGAGCTTCTGGACTGCCGGGAGCGGCAGCACGCCGCCGATGTCCTCGAAGTGGTTCCCCGAGTGGTAGAGGCCGGCGATCCGGTAGCGCCTGTTCTCGACGTGCAGCACGTCACCGGGCCCGAGGTGGAGCGACCTCGCGGCCAGGTCGCCGAGCATCGCCTCGTCGTCCGTGGCCCGGCGACCGGCGACGATCACGAAGCGACGGTACGCGAACTCGTCGTGCTTCAGGCCGAAGACGAGGAACGCGTCGCGGTGCTCGACGCGGCTGACCCGGAGGAAGATGGCGGCGACTCCAGAGATGCCCGGCGTCGCCCGGAGCCGCGCGTCCAGCGACTCGGGGAGCAGCGAGCGAGTCAGATCCGAGGCGCCCTGCTGGAACAGGCCGAAATCGGAGCGGCCCACGTGGATCAGGTCGCTCGCCGTCCTGCGCACGCCCGCAGCGATCGAGAGCAAGGCGACGATCAGCGCGACGCCGATCGCGACGCCGGCCGCGGTGAGCGCTGTCCGCGCCCGCCGGCGCATCAGGTTCCGCCAGATGAGCCCCGGCCAGGTCACGTCCCTATCAAACCACTGTGGACACATCGTCACGCTCTTGTCGCACTTCGGGTACGCCTTCGTGCGCATTTCCGCGGTACGCTCACCGCGGGTGGCGGGTGGTTCTCATCCCCACCCAGGGTGGGGATGCGTCCTGCGCGCCGACCGGGTGCGTGCGCCTGCAAGCGGGGTCGCGAGCGGCCGGGGCGAGGGGGGAGCCAGGTAGTCTCAACCTCGATGGAGCCGTCCCGCGACGAGATCTGGAAGGCGCTCGAGCAGGTCATCGACCCGGAGCTTCGGCGCCCTGTCACCGACCTCGACATGGTGCGGGAGATCGCGATAGCGGGCGGTGACGTGACGGTCACGATCGCGCTGACGGTCGTGGGCTGTCCGCTGAGGGCGAGCTTTCAGGATCAGGTCGCCGAGCACGTGGGCGCGGTTCCCGGCGTGGAGCGCGCGGCAGTGGCGTTCGACGTCATGTCGCCGGACGAAAAGGCGGCTCTCTCGACGAAGCTCCGCGGCGGTGTCGCCGAGCGCTCGAAGGGGATCGCCGTCGATCGCTCGACGCGCGTGCTGGCGATTGCGAGCGGCAAGGGTGGGGTCGGCAAGTCGTCGCTGACCGTCAACCTGGCGGCCGCGATGTCCTCGCTCGGCCGGCGGGTCGGCGTCGTGGACGCGGACATCTACGGGCATTCGATCCCGCATCTCCTGGGTGTGTCCCAGCGGCCGGTCGTCGTCGACCAGATGATCGTGCCGCCGGTCGCGAGGGACGTGAAGCTGATGTCGATCGGCTTCTTCCTCGATGAGAACTCACCGGTCATGTGGCGCGGGCCGATGCTGCACCGGGCGCTCGAGCAGTTTCTCTCGGACGTGCACTGGGGCGAGCTCGACGTGCTGCTCGTCGACATGCCTCCCGGCACCGGCGACGTCTCGATCTCGCTCGGCCAGCTGTTGCCGCGCGCGGAGGTGGTGATCGTGACGACGCCGCAGCCGCTCGCACAGGAGGTTGCCGCCCGGGCGGCGCTGATGGCGCAGAAGACGAACATGCGCGTGATCGGCGTCGTCGAGAACATGACCTCGGACGTCTTCGGCACGGGCGGCGGGGAGAAGCTGGCGCGCGACGTGGGGGTGCCGCTGCTCGGGACCGTTCCGCTCGACGCTCGGCTGCGCGAGGCCGGCGATCGTGGCGAGCCGCTCGTCTGGTCCGACCCGGATGCGGACGCCTCGCGGGCGATCCTGGACATTGCCGAGGCGATCGAGGCGGCGAAGCAGACGTTCAAGCCGCTGCCGGTTCTCTCCTGAACGAACAGGAAGTCCTGCCGCGGATCCGGGAGCTCGGCTTCTCGGAGGCCGATGCTCAGACGCTCGCCGATCACTTCCTCGACGCCGAGCGGCGCGGAAAGCGCGGCCACGGGTTCTCGCGGGTCGAGTGGCTCGGGACGCTCGGCGACCTCGATCCAGCCGCCCGGCCGGAGCGGGTCGCCGCCGAGCCGGGATACGAGCGCTGGCACGGTTGCGGGGCGCTCGGCTATCTGACGCTGGCCGCGATCTGCGACGCACAGCTCGCGGCGCCGCCCGAGCGCGCGCGGGTCGTCGTCGCCGAAGAGTGCTTCCCGACCGGCGTGCTCGGCTACTGGGTGCGGCGGCTGGCCGAGGGAGGCCTCTGCGCCGTCCTGACCGCCACCTCTCCCGCGCGTCTTTCGCACCCGGGCGGCGGGGAGCCGCTGGTCGGCACGACACCCCTCGCGATCGGCATCCCGAGCTCCGACGGACGGTCGCTCGTCGCCGACGTTTCGATGGGCAAGGTCACCTACGGCGACGTGCTGGCCGGTCTCGCCGCACCGGAAGACCTGGTGCCGTTCGGCGGCGAGCAGGCGCACAAGGCGTTTGCGCTCGCGGTAGGGCTGCAGCTCCTGGTCGAGGCGCTGACGGGGAGCGAGCGGTACGGCGCCGTGCTCGTCGTCGCCCGGCCGGAGGGCGATCCGGTGCCGGCGTTTCGCGGAAGAGCCGCCGGAGCCCGCCTTCCCGGCGAGCGGTAGCTCCGGCCCTCGCCCCCTGTTATGATCCGCACATTGTCCCGACGGGACGAATGATGGAGAACGCCGAAAGAAGTCGGCGCATGAGCCGGCTGAGTCTTGCGGGTCTCGTGCTGATTGCGGCGCGGCAGCAGGCCGCGCGATCGCCGGAGCCCCGGCTCGCGCTGGGGTTGCCGGTGCCGTGTGCGCTCGCGGCGGCCCGCCCGAGTTCGACCCGATCTTCGACAACTTCGGTTGCGGGAACAGCTACGTCAGCGGCCTCGGCTGGACCGTGTTGGGCCCGGCCGCGGGGAGCGACGTTCTGGAACGCCAGCGCGTTCACGACCGGCTCGTGGCTTGGCTTCAAGAGCGGTCACCCCGATCGAGCGAGACGATCGCTGCTTCGACGTGGGTGCCATCAGCGCTCTGATCCAGCTGGCCCCGATAGCAGCGCCGTCCCCGGTAGCGGTCCCGCTCGAGCGCGTTGTCGATCCGCATCTGCCCGTTCGGGACGTGCCACGGCTCAAGACGAGCGGGACGACCGCGAGGTACGCGTAGTCGTTACTCCCGTCGACGATCGTACGGCCGACCGCCAAGTCGAGCACGCACAGCACCTGTGACGTGATGGAACTGGAACGACACCGGCGAGACCGGCGCCTGGCGTGGAAGACGAGTGGATCGGGCTGGCACCGTCGAAGGCCGCCAGGACGATGACGGGCCGGCGACGTACCAGGCACTCATCACGAGCGCCACCGCGCGTCCGATGCGCCTCGCGCTTGACGTAGTGGGGCACGTCGGCGAGCAACGACCCGCGACCACGCAGGCCGGCAGAGGCCGAGCGGGAGCGGAAGAGCATCGGGACGAGGATCAGCTCCGTCGGCACCCGGAGCCGTCGCCGACCTCGAACTCGACCTCGCTGCAAGCGCTACGCCCACGAGCGTCGAACTGGGGGCACGCGGTGCGAGCGATCGGATCGGTGCGGCGACGGCGGCGACGAGGTCGAGTGCGGCCCCGAACGATAACCGCCAGTCGGCGCCATTGCACTGCGACGCGTCGCAGCCGACGATGTGCGGCGATCCAGCGTCCCTCCTCGGCGTCCGGCGCGGAACAGCCGCGTGTGCAACGCAAGGATGCCGAACCTCCTCCGGGCGGAGGAGGACGATGCGGTCGTTTCGGACTGCACCTCCCCGGTATCGGATGTGGCGCGGACGATCTGTAGGGCTCGCCGTCCTACCGTGGGCTTTCCGCTTCGATCTGACCCATCCGGGGGACGACGTTCACCCCCTTGGGGAGTGAGCCCTGCAAAACGTCTCAGAGTCAGTCCATGAACGAAACACGAGCGCACCGCGCGCTTCACCTGGGACGGTCTCCGGCCGGAAGGTTCGCGGCGATTCTCACCGCCATGGCGCTCGTCGGCGCTCTCGGAGCGGGTGCCGGGGTCGCAGCCAAGAATCGCCTCGCGATCTTGCTCCGTTCAGCCAGCGACCTCTCGGCCGTTCCTCTCCGTGGGGCGATTCGAACCAGTACTTCCTCGCGCCGGGCGGGAACATGGAGAGCGATCTATCGGCGGCCGGCTGGTCGTTGTCCGGAGCCGCAAACCTGTCGGCCGGTAGCGAGCTCTTCGACGTGACTCGGAATCCGGGCGACAGCCATTCGCTCCGCCTCCCGACGGGGAGCTCGGCTCTGACTCCCTCGATCTGCGTCACGATCCAGGACCCCGAGCTGCGCTTCTTCGCGCGGAACACCGGCAAGACGGACGCCGTGCTGAAGGTGACGTCGCGCTTCGTCGGCAACGACGGCAAGCTCCACACGAAGGACCTCGGCGACGTGCATGCAGGCTCCACCTGGGCCCTGACCAACCCGATCAAGTTCAAGGACAGCATCCAGCCCGGTCCCGACGGGACCGGGCAGGTCACGTTCACGTTCACGCCAAGGACGGCAAAGGCGTCTGGCAGATCGACGACTTCTACGTCGACCCGATCAAGCATCACTAGGAATCCGACCCACGCAACGACGACGACCCCCAAGGGGCGGATGAGCGCGAAGCTCGCCGCCCCTCGTCGCTCAAGGCTCCGAGACGAGCTCCTCGAGATCGCTGTCCTGCTCGGCGTACTTGCGGTACGTCGGCTCGAGCTCGAGCGCGTGTGCGAGATGCGCCCGCGCATCGGCGGCTCGACCGGCCTTCGCCTCGAAGCGCGCCAGGTGGTAGAGGACCGGGGCGGTCTCGCCCAGCTCCTCGACACCGGCCTGCATCGTCGCCACGGCTTCGTCCGGCTGCTGCGCCGAGGCAACGAACACCCATTCCCAGGCGGACGGCTTGAACGCCTCTCCCGGCTTGCCCCCGACGGCGAGCACCGTCGTCCCCTCCTCCTCCGCGACGGCGAAGCGCTTCACCTTCGGGTCGGCGAGGAAGACGAGCGTTCCGGCCGGCGCGTCGACCTCCTCTCCGTCCAGCGTGAATCGAGCGCGCCCCCGCACGACGAGGTACAGCTCCTCGTGACCGAGTGACGTCTCGGTGTGCTCCTCGACGATGCAGTCGCCGGGCTTCTCCGCCGTGTACGCGTTGACACCGAAGGCGCTGATGCCGAACCGGCGCCTGATCGGCCGCCATTCCAGCCCGTCCTCGACCGGGATGCGATCCAGGTCGTCGAGGTGCGTGACCTGATACTTCATGTGTTTCGGGCTATCCATACGTGAGCTGCCGGAGATCGAGGCCGAGGAGCTCGCGTCGTTCCGCCGGCACCAGCACGCAGGCCACCTCCGGACGGGCCAGCGCGGCCTTCACGTCCTGCGGCGTGCCCGCACGGACGGCGACGGGCCGGCCGGTTGCATGCGCCGCCTGCAGTGCCTCGACGTCGAGCACGTCGAGCACGAGCACCTCGGCGGGCAGGTCGAGCTCGCCCTCGACCGCGATCTCCGGCACCTTCCGGCCGGTGGCCCCGAGCCAGCGCTCTCTCACAGCTGAACCGTTCCTCCCGGCTCGACATCGACGATCTCGACTCCGGCGGGCGCGTGCTCGCGGAGCGCCTGCGGCGTCCCGGTCAGCAGCGGAAAGGTTCCCCAGTGGCAGGGCACGCAGCGCTTTACACCGAGCAGCTCGAGCGCGACGCCTGCCTCGCGCGGGCCCATCGTGTAGTGGTCGCCGATCGGCAGCACGGCAACCGACGGCTCGTAGATCCGTCCGATCAGCTGCATGTCGCCGAACACGCACGTGTCACCCGCGAAGTAGACGGCGGTGCCGTCCTCGAGCCTGATCACGAGCCCCGCCGGCTCGCCTGCGTAGCTGCCGTCGAACGAGCTCGAGTGGAACGCGTTCGTCATCGTGAGCGTGACACCGCCGACGTCGACCGTTCCGCCCTTGTTCATGCCGCCGCTCGACCCGTTCGGGAAGCCGCTCTGCTCGAGCAGATAGGCGAGCTCGTTCATGCAGACGAGCCTCGGCTCGAACTGCTTTCCGAGCTCGACCGCGGCGCCGTTGTGATCGCCGTGACCGTGCGTGACGGCGACGATGTCGCACCGTTCGGGCTGCTTCTCCGCTTCCGGACACTTGGGATTGCCGTCGAGCCAGGGGTCGACGTAGATGCGTCTTCCGCCCGGGGTGTCGAGCCGGAAGCTCGCGTGCCCGAGCCAGGTGAGGGTTCCGTTGGCCATGGCCCGGAGCCTAGTAGAAGGAACATCCGGCCGGCCGGCGAAGCCCACGACGTGGTCCGCCGTCTTGCCGCTCCCGGGCTCGCGGTCGTCGCGTTGCTCGCGGCTCTCGGCGGAGCCGGCGGATTCGCCCGCCTCGTGATGCTGGTCGCGATCGTCGCGGCCTCGGTGCGGCTGCTGGAGACGGTCGGCCTGGTCGTCGAGGGTCGGAGCGACCGCTTCCCGGTCGTCATGACGGTCGTGGGGCTGGCCTGCCTCGTCGCCGCCGCGGCGACGCATGTTCCGATGCTTGCCCTCGGCGTTCTCGCGTGCTCCGCGGTCGAGTTCCTCGGCGAGGCGGACGTGCGCGCGGAGCCGGTCTCCGAGCCGCTCGAGCTTGCCGAGGCCCCCGTCTCGCGGGCTGCGTAGAGCCGTCTACCGCGGATCGTCGCGGTCGATGTTCCAGTGCCTCGCCGCGACGGCCATCCAGCCCCCATCGTCGCGCGGGAGCAACCCGAAGCGGGTGATCGTCCGCTGGCCGCCCTCGTGGTCGCCGTAGAGGAGGTAGACGGTCAACGGCCCGCGGGCGTTGATCGCCGCGGCCGCCTCGAGAGAACTCGGGCGCCGACGGGTCACGGAACGCTCCCTGCCAGAAGCCGACGTCGCCGACCGGCACGTACAGGTCGCGGGTCAGGCGGATGAAGTCCTCGAGCGCCGGGGGCGCCGCGTCGCCCGACTGCCGTTCGGGAAAGAAGCGCCAGCCGTGCAGGACGGCGATGCCGCTGCCCACGTTCCGGAGCGCGATCGCCAGGTAGACCGCCTCGTCCGTCACCTCTGTCACGCCGTGGCCGCCGGCAGCGACGACCCACTTGTCGTCTGCGAAGCCGATCTTCTGCGGCGCGTCGTCGAGCTTCGACTGCATCAGCACGGGCCGGAGCCCGGCGAGGAGCGACCGCTCGGCCACCCGCGCCGCCCGGTTCGCTGACTTGACCGACGAGAACGTCGCCCCGGCGAGGACGAGCGTCCCGCCCGCGGTCGCGAGCGCCGAGATCGTCACCCAGTCGGCCACGGGCTAGTACGGTCAGCGACGCGAGCCGCCATCCGGCACAGCTTGATCAGCGGTTCGACCGCGAAGAAGCTGACCACCGCGACGGTGACGCAGGCGAGGACCGCGGCCTGCAGTGCCAGCTCACGCGGAGGCTGGCCACCGGCGGGTGCCAGACCGACGGACACCGGCGCGCGCATGTAGATCGCCCGCACGAGGCCGAGGTAGTAGTAGAGGCTGACCGCGGTTGCGACGAGGCCGACGATGACGAGCCACACCCAGCCCCGCTCGTAGGCGGCCGAGAAGGCGTAGAACTTGCCGACGAAGCCGCCCGTCAGCGGCAGGCCCGCGAAGCCGAGCATGCAGACCCACAGCGCCACTCCGAGGAAGGGCCGCTCCCAGCCGAGGCCGGCGATGTTGTCGAACGTCACCGGCTGGCCGAGCTCCCGTTCCCGGGCGGCGACGACGGCGAAGGCGGCCACCGACATCGCCGAGTAGGGGATCAGGTAGTAGAGGAGTGCCCGGCCGCCGAGCGAGTTGCCGGCCGCGATCGGGATCAGCATGAAGCCGGCCTGCGAGATCGACGAGTAGGCGAGCATCCGCTTCACGTTGCGCTGCACGAGCGCGGCCAGGTTGCCGACCGCGAGCGAGGCGCAGGCGATCACGGCGAGCGCGATCGTCCAGAGCTGCTTCTCCTGCGGGAACGCCGTCGTCAGCAGGCGCAGCGTCAGGACGAGCGCTGCGGCCTTGGTGGCGGCGGCCATGAAGCCCGTGACCGGCGTGGGCGAGCCCTCGTAGACGTCCGGCGTCCACATGTGGAACGGCGCCGCCGACGCCTTGAAGCCGAGCCCGGCGATGATCATCGCGAGCCCGGCGACGAGCAGCGAGTCGTGCTTGAGCCCCAGGGTGGCCGTCGCCTGCGCGATGTCCGTGAAGTTCACCTGGCCCGTCGCCCCGTAGACGAGCGCCGAGCCGAACAGCAGGAACGCCGAGCCGAAGCCGCCGACGACCAGGTACTTGAGGCCGGCCTCGAGCGAGCCCTCCAGCTCGACGTCGATCGCGCACAGGATGTAGAGGCAGATCGAGAACCACTCGAGCGACAGGAAGAGCGTGATCAGGCTCGTCGCCGTGACCAGGAAGACCATGCCGCCCGCGGCGGCGGCGAGCAGCGCGTAGTACTCGGCCCTGTGCGCACGCATGCGCTGCGCCCAGGAGACGCCGACCGACGCGAGGCCGGCGCCGCAGATGATGATCGCCGTCAATGCCCCGAGCCGGTCGCGCACGATCGCCCCCGCGATCACCTCCTGCGGGTGCGGCGAGCGGGCATACAGCAGTGCCGCGGCGACGAACGCTCCCACGAAGCCGCCCGCGGTCACCCAGGCCGTGACCGGGCGGCGGGGACCGGCGGGCACCAGCACCGCCGCCAGCAGGCAGACGGCGGAGGTGCCGAGCAGCGTCAGCGCCGGCGCGAGCGCGAACCAGTCGACGTGCGGGGTCTGGATGGTGGCGGCGAGCATCACGTCATGGCTCCTGAACCAGTGCCGGCGTCTGAGGCGGTCTGCCCGGGAAGGTGTGGTCGGTCACCGCCGCCGGCCACGCCGACAGGACGATCAGGCAGGACGACGAGCGGGACGATGAAGCCGAGCTCGGGCAGGCGCAGGTCACGGGCGTCGTCGTTCACGGCGCTGCCCTTCGAACGGTGGAGCACGGCGGAGATCAGCCGCAGCATGTACATGGCGGCGAGCACGATCGCGATCGCGCCGACGACCGACCAGCCCCAGCCGCTCGTGAATACGCCCGTCAGGATCAGGAACTCACCAGCGAACGCGCTCGAGCCGGGCACCGCGAGCGCGATGATCCCGAGCGTCATCAGCACGGTCGCGAGAGCGGGTCGGCCGCGCGCCATGCCGCCGAGACGATCGAGCCTCCCGGTCCCGGTCCGGAGCTCGACCAGGCCGACCAGCATGAACATCCCGACCGAGATCAGCCCGTGGTTGACCATCTGCAGGACGGCGCCGTTGAAGCCGGCGAGGTTGGTCGCGAACAGGCCGAACGTGATCAGTCCCATCTGCGCGAGGCTCGAGTAGGCGACGACTCCGCGCAGGTCGGGACTGCGGAAGGCAAGGAGAGACCCGTAGATGAGCCCGATCCCGGCGAGCACGAGGAGCGGCGTCCGGAAGTCGCTCGTCGGTTGCGGGAAATGGACGATGGCGATGTAGAGGAAGCCGTAGGCGGCCGCCTTGGACACGACACCGGACAGCACGCCTGCCACCTCGGCCGGGGCCTCGCGGTAGGCCATCGGGAGCCAGCCGTGGAACGGGAAGAGGGGCGCCTTGACGATGAAGGCCGCGATGAATCCGAGGAAGATCCAGTTGGAGCTGCTGACTCCGCCCGCGACGATGTCGAACGTCCCCCGCGAGATGCCGAGCACGATGATCGAGGCCAGCATCAGCAGCGACCCCGTCATCGTGTAGATGAAGAACATCAGCGTCGCCCGCAGCCGCTGCGGACCGCCCCAGACGCCGACGAGGACGTAGAGCGGGATCAGCATCGCCTCCCAGAACACGTAGAAGAGCAGGTAGTCCTGGGCCGCGAAGACGCCGACGACCGCCGTCGTCAGGAGCAGCATCGAGGCGAAGTAGGCGCGCGCGTGCTCCCGGCCGACCCAGACGGCGTAGGCGATCGCGGCGGTCATCGTGACCGCGGCCAGCCCGACGAGCCAGATCGCGTAGCCGGTGAAGCCGACGTGGTAGGAGATGCCGAGCTCGCCGAACCAGGCCGTCCGGTCCTGGAGCTGGACGCTGCTCGCGCCCGCGGAGTAGTCGAACGCGGTCAGCGCGCCGCCCCAGAAGGCGATCTCGACCAGGCTCACCGCGAGCGCGACCAGCCCCGCGGCCAGCCGCGGCAGCGGCGCCAGCGCGATGAAGATCGCTCCGCCGAGCGGCAACAGGATCAGCGTGTCTGTCATCCACCCGTTGGCCATGGCTCAGCGCACCACGATGAAGACGAGGGCGAGGACGGCCAGGCTGGCGGCGATCGCGAGCGCGTAGATCCGCACGAAGCCGGTCTGCAGCTCGCGCGTCCAGAGCCCGAGCCGCCGCACGCCGCCGGAGATCCCGTCGATCGAGCCGCCGACGATCGGTCCTTCCACGACCGCGTACAGCGTCTTCGCGGTCGCGACAGCGGGCCGGTAGAAGACCGCGTCGTACAGCTCGTCGAACCAGAACTTGTGCTCGAAGGCGGGCACGGCGGCCGGTGCCGGACGGCGGCGGGCGACGTAGATCCACCAGGTGATGCCGATACCGGCGAGCCCGAGCGCGACGGCGACGATGCTGGCGATCGCCTCCTGGGTGTTGGTCGGGATCGAAGTCGGCAGCGGCGGGACGACCGGGTCGAGCCAGTTCGAGACGGCGTGCCAGCCGCCCGGCACCTGCAGCCACCCGGAGAGGATCGAACCGAGCGTCAGCACGGCGACCGGCACGAGCATGACGCGCGGCCCCTCGCCGTGGTGCGCGTCGTGGTGCTCCTGCACGAAGGCGTCTGGCTCGCCGTGGAAGACGCGGAAGACGAGCCGGAAGGTGTAGAGGCCGGTCAGGAACGTACCGGTGATCGCGAGCGCGAACATGACGTAGCCGAACGCGCCGCCGCGCGCGAGGGTCGACGCGATGATCGGGTCCTTCGAGAAGAAGCCCGAGAAGGGCGGGATGCCCACGAGCGAGAGCGCGCCGACGAGGAAGAACGCGTATGTCCACGGCATCAGCCGGCGCAGGCCGCCCATCTTCCGGATGTCCTGCTCGTCGGTGAGGGCGTGGATGATCACCCCGGCGGCGAGGAAGAGGAGCGCCTTGAAGAACGCGTGCGTGAGCAGATGGAACATCCCGTCCGCGTACGCGCCGATCCCGACGGCCACGAACATGTAGCCGATCTGCGACATGGTCGAGTAGGCGATCACGCGCTTGATGTCCGTCTGGACGAGCGCGATCAGCCCCGCCATGACGAGCGTGACGGCGCCGAGCGCCGCGGCAGTGTCCTGAACGGAGCTGGCCAGCTCGAAGAGCGGCGACGTACGCGCGATCAGGTACACGCCGGCCGTCACCATCGTCGCCGCGTGGATCAGGGCGCTGACCGGCGTCGGGCCCTCCATCGCGTCCGGGAAGCCAGGTGTGGAGCGGGAGCTGGGCCGACTTGGCGACGGCGCCGCCGAGCAGTCCGAGCGCGATCAGGATCAGCACCGTCTGCGAGAGCCCGGGCGCGTTCGCGAAGGCGGCCGTGTAGTCGAGCGTGCCGGTCTTCGCGATCAGCAGGAAGAGGGCGAGCGCGAAGGTCGCGTCGCCGAACGCGTTCACGATGAACGCCTTCTTGGCCGCCGCGATCGCCTCCGGGCGCTGGTGCCAGAAGCCGATCAGGAGGTACGAGGAGAGGCCGACGAGCCCCCAGCCGGCGAGCAGCATCAGCAGGTTCCCGCCCTCGACGAGCAGCAGCATCGAGAACGCGAACAGCGCCATGTACGCGAAGAACCGGCGCTCCTCGTCGTCGTCGTGCATGTAGCCGATCGAGTACATGACGATCAGCCCGCCGACGCCGGAGACGATCAGCATCATGAACACGCTCAGCGGGTCGACCAGGATCGAGAGGCCGAAGTTGAGGTTGCCGGCCGACAGCCAGGTCCAGGCCGTGGAGACGTGCGCGCGGTCGCTCGGCTCGTGCGACAGCATGACCGCGAACGAGACGACGGCGGCCGCGAACGAGAGCGCCACCGAGCCGGTCGCGATGACGCCGGCCGCGCGCCGCGAGAGCTGGTTGCCGCCGAGCACGATCACGGCGACGGCGGCCAGCGGCAGGAACAGGCAGATCCAGGCGGTCGTGATCTCGGTCATCGTCGGCTAGCCACGCAGTGACGTCAGCTTGTCGACGTCGAGGGTCAGGTTCCGCCGAGCCATGGCCACGATCAGGCCGAGCCCGACCACGACCTCGGATGCGGCCACCGCCATCACGGAGAGCGCGAAGATCTGGCCTGCTCCGTTGCCGTGGAGGCGCGAGAACGCGATCAGCGCCAGGTTCGCCGAGTTCAGCATCAGCTCCAGGGAGAGCAGCACGATCAGCGGGCTCCGGCGCAGCAGCACGCCGAGCGCCCCGGTCGCGAACATGAAGGCCGAGACGCCGAGATACCAAGTCACATCCGGCCCTTTCATTCCTCGGTCTCCATCTGGAGGCGCCGCGCGTGCGAGCCGAGGACGACGCCGCCGACCGCGGCGATGAGCAGCACGACGGAGGTGATCTCGAAGGCGAGCAGCTGGTCGGTGAGGAAGAGCCGGCCGATCTCGGCGGGCGACCCGAAGTTGCCGCTGATCTGCGCCGAGTGCGAGAGCTTGCCGCCCGCCTCGAGCCCGAGCGCCACGAGCACCTCGACCAGGATCGCCGCGGCCGCCGCGACGGCGGCGATGCGGTTCACGCTCGGCCCGCCCGCCCAGGGCGCGTCGGCCCGCCCGCCGAGGTAGGCGATCACGAACAGGAACATGACCATCACCGCACCGGCGTAGACGAGCACCTGTGCCGCGGCGACGAACTCGGCCGAGAGCAGGAGGTAGAGGACGGCGAGCGAGGCGAGGTTCCCGATCAGCGCCAGTGCCGAGTAGAACGGGTTCGAGAAGCTGACCACCGCGATGCCCGACGCGACGCAGGCGGCCGCGGCCGCGAACCAGACGATCCAGATGAGCGTGTTGCCCGCGCTCGCTGCGAGGACGGCCCCGGTCATGAGTGGAGCTTGTAGTAGGGATCCGGCGTGTCGAACTCCTCTTTCGAGGCGACGGGGATCGTCTTCATGGGCTCCGCGAGCAGGACGTCCTTCGTGTAGATCAGGTCGTCTCGCGAGTACTCGGAGATCTCGAACTCGTTGCCGAGCGTGATCGCGTCGAACGGGCAGGCGAGCTCGCAGTAGCCGCAGAAGATGCAGCGGCTCATGTTGATCTCGTAGATCCGCGCGTAGCGCTCGCCGGCCGAGACGCGGTTGCCCGGCTCGTTCTCGGCGGGCACGACGCGGATGCAGTCGGACGGGCACGCGGCGGCGCAGAGCGAGCACCCGACGCACTTCTCGAGCCCGTTCTCGTGGAGATGCAGGCGGTGCCGGCCGCGGAAGCGCGGATAGACCGGGCGCACGAACTCGGGGTACTGCACCGTGATCGGCTTGTTGAACAGCTGCCGGAACGTCACGGCGAACCCCTCTGGTGTCGTCGGCTGGGCACGCCCTGGCCTCGCTCACGGCCGCGGAGCAGCCTCCCGCCCGTCGCCGGCGGCACGGTGCTCTCCGCCCCGTATTCGTCTTGGACCTCCGGCCCCGCACCGCCGGCGATCGTGAGCTCATCTCAGCCGGTCCAGGCGACGACGAGGGCGGTGATCACGGCGTTCAGGGTCGCGACCGGCAGGAGCACCTTCCAGCCGAAGCGCATCAGCTGGTCGTAGCGCAGGCGCGGCACGGTGGCGCGGATCCAGATGAACAGCGCGATCGCGATCCCCAGCTTGAGCAGGAACCAGAGCGGTCCGAGCGGCGCCCACGGTCCCTCCCAGCCGCCGAAGAACAGCGTGATCCCGAGCGCCGAGAGGGTGATCATGTTCACGTACTCGGCCATCTGGAAGAGACCCCAGCGCATGCCCGAGAACTCCGTGTGGTAGCCGCCGACGAGCTCGCTGTCGGCCTCGGTCAGGTCGAACGGAGCCCTGGCCGTCTCGGCCACGGCGGCGACGAAGAACACGAGGAAGCCGATGAACTGCGGCCCGATGTACCAGACCGAGTCGATCTGCTTGTTGACGATGTCGGACAGGTTCAGCGAGTGGCCGAGCATGATCACGCCGAGCACCGAGAGCGACAGCGACACCTCGTAGGAGACGAGCTGGGCGCAGGTGCGCATCGCGCCGAGCAGCGAGTACTTCGAGTCGGAGGCCCAGCCGCCGACGATGAACCCGTAGACGCCGACCGAGCCGAGCGCAAAGAAGAGTATGAGCCCGATCGGCACGTCCGCGACGACGCCGTTGATCTGGTAGCCGTCGACCGTCCAGCCCTCGCCGAACGGGATCACGCTGAACGCCGCGAGGGCGGTGAACGCCGCCAGGGCCGGTGCGACGATGTACGGGAGCGCCTCGACCTTGGCGGGGAAGAACGCCTCCTTGCGGACCAGCTTGACGAGGTCGGCGATCGGCTGCAGGAGCCCTTTCGGGCCGGCCCGGTTCGGTCCGAGCCGGAGCTGCATGCGCCCGAGCAGCTTCCGCTCGACGAGGGTCGTGTAGGCGAAGGTGGCGAGGACGAGGTTGACGATCACGAGCGCCTCGATCAGCGCGATCCACCACACCTCGGTGGTCGTCGCAATCAGGCTCAAAGCCGCGTCACCTCGACGCCCTGCTCGAGCTCCGCGACGTGCTCGGCGGCGGCGCGTGCGGCGCCGGCGGCCAGGCGGCGGTTGACACGGGCGCGAAGCTCGACGGACGTGCCGTTCGAGCTGACCCGGACGGCGTCGCCGCTCTCGATGCCTCGAACGGACGCGTCCTCGGGCGCCAGCTCGACGACCCTGTCGGGACGCTGGTAGGCGAGCTCCGCGACCCGCTCGACGGCGGGGCCGGAGAAGAGCGCCCGGTAGCGGGCGAGCCGCAGCGGGCCGCCTCCGGCGACCTTCGGTCTGGCGGGCGCGGCTACGGCCGGCTCGCCCGGCGCCTGTGCGCCGTCGTGCACTTGCAGCTCCGCCTGCTCGCCGACCCGCCCGAAGGAGACGCCGTCGAAGAGCTTCGGCGAGAGCTCGGCGAAGACGCCCATCGCGTCGGGAGCGAGCTCGACGCCGAAGCGCGACGCCAGCTTCGAGATCCACGCGAGCTCGTCCGGCACGGGCGGCATCACGGCGCGTCGCAGGCGCTGGACACGGCCTTCGAGGTTGACCATCGTCCCGTCGCGCTCGAGGTAGCTCGTCGCGGGCAGGACGAGATCGGCGAAGGCACGGAGCTCGTCGGCGAACATCCCGACCGCGACGACCGCGTCGGCCTTCCCGGCCAGCTCGCGGAGCCGCGGCTCGCGGGCGACCTCGTCGCCGCAGACGAGCAGGAGCCCGACGTGCTCGAGCTTCGCCGGCTCGCCCTCGCCTGCGGCTCGCCAGGCGTCGTCGACGGCGCGGCCGTTCGGCGTGGCAGGGAGGTGGTAGACAGCCGTCACGCGCTCGCCGAGCGCCGCCGCCAGCGCCGCGGGCTCGGCGCCTCCGCGCGCTCCCGGGCCGGACCAGATCAGCGCCACGCTCGCGGCGCCGTCGAGCTCGTCGGCGATTCGCGCCTGGACGTCGGCGTAGGCGCCGGGAGCCGTTTGCACCTGGCCCGCCGGGCCCACCGTCACGACCTTCGCGCCCTTTCGCCGCGCGGCGCGGATCCACAGGTCGACGACCGGCGCGCGCTCGACGACCGGATCGTCGCCGACGACGACGATCGCCTCCGCGTCTCGAATCGCCGACAGCGGCCGGCGGAAGGCATCGAGCGCCGGGCTCGCCTGCTCGGGCAGCACGACCGTGTGGGCGCCGAACCCCTCACGAACCAGCCTGGACAGCGCGTACGCGACCTCGACCGTCTCGTTCCCGGAGAAGGCGAGCACGACCCGGTCGCCGGCAGCACGCGCGAGCCGCTCGAGCTCGTCGAGGGCCACGTCCCAGGACACCTCGCCGAAGCGGCGTCCGCCCGTCCTCCGGAGCGGGTCCGTCACACGGTCGTCGGCACGCAGCGACGGGAAGGCGAAGCGGCCCTTGTCGCAGAGCCAGCCCTCGTCGACCTCCGGATGGTTGCGCGACAGGATCCGCTTCACCTTGCCCTCGCGGGTCGTCGCCGCGATGTTGCAGCCGACGGGGCAGAGCCCGCAGACGGTCGGCACGTTCTGGATCTCCCACGGCCGCGCCTCGAACCGGTACTGGGTCGAGGTCAGCGCGCCGACGGGACAGAGCTCGATCACGTTGCCCGAGAACGGAGCCCGGTAGGGGCGGTCCTCGAAGGTCGCGATCACCGACTGCACGCCGCGGTTCCTCGCCACGAGCTGCCCGTCCTCGGACACGGACTCGGAGAACCGCGTGCAGCGGTAGCAGAGAATGCAGCGCTCCCGGTCGAGCGCGATGGTCGGCGAGATCGGGATCGGCTTGTCGAGCGTCAGCTTCGAGAAGGTCATCCGCGTCGACCCGGGGCCGTAGCGGAAGGTCAGGTCCTGGAGCGGGCACTCGCCGCCCTTGTCGCAGACCGGGCAGTCGAGCGGATGGTTGACAAGGATGAACTCGAGCGTCGCGTTCTGGCCCTCGGCGGCGATCTCGGACGTCGCCGCCGTCTTCACGACCATGCCCTCGGCGGCCGTGAGCGTGCAGGCGGCCTGCGGCTTCGGCGGCCCGGGCGCGACCTCGCACAGGCACATGCGACAGGCGCCGACCGGCGGCCCGAGGCGCGGCTCGTAGCAGAAGACGGGGATCTCGATCCCCGCCGCCGCGGCCGCCTCGACGAGCCCGGTCCCCTTGGGTACCGACACCTCGACGTCGTCGATCGTCAGCGTGACCAGCTCGGGCGTGCTCACGCGGGAACCTCGACGACCGGATGAACTGTCGTGCTGGTCGCTGGGCGCGACGATGCCCTCGATCGACGACGAGCCGGCGAACGGGCAGCCGCCCTGCTCGACGTGGGCGCGGAACTCGTCCGGGAACTTCTTCATGTAGCTCTGGACGGGGTAGACCGCGAAGTCGCCGAGCGCGCACAGGGACTTTCCGAGGATCCGCGAGCCGACCGACTCGAGCAGGTCGAGGTCGGCGTAGGTCGCGTCTCCTGCCTCGATCTTCTCGAGCAGCTGCACCTGCCAGCGTGTCCCCTCGCGGCAGGGCGTGCACTTGCCGCACGACTCGTGCATGTAGAACTTCGCGGCCCGCAGCGCGAGCTGCACCATGCAGCAGCGGTCGTCGACCACGATCAGCGACGCGGAGCCGAAGAAGGAGCCGGCCGCCCCGATCGAGTCGTAGTCGAGTGGCGTGTCGATCTGGTCGGGCGTCAGCACCGGCACGGACGAGCCGCCGGGGATGACGGCCTTCAGCTCGTGCCCGTCCGGAACGCCGCCGGCCACGTCGTAGATCAGCTCGCGCATCGGCGTCCCGAGCTCGAGCTCGTAGTTCCCCGGCCGCTCGACGTTGCCGGAGATCGAGAAGATCGCCGTCCCCGGTGACGTCTCGGGGCCGATCTTGGCCCATTCGGCTGCGCCCATGGCGATGATCGACGGCACGCTCGCGATCGTGCACACGTTGTTGATCTGCGTCGGCGCGCCGTACAGGCCCCACACGGGCGGGAACGGCGGGCGTGGTCGCGGCTGGCCGCGCCGGCCCTCGAGCGAGTCGAGCAGCGCGGTCTCCTCGCCGCAGATGTAAGCGCCCGCCCCGCGATGGACGACGATGTCGACGTCGCCGAAGAGGCCGGCCTCGCGGGCCTCGTCGACGGCCGCCTGGAGAATCTCGTACTCGGTCAGGTACTCGCCGCGGATGTAGATGAAGACGTGTGTCGACTCGATCGCGTGCGCGGAGATCAGGCAGCCCTCGATCAGCCGGTGCGGCACCTGCGCCATCACCTGGCGATCCTTGAAGGCGCCCGGCTCGGACTCGTCCGCGTTGACGACCAGGTACTTCGGCTTCGCGCTGCCGCGGTCGATCAGCGATGCCTTGCGCCCCATCGGGAAGCCGGCCCCGCCGCGGCCACGCAGGTTCGAGGCCTGCAGCTCCTCGATCAGCGCCTCGGGGGTCATCGCCCGTGCCTTGGCGACACCGGCGTAGCCGCCGATCGCCCGGTACTCGGCGAGCGACGTCAGGTCGCGCTCGCCGGCTCCCTCGAGCAGCACGCTACGAGCCGGCACGGAGCTCCTCCACGATCGCAGGCACGTCCTCGGGCCTGACCGGGTGCCGGTAGCGGTGATCGACGGCGACGACCGGCGCGTAGCCGCAGCCGCCGAGGCACTCGACGACGCGGAACGTGATCTCCCCGTCCTCGGTGGTGTCGCCGGCGCGGACGCCGAGCTCCGACTCGAAGGCGTCGACGACGTCCTGGGCGCGGGCGAGCGCGCACGAGAGGTTGGTGCACACCTCGACCAGATGCCGCCCGGTCGGGGCCAGGTGGTACATGTCGTAGAAGGTCGCGACCGCCTGGCAGTACGCGGGCGTCAGCTCGAGCGCCTCGGCCACCTCGACGAACGCCTCCGGCGGCAGCCAGCCCCCGTGCCGCTCCTGCGCGATCCGGAGCGCCGGCAGAACCGCCGAGCGCGAGTCCGGGTACCGCTCGGCGATCTCCTTCACCTGCGCGTCGAAATCCCTCATCGGTCGCACTCGCCCATGACGGTGTCGAGCGACCCGACGGCGGCGATCATGTCCGCGATCAGCGACTCGCGCATCAGCGTCGCCGTGGCCTGCAGCGCGACGAAGCTCGGGGCGCGGAAGCGGACGCGCCACGGCTTCGGCCCGCCGTCCGAGCACAGGTAGCAGCCGAACTCGCCGCGCGGCGACTCGACCGCGAGGTACACCTCGCCCTCGGGCACGCGGAAGCCCTCGGTGACGAGCTTGAAGTGGTGGATCAGTGACTCCATCGAGGTGTGCAGCTCCTCGCGCGGCGGCAGCACGACCTTGCGGTCGTCGGCGATCCACGCCCCGCCGGGCATTCCCTCGAGCGCCTGGTCGACGATGCGGGTGGACTCCCGCATCTCGTCCATGTGCACCTTGTACCGGTCCCAGACGTCGCCGTTCTGCTTGACCGGGACGTTGAAGTCGACCTGGTCGTACGCGAGGTAGGGAGCGGTGCGGCGGAGGTCCCAGTCGACGCCCGACCCGCGCAGCACGGGGCCGGACTGGCCGAGCGCGAGCGCGTCCTCGGCCGACAGGAGCCCGACGCCCTTCGTCCGCTTCAGCCAGATCTCGTTCTGGTCGAGCAGCTGCTCGTACTGGTCGACGGCTCCGGGCATGATCTCGACGAACTTGCGGCACTCGTCGAAGAAGCCGCGCGGGATGTCCTCCGCGAGGCCGCCGACCTGGAAGTAGCGCGTGTGCATCCGCACGCCGCCGACCATCTCGAACAGGTCGAGGATGCGGTCGCGCTCGCGGAACGTGTACCAGAAGGGAGAGATCGCTCCCAGCTCGAGCGCCGAGGTTCCGAGCCAGACGAGGTGCGAGTGCACGCGGTTCAGCTCGCAGAGCAGCATCCGCATCCAGACGGCCTTCGGCGGCACCTCGATGCCGAGCAGCTTCTCGATCGCCATCACGAACGCGAGCTCGTTGGCCTGGAAGGAGAGGTAGTCCATCCGCGGCGCGTACGGGATCGCCTTCCACCAGGTCTTCGACTCCATCGACTTCTCGAAGCCGGTGTGCAGGTACCCGATCACCGCGCGCAGGCCGACGACCGTCTCGCCGTCGAGCTCGACGACCAGGCGCAGCACGCCGTGCGTGGACGGGTGGTTCGGCCCGAAGTTGACCTCGAGGATGTCGTCGCTCAGCCGCAGCTCCTCCGGCACGAGCAGCACGCTCGGGATCGGCGAAGGGATACGGGACCCTTCGTAGATCTTCGGCCGTTCGGGCGCGATCGCCATCCGCCTACTCCTCGCCCGAGAACCGCACCGGCTCGCCGCCGATCGGGTAGTCCTTGCGGAGCGGGAAGCCCTCCCAGTCCTCGTCCATCAGGATCCGGCTCAGGTTCGGATGGCCCGCGAAGCGGATGCCCATCATGTCCCAGACCTCCCGCTCGTGCCAGTCCGCGGTCGGCCAGACGGAGACCACGCTCGAGATGGTCTCGTGCTCGTCGATCCACGCCTGAACACGCACGCGCGGCGCCTCCCGGGCGCCCGAGCGGACGGCGAGCAGGTGGTAGTTGACGGCGAAGCGCTTCTCCTTCGGCGCCGGCCGGCGCGCGAGGCCCGAGGTGCCCGGCCGGTTCAGGTCGCGCCCGGTCGCGGCGCCCCAGTAGCCGGCCACCGGATCGTCGCCCCAGCCGAGGTAGTCGACCGAGGACACGTCCGAGAGGAAGTTGAAGCCGTGCTCGTCACGGAGGTGGACGCAGGCCTCGACCAGGCGGGCGGGATCGACGACGAGCGTCGTCTCGTCGTGCGCGACGCGCTCCTCCACCAGGCCCGGCACCGCGGCGAAGCTCATTCCGCAACCCCGCGGATCTCGTAGGCGGGCGGCACGCCGGCCCGCACCTTCTCGTGCAGCCGCACGATCCCCTCCATCAGCGCCTCGGGCCGGGGCGGGCACCCCGGCACGTGGATGTCGACGGGGACGATCTTGTCGACGCCCTGCAGGGTCGTGTAGTTGTTGAACATCCCGCCGGAGCTCGCGCAGGCGCCCATCGCGATCACCCACTTCGGCTCGAGCATCTGGTCGTAGATCTGCCGCAGCGGTGCCGCCATCTTGTGGACGACGCGGCCCGAGACGATCAGCAGGTCGGCCTGGCGGGGCGAGGCGCGGAACGCCTCCATCCCGAAGCGCGCGATGTCGTAGCGCGACGAGACGATCGACATCATCTCGATCGCGCAGCAGGCGAGACCGAACGTGTCCGGCCACATCGACTTCGTCTGCGCCCACGCGACGGCCCGCTCGAGGGTCGTCAGGCCGAGGCGGTCCTCGAGGCGCTCCAGCTCCTGCTCGAAGACACCCGGGCCCTTGTCGGGCCAGAGCACGCGCTCGGAGCGCAGCCCGTAGTCGGCGAGACGCTTGCGCTCTACTGCCACTCGAGCGCCCCCTTGCGCCAGATGTACACGTAGCCGAGGGCGAGGATCGCGATGAAGAACAGCAGCTCGACGAAGCCGAACCAGGCGAGCTCGTTGAGGATGAGCGCGAGCGGGTAGAGGAAGACGATCTCGATGTCGAAGACGATGAACAGCATCGCCGTCAGGTAGAAGCTGATCGTGAAGCGTTGCTGCTTCGGCGGCCCCACCGAGACGCCCGACTCGAACGGCAGCCCGCGGGCGCGCGTGCGCGCCACGGGGCGCTGCGAAAAGACGAACGACATCACGATCATGGTTGCCGGGATGGCTGCTGCGAAGATCCCGTAGATCAGGAACGGCAGCCACTTTTCGAGCATCTCTGACCCTCTCCCCGCGTCTCCGACGTGCGGAACCTACCAGGACCGGGAGCGTGTAACGAAGCAGCCGGAAAACCCCGCAACCGTGCGTGAGACGGGTGTCACAAATGCGGCAAGGAAGCGAGGTCGGCGACCGTGTACCCGGCTGGTACGATGAGCCCGTGGAGATCGCCGAGCGCACCGACTCGCTGATCGTGCTCACCGAGAGCGCGGCGGCCAAGATCAAGGGCCTGATGGCCGAGGAGCCCGAGGGCGAGGCGACCGTTCTGCGGATCGCCGTCCAGGGCGGAGGATGCTCGGGCTTCGAGTACGCGCTCGGCTTCGACCGCGCCGCGCAGGAGGACGACCACCAGTTCGAGTCGCACGGTGTGACGGTCGTCGTCGACCCGTTCAGCGCTCCGTACCTACGCGGTGCCGAGGTCGACTTCCTCGAGACGATCCAGGAGGCCGGCTTCAAGATCTCCAACCCGAACGCTACTGCTGCCTGCGGCTGCGGTCACTCGTTCCAGGTGGCCGAGGGCGAGGCGCCGGCCGACGCGTCTGCCGGCTGCGGTTCCGGCTGTAGTCACTAGCGCCGGCTGTAGTCATTAGCGTCGAGTAGAGTCCGGCACCGATGCGGGCGGTCTACAGGTTTGCGGCACTCATCGTCTTCCTGGGCGTGCTCGCCCAGATCGGCGCGGCCGGCTACGGGGCGTTCTACGTCTCGAACAAGCTGGAGGACAAAGGCGACGTGCTCACGCACAACGGCTTCGACACGGGATGGGACTTCCACAGCGGCTTCGGCTACATCGTCGTGATCGCGATGATCGTGCTGCTGCTCATCGGATTCGCGGCCCGGCTCGGGCGCCCGGCGCATCTTCGTTCCCATCGCTCTCGTCGCCGCGGGCATCGTGCAGATCCTCCTGGCCCGGCTGGGGGAGAGCGTTCCCGGCCTCGGCTTCCTGCATCCGCTGAACGCGCTCGTCATCTTCGCGCTCTCGGGGCTGATCGCCCACAGGGCGTGGCGCAGCGCCCGGACCTGAGCGCGCCTCTCGCGCGTATCCCGGACGTGGATCGCCGCGGCTTCCTGCTCGGCGCCTCCGGGCTGCTCCTCGCTCCCCGGGTTCGTTCCGCTTCCAGGCCGAGCCTCGTCGCGCTCGTGACCGCCGACCTCGAGTCGCGGCTCGTCGCCGTCGAGGTGCCGAGCGGCCGTGTCGTCCGGCACGTGGCGACCCTCCCGTTCCCGCGGAGCATCCAGCGTGTCGGCGGAACCGCAGTCGTCGCGCACTCCGACATCGGTGCGGTGACGCTCGTCGACGGACGAACGCTGGACGTCGCCCACGTGCTGCGCGGCTTCGGCGAGCCCCGGTACACGGTCGGCCACCCGGACGGCCGTCACGCGTACGTGACCGACGCCGGTCGGGGCGAGGTGGTCGCGCTCGATGTGCGCACCGGACGCGTGCTCGCTCGCGTGCCCGTCGGCCCCCGGGCGCGGCATGTCGTCATCGACGTCACCGGGCGAACGCTCTGGATCGCGCTCGGAAGCGCGGCGGAGGAGATCGCGGCCGTGGACGTCTCGACCCGCAACCGGCCCCGGCTCGTCCGGCGCTTCCGCCCGCCGTTCCTCGCCCACGACGTTGGCTTCGCTCCCGATGGCCGCCATGCCTGGGTCAGCGCCGCGGACCGGTTCCGGCTGGCGGTGTACGACGTCAGCTCGGGGCGGCTGCTCGCCCAGCCGAACGGCGATTTCGCGCCCCAGCATGTCACCTTCGCCGGCGACCTCGCGTACGTCACGAGCGGCTGGGGCGGGACGCTGCGGGTGTATCGCGCCGACGGTCGGTCGCTCTCCCGCGCCGTCGTGCCGGTCGGCTCGTACAACGTGCAGGCCGACTTCGGCTGGATCGTGACGCCCGCGCTCGGCCACGGCCAGGTCACGATCGCCGACGAGCGCGGCAAGGTCGTGCGCTCGGTCCAGGTCGCCAGCTCGTCGCACGACGCCTGCATCCTCGAGCCCCGCTGAGTCCGGCCCCCGGCATAGGATCGGCCGGTGAGCCCGGACCGTCCGCTTCGCGTCGCCGTGGTCGGCTCCGGCCCGGCCGGGTTCTACGCAGCCGGTGCGCTGCTCGTGTCGGAGGATCCGCCGGGTCGAGGTGGACATGATCGAGCGGCTGCCGACCCCGTGGGGGCTCGTTCGGCTCGGAGTGGCTCCCGATCACCCGAAGATCAAGGACGTCTCGCGCGCCTTCGAGAAGATCGCCGCGCGCCCCGGGTTTCGCTTCCTCGGCAATGTCGAGCTCGGCCGTGACCTGACGCCGGCCGACCTGGCGCGCCTCTACGACGCGGTCGTCTACTCGGTCGGTGCCCAGACCGACCGGCACCTGGGTATTCCCGGCGAGGATCTCCCCGGCTCGTGGCCCGCCACCGTGTTCGTCGCCTGGTACAACGGCCATCCCGACTTCCAGGACCTGTCCTTCGACCTGTCCTGCGAGCGCGTCGCCGTGATCGGGAACGGGAACGTGGCCGTCGACGTCGCGCGCATGCTGGCCCTGACCGCCGAGGAGCTGGCGCCGACGGACACGACCGACGAGGCGATCGACGCCATCGTCGGCTCGGGCATCCGCGAGATCCTCCTGCTCGGCCGCCGCGGCCCCGTGCAGGCCTCGTTCACGACACCGGAGCTGGTCGAGCTCGGCGAGCTCGCCGGCACCGACGTGGTCGTCGACCCGGCCGAGCTCGACCTCGATCCGGCCAGCGCCGCCGAGCTCGAGGCGGGCACCCCGATCCAGCGGCGGAACATGGACGTGCTCCGCGAGTTCGCCGCCCGGACGCCGACCGGAAAGCCGAAGACGCTGCACCTGCGCTTCCGCAGCTCGCCGGTCGCGATCCTCGGCGACGAGCGGGTGGAGGCGATCGAGGTGGTGCGGAACGAGCTCGTGGCCGACGAGCAGGGACGGGTGCGCGCCGTGGCGACCGAGGATCGCGAGGTGATCCCCTGCGGGCTCGTCCTGCGCAGCGTCGGCTACCGCGGCGTCGAGCTGCCGGGGGTGCCGTTCGACGAGGAGCGCGCGACGATCCGGAATGCGAGCGGCCGCGTCCTCGACGAGCAGGGGGCTCCGGTCCCGGGCGCCTATTGCGCCGGCTGGATCAAGCGGGGCCCGACCGGCGTGATCGGGACGAACAAGAAGGACGCCACGGAGACCGTGGAGCTGCTGCTCGAGGATGCGCGGACCGGCGCCCTGCCGCGGAACTCGGACGCAGACGCGGTCGACGCGCTGCTCGCAGAACGCGGTGTCGAGGTGGTCACCTACGCGGGCTGGGAGCGGATCGACAGGCTCGAGAGCGAGCGGGGCGCGCCTCACGGGCGGCCGCGCGATCAAGCTTTCCCGCTGGGACGAGCTGCTGGAGGCAGCACGCGGCTAGCCTCGCGCCGCGCCGGCCTCGGCCAGACGCCGCTCGATCAGCCTCGTCGCCTCGTCGCGGGCGCTCGTGTTTCCGGTTGCCGCTGCGAGGAACTCATCGCGCTCGATCGTGAGCAGCAGACAGTCGGTCACGGTGCGCACCGTCGCCATTCGTGGCGCGTTGTGGAGCAGTGCGATCTCGCCGACTACACCCCCGGGGCGCACCCGGCCGATCTCGCGACCTCCGCGCTCCGCGACCAGTTCGCCCTTCTCCAGCAGGTAGGCGCGGTCCCCTGCGTCGCCTTCGCTCAGAAGGGTCGCTCCGGCACCGAGCTCGAGCGGCTCCACCCTGGACGCGAGTCGGGCGACCGCGATGGGAGGCAGCCAGCCGAAGAGGGGGCTCGCGCGGATCAACGCTACGTGCTCGGGCCGAGGCTGCCGCGAGTGCTCCCGTCCGCGCAGGAGCTCTCCGACTCCCGCCGCGGCGATGAGTCCGGTGCCGGCGGCGATCAGCGCCGGTCTCGGCCCCCATAGCTCCACGACCGCTGCAGTTGCGGCCGCGCCCACGACGATCGCGACGGCCCGCACTGCCTCGTGCAGGCTGTAGACGGCCCCCAGCAGGTCGTCTCGGGCCGAGCGGCTGATCAGCGTGTACCCGGCGACGTCGGTGACCGTGTTGCCGGCGCCGAGCACTGCCAGCCCGATCACCGCGACGGAGAGATAGGGCAGCCCTCCGATGGCGAGCAGCGGCAATCCCCACAGCGCAAGACCTGCGGCCATCGCGGGAACCATCCGTCGCCGGCCGACGAGTCCGGTGGCGGCCAGTCCGCCGACGACACCCCCGGCACCGAGGACCGCGGTCAGCCAGCCGACGCCCGCGCTTCCGATGTCGAGCAAGGCGAGCGGCACGACCACGATCAGAACGTTGAGCGCCCCGCGGCCGAGATTCTTGGCTGCGAACAGCTCTGCGACGAGGCGGAGCTCGAGATCCGTGCGTACCGCCTGAAGCCCACGCTCGAGCGCCCGCTTCGCCTCCTCGATCACCCGCGCGCTCTCGACCGAAATCGGACGGGCGGCGACGTCGGTGGTGTTCGGCAGGCGCGCCTCCGCGAGGGCTGCCCCGGCGAAGCAGACGGCAGAGGCGGCGAGCACTTCAGTGGAGCCCGACACGCTGAAGAGGACGGCCGCCAGCAGCGGACCGACCGTTTGGGCCGCCGCCTGGACGACGCCGATCACGACGCCTGCGGCCGTCAGCTCGGCAGGCTCCTCGACGAGCAGCGGCAGGAGCCCGCGCCGGGGCGGGTTCGAGACGGCGGTTCCGAGCGTGAGAACGGCGGCAAGCGCGAAGAGTGCGTCGCGGGGAGCACCCGCTTCACTCAGCACCGCAGCAACGGATGCAACCGCGGCCCGGACGATGTCCACGGCAAAGGCGAGCCGCTCTCGACGCAGGCGCTCGGCGAGCGCGACGAGCATCGGTGCGAGGGCCGCCGTCGGAAGCAGCTGCACCGCGACGAGGAAGGCGACTCCGGTCGCGCCTGCAGACCGGTATGCGAGCACGCCGAAGGCGACGGCAGCGATCGCTTCGCCCGCGAAGCAGGCGGCCCACGCAGTCAGGATGCGGCGCACCGGCGGACGCCCATGCAGGGAGCGCAGAGCGCCGATGCGTCCCGGGGCGGGGGCGGCGCCGTCGTCCATCGCGGAGATTCAACACGGGAGGTCGCCGCGGCGACGGTCCGCGTGGTGTCGTTCTGGTGGCGATCCGGTGACCAACCTGCGGCGATCTCCGGGACGGCGCGGAGCTAGACTCGGTACATGGCGACGACTGAGCCGCGAGAGCTTTGGGGCGGCGAGACGCGGAAGGCGGTCGCCAACTTCCCGGTCTCCGGCGAGCCGATCCCCGCACCCGTCGCGCGCTGGCTCGGGCGCATCAAGTCGGCGTCGGCTCGGGTGAACGCCGACCTCGGCCTGCTCGACTCCGAGAAGGCGGCGCGGATCGCGGCGGCGGCCGATCGCGTCGCGGCGGGCGAGCTCGACGACCAGTTCCCGATCGACGTCTTCCAGACCGGCTCGGGGACGTCCTCGAACATGAACGCCAACGAGGTGATCGCCACGTTGGCCGGCGGGGACGTGCACGCGAACGACGACGTGAACCTGGGCCAGTCCTCGAACGACGTCTTCCCGTCCGCAGTGCACCTCGCGGCGCTCGGCGAGGCGGCGAACGACCTGCTCCCGGCGCTCGACCTTCTCGCAGCGTCGCTCGAGCGCAAGGCGAAGGAGTTCGACGACGTCGTCAAGTCAGGTCGCACGCATCTGATGGACGCGGTGCCCGTGACGCTCGGACAGGAGTTCGGCGGCTACGCGACCCAGGTGCGACAGGGGATCGCGAGGGTCGAGGATGCGATGCCGCGGCTCGGGCAGATCCCGCTCGGCGGCACGGCCACCGGCACGGGACTGAACACCCATCCGGAGTTCGCCGCGCGCGTCCGCGAGCTGTTGCGGAAGGAGACCGGCCTCGAGATCTCTTCCCCGGCCGACCCGTTCGAGGCGACGGCGGCCCGCGACGGCCTCGTCGAGGCTTCCGGCGCGCTCAAGACCGTTGCCGTCTCGCTGACGAAGATCGCGAACGACATGCGGCTGATGGGCTCGGGCCCGCGAGCAGGCCTGGCCGAGATTCGCCTGCCGGAGCTCCAGAAGGGGAGCTCGATCATGCCGGGCAAGGTCAACCCGGTGATCCCGGAGGTCGTCACGCAGGTGGCGGCGCAGGTGATCGGCAACGACCAGGCGATCACGGTCGGCGGCCTGCAGGGCCACTTCGAGCTGAACGTCTTCGTGCCCCTCATGGCCCGCAATCTGCTCGACTCGATCAAGCTGCTCGCGAGCGCCGCACGGCTCTTCGCCGAGAAGTGCGTCGACGGGATCGAGGCGAACCGGGAGCAGTGCGAGCACTACGCCGAGCTGACCCTCTCCGCGGCGACGGCGCTCAACCCGTACATCGGCTACGACAAGGCGAGCGAGATCGTCAAAGAAGCCGCTGCGTCGGGCCGCTCGCTCCGCGAGGTTGCGCGCGAGGCCGGGGTCGAGGACAGCGTGCTCGACAAGGCGCTCGACTACCGCGCGATGGCGAAGCCGCAAGGCGACTGACGTTTACGGACCGGGCGTCGCGGCGTGCTTCTGCTCGTCGGCGCGGTAGGACGAGCGTACGAGCGGGCCGGCGAACACCGAGCCGAATCCCATCGCCTCGCCCTGCTCGGTGAACCAGGCGAACTCGTCCGGATGCACCCAGCGGTCGATCTGCGCGTGCTTCGAAGAGGGCTGCAGGTACTGGCCGATCGTGACCACGTCGACGCCGTTTCCGCGCAGGTCGCGCAACGTCTCGACGACCTCGCCGTTCGTCTCGCCGAGCCCGACGATGATTCCGGACTTGGTTAGCACCGGGTAGTCGGCGATCTCTTTCGCGCGCCGCAGCAGCCAGAGCGCCCGGTCGTAGGACGCCTTGGCGCCGCGCATGCTCGGGTGCAGCCGCCGCACCGTCTCGATGTTGTGGTTGAAGACGTCGGGCCGCTCGGCGAGCACGATCAAGAGTGCCTCCTCCTCGCAGTCGAGGAAGTCCGGTGTCAGCACCTCGACGGACGCCGCCGGCACCTTCGCGCGGAGGGCGCGGATCGTGGCCGCGTAGTGGCCGGCGCCCCGATCTGGCAGGTCGTCGCGGTCGACGGACGTGACGACGACGTGCTCGAGCGACATGCGCGCCGCGGTCTGCGCCAGTCGCAGCGGCTCGAGCGGGTCGGGAGGGCCGTCCGGCTTGCCGGAGTGGACGTAGCAGTAGCGGCACGCGCGCGTGCAGGTGTCGCCGAGGATCTGGAACGTGGCTGTGCCGCGCCCCCAGCACTCGGCGATGTTCGGGCAGCGCGCCTCCTCGCAGATCGTGTTCAGCCCCGCGCCGTGGATCAGCTTGCGGACGTCGTAGTAGCGCGAGTCGGCGCTCGGCGCGCGCACCTTCATCCACTCGGGGCGGCGAGGCCTTTCGGCGACGGGCAGCGAGCGCTCCATCGAGGCCTAGTCTACGGGCCGAGGTCGGCGTGGACGGCCTGCGGCAAGAGCTCGTGGTCCGCAGGCAGCTCGTCGAAGACCAGGTCGAAGACCTCCCCGAGCGCCGCGGCTGCCGCGGGGCGCACGGCGTCGACGGTGAGCGACCGCCCGAGCTCGCGTCCCATGGCCGTGAACGCCGCGTCCTCGAGGCCGCAGGCCGTGATCCATGTCGTGAACGGCTCGGGGTCGAGGTCGACGTTCAGCGCGTACCCGTGCGTCGTGACCCAGCGGGAGATATGTACGCCGATCGACGCGATCTTTCGCAGCGGTGGGGTCAGCCAGACACCCGTGAGCCCGTCGATTCGCGTGCCGTCGAGGCCGAACTCGCCGAGCGTGCGGATGACCGCCTCCTCGAGGTCGCGGCAGTAGCGCCTGACGTCGCGGCCATGGCGGTTCAGGTCGAGGATCGGGTAGCAGACGAGCTGGCCGGGCCCGTGGTAGGTCGATTTGCCGCCTCGGTCGGTCTCGATCACCTCCACGTCCACGTCCCCGGGAAGATGGAGCTCCCCGTCGTCCGTGCGCCGCCCGAGGGTCACAACCGCTGGATGCTCGACCAGGACGACGGTGTCGGGGATCGTGCCCTCCAGGACGGCCGCCGCGAGCGAGCGCTGCAGCTCCCACGCCTCGGCATACGGCGTCGGGCCGAGATTCAGCAGGTGACCCTGATGGCTCATGCCGTCAGGCTAACTCTGGTCTGTGGGCTCGTCCCAGCTCTCGAGTCGCTTGCGCAGGTCGCGCAGGAAGCGGCCGGCGAGCGCGCCGTCGACGAGACGGTGGTCGTACGTGAGGGTGATGTTCATGATCGAGCGGATCGCGATCACGTCGTCGCCGAGCTCGTCCTGGACGACCCACGGGCGCTTCACGATCGCGTACGTGCCGAGGATCGCCGCCTGGGGCTGGCTGATGACCGGCGTCCCGTGGAAGGTCCCGTAGCCGCCCGGGTTCGTGATCGTGAACGTTCCGCCCTGTACGTCGTCCGGTAGCAGCTTCTTGTCGCGCGCCCGGGAGGCGATGTCCGCGATCGCCTTCGCCATTCCGAGCAGGTTCAGCGACTCGGCGCCCTTCACGACCGGGACGATCAGGCCCTTGCCGTCGGCGAGCTCGACGGCGAAGCCGAGGTTGACGTAGTTCCGGGTCACGATCTGGTCGCCGCGGATCTCACCGTTGATGTACGGGTACTCCCGCAGCGTGTCGACCGTCGCCCGGGCGATGAATGCGAGGTAGGTCGGGTTGACGCCGTAGGCCTGCTGGTACTCCCGCTTCAGCTGCTCGCGGATCGCGACCACCTTCGACATGTCGACCTCGATCGCGCTCGTGACGTGCGCGGAGGTGTCGAGCGAGCGACGCATGTGCTCGGCGATTCCCTTGCGCATGGCCGTCATCGGCTCCACCGTTTCTCCTGCCGCAGCCTCTGTCTGTGGCGTCGGGGGCGGCGGAGGAGTTGGTGCCGCCGCGGGAGCCGGTGGGGGTTGCGCAGCAGGTTGTTGAGCCGGAGCCTCGGCAGGCGCAGGCGACGCCGCCGGCGACCCGGACTCGATGAAGGCGAGAATGTCCTTCTTGGTCACGCGCCCGCCGCGCCCCGTGCCCGGGACACGCGAGACGTCGACGCCGTGCTCGCCCGCGATCCGCGCCACGACCGGCGAGACGAAGCTCCTGCCGTCGAGGTCGCCGTTTCCCTGCGCCGTGGCCGGGGCAGGGGCGAGCGGAGCCGGGGCCGACGGCTCGGGAGTCGCCGCGACCGGAGCGGGCTCAGGAGGAGGCGGTGGCGCCACGGGCTCTACCGGCGCCACGGGCTCTGCGGGAGCGATTGACTCTGCCGGCGCCGAGCCCTCGGGGGCGATCACCGCCAGCCTCGTCCCGACCTCGACCGTCTCGCCCTCCTGGACGAGGATCTCCTGGACAACACCGGCGCCCGGGCTCGGTACCTCCGTGTCCACCTTGTCGGTCGAGATCTCGAGCAGCGGCTCGTCGAGCGCGATTGTCTCGCCGGGCTGCTTCAGCCACTTCGTGACCGTCCCCTCGGAGACGGACACTCCCATCTGGGGCATGACCACGTCGACCTGGGTTTGGGTCGCCATGACTTAGTACTCCGCGAGCGCCTTCAACCCGCGCGCCACGTCCTCGACCTGAGGGATGAACGCCTTCTCGAGCGGGGGCGAGAACGGCACGGGAGCGTCCGGCGCGCAGATCCGCCTGACCGGCGCGTCCAGGTCCTCGAAGGCCTCCTCGGCGATCGTCGCCGCGATCTCGGCGCCGAAGCCGCCGGTGTGCGTGTCCTCGTGGAGGACGAGCGCCTTCGACGTCTTGCGCACGCTCTCGAGCACGGCCTCCTTGTCCCACGGGAGCACCGAGCGGAGGTCGATGACCTCGACCGAGACGCCGTCGGCCTCGAGCTGGTCGGCCGCCTCGGAGGCGGTGTAGACCATCGCGCCCCAGGTGATCACCGACACGTCGTCGCCTTCGCGATGGAGGCGCGCCTTGCCGATCGGCACCGTGTAGCGCTCCTCGGGGACCTCACCCTTGATCCGGCGGTAGAGGTGCTTGTGCTCGAAGTAGAGGACGGGGTTCGGATCCTCGATCGCGCTGGCGATGAGCCCCTTGGCGTCTGCGGGCGTGGCCGGGCAGACGCACTTGAGCCCGGGAACGTGCGCGAACGAGCTCTCCGGGTTCTGCGAGTGGAACGGCCCGCCGGAGAACCCGCCGCCGGAGGGCAGCCGGACGACCATCGGCACCGGCGTCCCGGCCCGGTAGTGCTGCTTGGCAGCGACGGTGACGAGCTGATCCCAGGCGCAGGACACGAAGTCGGAAAACTGCATCTCGGCGACCGGGCGCATCCCCATCAGGGCTGCACCCGTGCAGCCGCCGACGATCGCGGTCTCGGCGAGGGGCGCGTCGATCACCCTCCAGGGGCCGAATTCCTCCTGGAAGCCGAGGGTCACCTTGAAGGCTCCGCCGTAGACGCCGACGTCCTCGCCGATCACGAACACGCGGTTGTCGCGTCGCATCTCGCCGCGGAGGCCCTCGGAGATCGCCTGCAGGTAGGTCAGCTCGGCCATGGCTAGTGGTGTGGTGGGTGGAGCTCGTCGGGGTCGGCGTAGACGCCGTCCGTGAGCGTCGAGATGTCCGGCAGAGGTGATTCCTCGGCCCGCCGCATCGCCTCGGCGAGCAATTGCTTCACGTCGGCTGCGATCTGGTCCTCCTCACCGTCGGTGAGCGAGACGTTGTCCCGCAGCCAGTCGCGGAAGCGCTCGATCGGGTCGCGCCTGGCCCACTCCTCGAACATCTCGCGCGGCACGTAGAACGCGTCGTCGTGGACGGCGTGCCCCTCCATGCGCAGCGTCAGGCACTCGATCAATGTCGGGCCACCGCCTTCGCGCGCCTTCTCGATCGCGCGCCTGGCCTCGCGGTACACCGCGAGCACGTCGGTGCCGTCGACGACGACGCCTTCGAAGCCGTATGCCTGCGCGCGGTCGGCGATGTGCTCGACAGCGTATTCGAGGTGCGTGGGCGTCGAGTAGGCCCACTGATTGTTGTCGCAGACGAACACGACCGGCAGCCGCCGTGTGCCCGCGAAGTTCATGGACTCGTGAGTGTCCCCGCGCGCCGAGGCTCCCTCGCCGAACCAGCCCAGGGCGACGCGGCGCTCGTCGCGGATGCGGAAGGCGAGTGCGCAGCCGACCGAGACCGGGAGCATCGCCGGCAGGTGGCTGACCATCGAGATCAGCCCCAGGCGGATGTCAGCCATGTGGACGTTGCCGTCCCGCCCGCGCGTCGGCCCGTCGGCCCGGCCCATGTAGTTGGCGAAGATCCGCCAGGGCTCCATGCCGCGGACGATGTGCACGCCCATGTCGCGGTGCAGTGGGGCGCCGACGTCCTCGGGGCCCATCGCCGTGCCGATGCCGACCGCGGCCGCCTCGTTCCCGCGGCCCGTGTAGAAGGAGCCCGGGATCTTCCCCTGTTTGTAGAGGATGTGGCCGCGCTCCTCGACGCCGCGGGTGATCAGCATGTTGCGGTAGATGCCGAGGAGGTCCTCCCGGTCGAGGCCGGCGTCCTTGACCTCCGACAGCGAGCCGATCGGCTCGGCTTCACGCGCGATCGCCATTCACATCCCTTCTCTCGAACGAGACGGCCGACACTCTATCGGCTGGCCTGGTCGCCATCTTCGGTCGTCCCGGCCGCTATCGTCGGCCACGTGGGGAAAGCATCTGACTGGCTGCGCGAGGAGCGTCGCAAGATCCTCGGTGACTGGGCTGCGGTGTGTCTGAAGTGCGGGTACGCGCAGCGCTACTTCGACGAGTCGGAAGACGAGTTGCCGGACGCATGTCCCCAGTGCGGCGGCGAGCTCCGCTCGCACTGCCCGTCCTGCGGTGCCCGGTTCTCGTCGGTCTTCGCCGTCGAGTGCGAGGCCTGCGGCGAGCCGCTCCGCCCGCCCGAGCTCCGCGGCGTCCCGATCCGCAAGCAGCGTTGACGCGCCCGCTCGAGCACTCACATTCGTCTCTTCCGGACACGTCCTAGTGACTGTCCCATGGGACAGTCACTGAGACATGGCTCTGGACGACAGGTGGCTCGGGGAAGGGGTATGCAGTCGCGATAGGGGATCCGACGCGGTCGGTCGCCTTCCGGGGACCGCGCCGTAAGCGCCGGTCGCGCGCTAGTGCTTTATCTCGGAGAAGCGGATGATCGTGACCGTGTCCTCGAGGGACACGTCGCGGTTGTAGAGCTGCCCGAGGAAGCTCGCCATCTCGTCGGGGTGCTTCAGCATCGGGTTGTCGTGCTGGATCTCGTTCGGGGAGAGCTCGCCGAGCGTCTTCACCTCGACCTTGTCGATCACGGCGTCGAAGACCTTCTCCCTCGGGCTGTAGCGCGCGCCGCACAGCACCTGAACGATCATGCCTTTCCGGTACTTGCCGGCCTTGTCGCCGAGCCGGATGGTGGCCGTCTTGCGGTGCGTCCGCAGCTGGTCGGCCACGATGGGTGAGTAGAAGTTCAGTGCGTACATTGCTTGCATGGCGACCCGCCGGAAGGCAGGCGCATCATAGAGTCTCGCCGTTCAGATGCGCGAGCGCCTCCTGAACCATCTGGCGCTCTCCCGTGTAGGCGAGCAGCCGCGGTGCCTCGTCGAGCGGCAGCCACTGGACGTCGGCGACCTCGTGGGCGTACTCCTCGCTCAGCTCCCCGAGCGTGCCCGCCTCGTACCGGAGCAGGTAGAAGCTGACGACCTTGAAGATGCGCTCGCCCTCCCACGTGTAGACGTAGCGGATGTCGCCGAGCTTGCGGACGAGCGTGCCTCTGGCGCCGGTCTCCTCCTCCACCTCCCGCACGGCGGTCGCCTCCGGCTTCTCGCCCTCGCCGATCCGCCCTTTCGGCAGCGCCCACAACCCTGCCGGCTTGCCGCCCGGCCGGATCGCCGCCATGACCGGCCTGCCGTCCACGACGTGGACCAGGACGCCGCCGGCTGAGAACTCACGCTTCACCGCCTTTCGACGTTACCGCTTGTGACATGCACAGGCCCGGATGAGCCGGTGCTTGCAGAACCGGCGCCGCTACAGCTAAAATCGTCTGGCACTCTCAGGGTGAGAGTGCCATCCACCGTCACAATGTCGGAACACAGGAGGATTTGGATGGATCTGCAACCGTTGGGTGACCGCCTGATCGTCGAGGTCCTCGAAGAGGAGGAAATGACCATCAGCGGCATCGTGTTGCCGGACACCGCCAGGGAGAAGCCGCAGCGCGGCAAGATCCTGGCCGTCGGTCCCGGCTCTCGGAACGACAAGGGCGACCTGGTCCCCATGGACGTCGCTGTCGGAGACGAGATCATCTTCTCGAAGTACGGCGGTACCGAGGTCAAGGTCGGGCTCGAGGATCTGCTGATCCTGCGCGAGTCCGACGTCCTCGCGAAGGCCATCCCCACGAAGGCCAAGGGCAAGCGCGAGCTCGCCGGCTCGAAGTCCTAGTTCACCCCAGGAGGTAATTCATGGCTCACAAGGAGCTGAAGTTCGACGAGGACGCACGCAGAGCGCTCGAGCGCGGCGTGAACATCCTCGCAGACGCGGTCAAGGTCACCCTTGGCCCGAAGGGTCGCTACGTCGTGCTCGACAAGAAGTTCGGCGCGCCGACGATCACCAACGACGGCGTCACGATCGCTCGTGAGATCGAGCTCGAGGACGTCTTCGAGAACCAGGGTGCCCAGCTCGTCCGCGAGGTGGCCACGGCGACCAACGACGTCGCCGGTGACGGCACCACGACGGCGACGGTGCTCGCCCAGGCGATCGTCCGCGAGGGCCTGAAGAACGTTGCGGCTGGGGCCAACCCCATGGGTCTCAAGCGCGGCATCGAGCAGGCCGTCGACCTCGTCGTCGAGGACCTCAAGAAGCAGTCGAAGGAGGTCAACGGCAAGGAGGACATCGCCCGGGTCGCCACGATCTCGGCGCGTGAGCGCGAGATCGGCGACGTGATCGCCGACGCGATCGAGAAGGTCGGCAAGGACGGTGTCGTGAACGTCGAGGAGGGCCAGACCTTCGGTCTCGAGCTCGAGTTCACCGAGGGCATGCAGTTCGACAAGGGCTATCTCTCGCCGTACATGATCACGGACGCCGAGCGCATGGAGGCCGTGCTCGACGATCCGTTCATCCTGGTCGCGAACCAGAAGATCGGCGCGGTCAAGGACGTCCTGCCGGTGCTCGAGCAGGTCATCCAGGCCGGTCGTCCGCTGCTGATCGTTGCCGAGGACGTCGAGGGCGAGTCGCTCGCGACGATCGTCGTCAACAAGCTGCGCGGCACCTTCACCGCGGTCGCGGTCAAGGCGCCGGGCTTCGGTGACCGCCGCAAGCGCATGCTCGAGGACATCGCGATCCTCTCGGGCGCCGAGGTGATCACCGAGGAGATGGGCCTCAAGCTCGAGAACACGAAGATCTCGCAGCTCGGCCGCGCCCGCAAGGTCGTCGTCGACAAGGACTCGACCACGATCATCGACGGAGCCGGCAAGTCCGACGCGATCAAGTCCCGGATCAAGCAGCTGAAGGGCGAGATCGAGAACACCGACTCCGACTTCGACCGCGAGAAGCTGCAGGAGCGGCTGGCGAAGCTGGCCGGCGGCGTCGCGGTGGTCAAGGTCGGCGCTGCCACCGAGACCGAGATGAAGGAGAAGAAGCACCGCGTCGAGGACGCGCTGCAGGCCACCCGCGCAGCCCTCGAGGAGGGCATCGTGCCGGGCGGCGGTGTCGCGCTGCTGAACGCGGCCGACGCGATCAGGAAGGCCGTCGAGGCGATCGAGGGCGACGAGAAGACGGGTGCCGCGATCATCCTCAAGGCGCTCGAGGAGCCGCTCCGCCAGCTCGCCTACAACGGTGGGCTCGAGGGCTCCGTCGTCGTCTCGCAGGTCCGCGGTGCCGCCAAGGGCCAGGGCCTGAACGTCGACACGGGCGAGATCGAGGATCTCGTCAAGTCGGGGATCATCGATCCGACCATGGTGACGCGCTCGGCGCTGCAGAACGCCGCGTCGATCGCGAAGAACATCCTCACGACCGAGGCGATCGTCGCCGAGGCTCCTGAGAAGGCCGGCTCCGGTGGCGGAATGCCCGGCGGCATGCCGGACATGATGTAGTCCGCCGACCGAGCGGATTCACCAGCCGAGAGGCCCGCGCGAGCGGGCCTCTCGCCGTTTTGGCGCTAGGCTCGCGTCTCAAATCGGCGCGAGGAGGAATCAATGAAGCGGGTATTCGTGCTGTTGGCGGTCGTGGGAGTGGCCGTGTACGCAACTGCCGCGTGGTCTGCGTCGTCGGCGACTCCGACGGAGACGCAACTGCTCCGCGACGTCGCCACGCTCAAGTCCCAGGTGAAGAAGCTGCAGGCTCAGCAGAAGACGACGACCGCAAACGTCAACACGGTCGGGACGCTCGCTGCCGCTGCGGTCCTCTACACGGTGTGCAGCGACGAGCTGGCCGCTGACGCGCTCCAGGGGACCTGGCAGATCGTCGACCAGATCTCGGCGGCGCTCCAGGCCGGCAAGACGTATTTCGGGCCGCAGACGCCGATCACGGCAACGCTCCAGGGCAAGGACATCTGCGCGGCTGGAGGAGTGACCCGGTCGCAGGTGCTGCCCCCGACCGTCGCCCAGTATCAGGCGCTGCTGGCGGGCTTCCATACGAGCGACCTGAAGTTCCTCGAGGCCCACCTGCCCCGGCGGTAGCTCATCACCGCCTCGAATCACGAAGGGCCGCTAGTGGCGGCCCTTCGTGCGTCCTCAGGGTGGGGGGAGGTGGGACAGCACTCCTATCGGCGGGTCGGCGGCAGAGCCGTGCCCCCCGAACGGGTGATGTGTCTGGTCACGGCGTTGCGTCGCGCTTCGCCGCCGACGCCGGCTTGGCCGACGTCGGCCGCAACCACCGTGTGAGCGCTGCTCAGGGGAAGGGGGCTCACGGGGGAAACCGGCTGTTTCCCCCGTGTTACTAGAAGCTGTACCGCTCCTCGCGCCAGGGGTCGGCATCGTTGTTGTAGCCGTACCGCTCCCAGAAGCCGAGCTCGTCGGTCGAGCGCAGCTCGAGGCCGCGCAGCCACTTGGCGCTCTTCCAGAAATAGCGGCTCGGCACGACGAGCCTGAGCGGCCAGCCGTGGTCGGGCGTCAGCGGCTCGCCGTCTGCCTCCCAGGCGATCAGTGCCTCGTCCGCTTCGATCGCCTCGAGCGGGAGATTGGCCGTGAAGCCCTGTTCGGCGTGCGCGACCACGAAGCGGGCGGTCGGCTTCGGACGGGCGAGCTTCGCCAGCTCGCGCCAGTGGACGCCGCGGAAGCTCGTGTCGAACCGGCTCCAGCGTGTGACGCAGTGGATGTCGGTCGTGAACGCCGTCTGCGGCAGCGCCTGGAGCTCGTCGAACGTGAGGCGGACGGGATTCTCGACCTCGCCCGTGACCGTGAAGTCCCAGGTCGCGAGGTCGACGTGCGGAACGGAACCGGCCTGGAGCACCGGCCACTTCTCGGTCAGGTACTGCCCGGGCGGCAGGCGCGCCGGGTCGTAGCCGGCGTCCGCGACCTTCTGCTCCGCGCGGGATCTGAACAGCGCCATGCGACCGTAGACTAGACGGCTCCCCGAGCGTTACAGCCGGGTATCGTCGGGCGGCCCGTGGCTCTGAAGATCCTCTTCTTCGTCCTCTGGATTCCCGCCGCCATCGTGGCCGCGCTCGTCGTCTACCGGCTGTCGCGGCGCGAGACGGGTGTGCTCTCCGTCGCGCTCCTCGCCGGGGCGATCACCCTCGCCGCGCTCGTCGTCTACCCGCGGACGATCAAGGACACCGCCGCCGCCGCCCAACGGTACGAGCGCCACCGGAGCGCCAACGAGAATCGTCCGGGCGGCCCGCAGGACTGCCTCACCGCCAACTTCCGCGCCTGTGTCCGCGAACGGGTCTGGGGCGAGCTCAGGCATCTCATTCCCAAGCACGACCGCTACTACCTCCAGACGAGCTACGACCTCGTCCACTACTGGACGTTCACCTCGCTCCTGCCGCGGATCGCGGTCGACAACGTCCGCGACGCGGACTGGGTCATCTCCTATCGCGCCGATCCCAGGGCGCTCGGCGTCCGCTACTCGTCGCTGCACACGATCCGCCACGTGTACTCGAACGGCGCCTACTCGATCGTCGTCGGGAAGGTGGCCAGGTGATCCGCAGCCTCGCCGGCCTGCTGTTCGCGAACGCGGCGTTCTTCGCCGCCGGCGCCGGGCTGATCCGCTTCTTCGGCTGGCGGCTCCGCACCCATCCCGGGCTCGCCTACATGTCGGGTGTCGCCACCGTCGGCGTGCTCTCGACGCTCATGCTCATGGCGGGCCTGGCGCTGCGCAGCTGGCAGGCGCTCCTCGTCTGCGCGCTGCTCGCGTCACTCGGGCTCGTGCGGCGGGATCGGCCCGAGCCGGCGCGGGGGAAGACGGACTGGAGGATCGGGCTGCCGGCGGCAGGGCTGCTCGGCGGCTATCTCGCCGTTCTCTTCGTCCAGTGCCTGTTCCAGCCGCTCAACTCCTGGGACGCCTGGGCGAAGTGGACGATGAAGGCACGCGCGATCGTGCTGCTCGGCGGGCTCGACACCTCCGTGTTCGCGAACCACGCCTACCAGAAGCTGGTGCTCGACTACCCGATGCTGATCCCGGGGCTCGAGGCGATCGACTTCCGCTTCATGGGCCGGCTCGACAACCTCGTCATCCACGTCCAGTTCTGGTTGCTCCTGGTCGGCTTCCTCGTCGCCGCGTACGAGCTGCTCCGCGACCGTGTTCCGCAGACGCTGCTCTGGCCCTCGCTGCTCTTGGTCGGCACGGCACCGGCGCTCGCCGCCAACCTCACCTCCGCCTACGCGGACGCGCCGATCGCGTTCTTCTTCGCGCTGGCCGCCGTCGCCGCGTGGCGCTACGTCGTGACCGGCGAGCGGCGTTCGATCGCCGCGTTCGCGCTGATGGCAGGCGCGGCTGTGGCGACGAAGCCCGAGGGCAGCCCGTTCGTCCTCGGCCTGTTCGTCCTGCTCCTCGTCTTCAGTCGCGTGAAGAGGCGGCCGCTGCTGCCGATCGCCGCGGCCGCGGGGTGGTGTCTGATCGCGATCGTCCCCTGGCGGATCTGGGTGTCGCATCACGGCATCCGCTCGTCGACGCCGATCGGGAAGGCGCTCGACCCGAGCTACCTGTGGGACCGCATCCACCGTGTCGAGCCGACGGTGCGCTCGCTCGTGCCGAAGTCGCTCGACGGCGACTGGCTGGCGATCCTGCCGCTCGTGCTCGTCGCCGTCCTGGTCGTCGTCGCCTGGCGCCGCTCCTCCACCGGCCCGCTGTTCGCGGCCGGCGTGCTGGCGATCGTCTTCCTGTCGCTCCTGTGGGGCTACTGGGTGAATCGGACGGGGCTCAACTATCTGCTCTCCACGTCCGGGAGCCGCACGGTGACGACGCTCGTCGTCGTGGGAGGCGTGTTCCTGCCGATCGTGGGTGCCGAGCTCCTACGGGCTCGCGGCTCCGGTAAGCCACCCCCCGCTCCCTAGACTGAGCGCGTGCAGGTCGTCACGTCAGGCGTAGCGAGTCGGCCACGCTCGTACGTGGGCGTGCAAGGGCCGGACGCAGAGGACTTCCTGCAGCGCATGCTCTCGAACGACGTGTCCGCAGACGTCTGCGACGCGCTGCTCCTGACGCCGAAGGCCCGTGTGATCGCGCCGCTCCGTGTCTGGCGGCGCGGGGAGGGCGATTTCCTGCTCCTGACCGAGCCCGAGCTCGGCGAGACGGTTCGCGCAGCGCTGCTGCGGGCCCGTTTCGCGGCGAAGTGCGAGATCGAGCTCGAGGAGCACACCTCGGTGATCGTCTTCGGCGAGGCCGAGGGGATCCCGAGCTTCGACTACGGCGTGCCTGCCGTGGAGGTGCTCGACGACCCGGTGGTGCCGACGATCGGTGACGACGAGCTCGAGGCGTTGCGGATCATCGCCGGAACGCCCCGCTTCGGCCGCGAGATCGACGACCGGGTCATGCCGGCCGAGGCCGGTCTCGTCGAGCGCGCCGTCTCGTTGACGAAGGGCTGCTTCCCCGGCCAGGAGCCGATCGCGCGCCTCCACTACCGCGGCCACGCGAACCGCGGCCTGCGGGTGCTCGCGATCGACGGTGCGGAGCTTCCGGGCTACGACGCCGAGCTGCTCTACGAGGGCAAGCCGGTCGGCCGCGTGACGAGCGCCGCGAGGGACGGCGACCGCATCGTGGCCCTCGCGTACGTCCGGGTTGAGGTGCCCGAGGACGCGGAGCTCGACCTCGGTTCGGCAAAAGCCCGCCCGCTAGACTCGTAGCCGGGCGCCCGTAGCTCAGGGGATAGAGCGCTGCCCTGCGGAGGCAGAGGTCGCAAGTTCGAATCTTGCCGGGCGCATTCCGCCGCTACGCACGATTCACGATTGGAGAACACTCCGGCCGGGTAGCCGATAGTGAGATGCGCGGAGTCAGGTACTTCCTTCGCCAGTTCACGGCGACGTCGGTCAAGGAGCATCTCCGGTCGCAGATCGAGGACTCCCGCTGTCCGCCCGAGCTGACGCCGAACGAGGTCGAGTTGGTTCGCTTCATCCGTGACGGGCGGCTTGACTGGGACACCACGTCGCCACGCGTTCCGACCCGGGTTAAGGCGGGCGCCGCTCGCGGGTCATCAGCCGCTCGAACGCGCTCTGCGGGCGCGTGCCCCGCCTCGCGTCCTCCAGCGCCTCCGTGAGGTAGACACGGAGCTGCTCGGCGCCGTCGTGCTCGCGCCCGCTGGTCTTCTCTGGCGAGCGTCCCGACGAGCTCGAGCAACGCCGACAGCGAATCCTCGTCCCCGATGCTCGCGGCGACCGCAGCCCCGGCCCACGCGTGGTCGGCGGCAGGCCCGAGCGCCCCGCACGCGAGCGCTTCGCGGGCGTCCGCGAGCTCGCGCTCGGCATCCGGGCTGCGGGGCATCCCGGAACCGTGCCACGCCGGGCGGGTTTGAACGGCCACTTCCGTCGTCGGCTGTGCTTCTATGGGCCCATGGCCAACCCGAATCGCTGTCCCAGTTGCGGGGAGCACGTCAGTCCCTTCGCCGCCGGGTGCGCGAGGTGTGGGGCGGCGCTCGATCCGGGCCGTGGTCGCCATCAGGGCCCGCTCCAGAAGGCGCGTTCGCTCTGGCTCGGGCTTCCGCGGCTGATCCCGCGCATTCCACTGCCCTCGAAGCGCAAGCGTTAGTTGGGCCGGGACGACGATCACCCCGTTTCCTGGCTGCTGATCCGGTTCGGCTGGAAGGTGCTGGCTGCCGACGGGGAGCAGATCGGCCGCGTCTGGCACGTCCGGGCCGACCACGGACGGGACATCTTCAACGGGCTCACGTACGTCGCGGGCTTCAGCCTTCCGCGCTACGTCCCTGCCGAGGACATCGCCGAGATCCGCCGCGGCGTGGTCGAGCTGAAGCCCGGCGCGCCTGCTCCCTCCTAGACTTCAGCCGCCGTGCCGCTCTATCTGACCGAGCAGGATGTCGAAGGCCTGCTGACCCCGGAGGATGCGCTCGAAGCCGTCGAGGGCTCGTTCCGGCGACTCGCCGAGGGCGTGGTCGAGAACGTGCCCCGCCGGCGGTTGCGGCTGGACGGAGGCGCCCTCGCCGTCATGTCCGCGGTCGATCTCGGCCTCGGCGTCGCGGGGGTCAAGACCTACGCGGCGGGTCGAGGCGGGGTGAGCTTCGTGGTCGTCCTGTTCGACGCGGCGACCGACGAGACGATCGCGATCATCGAGGCCGACCGGTTGGGACGGTTCCGTACGGGCGCGGCGAGCGGCGTCGCGGCCAAGTTCCTGGCCGCCGACGGTGCGACCGGCCTGGGCGTGATCGGCGCCGGCACGCAGGCGGAGATGCAGGTGCGCTGCGTCAGGGCAGCGGTCCCGTCGCTCGAGACCGTGCTCGTCTACTCACGGACAGAGGAGCGGCGCGAAGCGTTCGCGAAGATGGTCGGTGCCGAGGCGACGGAGAGCGCGCAGGAGGCGGCTGCGCAGGATGTCGTCGTCACGATCACCAGCTCTCGGGATCCGGTGCTGCGCGGTGACTGGCTGCGTCCCGGCGCGCTCGTGTGCGCCGCAGGCGCGAACCGTCCGCAGGCCCGCGAGCTCGACAACACCGTGCTCGAGCGCGCAGCCTTCGTCTGCTGCGACTCGCTCGAGGACGCGAGGATCGAGTCCGGCGACCTGATCGAGCCCGTGCAGCAGGGCGTGCTCGACTGGCTCGAGGTGCACGAGCTCTCGGAGGTCGTGTCCGGGCAGGTTCAGGGCCGCCAGGCTGCAGACGACATCGTCGTCTTCAAGTCGAACGGGATCGCCGCCTGGGACGTGGCGATCGGTGCGCTGGCCGTCCAGCGGGCACGCGAACGCGGCGTCGGCCGCGAGCTCTAGGTCTTCTCGACCGGCTGGACGTGCTCGGCGGCGATGTCGTCGCCGAGGGCGTGGATGACCTCGGGCCGCTCGAGGATGCGGGCGATCTCCTGCTCCGAGCAGCGGTTCTCGACGTAGGGATCGTCGAGGATGTCGGACAGGCTGCGACCGCGCTTGTGCTCACGAACGATGTAGACGGCGACGCGCTCCTCGTTGCCCTTGGTCGCGAAGAGGAACGAGAACGGGTTGCGCAGAAACGTCGTCAACCGCTCCACACGGCGATTGTATCCTTGTTCCATGCAGGCTCCCGGCACGTCGCGGTACGCGGAGCGGGTTCTCGACAGCGTCGACGACGACGGCTCGCCCGAGCGGGTCGTGCTCTGGATCGAGCGCAAGGAAGGGGGCGTCTGGGCGGTCGGCCGTGCCGTCAACCCGCAGCACCGCGAGAGCGCGGAGCCGCGTGCAGACGACTATCTCTTCGAGGGCTACGAGCTCGACGACGCGCTCGAGGCGGCGAACGCCGCGCTCGAAGACGACGTCAGCGTGCTGGAGCAGGACGGCAAGGCCGGTCGCGTTGCGCCGTTCACCCGCAAGGAGATCGTGCCCAGGCTCGAGCGCTGGTTCTTCCGCGGCGAATCCTGACCCGACCGCCGGCGAATCGGCACACAATCGGCACAGACGCGTCACACGTTCGCGGCTACGGTGGTTCCTCTATCCCGGTCGATGTCCCCGGGGTGGGTGGGGGTTAGGGATGGGACCAGTAAACGTGTGCGACCGCGCCCGGACACCCTTGCTAGCCTCCGGCGCTCGATGCTGATCCGCCTCGGACACAGCCCGGACGCCGACGACGCGTTCATGTTCTGGGCCCTCGCGGCCGGGCGCGTCGACACGCGCGGCTTCGAGTTCGAGCACGTGCTCCGCGACATCCAGACGCTCAACGAGTGGGCGCTCGAAGGCAGGCTCGAGACGACTGCGATCTCGCTCCACACCTACCCCTTCGTGCAGAACCGCTACGTGCTCCTCCCCCACGGCGCCAGCATGGGCTCGGGCTACGGGCCGATCGTGGTCGCGCGCGAGCCGATGACGCTCGAGCGGCTCTCGGAGATCGAGATCGCGGTGCCCGGCCGGATGACGACCGCCTACCTCGTGCTGCGCATGGCGATCGGCGAATTCAGCTACCGCGAGGTTCCGTTCGACGGGATCATGGAGGAGGTCAGGTCCGGCGCGGTCGATGCCGGCCTGCTGATTCACGAGGGCCAGCTCACCTACGAAGCCGAGGGCTTCACCAAGGTGCTCGACCTCGGCGAGTGGTGGATGCTCGAGACGGGCCTGCCACTGCCGCTCGGGGCGAACGTCGCGCGGCGCGATCTCGGCGAGGAGACGCTGGCGGAGCTCTCGGAGGTGCTCGCCGCCTCGATCAGGACCGGCCTCGAGAACCGCGGCGAGGCGATGGCCTATGCGATGGAGTTCAGCCGCGGGCTGGAGCCTCACCTCGCCGACCGGTTCGTCGGCATGTACGTGAACGAGCTCACCGAGGACTACGGGGACGAGGGCCGGCAGGCCGTCAAGGAGCTGCTGCGACGGGCCGAGGCGCTCGGCGCGTTTCCCGAGCCGGTCCGCGTCGAATTCGTGTAGAGACTAGGCTTGCGGCGTGAGCCGCGCGGTCATTCTCTCCGCAGTTCGCACGCCGATCGGGCGGTACGGCGGCGCGCTCTCCGGCGTGCGGCCCGACGACCTGGCGGCGCTCGCGATCGCGGCCGCCGTGGAGCGGGCGGGCGTGGCCGCGGAGCAGATCGAGGACGTCTATCTCGGCTGTGCGAACCAGGCCGGCGAGGACAACCGGAACGTCGCGCGGATGGCTGCGCTGCTCGCCGGCTTTCCCGAGTCGGTGGCGGGCGTGACCGTGAACCGCCTCTGCGCCTCCGGTCTCGCGGCGGTCGTCTCGGCCTGCCACGCGGTCATCGCCGGCGACGGCGACCTGTTCGTCGCCGGCGGCGTCGAGTCGATGAGCCGCGCGCCGATCGCGATGGCGAAGCCCGACAAGGCATTTCCGCGCGGAAACCAGGTCGCCTACGACACCGTGCTCGGGTGGCGGTTCCCGAACCCGCGGATGGAGGCGATGTTCCCGCTCGAGTCCATGGGCGAAACCGGTGAGAACGTCGCCGAGCGGTGGGACGTGTCCCGTGAGGACCAGGACGCGTTTGCGCTCGAGTCGCAGCGGCGCTGGGCGGCTGCGAGCGAGGCCGGCCGGTTCGACGACGAGCTGGTGCCGGTCGGAGAGGTCGTCCGCGACGAGCATCCCCGCCCGGACACGAGCGCGGAGCGGCTGGCCCAGCTGGCGCCGGCCTTCCGGCCGGACGGGAGCGTGACCGCCGGCAACGCGAGCGGGATCAACGACGGCGCCGCGGCGCTCGTCGTGGCGAGCGAGGAGCGAGCCCGCGAGCTCGGGATCGAGCCGCTGGGCGCCTTCGTCGGCAGTGCGGTGGCCGGCGTCGACCCCAGGGTCATGGGAATCGGGCCCGTCCCGGCCGTGCGCAAGCTGTTCGACCGCGTCGGGATCGACGTGGCCGCGATCGACCTCGTCGAGCTGAACGAGGCCTTCGCCTCGCAGAGCCTGGCCGTGATCCGCGAGCTCGGCCTCGATTCGGAGCGCGTCAACGTGAACGGCGGCGCGATCGCGATCGGGCATCCGCTCGGAATGAGCGGCGCGCGCCTCGTCGTCACATTGCTGCACGAGCTCCGCCGCCGCGGCGGCCGGTACGGGCTGGCCACGCTCTGTGTCGGCGTCGGCCAGGGCCAGGCTGCCCTGTTCGAGCGCTGAACTCTTAGGGCTTCGCAGCCGATAGAGACTCTCGTGGAGTTTCCGCGGCCCTCTCCGCCTGCCCAGGTACGGCTGACGGTCCTCGTCGGCTGCTTCGTGACCGCGATCTGCGCGTTGCTGGCGACCGTCGGTGCCGACGCCGACTGGCTGGCCGCGCTCGGAGGGAGGATCGCCCACTCGTGGTCGATCCCCGGGGGCGTGCCGTTCGCCGCCGCCTCGTCGGCGGGCTGGCACAACGTGCCCGTCCTCGGCGAGCTGATCTTCCACCTGCTGACGGCCGGGCTCGGGACACGCGGGCTCGTGTTCGCACAGCTCGCCGCGGTGGTCGCCTGCCTCTGGCTCGTGTCCACCGATATGCGTCGCGCCGGCGTCGCCGACGGTCCGGCCGCCCTCGTCCTGTTCCTGACCGCGTTCGCTGCCGCTCCGGCGCTCCTGATCGTGCGCTCGCAGCTCTTCTCGCTCGCCCTCTTCCCGCTGCTCGTGCTGCTGCTGCGCGAGGAGGCCCGCCGGCCGTCCCGCCGGGTCTGGCTGCTCGTGCCGCTGGTCGCGCTCTGGTCGAACCTCCACGGCGGCGTGCTGCTCGGCGTGGCCGTCGCCGGCGCCTACCTGATCTTCTCACGCGCCCGGCAGGATCGGCTCGTCGCGCTCGGAGTGCTGGCCGGCATGGCCCTGGCGCTTTTCGCCACTCCCGCGCTCGCGCAGACGGCCGACTACTACCGCGGCGTGATCGGGAGCCAGGCCGCGGCGCACGGAGAAGGGATGTGGCGGCCGATCTCCCTCGGCGCGCCGTTCGACGTCGTCTTCCTCCTCGTCGCGATTCCGCTGCTCGTGCTCGCGCTCCGTTCGCGGCCGGCGCTGTGGGAGGTCGTCGTGACTGCGGGCCTCGCGGTGGCGGCGGTGCGCGCGAGCCGCAACGAGGTCTGGCTTGCGCTCTTCATCGCCGTTCCGGCGGCGCGGGCGCTGGCCGGGTCGCGTTCGTGGCGCGCGGTCGTGCCGCGGGCGGCGGCGAGCGCTCTCGCCGGCTTGCTGGTGCTCGTCGCCGTCATCGGGCTCGCGCGCACGCCGTCACCGGCGGGCGCGACGCCGGGGCTGCTGAAGGCCGCGGCGCGTTCCGCCGGCGGGACGCCGATCCTCGCCGACGGTGTCGACGCGGAGGCGCTGGCGCTGGCCGGCAATCGGATCCTGATCGGGAACCCGCTGGACGCGTTCTCGACGCGGGAGCAGCGCCTCTACCTGGACTGGCTCGCCGGGCGGCCCTCGGGCGACGTGGAGGCGACACGCGTGCGGGTGATCCTCGCCACGGCGGGATCGGCGGCGCAGCGTCGTCTCGCCCGGCGCGCGGGCTTCACGGAGCTGGCCCGCGACAAGCGGGCAGTGCTCTACGTTCGCCGCTCCTAGTAGAGGCCGGTCAGGCCGTCCGCCAGTGCGTTCGCGTGTAGGGCCGGCGGAAGCCGAGCTGCCCGAAGTACTCGTAGGCCGGTGTGTCCTGCTCCGGTGACGGCGCCTCGATGTCCGCATGGAACATTCGCGCGCCGAGGGAGAGGCCGTCCGTGACGATCGCGGAACAGAGCGCGGCGTCCGGCGCGTAGTCCGGCGACATCACGCCCGGAACCGGCCCGTCCATGCCGAGCCAGGCCCATCCGCTCGGATCGATGTACATCGCGCGGGCAGCGACCACCTCACCGGCCTCGCGAGCCACGTACTGGTGCCAGCCGGGACGGCCGATCAGCTCCTGGAGCCACCGGCCCGTGTCCAGTCGGTAGACGCGTTGCAGGAACGCGGCCCACTCGTCGGCCGTCCCGGCCTGGACACGTTCGACCTGGATCTCGCGATCCTCGGGCGGAGTGGGCATCGAGCCCAGCGGCTCGTCGCCGCGGACGATCCGGTCCTGGGCGTCGAAGGGCACGAGGCCGCGGTCCCGCAGCCATTGCTCGTACTCCGCAGGCCGGCAGTGCGGCAGCGACTGGAGCAGGAACATGGCGATCCCGGCCTCGGCGTACCCGTCGAGGATGTCGTCCAGCACGGCGGGCGTTGCGGGAGACACGACGCCGAGCCCGATCGTGCGGCTGAAGTACCGCCTCCCCGTTGCGGCCCAGGAGAGCACGGTCGCGCCGCCCACCTCGCGAGTCGAGAGGCCGACCTCGGCCGCCCAGTCCGCCGGTGCCGCCCCGTAGACGTCCGTCCAGGCGCGGGCCTCGGCTGCCTCGATCGCGGCCGCCGTTGCCCCGTCGACCGGCGTCGTGTCGATGCTCATCGGCCCAGAAGGGCCGCGAGATGGGCGTGGAGCCCCGCGCCGTACGGTGTCGGCGTGCCGCTCCAGTCGCTGATCAGCGCCGGGCCGCCCGAGCAGTCCCACGGGTTCCACGTCCAGCCGAGGTACGAGAGGCCGTGCGCGTCGGCCCAGGCCATGTAGCTGTCGGCGTACCCGTGCGAGCAGTCGCTCTCGCCGAACTCTCCCGTCACGACGGGCACCTTCGCGGCCACGGGCGCGACCGTCTGGTTCCAGCAGGCCGGCGACGAGCAGCCGCTGAAGTCGTAGGTGTGGAACGAGGCGACGAGCTGGTGCGCCGGGTCCCTCGGCTCCCAGGTCAGCCACGCGGACAGGTCGCTCGACCAGCCGAGCCCGCCGAGCATGATCGGCTGCTTCGCACCGGTCGCGCGCACGGCGTTCACGAGCGCCTGCATCCCGGCCGCCCGCCAGCCGGCCGGCACCACGCAGCCGTCTCGCCAGCAGCGCCAGGACACGTCGTGCGGCTCGTTGTAGAGGTCGAAGAGCACGGCCGGATCGGACCTGAACGTCGCCGCAACGCTCGACCAGAACGCGGGCGAGTGGTCGGCGTCCGGCATGACCTGCTGGCCGAGCGCCGGCTGCGACCCGGGCGCGTTCCAGTGCAGGTCGACGATCACGTAGAGGCCGGCGGCGTGCAGCCGCTGGACGTAGCTCGTCACCGCGTCGCGGTAGGGCTTGCCGCGATAGGCCGGGTTGACCGACGGGAGCCCGAGCCAGCAGGCCTCGTTGAGCGGGATGCGGACGACGTCGATCCGCCACGCCTTCATCGCACCGATCGCCGCCGCGTCGGTCGGCCCCTCGTTGAAGCCCCAGCCCTGTGCGCAGGCGTACTCGAAGCTGGAGCGGTTCACGCCGAGCAGTCGGAGCGTGGTGCCGTTGCCGTCGACGAGATGATTGCCGCTGACGTGCACCGAGAGGCCGGTGCCCGCGAGGCTCGACGCCGCCCCGGCCAGGGCGAGGACGAGCAGTCCGACGGCGAACCGGCGCACCGGGGGAGGGTAGCCCGGCCCGGCGACGCCGTCATCGCTCGATGAAGTGAATGGGCAGTACCATGCGCGGATCAGTCGAGGGTGGTCGCGCTCACGCCCCGGAGGCAGGCCGGTTCGGCTTCTGTGACGCCAGCCCTCCTTTTCCTCGCTGTCGCGGCGGTTTCCGCTGCGGGTGGGCAGGCCCGTGGGAGGTAGCGAGATGAAGGCTCGGCTGATCGGCACGCTCGTGGCGTTGATCGTCCTCGGCGGCATCGTCGTCGGCAGCAGCGGCTCACGCGTGCTGGCACAGACGGCGAAGGGGCGCACGCAGACGACCGTCACGGCGTCGCCGAAGCAGGCGTGTACGGGCAGCCGGTGAAGCTCACGGCGACGGTTACACGCCTGTCGGGCACCGGCAAGCTCAGCGGGAAGCGTGACGTTCTTCGACGGGCTTGACGAAGGTGGGCAGGGCCGGCTTCGACTCGCCCGATCAGGGCACCACATCTACGCCAGGGGCCGCCTCCACTGTCTTCTACGCCGGGACCGGCGTGGCCGACTCCATCATCGCCGTGTACAGCGGCAACTCGAGCTTCGCCGGGAGCAAATCGCGCCCGCTGAAGCTGACGGTCAAGAAGGCGGCCACGACCACGGTGCTGGACGGTGCGCAGCTCCAGACGTCCGTGTATGGGGAGCCGGTGACGTTCACGGCGACCGTGACCACGAAAACACCTCGTGGCGGCACTCCGACGGGGCGCGCCCAATTCTCCGTGAACTACACTCGCTTCGACCCGTACAAAAGCCTCTCTGCCGGCAAGGCGACCTTGACAACCAGCTCGCTCGCCGTGGGCACAGCACACCGATCACCGCCCGGTACAGCGGCGACGCGAACTTCGCCGCCAGCACATCGCGCCCGCTGACGCAGACGGTCAACAAGGCGGCCACGACCCTGGCGGTGTCCTCGTCGGTGAGCGAGTCGCCGGCCGGGTTGTCGTACACGATCACGGTGACGCCGCAGCCGAGCGCACCCGGTGCTGGCACTCGCGACCGGGACCGTTCAGTTCGCGAACGGCACGACAATGCTCGGTAGTGCCACCCTCAGCGGCGGCAAGGTCGTCTTGACGACCAAGCTCCCGAGAGCGCGCAGACGGTCACCGTCACCTACAGCGGCGACGCCAACTTCAAGGGCAGCAGCTCGACCGTCAAGGTGGGCGGCTGACTAGAGCTCGACGAAGCGGATCGGCTGCGCGCCCTGCCAGAGGACGCGCTCGCCGATCTCGGGCAGGTGCTCCCGGCCCTCGACCACCGTCGCGAAGTGGTTGCCCGCGAGCTGCCCGGCCTTGCTCGCGAAGCAGGTCTGCCCGTAGGGGAACAGGATCTCCGTCTCGCTGACGCCGCCGGGATAGATCAGCAGCTCGCCCGGCCCGGGGTAGCTGGTCGGGTCCTCGAAGCCGATGCCGAGATCGAGGTCGCCGAACGGGATCCAGGCCGACTGCCCGCTCCAGCGCGCCTGGATCAGCTTCGACTCGAGCGGCAACAGCCGCCGGAAGGCGGCGACGGTGTTCGGCGCGCGCTCCTCTTCGAGGCGGGCGACGAGGCGGATCTCGGCGACGGTGATCTCGAGCACAGGCAGAGCCTACGGCGTCTTCGCCCCCGCGGCGATCCAGGCGCCCAGCAGCCGCCGTTCGGCATCCGTCATGTGGGTGGCGTTCCCTTTCGGCATCACGTGCGTTTCGACGGCCACTGCCTTGATCTGCGCGGCCTGAGCCCGGATCTGCGCGGGCGTGTCGAAGACGATGCCGAGCGGCGCGGCGGCGACGAGCTTGGGATGGAGCGAATGGCAGGCGGCGCAGCGCTGCGCGACGACCGGCTGCACCTGCGCGAACGTCACCTTCTCGCCGCCGGCGGCAGGCGAGGTCGACGCCGGCCGGATCCACACGGCGACGGCGGCGATCCCGACGGCGGCCGTGACCGGGATCCACCACAGCGTGCGGCCCGCGTGGCGGTTGTTGAAGTAGTGCCGGATCCAGGCGCCGATCACCATCAGGCAGACGAGGACGGCCCACGCGTGGTCGTGCCCGTACGTGAACGGGAAGTGCGCGGCCAGCATCGTGAACAGCACCGGAAGCGTGAGGTAGTTGTTGTGCACGGAGCGCTGCTTCCCGCGGCGGTTCGCGGCCGGATCGGGCTCGCGGCCGGCCTCCTTCGCGCGGACGAGCTCCCAGTGGGCCGGGATGATCACGAAGAAGACGTTGGCAGCCATGATCGTCCCGAGCATCGCCCCGACCTGGAGGTAGGCCGCGCGGGCCGAGAACAGGAGCGAGGCGCCGTAGGCTGCGACGGCGACGAGCGCCAGGATGCAGAGCGCCAGCGCGAGCTCGCTCCGCTGCCCGATCGTCCGGCAGAGGGCGTCATAGACGACCCAGGCGAGCGCGAGGCCCGCGAGCGAGATCACGACGGCCTCCCACGTCGACAGGTTCGCGACGGACCGGTCGATCAGCGACGTGTCGGCCTGCAGGTAGTAGAGGATGATCAGGAGCGCGAAGCCCGACAGCCACGTCCAGTAGGCCTCCCACTTGTACCAGTGGAGCGGCTTCGGCAGGAACGGCGGCGCGACCCGGAACTTCTCGATGCGGTAGAAGCCGCCGCCGTGGATCTCCCACGACTCGCCGCCGACGCCGCGCTCCCGGTCGGCCTCCTCGCGCGGCTCGTGGAGATGCTGGTCGAGGGCGACGAAGTAGAAGGAGGTGCCGATCCAGACGATCGCCGCGGTCACGTGGAACCAGCGGAAGACGAGGTCGAGCCAGCCGGTGACGTACGGGTCGAGGCCGAGGATCACGGGCGCCTCCAGCGGTCTTCGGCGATCGCGACCAGCTCGGTGAGCGCGGTCTCGAGCTCCTGCTCGGTCGGGTTGGAGATCCGGCTCTTCAGCACGCCGAGGATCTCCGTCTTCGGCCGGCGGTTGACGAAGACGACGAAGCGGAAGCCGTGGCGTGCCTCGTAGTCGGCGTTGAGTCGGGCCAGCTCGGCCAGCACTTCCGGATCGTCGTCGGAGCCCTGCTCGGTTGCGGAGCGCTTCGACAGGCCGTCCCGCTCGCCGATCGCGGGGTGCGCGGCGAGGATCTCGATCTTCTCGTCACGTGGCAGCTCGTGCACGAGCGTGCGGGCGCGGACGAGCGGGTCTGGCTCGCGGGCGAGCCGCTCGACGAAGCGCGTCCGGCCCTCGAACAGCTCGGCGAGCTCCTCGGCGCTCAGCTGCCGCGGTAGCTCGCGCACGAATAGGGGGCCACGAGGAGCGGGACGTGGTAGTGGCGGTCGGAGTCCTCGATCTCGATCTCGAGCTCCACGCGGCGGAAGAAGCGGGACGGCGGGTCGGTGAAGACCAGTCGGTAGCGGCCAGGTCCGAGGGTCTGTCCCCCGGACAGGTCGGAAATGCGCCCGTCCGCGTCGGTCACCCCGGAGCCGATCGGCTCGTCGCCGTGGAGGAGGTCGACGCGGACGCCGGCCGCGGGCCGGCCCTGCCCCGTGTCGAGGACGTGTGTCGAGATGGTCATCGGCCGCTGAATCTTCGTGCCTGGACCCGATGGTGCCGTGCGATCTCGTCCTCGTCGGCACGGACGAGCTGTCCACCCGAGACGATCTCCTCGCCGCCGACGAACAGGCGGTCGACCCTGTGCGGTGCCGAGAGGACGAGGCCGGCGACCGGGTCGTCTGCTCCGCCGAGCTCCAGGCCGTCCGTCCGCCAGACCGCGACGTCGGCGCGCTTGCCCGGCTCGAGCGAGCCGATGTCGTCCCGGCCGAGCACGTCAGCGCCGCCGCGGGTGCCGAGCCGCAGGGCCTCGCGCGCGGTCATCGCCCCCGGTCCGCCGCGCCCGCGCGCGACGAGCAACGCCTGCTTGACCTCGAAGAACAGGTCGCTGCGCTCGTTCGAGGCGGAGCCGTCCACTCCGAGGCCGACCCGGACGCCCGCGTCGATGAGCTCGCGCGTGCGTGCGACGCCGGCGCCGAGCCGGAGGTTGGACGTGGGGCAGTGCGCGACGCCGACGCCCGTGGCGGCGAACGTGGCCACGTCTGCATCCGACAGGTGGACGCAGTGGGCACACCAGACGTCGTCTGCCGTCCAGCCGTGCTCCGCCAGGTACTCGACCGGCGTGCAGCCGTACAGCTCCCGGCAGTAGGCCTCTTCGTCGGCCGTCTCGGCGAGGTGCGTGTGGAGCTTCAGCCCGAGCCGCCGCGCCAGCGCCGCCGACTCTGTCATCAGCTCCTTCGTGACCGAGAACGGGGAGCACGGCGCCACGGCCAGCTGCAGCATGTCGCCGTCGGCGAGGGCAGCGAGACGCTCGGTGTCGGCCAGCACGTCGTCGATCTCCTCGACGAGCTCGTCCGGGGGCAGGCCCCCGTCGGACTCGCCGAGGTCCATCGACCCGCGGGAGGCGACGAGCCGGACGCCGAGCTCGTGCGCGGCCTGGATCTCGGCTTCGACGATCCCCGGTCGGCCGCGCGGGAACACGTAATGGTGGTCGAACACGGTCGAGCAGCCGGACAGCGCGAGCTCGGCCAGGCCCGTTCGCGCGGCGGCGTACTCGGCCTCGGCGTCGATCCCGGCCCAGATCGGATAGAGCTCGCGCAGCCAGCTGAACAGGTCGGCCTGCTGGGCCCGGGCGCGCGTGAGGGTCTGATACAGGTGGTGGTGGGTGTTGACGAGCCCCGGAGTGATGAGCGCGCCGGTCAGGTCGATTCGCTGTTCGGCTTCGGGCGGCGCCCCGCCGCCGACGGACTCGATCAGCCCGTCCCGCAGGAGCAGCCAGCCGTCCTCGTGCTCGCTGCCCGAGTCGTCCATCGTCGCCACGTACGCATTCGCCAGCAGTACCCGCCCCACGGGCTGACCTTACAGCGGCGCCGAGCCATGTCCAGGTGACTGTCCCTCGGACCTGGCCAAAGGCGCTCGCTCCAGACCGTGTCGAACAACGCACCACGCTGTGACCGCGAGGCTCGGCTCCTAGCGCCTCTCGATCAGTGACTGTCCCATGGGACAGTCACTGGGACGTGGCGTGAGGAGACGGTGCAGACAGGGCTCGAGCGGTCTCGGCCGTTGCGGCCGGGATTATCATCGGCAGCCGTGCGCCTGGTTCCCGCCGACACGTTCGGGCTCGCGGCGCTCGCGGAGCTGTTCAACGAGGCATACTCGGACTACGTCGTGCCGCTCCGGCTCGACCCGGCCGCGCTCGAGTTCACGCTCGCAGTCACCGACGTCGACCTCGCGGCCTCGCGGATCGCGCTCGATGACGGCGAGCCTGCGGCCTTTGCGTTCCTCGCGCGGCGTGGCGACGAGGCCTGGATCGGCGGGATGGGCACCGTCCCGACCCGCCGCCGGCGGGGTCTCGGCGAGGCGGCGCTGGCGGCTGTCATCAACGAGGCGCGCGACCGTGGCGCCGCCGCGGTTCGCCTCGAGGTGATCGAGGAGAACTCGGCTGCACGGCGGCTGTACGAGAAGCTCGGCTTCGAGCCGATGCGGGACGTCGTCGTCTGGAGGCTCGAAGGATCGTCGCCGCAGCCCACCGGGGCGATCCCGATGAGCGAGGTCGAGGCGCGAGCGTGGATCGCGGCCAACCGCCCGAGTCCTGAGCCCTGGCAGCGCGCCGATGAGACGCTCGAGCGGTGGCGAGCCCGGGGGCTCGAGCTCGAAGGTCTCGCCGTCGTGCGGGCCGGCGGGACGGCCGGCGCCCTCGTCTACAGACACCCTTCGGAGCCTGCCGGCCTTCCCAGCGTGCTCCAGATCGCCGCACAGGACGAGGAGGCCGCGATGGAGCTGCTCGCGGCTGTCTCGTCCCGGGACAACGGCTTCCGCTTCCTGAACGCGCCCGCCGGCGAGCCCGCCTCGAGGGCCTGCGAGCGCCTCGGAGCGCGGTCCGAGATCCGCCAGTGCGAGATGCGCCGACCGCTCTAGGCGGGACCGCCTCCTCGTTCTATAGTCGTCTCTCCGTCGATCGCGACGGCGAGGGAGTGTCGACAACGGGAGGATCGAGATGAGGAAGCGCAGGGCTCTGTTCCTGGGGGTGGTCGTCTTGCTCGCCGTCTCCGCGCTCGCGCTGGCGGCTTCAGTGGCCGCCCGGCCGAACGCAGGCCCCTTCAAGGTGGCGTTTATTTATCCGGGGCCGCATAACGATGGTGGTTGGTCGCAGGCGCATGATGCGGGTCGGTTGTACGTCCAGAAGATGCTGGGCAGCAAGGTGCAGACGACGTACAAGGAGAACGTGTTCAGCAACGCCTCGGTCCCGCAGATCGTCGCCGGCCTCGTCCGGGACGGCTACCAGATGATCTTCGCGACGTCGTTCGGGATGATCGAGCTGGGGGTCAACGGCCAGCTCTGGAAGAAGTATCCGAAGGTGCTGTTCGAGCAGGCGACCGGTCAGCAGATCGAGAAGAACCAGTCCGAGTACTTCGGCGCGGCCGAGGACACGATCTACCTGTCCGGGATGGCGGCCGGTGCGGCGACAAAGAAGGGCGTGGTCGGCTACGTGGTTCCCTTCGGCATCCCCGAGGTCGTCCGCCACGCGAATGCGTTCACGCTCGGTGTCCAGACGACCCACCCGGGAGCGAAGGTGAAGCTGCTCTGGACGAACGCCTGGTACTCGCCGCCGAAGGAGACGTCCGCGGCGCAGAACCTCGTCGCCGCCGGAGCCGACGTGCTCGGGCAGAACGTCGACAGCCCCGCTGCAGGCGTGTACGCCGAGAAGCACGGAGTCCCGTGGGTCGGCTACGACTCGAACGCGCAGAAGTTCGCGCCGAAGCGGTGGCTGACTGCGTCCGTCTACAACTGGGGCCCGTACTACCTGCGTCGCGTCAAGGCGGCGATGGCAGGCACCTGGAAGTCGGGCTTCTACTACGGCTCGATCAAGGACGGCTTCACTGCACTGGCTCCCTACGGACCGTCCGTGAGCGCCAAGACGAAGGCGCTGATCGCGGCGAAGCAGAAGGCGATCGTGGCCAAGACCTTCAACGAGTTCTGCGGCCCGGTGTACGACCAGGCCGGGAAGCTCCAGATCGCCAAGGGAAAGTGCCTGGGAATCAACGACCTGTACTCGATGCAGTGGCTCGTCAAGGGCGTCGTCGGGTCCGTGTCCCACGTTCCGCCGCCCGGCTAGACCAGTTGGGGCAACAGGCCCCCAGCTCAGCAGCAGCAGCGAGAGGCGCCGGCGAGCCCGGCGCCTCTCCCGCCGTCGCGATGCGCGCGATCACGAAGCGGTTCCCGGGCGTGCTCGCCAACGACCGGGTTGATTTCGAGGCGGCCGCCGGCGAGGTGCACGCCCTGCTCGGCGAAAACGGCGCCGGCAAGAGCACCCTCTCGAACATCCTCACCGGCCTCTACCGCCCCGACGAAGGCGAGATCCGGCTCTACGGCGAGCAGGTGCACTTCCACTCGCCGAGCGACGCGATCGAAGCGGGCATCGGCATGGTTCACCAGCATTTCCGGCTCGTCCCGCCCTTTACCGTTGCCGAGAACGTCGTGCTCGGCGAGCACCGCGACGAGGCGCGCAGCTTCGTCCTGCGGTCGCGCCAGATCGAGCGTCACGTCGCGGAGCTCGGCAAGCGCTACGGCATGGACGTGGAGCCGCGGGCGCGCATCTGGCAGCTCTCGGTCGGCGAGCAGCAGCGCGTCGAGATCCTGAAGGCGCTCTATCGCGAGGCGAGGATCCTGATCCTCGACGAGCCGACGGCGGTGCTCACCCCGCAGGAAGCCGAGGCGCTCTTCGTGACCCTGCGCACCATGGCCGCCGAAGGACGGACGGTCATCTTCATCTCCCACAAGCTGCACGAAGTGAAAGCCGTCGCCGACCGCGTGACGGTGCTGCGCGGCGGCCGCTCGATCGCCACGATCGTCCCCGCCGACGTGAGCCCCAGGGAGCTCGCGGCGCTGATGGTCGGACGCGAGGTCGAGCTGGCGCGCCGGCTCGAGCGCGATTCGCCCGCCGGAGCCGACGATGCGCTCGAGGTCGAGGATCTGAAAGCACGCGGCGATCGGGGCGAGGAGGTTCTGAGAGGCGTCTCGCTCACCGTGCGCAAGGGCGAGATCGTCGGGATCGCGGGCGTGGCCGGAAACGGCCAGCGCGAGCTGGCGGAGACGATCACGGGGATCCGGACTCCGTCTGCCGGAGTCGTGCGTGTCGGCGGCCGGAAGCTGCGGACCGGCGACCCGCGCGCGGCCATCGCGGCCGGGGTCGCCCATGTTCCGGAGGATCGGCTGGGGACGGGTGTCGCCTCGAGCCTCAGCATCGCGCAGAACTCCGTGCTCAAGTCGTACCGCGGAGCCGAGATGTCCCGCGGTCCGCTGCTTCGCCGGCGAGTGATCCGGGAGCGCGCGCTCGAGCTGATCCGTCGCTACGACGTCCAGACGCCGGGTCCCGACCTGCGGGCCCGTGACCTCTCGGGTGGCAACCTGCAGAAGCTCGTCCTGGGCCGCGAATTCAGTGGCAAGCCAGAGGTGCTGATCGCCGCGTCGCCGACGCGCGGGCTCGACGTCGGTGCGATCGAGACGGTGCACGCCTATCTCCGGCAAGCAGCCTCGGACGGCGTCGCCGTGCTGCTGATCAGCGAGGACCTCGACGAGATCCTCGCGCTTGCCGACCGCGTTGTCGCGATCTACGAGGGCGCCCTCACCGGCGACTTCGACCCGTCCACGGCCACGATCGAGGAGATCGGGCTCGCCATGGCCGGAGGAGAGCGCGCGTGATCAGGATCGAGCGCCGACTGAAGCAGCCGAGGTGGCTGACGATCGTCGTGCCGATCGCCTCCGTGGGACTGGCGTTCGTCGTGATGGCCGCCGTCCTCGGGGCAACCGGGCACGAGCCGCTGCACACCTACCGGCGGATCTTCGACGCTGCCTTCTCCGGCAGCGCGGCCTGGACGGCAACGCTCATCTCCGCGACACCGCTCCTGTTCACGGGCCTCGCAGCGGCGGTCGCGTTCCGGATGCAGCTCTACAACATCGGTGCCGAGGGACAGCTCTACCTCGGAGCAATCGGTGCCGCCGGCGTGGCGATCTGGATCGGCCCGGGTCACACGACGGCGCTGTCGATCCTCCTCATGTGCGTCTGCGGCGCAGCCGCCGGCTCGCTCTGGGGCCTGATCCCGGGCGTTCTGAAGGCGTTTGCGAGGACGAGCGAGATCATCACGTCGCTGATGCTGAACTACGTCGCAGGGCAGCTCCTCACCTACCTGATCTTCGACAGCGCGTCGCCGTGGCGCGACATCTCGACTGTCCAGGCGCGCTCCTTTCCGCAGGCTGTCCCGCTGGATCCGAGCCAGTTCTGGCCGACGCTCTCACCGCTCGGCATGATCGTGCCCTTCGGCTTCCTGCTGGCGCTCGGCGTCGCAGCGGTGCTCCACGTGCTCTTCCGCTCGACCCGCTTCGGGTTCGAGATGAACGTGATCGGCGACTCGCAGCGTGCGGCGCGCTACTCGGGCATGCGCACCCGCCGGAAGATCCTGTCCGTGATGGCGATCTCGGGCGGCGTCGCCGGCCTGGGCGGCGCGAGCCAGGTCGGCGACTTCTCCCACGTGCTCGACGCGAGCCCGCAGGGGCTGCAGGGCGCCAACTACGGCTACACGGGCATCGTCGTCGCCGCACTCGGCCGCTACAACCCGTTTGCCGTCTGCCTCGTGGGCGTCCTGGTCGGCGGGCTTCAGAATGCGGGCCTCTACCTCCAGGGCGTCGACTTTCCGTCCGGGCTCGTCGGCGTGATGCAGGGGATCATCCTCTTCTGCGCCCTCGGCGGCGAGCTGCTGATCCGGTACCGCGTGCGCATTCGGCTCGGCGCGCTCCCGCTGCAGCCGAGGCCGCTCCCGACGACGGAGGCGACGCAGTGAACAACTCGCTGCTCGTGATCGTGCTGGCCCAGGCCGTGCTGTACGGCACCCCGATCCTGTTCGCAGCGCTCGGCGAGCTGCTGGCCGAGCGGTCCGGCGTCCTGAACCTCGGCGTCGAGGGGATGATGCTGGTGGGGGCGGTGATCGGCTTCTGGGCCGCCCAACGCGCACCCGGGTCGGGCTCGCTCGTCCTCTTCCTCGCGGTTGTCGCCGCGGGCTTCGCGGGGCTCGTGATGGCGGCCGTGTTCGCCTTCCTCGTGATCACGCTGCGTGCGAACCAGATCGTCTCCGGCCTGGCGCTGACGATCTTCGCGGGCGGCCTCGGCCTGTCGTCCTACCTCGGCAACGACCTCGGGCTCGCGGACCTCCCGCCGAAGAACCAGTTCGGGCAGATCGACGTCTTCGGGCTCAAGGACGTGCCGGTGCTCGGCCCAGTTCTGCTCCACCAGTCCGCACTCGTGTACGCGTCGTGGGCGCTCACGGCCGCCGTGTCCCTGTACCTCTCGCGGACACGGCTCGGCCTGAACGTGCGCGCCGTGGGCGAGGCGCCTGCCGCGGCCGACGCGATGGGGCTCAACGTGAACGGGTACCGATACGCGCACGTGCTCGTCGGCGGCGCCTTCGCCGGGATCGGCGGGGCGTGCTTCAGCCTCTCGATCACCGCGGGCTGGACGTCAGGCGACTCTCTCGTGGGCGGAGCCGGCTGGATCGCGATCGCGCTCGTGATCTTCTCGTTCTGGCGGGCCGAGCTCTGTCTCGTCGGCGCCTACCTGTTCGGCGGGCTGTCGGGCGGGCTGCCGGCAGCGCTCCAGGCGCACAACTACACGGCGATTCCGACCTTCTTCAAGACGCCGGAGTTCCTCAACGCCCTCCCGTATCTGACGACCGTGATCGTGCTCGTGATCATCGCGTCCGGGTGGGCGAAGCGGCGGCTGGGGGCGCCCGCCGCGCTCGGCGTCCCGTACGTTCGCGAGGAGCGGTGAATACTGTGGCATCGTGGATGTTCTGACCCCGCGCTCGCTCGACGAGGCGCTGCGGCTGAAGGCCGAGCACCCGGACGCTCTGCCGATCGCGGGCGGCACCGATCTGATGGTCGAGCTCAACTTCGACCGGCGCCGCCCGCTGCGGATCCTGAACCTCGCGGAGGTCCCCGAGCTGCGCGGCTGGTCGCGCGACGACGGCGTGCTGCGGCTCGGCGCCGGGTTGACCTACACGGAGGCGATGGCCGAGCCGCTCTCGTCGCTGCTCCCCGCGCTGGCGGAGGCGTCCCGGACCGTGGGCTCCCTGCAGATCCGAAACCGCGGAACGCTGGGCGGCAACCTGGGCACCGCTTCGCCGGCCGGCGACTCGCTGCCGCCGTTGCTCGTCGAGGACGCGGAGGTGGAGGTGGCGAGCTCGCGCGGCTCTCGGCGGCTCGCGCTCCGGGAGTTCCTGGTCGGGCCGAAACGGAATGCGCTCGAGCCCGAGGAGCTGATCGTGAGCGTCCTCGTCCGGCCCTCGGGTGCGCCGCAGACGTTCATGAAGGTCGGCCCGCGGAACGCGATGGTGATCGCGGTGTGTTCGCTGGCGGTGGCCGTCGACCGCGAGCGGGACGAGCTGCGCGCCGCGTTCGGGTCAGCCGGCCCGGTGCCCTTACTGGTCACCGCGCCGCTCGCCGAGGCGGACGGCTTTCCCGCGCTCGTGGCGTCGGCCGCGACCCCGATCGACGACGTCCGCGGCACGGCGGTCTACCGCCGCCACGCGCTGCGGGTCCTGGCAACCCGAGGCCTCGAACGGTGCCTGGCCGCATGAATGCTCTATTTGTCTTCCCCCCGGGGGCCTGCGGCCCCTTTGCCCCCGTTGTTGAGGTTAGCTGCGAAATCGTGACGTGTCTGGCACGAATCTGTGACAAGACAGAGGCGCCCCGGCGATGAGGATCGAGCTCACGGTCAACGGCGAGCGCCTGGAGGCCGACGTCTGGGCCGGCGAGAGCCTCCTCTTCGCGCTGCGGGAGCGCCTCGGTCTTCCCGGCTCGAAGAACGCGTGCGAGCAGGGCGAGTGCGGGTCGTGCTCGGTGCTCCTCGACGGGCAGCTCGTCTGCTCCTGCCTGGTGCTCGCCGCGCAGGCGGACGGTCACGAGGTCGTGACGGTCGAGGGTCTCGCGCGGCGGCGAGGAGCTCCACCCCGTGCAGGAGGCATTCGTCCGCGCGGGCGCCGTCCAGTGCGGGTTCTGCACGCCCGGCCTGGTCGTCGCGGCCGCCGACCTGCTGCAACGGAATCCGCAGCCCTCGGACGACGAGATCCGCGAGGCGCTGGCGGGAAACCTCTGCCGGTGCACCGGCTACCAGAAGATCCTCGACGCCGTGAGGCTGGCGGCGGCCGGAGCCGACTCGTGAGTGCTGCAGGCAAGCCCGGCCTGGAGCTCGGCCGGGTCGGCGAGAGCGTCGCGCGGGTCGACGGGATCCCGAAGACGACGGGCGAGTTCGCCTACTCGAGCGACCTGACCGAAGCGGGCATGCTCTGGGGGCACACCGTCCGGAGCCCACACGTCCACGCGCGCATCCGTGAGATCGACGTCTCCGAAGCAGTCGCGATGCCCGGAGTGCATGCCGTGCTCACTCACGATGACGTCCCGGGGGAGAAGTGCTACGGGCTCGAGTTCCCGGACCAGCCGGTGCTCGCGATCGACCGGGTCCGCTACTTCGGCGAGGCCGTCGCACTCGTCGCAGCCGAGCACCCGGAGCAGGCGCGCCGCGCCGCCTCGAGGATCACCGTCGACTACGAGCCGCTCGAGCCGGTCGTCGACCCGGAGCGGGCGACCGAGCAGGAGCCGCTCCATCCCGACCGGCCGACGGCGGGTCACGGCTACCTGGACGACCCGCGACCGAACGTGATCCGCTCGATGGTCGTCCGGCACGGCGATCCCGACGCGATCGGCGAGGTCGCCGTCGAGGGTGTCTACGAGACCGGGATCCAGGACCAGGCCTTCCTCGGGCCGGAGTCCGGGCTCGCTGTGCCCGACGGCGAGGGCGGCGTCGACGTCTACGTCGCCACGCAGTGGCTCCACGTCGACCGCGACCAGGTCGCGCCCTGTCTCGGGCTCGAGCCCGAGCAGGTCCGGATCCACCTCGCGGGCGTGGGCGGCGCCTTCGGCGGCCGCGAGGACCTGTCGATGCAGATCCACGGGGCGATGCTGGCGCTCCACACGGGACGGCCGGTCAAGATCGTCTACAGCCGCGAGGAGTCGTTCACCGGTCACGTGCATCGCCACCCGGCCCGTATCTGGGCCGAGCACCGCGCCATGCTCGACGGGCGGCTCGTCGCCGTGCGCATGCGGATCCTGCTCGACGGCGGCGCCTACGCCTCCAGCTCGACGGCCGTGATCGCCAACGCCTGCGCCTTCGCCTGCGGCCCGTACCGGGTCGACAACGCTCTGATCGAGGGCACCTGCGTCTACTCGAACAACCCGCCGTGCGGGGCGATGCGCGGGTTCGGCGCCGTGCAGACCTGCTTCGCGCACGAGGCGCAGATGGACAGGCTCGCGGCCGCACTCGACATCGACCCGGTCGAGCTGCGCCTGCTGAACGCGCTGGAGCCGGGGGACGTGCTGCCGACCGGCCAGACGATCACGGGGTCGTTTCCCGTTGCCGAGGTGATCCGCCGCGCCGCCGCGCTCGATCCGCCCGAGCCCGAGGAGCTGCCGCGTGATCCGCTCCGGCTCCCCGGCGGATCGGGCAACACCAGCCGCGGCCAGGGCGTGCGCCGCGGAATCGGGTTCGCCGCCGGCTTCAAGAACATCTGCTACTCGGAGGGCTTCGACGACTACTGCACCGCCCGGGTCAGGCTCTTCGACGGCGGTGCGGGCGAGCTTCGGGCCGAGGTGCACTTCGCCGGGGCCGAGGTCGGGCAGGGCGTCACGACCGTGATCGTGCAGGTGGCGCGTACCGAGCTCGGGATCGACAACGTCACGCTCGCGCCTCCCTCGACGGCGGCGGTGGGCTCCTCCGGCTCGTGCTCCGCGTCACGGATGACCTGGATGGCGGCCGGCGCCGTTCAGCTCGCCTGCCGCGCGGCGCTCGACGAGCACGAGCGCACCGGCGGTGACGTCGAGGTCGAGCGCGTCTATCGCCATCCGCGCACGTGGCCCCTCGATCCCGAGACCGGCCAGGTCACCGGCGGTCCCGCCCACGTGTCGTTCGGCTGCGCGGCGATGAGGGTCGTCGCGGAGGTCGACGTCGAGCTCGGCCTCACGCGCCTCGTCTGGATCGGAACGGCGCAGGACGTCGGCAAGGCACTCAACCCGCAGGCCGTCCACGGCCAGATCGAGGGTGGCATCGCGCAGGGCATCGGCCTGGCGCTGATGGAGGAGATCCAGACCCGAGGGGGCCTGATCACGAACGCGAGCTTCACCGACTATCTGATCCCGACGGCGTTGGACGTGCCGCCGGTCGTCGCCGAGCTGATCGAGGATCCGGAGCCCGACGGCCCCTACGGCCTGAAAGGGGTCGGCGAGCCGCCCACGGTCGTCTCGACGGCCGCCGTCGTCTCAGCGCTGCGTGCGGCGACGGGCTGCGAGCTCGCCCGGGTGCCGGTGCGCCCGGACGACATCGTCGGCTTGTAGCCTGACCGCGTGAGCCTGGCCCGACGCATCGCCGTGGCTCGGGGCGACGAGCCGGCCGACCTCGTCGTCCGGGGCGGTCGTGTCCTCTCCGTGTTCACGCGCGAGTGGCTGGACGTCGACGTGGCTGTTCTGCGACGGCTATGTCGCCGGGCTGGGTGAGTACGAGGGGCTCGACGTGCTCGACGCATCGGGCCGGTACGTCGTCCCCGGGTTCGTCGACGCGCACATGCACCTCGAGTCGACGAAGCTGCTCGTGGACGAGTTCGCCCGGCTCGTGCTGCCGCTCGGCACGACAGCCGTCGTCGCCGACCCGCACGAGATCGCCAACGTGCTCGGCACCGACGGCGTGCACTGGCTGCTCGACGTCTGCGCCGACCTGCCGCTGGACGTGTATTTCATGGCCTCGTCCTGTGTGCCGGCCTCGTCGTTCGAGTCGTCGCGGCGGCCGCTGACGCCGGGCGATCTCGAGGGTCTCCTGCGCCGCCGGCGAGTGATCGGGCTGGCCGAGATGATGAACTTCCCCGGCGTCATCGCCGGCGATCCGGCCGAGCTTGCCAAGCTCGCGCTCGCCTCCCACGTGGACGGTCACGCCCCCGGGGTGCTCGGGAAGGACCTGCAGGCCTATGTGGCTGCCGGCATCCGCTCCGACCACGAGGCGTACACCCTCGAGGAGGGCAGGGAGCGGTTGCGGGCGGGCATGTGGGTGCTGATCCGCGAGGCATCGGTGGCCCGCAACCTGCGGGCGCTCGTCCCGCTCGTCGCCGAGTTCGGCCCGCACCGGCTCGCCTTCTGCACCGACGACCGTGAGCCGGAGCACGTGGCCGCCGACGGTCACGTCAACTCGATCGTCCGCGACGCCGTCGCTCTCGGGGTGGCTCCCGAGGATGCGCTCGTGATGGCGACGCTCAACCCGGCCACCTGGCACCGCCTCGACCACCTCGGCGCCGTTGCTCCGGGCTATCAGGCCGATCTGCTGCTCCTGCCCGACCTCGAGCGCTTCGTCCCCGACGTCGTTCTGAAGGCCGGCCGCGCCGGTCGAGGAGATCCCGCGCCCGGTCGTGCCCGACTGGGTCAAACGCTCGGTGCGGATCGCGCCGATCGGCTCCAACGACTTCCACGTGCCCTGGGCGGCGGGCGAAAGGGCGCACGTGATCGGGTTGGTTCCCGGCCAGATCGTCACCGATTCGCTCGTCGAGGAGCTGACGGTGGTGGACGGGCTCGCGGTCGCCGACCCGCAGCGGGACCTGGCCAAGGTCGCGGTGGTCGAGCGGCACCACGGCACCGGTCGAGTCGGGCTCGGCTTCGTGCGTGGGTTCGGGCTCGAGCGCGGAGCGTTCGCCTCGACGGTCGCGCACGACGCGCACAACATCGTCGTGGTCGGCGTCGACGACGGCGACATCGCGCGGGCGGTACAGCGCCTCGCGGATCTCGGCGGCGGCCTCGTCGTCGTCGAGAGCCGCGGAGTGCGCGCCGAGCTGCCGCTCCCGGTGGCCGGGCTGCTCTCGGAGGCATCGGCCGAGGAGGTGGCGGCCCAGTCGCGCGAGTGCGTGCGAGCTCTTGCCGAGCTCGGCTGCACCGTCGAGGCGCCGTTCCAGGCGCTCGCGTTCCTCGCCCTGTCGGTGATCCCGAGCCTGAAGCTGACCGACCAGGGCCTGGTCGACGTGGACACGTTCCGCCTCGTCCCGCTGGCGGCCGACTAGTCCGAGCCGGCCGAAGCAGTGCCAGGCACGTGCCTGACCCTGCTACGCAGCGGTGTCAGAGCGGGTGCCGGAGCAGCGCCAGAGCAGGTGCCGGAGCAGGTGCCGGAGCAGCGCCAGACCCTGCCAGGCTGCAGGCGCACTTGCGCGGGGTAAGGGCGGCTCCGACATCGGTCAGGCCCCAGCGACTAGGCTCGCGGTCTCCGGTGACGGAACCATCTGCACCCATCCCGCGAGCGCCCGGCGAGCTCGGCTTCGAGCGCATCGTCTACGACAAGACGCCTCCGCGGGCGACGATCACGCTGAACCGGCCCGAGCGGCTGAACGCATTCGACTTCCGCATGCTCCGCGAGCTCGCGCGTGCCGCCGAGGACGCGTCCTGGGACGACGAGATCCGCGTCGTTGTCGTGACGGGTGCGGGACGGGCCTTCTGCGTCGGCGCCGACCTGAAGGAGTGGCAGGCGGACTACCTCGGCAACCCGTCTGCGTACTGGAAGTGGTTCGGCGCCTTCAAGGACGCCCACGACAAGCTCAGGGAGATCGGCAAGCCGACGCTGGCGCGGATCAACGGCATCTGCGTCGGCGGCGGCAACGAGCTGCAGATGGCGTGCGATCTGGCCGTGATGGTCGACGACGCCTACATCCGCCACGTCGGGCTCGAGCACGGATCCGTCCCGGCCGGGGGCGCGACGCAATGGCTGCCGATCATGGTCGGGGAGCGGCGGGCGCGCGAGATCGTCCTCCTCTGCGAGGAGATCCCGGCCGCGCAGGCGGTGGCGTGGGGTCTCGTCAACCGTGCGGTTCCCACCGCCGAGCTCGATGCGACCGTCGACGACCTGGCGACCAGGCTCGCGGCCAAGCTGCCGCAGACGACCCGCTATGCCAAGCAGCAGCTCAACTTCTGGCGTGACCTGTCCTGGCACGAGACCGTCAACCACGCCCGCGACTGGCTCGCCCTGTCGATGCTCGGGGACGAGGCGCAGGGCGCCGTGCGGAGCTTCGTCGAGAAGAAACGCGATGGCTGAGCCGGCGTCGCTCGTCCTCGTCGAGCGCGAGCCGGATCGCCGGATCGCCACGGTGCTCCTCAACCGGCCCGACCGGTTGAACGCGCTGAACGGGGAGCTGATGGGCGAGCTGGCCGATGCGCTGCGGGCTCTCGACGACGACCGGGACGTTCGCTGCATCGTCCTCGGCGGCTCGGCGCGCGCGTTCGCGGCCGGCGCAGACATCGGGGAGATGGCGACCGCGTCCGCGATGGACATGTACGCGGCGAAGCGGATCGAGCGCTGGGACGCGATCCGCTCCGTCCGCACGCCGCTCGTCGCCGCCGTGTCCGGCTACTGCCTGGGCGGCGGATGCGAGCTCGCCATGAGCTGCGACCTGATCGTCGCGTCCGAGTCGGCCGTCTTCGGCCAGCCGGAGACCGGCCTCGGGATCCTGCCCGGAGCCGGCGCGACGCAGCGACTCACCCATGCAGTAGGCAAGGCGCTCGCCATGGACGTGATCCTCTCGGGCCGGCTGCTCTCGGCGCGCGAGGCGCTCGCCGCCGGCCTGGTGGCGCGGGTCGTCGCGCGGGAGGCGTGGCTCGACGAGGCGAAGAGGGTGGCGTCCGACATCGCCGCCAAGGGGCCGATCGCGAACCGGCTCGCGAAGGAGGCGGTCAACGCTGCCTACGAGGGGCCGCTGTCGCTGGGGCTCGATTACGAGCGCCGCGTCCTCTACCTTGCCTTCGCGTCGGAGGACGCGAAGGAGGGGCTGAGCGCCTTCGTGGAGAAGCGCCCGCCGGAGTTCGACGATCGCTGATTCGGCACCGTCCATCGGCGTGCGCGAGAATCACGGGATGCGCCTGACGGGAAGAGAGGAACTGTGAAGGCCAACGCGTCGATGGTCCGCCGTGTGCTCGTCGCCACGGACCGCTCGGAGACGGCCGAGGTGGCGGTCCGATTCGCCGCGGAGATGGCGACGCGCTTCGGGGCGGACCTCGTCCTGGTGCAGGTCGTCATTCCGCCCGCCACGACGAGCGTGGCGATGACCGAGGATCTCGTTCGACACGCACGTGAGCTGGCCGGAGACCACGGCTTCGGCACGGTCGTCGTCGGCGACGATCCCGCCAAGGCGATCATCGAGGCCGCCGAGACCGAGGACGTCGACGTGGTCGTGGTCGGCAACGTCGGCATGAGCGGCCGCAAGGAGTTCCTGCTCGGAAACGTGCCGAACCGCGTCTCTCACGGCACGCGCCGGACGGTGGTGATCGTCAACACCATGCAGCGCGTCGAGGAGCAGACCGAGAAGAAGCGCCGGTTCTTCCGTTGACGCCGAGCAAGGACGCCGGCGAAGACCGTTTGCTCGGCCGGGCGGCCGAGATCGGGCGCGTCGTCGCGAAATACGGGCTGCGCGAGCGCGGCTCCGCCGACGTCCCGCTGCGCGAGCGTGCGCGCAACCTGCGCATGGCGCTCGAGGAGCTCGGCCCCACCTTCTGCAAGCTCGGCCAGATCCTCTCCACGCGTCCCGACCTGCTGCCGCCCGAGTTCATCGACGAGCTGGCGACGCTGCAGGACAAGGTCACGCCGATGAGCGAGTCGGACGTCGTCTCCGTGATGGAGGAGGAGCTGGGCGTGCCCTGGGAGGACGTGTTCGAGTCGATCGAGCCCGAGCCGCTCGCAGCCGGGACGATCGGCCAGGTGCACGTGGCGACGCTGGAGACCGGCCAGAAGGTCGTCGTCAAGGTGCAGCGGCGCGGTGCACGGGTCGACATCATGCGCGACCTCGGCCTCCTCGAGCTGTTCGCGAGCAAGGCCGAGAACCGGCCGGGCCTGCGGAAGCTGGTCGACATCCCGGCCGTCATCCGCCACCTCTCCGACTCGCTCTACCGGGAGCTGGACTTCCGCATGGAAGCCGCGAACATCGTCCGTCTCCGCGAGGTGCTGAAGCCGTACTCGCGGCTCGCCGTCCCGGACCACCTACCGCAGATCTCGAGCCAGCGCCTGCTCGTGCTCGACTTCATCGACGGCGTCAACGTCCGCGATGCGCCGGAGGACCCGGAACGGCGCAAGGCGGCCCGGCAGCTGATCGAGTCGTACTACCGGCAGATCCTCATCGACGGCTTCTTCCACGCCGACCCGCATCCCGGCAACCTGCTCTGGTCGGAGGGGAAGATCTACTTCCTCGACTGCGGGATGGTCGGCGAGCTCGACGCGCAGCTACGCGAACAGATGCTGCTGCTCGTCACCGCGTTCTGGCAGGGCGACGACGCGTTCGTGGCCGAGATCGTGCTGTCGCTCTCGAGCGGCGACCGCTGGCCGGACATCGACCTGCAGCAGTTCCAGTCCGAGATCTCGCATCTGTTCGCGGGCGTCCGCGGCCAGGCGCTCCAGGACATCGAGCTCGGCCCGCTGATGCAGGGGATCACGCAGGTCGCGGCCCGCCACGACATCCGTCTGCCCGCAGCGCTGGCGCTGACCGGCAAGGCGCTGGCGCAGATGCAGCTCGCCGCGACGACCCTCGACCCGGACCTCGATCCGCTCTCCGTCGTCGGCACGTTCGTGCTGAAGATGATGGCCGAGCGCGTGCGGCATTCGGCCGACCCGACCCGCCTCTTCTACGAGACGCAGAAGGTGACGCTCCGGGTCCGGCGGTTCGTGCAGGCGGCCGAGCGGATGGTCGGTGCGCGCCCGGGCCAGCGGCTCGTGGTCGACATGCCGGCGATCTCCTCGCTCGACACGACGATCCGACGCTCGGTGCGGCGACTCGTGCTGGCCGCCGGGGCGTCGGCTGCCATCGTCGCCACGGGCTTCGCCGCTTCCTCGGCCTCGGCGCCGGACTGGCTGGGAACGACGATGGGCATCGCCGCCGCGGTGCTCAGCGGGCTGCTGATCGCGGACTACATCTGGCCCCGCGGAGGAAAGCGCTAGCGGCTGCGCTTGATCGCGCGCAGCACGCGGCGCTCCACCAGGAACGCGAGCACCGCCATCACGGCGCCGAGGAAGGCCCGTTCTGTGCGCCGGCCGATTCTGCTCACTGGCCGTCCTCGTCGAGCTCGATCGGGACGAGCGGGACTAGCAGCTCCCGATCCTGGCGGAAGACGGTGGCGGTGGCGGTCTCGCCGATCCGCTCCGCCGTCATCAACCGCTGAATGTCGTCGACACCGTGCACCTCGGACCCGTCGAGCGCGACGATCAGATCCTCGGGACGCAATCCGGCAAGCGCCGCGGGGCTGCCCTCGACGATCTCCACGACCTCGACTGCGCTCCGGCGCCCGAGCCGGGCCGCCAGGCGAGGTGGCAGCGGCCTGGAACCGCCGGCGAGCCCCAGATAAGCACGGCGCACGCGGCCCTCGTGCATCAGCGCGGCCACGATGCCGCGGGTGGTCGGGTTGATCGGCACCGCGAGCCCGAGCCCGACCCCCGCGACAGCGGTGTTGATCCCGACCACGCGGCCGTTGCCGTCGGCGAGTGCGCCGCCCGAATTGCCCGGGTTGAGCGCCGCGTCGGTCTGGATGACGCTCTCGACGACCCGGCCGCGGCGCGTCGGCAGCGAGCGCCCGAGCGCCGAGACGACGCCGGCCGTGATCGAGCTTCCGAAGCCGTGCGGATTGCCGATCGCGACGACGAGCTGTCCCACGCGGAGATTCTCGGCGTCTCCGAGCTCGGCCGGCTCGAGCGTGTCGTCGCGGGTGCGGAGCACGGCCAGATCCGACAGCGCGTCGGTGCCGACGACCTCGATCTCGAGCTCGCGTCCGTCCACGAACGACGCGATACCCGTCTCGACCCGCTCGACGACGTGCGCCGAGGTGAGCATGAAGCCGTCGGGAGTGATCACGACGCCGCTCCCGCCGCCGTCCACGCGCCGCCCGCGGAGGCGCCGCGAGACGCGCAGGTTCGCCACCGAGGGCGCGAGTCGCTCGGCGACCTCGGTCACGACGCGCGAGTAGGCGTCGAGCGGTGCCTCGTCCGCAGGGTCCGGGCCGCTCGAGATCAGCGTCAGGTGCGCCATGGCGGGCCACGCTAGCAGCCGTGGTGCAGTCGGGAATTTCTCCCGATGCGGCGGCGGCCGTGAGGGCGCATGATCGGGGGGAAAGGAGGTCACATGGACGTGCAGCAGCTGATCAGCGAGGCGCGCGACGCGATGACCGCGAAGCGGGTCTACGGTGACCCGATCGAGCGCAACGGCATCACCGTCGTCCCGGCCGCATTGGTGCGCGGAGGAGCAGGCGGCGGCGACGGCAAGAGCGAGCAGGGCGAGGGCGGCGGAAGCGGCTTCGGCCTCATGGCCCGGCCGGTCGGCGCCTGGGTGATCACGGACGACGGAGTCGAGTGGAAGCCGGCGATGAAGATCGAGCGGCTCGTGCTCGGAGCCCAGATCGTCGCCGTCGCCGCGATCCTCACGTTCGGGCGGATCGCCCTCGTACGCCTGCGGGCGAAAGGCCGTTAGGAGCTGACCCTCGGGTCTGCGGCTCGGCCGGCACCTCGCCAGCGGTGGCGGTATCCGATCGCCATACGGGGCCAATCGCCGCGGAGCCGTGGCTTCGCCGCGGCGCAGCTCGGGCCGTTGGGGACGCGAACCCGAAGGGAAGGGGGCTCGTGGGGGAAACCGGCCGTTTCCCCCACGTGAAGTAGGCTCCGCGGCGATGGCCGAGGTCGAGGTCACCCGGGACGGGGCGGTGCTGACGCTGACGCTGAACCGCCCCGACGCGCTCAACGCCTTCAACGGGGCGATGCATCGTGGCCTCGCGGCCGGGCTCAAAGAGGCGCGCGACCCCGAGGTGCGCGCCGTCGTGATCACGGGGGCCGGGCGCGGGTTCTGCGCCGGCCAGGATCTCCGCGAGTTCGACGAGCACCCCGGCAACACCGGCGACATGCTGCGCGCGACCTACCACCCGAACGTGCTGGCGATCCGGGCGCTCGAGAAGCCGGTGATCGCGGCCGTCAACGGGCCCTGCGCGGGCGCCGGCGTCTCGCTCGCCTGCGCATGCGACCTGCGTATCGCCGCCGAGTCGGCGAGCTTCATCCCGGGCTTCGTGGGGATCGGGCTCGTCCCCGACGCGGGCGGCTCGTTCGCCGTCTGCCGCCTGCTCGGCCAGGCGCGCGCCTTCGAGTGGATGACGTCGAACCGGAAGCTCTCGGCGGCGGAGGCGCTCCAGTGGGGGCTCGTGTCGGCCGTCGTCCCGGACGACGGGCTGTCGGCGCAGGCGTCGGGGCTCGCGGCCAACTACGCCGCTGCGCCGACGATGGCGATTGCGATGACGAAGCGCCTCTTCGATCAGGCGCAGCTCGGGACACTCGAGGAGCAGCTCGAGCTCGAGGCGCAGCTGCAGACGGTGTTGACCGGCTCCGAGGACTTCATGGAGGGCGTGACCGCTTTCCGCGAGAAGCGCCCGCCGCAGTTCAAGGGCCGTTGAGCACCGGTCGTTGAGCCTGCGGATCGAGACGGTCGACTACCACACCGCGGGCGAGCCGTTCCGGATCGTCACGGGCGGAGTCGAGCCAGCTCGAGGGCCGCACGATCCTCGACCAGCGCCGCTTCGCCGCTTCGCACCTCGACGACGTCCGCAAGCTGCTCGTCCACGAGCCGCGCGGCCACGCCGACATGTACGGATGCTTCGTCACCGAGCCCGAGGACGACGGTGCCGACCTCGGCGTCGTCTTCTTTCACAACGCGGGCTACTCGACGGCCTGCGGGCACGGGACGATCGCGCTCGTGACGTGGGCGATCGAGAGCGGGCGGATCGAGGCGCGTGAGCCCGAGACGCACGTCGTGGTGGACGTGCCGTCGGGGCGGCTCGAGACCTGGGCGCGGGTCGAGGGTGGCGACGTGCGCTCCGTCCGCTTCCGCAACGTGCCGGCCTTCGTCCACTCGGAGAACGTGAGCTTCGGCGGGGCCTTCTACGCGAGCGTCGAGGAGCGCGTCGAGCCGCGTGAGTTGCCGCGGCTGATCGAGCTCGGGCGCGCCGTGAAGGCCGAGCTGGAGGCCGAAAGCGAGATCGTGCACCCGCTCGAGCCGGAGCTGCGAGACGTCTACGGCGTGATCTTCTGGCAGCACGAGAGCGACGGCCCGCCTTTCACGCAGCGCAACGTCACCGTGTTCGCCGACGGGGAGGTCGACCGCTCGCCGTGCGGCAGCGGCACCTCGGCCCGGCTCGCGCTGCTGGCCGCGGAGGGCCGGCTCGGCGTCGGGGACGAGCTGCTGCACCGGAGCATCGTCGGCTCGGAGTTCCGGGCCAGGATCGTCGCCGAGACCGAGGTTGCCGGCATCCCGGCCGTCGTCACCGAGGTCGAGGGCTCGGCCCACCTGACCGGCCGGCACGAGTTCGTGCTCGAGCCGCAGGACGAGCTCGGGCTCGGCTTTCTGCTCCGCTAGCCGGTCAGGCGTTCTTCGTGCGGGCGGCGACGATCGCCGCCAGGTTCTGCTCGAAGGTGGAGTTGTAGAAGTTCCCGATGCCGGCGAAGAAGATGATCGCGTCGACCTTCCCTCGGTTCATGAGGACGGCGTCCAGGTAGACGGCGATCTTCTGGGACCCCGACGTGAAGGTGGCCACGATGCGATAGGCGTTCGAGCGCTCCGCGAGCTTGGGGAAGGGGATCTCCTTGGAGGAGACGATCGTGACCTTGGTCGGGGCGGCCCCCTTGCGGAAGACCTCGGCGAGACAGTTCGGCAGCTTCGGCTGCACGACGCGGGCGTAGGCGGTCCGTCCCTGGGTCGCGGTCTTGAAGATGGACGCACTGGACGAGATGAACGACCCGCTCGTGAGCGTGAACTCCGGCGACTTCGCGTCGCCGTTCTCCGTCAGGTCGGACTGATCGGGGTTGTAGTACGAGCAGCGAGGATCGCTGTTGCCGGAGCTTCCCGGCTTCGCCTTGAAGCCCATGGCTGCCGGCAGATCGGAGAGCCTGAGGTTCATGGCCTTGGCCTTCGCCTGGACGGCCGGCACGATCACCTTCTTCGGCTCGCGCGGGTTCGCCGCGGTCGCAAGGCCGGCGGTCAACAGCGCGACGACGACGAGGACGGCGAGCTTCACGAGCGTTCCTTCAACGCGCGGAGCACTTCGCCTTCCTCGGGCCAGCGGCCGACGTCCTGCTTGGAGAAGACGGTCTCGCCGTCACGGACGACGTCGAACTGCGACTTCTCGCCCTTCATCGCAGACGCCGGGATTCCGGCGGCCTGGAGCTCGGCCGCGAGACTCGCGGCCCGTTCGTCATAGCCGTCTCAGACGGGGCAGTAAAGGATCTCGACCGGCACGGCTCCAAGCCTACCGGCGGCTACCCTCGTGGTGTGGCGAGGATCGAACCGGCTCTCGACGACGATCTCGAGGCGGTCCGTGCGCTCTTTCTCGAGTACGCAGCCGGCCTCGGCGTCGATCTCTGCTTCCAGGGGTTCGACCGTGAGCTGGCCGGCCTGCCCGGTGCCTACGCACCTCCCGCCGGGCGGCTCCTGCTGGTCCGTAACGGTGAGGAGCTCGCCGGCTGCGTCGCGCTTCGATCGCTCGGGAACGGGGTCTGCGAGATGAAGCGGCTCTATGTCCGGCCCTCGGCACGCGGCGGCGGCACCGGCCGCGCACTGGCCGCAGCCGTGATCGAGGCCGCCCGCACGGAGGGGTACGAGCGGATGCGTCTCGACACGCTGCCGCAGATGGTCGAGGCCCAGCCGCTGTACGAGTCGCTCGGCTTCCGCGAGATCGATCCCTACTACGAGAACCCGGTGCCGGGCGCGCGGTTCCTCGAGCTCGATCTCAGGGCCGCGGCCGCGAGCGGCTCGCGGTCGTAGCTCGACGCGTTGCCCATCACGACCACCCCGAGGCTCTCGCCCGGGTAGATCCGCATCATGTTGAAGAACGCGCCGCCTCCGCCCGTGTGCTCCAGGAACCGTGGCCCGGTCGTGGGGGCGGAGCGATAGCGGAACCAGCCGAGCCCGACGTCCAGCTTCCGTCCGCGCGCGGTGATCTCCTGCATCGCCTCGACGCCCTCCGGCGAGAGAACCGTGCCGCCGCCGCCGACGTGGAGCGCCAGGAAGCGACCCGCGTCCTCGGCCGTCCCGATCAGCCCGCCGTAGGGCGGCCCGTCGACGATGAACCGGTTGAAGGAGACGAAGCGGCCGGCGTTCGGCCCCACGATCCCCTTCGGGAGCATCAGGCGGTAGAGGGGCGTCAGCGGACTGAGGCGGAGCTGGTAGCCGGTCGCGGCGGTCGCCTTCAGGTCCGGCCGGTAGACGAAGTCCGTGCGCGTCATCCCGAGCGGGGCGAGCAGGTTCTGCCGGACGTAGTCGATGTAGGGCATCCCGCTCGCTGCGGCAATCACCTCGCCGAGGACGATGTAGCCGAGGTTCGAGTAGCGCGCCGTCTCGCCCGGTCGTCCCTTCAGCTTCCCGTGGCGCTCGAGCAGTTGCACGGTGAACGCGTGGGGGTCGGGCCGCGGGTCGGACGCCGGTCGCACCCATCGCACCGGGATCGGGTTCGCGAGGCCGGAGCTGTGGCTGAGCAGGTGGCGGATCGTCGCCTGGGCACCCCTGCCGGCCGGGAACTCCGGCACGCGCTCGCGGACGGGGTCGTCGAGGCCGAGCGCGCCGCGCTCGGCGAGCTGCAGCACGGCCGTCGCCGTGACGATCTTCGTCATCGAGAACCAGAGGTAGACGGTGTCCGGCCGGGCCGGGGCCTCCGTGGCCAGGTCTGCGATGCCTGCCGCTCCCGTCCAGGCCACGCTTTCGCCGGTCACGAGCGCGGCGGAGAGACCCGGAACCTTCCGTCCTGCGGTCTCCGCGAGCGCCGCAGAGAGCGGCTCGCCTGCCGGGTCGCCGTCCATGCCTGCGGGTAGGAAAGACAATCCGCTCGCAGGCGTCAAGAGCGCCGCCGGCGAGGCGACCCGAGGGATCGCCTCGTCCGACCGGTGTTACCCGCGAGAGCCGAGTTACCGTCTACGCCCTGCTGAGCGGGCGGTTCCGAACCAGCATCGTGACGCCGAGCCCGAGGAGGAGCAAGGCGAATGCCGCCCCGGCTCCGACGCCCGCATCGGCCCAGTCGAAGCCGCCGGGGGCGACGATCTCGACCACTGCAGGGGGCACGCTTGCCGTCGCAGAGGTTCCGTAGATCCGCGGGTCGTTGTGCCGGGCGTCCTCCTGGATCGCGATCCGCTGGGCGGGCGAGAGCTGCGGCGCAGCGACGGACGGATAGAAGGCTCGTGTTGGAGGCTGCGTAGATCCGCGGGTCGTTGCGCCGGGCGTCCTCCTGGCGGGCAATTCCTTGGGCGGGCGAGAGATGCGTCGCAGCGACGGACGGTCGGAGGCCCGCGGTTGCGCTTCCCATGACTGCGAACCCGGCCACCAGGGCGATGGCGAGCGTCTGGATGAGAGTCCTGAACTGCATGTCCGCTCCTTTCGTTCGGGCCGCCCGTTGCGGCCTGTTCCTGCGACGGTCGTGCTTGCGGGTCACCGGTCTGTCATTCGCGCGCCATTCATCCGCCACTCATCCTCTTCGACGCGCGCGAAATGCCTGCTAGCGTCGCCCTTCGAGGGACATGGATTCCGCTTGCTCGGCCCGCTCGAGGTCGTCGACCAAGGTCGTCTGATCTCGCTCGGGCGGGGAAAACACCGGGCCCTCCTCGCGCTCCTGTTATTGCATGCCAACGACGTCGTTCCCACGGATCGACTGATCGACGAGTTGTGGGGAGAGGCTCCGCCGCCGACGGCCGGCAAGATCGTTCGCAACTACGTCTCGTCGCTCCGTATTTGGCGCTCAGTCGGAGCTGCTGCAGACACGGGCGTCGGGCTATTGCCCCGTTCTGGGAACCGCGACGCTGGACAGCGCTCACTTCGAGCAGCTCGTCGAGGCAGGGCGGCGCGCCCTGGTGGAGGGCGACCCAACCCGCGCGGCGTCACTGTTGCGAGAGGGGCTGGCTCTGTGGCGCGGGCCCCCGCTCGCGGATTTCAGCTACGAAGCGTTTGCCCAGGGCGAGATCGGGCGACTGGAGGAGCTGCGGGCTGGGCGCCCTCGAGGAGCGGATCGACGCGGATCTCCGTCTGGGGCGCCACGCCGAGCTCGTCGCCGAGCTGGAGCACCTCGTCGGCGAGCACCCTCTCCGGGAACGGCTGCGCGGGCAGCTGATGCTGGCGCTCTGCACTCTCGGGCCGCCAGGCGGAGGCGCTCGCGACCTATCAGGAAGGGCGACGTGCGCTCGTGAGCGAGCTCGGGCTCGAGCCGGGGCGCGCGCTGCAGGAGCTCGAGCGCGGGATCCTTGCGCAGGACGAGTCGCTCGATCTGCCGGCTCCAGCTCGGAGGAGCCATCCGGCCGCCACCCGTGCGCGCCGCGGGGCCGTCCTGATCACGATCGGCGCGTGCGTGCTGCTCGCGTCTGTCATCGCCGTGGTGGCACTCGCAATGCGCGGCGGATCGGCAGAGCTCACGAACGTCCAGCCCAACTCCCTGGCCAGGATCGATCCCGCGACGAACCGGGTGACGGCCCAGATAGCTGTCGGCGCACGGCCGGCGGCTGTGGTCTCGGGGTACGGGTCGCTCTGGGTCGGGAACCTCGACGATGCAACCGTTGCTCGCGTCGATGCGACACGTGGCAGGATCGTCCGAACGATCTCGACCGGAGCAGCGCCGACCGGACTCGCCGCCGGAGCAGACGCTGTCTGGGCTGTCGGCCCCGATGGGGTCGTGCAACGTATCGATCCACGTTTCGAAGCCGTCGTCGCTCCCATCCACACCTTCAAGCCCGGCAGTCTGCTCGTCGGGGGGCTCGCCGCGGGTGCGGTCGCCGTCGGCAACGGAGGCGTCTGGGCTGCGACGGGCGGCAACAGCGCGACGCGGGTATCTCTATCGGATCGATCCGCATTCCAACACGGTCGTGAAGAGGCTCGCAACCGGCAATGCTCCGAGCGGCGTGGCCACCGCGTTCGGCAGCACGTGGGTGAGTGACGGCTACGAGAACAGTGTCGCGCGGGTCGATTCGAGCAACGTCGTTCTCGAGTCGATCCCGGTCGGTGCGGTAGGTCACGGCCCGAGCGCCATTGCGGTGGGAGCAGGCGCTGTCTGGGTCGTCGAGAGTCTCGACGACAGGATCGTCAGGATCGACCCGCAGACGAACTCGGTGGTCACGACGATCCCGGTGCGCCACTACCCGACCGGTGTCGCTGTGGGCGAGGGTGCCGTCTGGGTCGCAAACGGCCACGGCGGCACGGTCTCGCGTATCGATCCCAGGACGAACCGCGTCGTCCGGACGATCCGCGTCGGGAGCAGTCCTGCCGGCGTCGTCGTCGCGCAGGGCTCAGTCTGGGTTACGACCCAGGCGCTCGCGGAGGTTCCGACTGTCGGAAAAGGAGGCACGCTTCGCGTCGACTGGAACGCACCGCAGGGAGGGGATCCCAAGACGGACCCGGCCCTTTACCCGGACAGTTTCGTCAGCTATGCGACGTGCGCCAAGGTCCTCAACTATCCCGACAGGCCTGCGCCAGAAGGGTCGCAGCTCGTGCCGGAGGTGGCGCGCTCCCTGCCGACCGTCTCCGCCGACGGCCGGGCGTACACGTTCACGATCCGCAAGGGGTTCCGGTTCTCGCCGCCCTCACACGAGGAGGTCACGGCCGACACGTTCAAGTACGCCATCGAGCGGAGCCTCAGCCCAAAAATCCATTCACCGGCTGCCTTCTTCGTCGACGACATCGTCGGTGAGGTCGCCTACCTGCGAGGCAAGGCGGATCACATCTCCGGTGTGACTGCTCGAGGCAACCGGCTCACCATCGAGCTGGTCAAGCCTGCGGGGAGCTTCCCGGCCAGGATCGCATCGCCGTTCTTCTGCGCAATCCCGCGGAACACTCCGATCGACCTCGAGGGCGAGCACGTCGTCCCTTCCGCCGGCCCGTACTTCGTCAACTCCTACGTCCCCCATCGACAGCTCGTCCTGAAACGGAACCCGAACTACCGGGGGAGCCGGCCGCACCGCTTCGAGACGATCGTCTACACGCTCAGTGCGCCGGCCGCGAAGAGCATTGCCCGGATCGAGGCAGGCCTCGCCGACTACGCCGCTCCCCGACTCCCGCCTGAAGGCGACGCGGCACTCGCAGCGCGCTTCGGGCCCGGCAGCCCGGCCGCCGCCACGGGCCGCCAGCGCTACTTCGTCAACCCGCGGCTGACGTTCGCCTTCCTCGCGCTGAACACGAGCCGCCCGTTGTTCGCGAGCGCGAAGCTGCGGCGCGCCGTCAACTACGCGATCGACCGCAGGGCGCTCGCCCGGCAAGGAAGCCTCGTCGAGGGGGAGGGCTCCTTTACGACCATTCCCACCGATCAGTACCTGCCGCCGAACATGCCGGGCTTCAAGCGCGGGAGCATCTTCCCGCTCGGCCGGGACACCTCCACGGCCCGCCGGATCGCGGGCTCGGTACACGCGACCGCAGTCCTCTACTCCTGCAACGTGGCGCTGTGCCGCAAGCATGCCCAGGAGATCGGGAGCGACCTGCGCAGAATCGGGATAAACGTCGACGTGAAGGAGTTCCCGATCGACGTCATGTTCGAGCGGGCGAGCAGACCCGGTGAGCCGTTCGACATCCTCATAGCCGACTGGGCGCCGACTATGCGGACCCCTACGATTTCCTCAACGTCCTCCTCGACCCGAGGGGCAACTTCTCGGGGTTCCGGAGCAAGCGCTACGACCAAGAGCTCCACCGAGCAGCGCAACTCTCGGGACCCGCGCGCTATCGCGCGTACGGCGAGTTGGCGGTCGAGCTGGCGAAGGAGGCCGCTCCCTGGGTCGTCTACGCGAACAGCACGTCGCGCGACTTCTTCTCGGCCCGGATCGGCTGCCAGACCTTCAATCCGGTCTACGGCATGGACCTCGCCGCGCTTTGTCTGCGCCAGCGGCCGTCGGGCTCCGCTCATTGATCACCCTGGCGACGTTCTAAGCGGTGGCTGTGCCTTCGGGTGGAAGCGTGAAGCCGCCGATCTTCTCGAGCGCGGCGATGCGATCCGCGAGCGGCGGATGCGTGTCGAAGAGCCCGGAGAAGGCTGCGCGCGGGCCGGCCGCCTTGCGGAGCGGCCCCTCGATGTAGAGGTGGGCGGTCGAGCGGCTCGTGTCCTTGATCTCGCGGGGGTCGTCGGCGAGCTTGCGAAGCGCGAGTGCGAGGCCCTCGGCGTCGCCCGAGATCTCGGCGCCGCCCGCGTCGGCGAGGTATTCGCGCCGGCGTGAGATCGCCATCTGGATGCCGACCGCCGCCAGGGGCGCCAGGATCAGGCCCACGAGGCCGACGATCATCATGATCAGGTCGACCGGGCTCGAGCTGCTCCGCCGCCGCATCCCGCCGAAGAACAGCATCCGCAGCGCGATGTCCGAGATCATCGCGATCACGCCGACGAGCACGGCGACGAGGGTCATCAGCCGCACGTCACGGTGCTGAACGTGCGCGATCTCGTGGCTGATCACTCCCTCGATCTCACGCTGGTCCATCGTCTGCAGGAGCCCGGTGGTGACGCAGACGTAGCAGTTCTTGGCATTGCGTCCGGCGGCGAAGGCGTTCGGCGCAGGGTCGTCGACCATCCGGACCTCCGGCGTAGCGGGGAGGCCGGCCGCGATCGACATGTTCTCGACGATCCGGTACAGCTCGGGCTGCTCGGCCTTGGTCACCGGCCTCGCCTGCGTGATGCCGGCGACGACACTTGCTGAGGCAAACCACGAGAACAGCGCCCAGGCGAGGCCGCCGATCGCGACCATGATCGCCGCCTTGGTGCCGTAGTAGGTGTAGAGCGCGGCCGCGACGAGGCCGATCAGGAGAGTGAAGAACCCGAACAGCTCGACCGTCAGCAGCCGGTTGTGGCGGATCTGCTCCCGCAGCGTCATGTCACGCCTGTGTGGAGACCTGCGGCGTCGCCCGCTCGGGCTCCTCGGCTGCGAAGAACTGCCGTGCGCGGAACCCGAGCGCGCCCGCGTAGAGGAGCGCGGGGAAGCTCTGGATCGCGGTGTTGTACGTCTGGACGACCGAGTTGTAGTAGCGCCGCGCGGCCGCGATCTTGTCCTCGGTGTCGGTCAGCTCGGACTGGAGCTGCTGGAAGTTCTCCGTCGCCCGCAGCTGGGGGTAGTTCTCGGCGACCGCGAACAGCTTCCCGACCGCACCGGTGAGCGCGTCGCTCGCGGCGGCTGTCGCAGCAGGCCCGCTTGCGCCCGAGACGGCCGCGCGCGCCTGCGTGACCTCGTCGAACACACCGCGCTCGTGGGCCGCGTAGCCCTTGACGGCCTCGACGAGATTCGGGATCAGGTCGTTCCGGCGCTTGAGCTGGACGTCGATGTTCGCCCACCCCGCCTGGGTCTCGTTGCGCAGCCGGACGAGATGGTTGAACGCAAGCGCGAGGAGGAGCAGCAGGACGACGACGACGATGACGACGATCAGGACGACCACGGTGCAACTATGCCCGTCGCCTCGGCGGACCGCGGGGTGAACCCTCGCCCCGTACCCGGCCGAGATGAGCTATATGTCCAAAGATGAGCACCGAGCAGATCGCCGCTCTCCTGCACGAGGCGGCCGAGACGCACCACGTCGTCTACCGGATCGTTGACGGGGACGACCCCGACTGGGCATCCTGGTACGCGGACTGGCTCCTGAATCTCTCCGAGCTGCCAGATTTGCTCGGGTCGCGCCCGGTGCGCAGCCACCTCGTCCACGCGCTCGTGCAGCTCGACCGCGATTACGCCGCGGAGCGGCCGGCCGAGCGGTGGGAGGACTGGTACGCAGCGCGGCTGGCGCAACGGCTCGTCAGCTGAGAAAGCGTCGAGCGCGCGCGGCTAGACGTCTAGCAGTTCATCGCGGGCTCATCTTTGGGCCGCGATACTCCGGCCGGCTTGAGTCTCGCCGACCGCGAAGTTCAGGCGGGCGGGCAGGGACAGAGCCCCCTGCGCCCGATCGGCCGTCTCGGGCAGTGGGATATCGCCGTCGGCCGGCTGGCGGCAGGCGGTGCGATCGGGGCCGCGGTCGCGGTGGCGGTCCTCGTCCGCTTTCCGTTCCTGTCCACGGGCCTCGGGCCCGACGAGGGCGGGTACGCGTACGTGGCGGAGCAGTGGGCCCGAGGCGCGCGGCTCTACGGGGCCGACTGGGTGGACAGGCCGCAAGGGCTCCTGATTGCGTATCGCCTGCTCCTCGACGTGGGGCACTCCGCAGCGGCGATCCGCCTGGGAGCTCTCCTGTTCGGGTGCGGGATCACGCTGATGCTCGGCGTCGCCGGCTGGCTGCTGCGAGGGCCCTGGACGGGTGCCGCCGCGGCGATCGTCTACGCGATCGTCGGCGTGGCGCCGCACCTGCAGGGGTTCACCTTCAACGGCGAGCTCGCGGCGGCGCTTCCGTCGACCGCCGCGGTGGCGACCGTACTGGCATGGCGTCGCGACGGACGGCTGCCCTGGCTGCTGCTGGCGGGCGCGCTGGGCGCCCTCGGCATCCTGATGAAGCAGTCGGGATTCGACGGGCTCGTCGTGGTGCTCGCCGTGGCGATGGCCGGCGGGCACTCGCGCCGCCGGCGCGCCTCGAATGCCGCGGCCGTTGTAGTTGGGGCGGCGGTGCCGCTCGCCTTCTCGGCGGTGCACGGGGCGCTCGTCGGCTGGAGCAACTACTGGTTCGCCGTCGTCGGCTACAAGCTGAGCGCGCCGTCGGGTGCGAGCTTCGACGCCTCGCGCCTCGGCGCTCTCGCGACCAGCTGGCTTGGTGCCCGACGTGACCTGAACGTTCCGGTGGCGGTGGCGATCGCCGTCACTGTCGTGGCCCTGATTCGACGCAGGGACATCTGGATCCCCGCGCTCTGGTTCGTCGCGGCTTTCCTGGGGATGAACGCAGCCTCGCTCTACTGGCCGCACTACTACGTGCAGCTGCTCGCGCCGCTCGCCCTTCTCGTGGCGGTCGGAGCGTCGTGTCTCCCTTGGCGCGTGCTCGCCGTCGGTGCGGTCGCGGTCGTGACCGTGCCGGCGCTCCAGAAGCTCGTCGTGCTCGAGCAGATGTCCACCAATGCGCGGCAGCACGTGATCCCCTATTACGGACAGTTCCTCCGCGACGAGCGGATCGCAGCCCAGGTCGATCTCCATTCCCACCCGGGTGAGGCGATCTACGCGCTCGACTCGGAGGCCGACCTCTACTTCCTCGCCGACCGTCCTGCCGCCTTTCGCTACCTCTGGGGTCATCCGCTGGAGGAGGTTCCCGGAGCGCTCGGGCAGCTGCGGGCACTCCTGGCGGGCAGCCGACGCCCGAACCTCGTGGTCGTGTTCCGCTCACCCCGGATCGTCGATCGGAGCGGCGGCCTATCCCGGATCATCGCAAGCGACTACCGCCCTTTCGAAACAGTGCCCGGAACCGGGATCCGGATCCTGCACCGGGTGTCACCGGGGCCGTCACCGCTCGCCGGTCGGAGGGCTGACCGCTCATCCGTCGTGTCCGCTGATCGGAGGAAGTCGGCGGGCCCTCGACCCGGATACGTTCTGTCGCAACGGATCGGGACCTTCGCGCCTGTTTCGGTGCCCCGAGACCGGCGGTTGACATCGAATGACGGCGCGCGCCGAATCAACACTCCGGATTCTCGGGATCGGCAACGCCCGGTCCGTGATCTTCCTGCGTTGGGCCTGGCGACTGGCCGAGCGAGGTCACTCGGTGTTTCTCGTCAGTGACCGTCGCCCGGACGACCTTCGAGACCTCCGGGGTATCGACCTCTACGACATCCGTCGGCTCGAGCTGTTGACCCGTGTCCCCGCGCTTCGACGGGCCAGGTTCGGGCCTGCACTGAGGCGCCTCGTCCGGAGGCTCGAGGTCGACGTCGTCCACGGCCATTACCTCCTGCCGTACGGGTACTGGGCGTCTCGTGCCGGGCATCCGCTTGTCGTGTCCCCGTGGGGGACCGACATCCTGATCGACGCCAGGCGGCCGGGCCGGGACAGCCGTCGCGCCCGGGCGGCGATCACGGCCGCCGACGAGCTAGTGGTCAACTCGCAGGTCAGCGCCGAAACGGCCGTCGAGCTGGGGGGTGACCCGGAGCGGATCACCCGGGTCGTCTGGTACGCGGACATCGACAGGTTCGCAGTGGCCCGGCGCGACCCCGGGCTCCGCGCCCGGCTCGGTTGGCCGGACGATGCGCTCGTTCTGCTGTCACTCCGCAACTTCCGCCCGGATACCAACATCGACGTGATCGTCCGCGCGTTCGCCGAGGTCGTCCTCGCCGAGCCGCGGGCGCGCCTCGTGCTCGCCGCGACCGCAGGCCCGCTTCGCGGCGAGCTCGAAGCACTGGTGGATGAGCTCGGCCTCCGCGCGAAGGTGGCGTTCGTCTCGGCCGGGGAGGACGAGCTGCCCGCCCTCGTCGCCTCCTCGGATCTGCTCGTGGCGATGACCCGGTCCGACTCGACACCGGCGTCGTTGCTCGAGGCGATGGCGGCCGGGCTTCCGGTGGTCTGCGCACGAGCCTCGTCGGTCGACGAATGGATCGACCACGGTGACGGAGGCCTGTTCGTGCCGCAGCGCGACGCCGCATCGCTCACGTCCGCGCTCGTCGAGCTGCTCCGAGAGCCTGCGCTTCGGCAACGCTGGGGAGACCGAAACCAACGCACCGTGCTGGCACGGGTGCCGCCCGCCGGGCCCTCGCTCGAGCGCGTCTACATGCGCCTGCTCGGCCGATCCGAGTCAGAGCAGGCGGGCTCGCCCAGACCACGGCGGGCGACGTCCGTCGCAGGCCGAAGCCGCTGAGCCAGATCGTGGGTGCGCGTCAGCCGCTCTCGATCAGGTCCGTTCGTGGACGTATGGGGAGCAGGAGCGGAGGCCGGGGGCTCTGGTTGAAGTTGAAGTCCCTGACCAGGTTGCCGAGGATGGGCACGGTCTCGCGCACCGTGGGACGGGAGTCCGGCCGTCCGTCGGTCGCCGGGTTCAGCCGTTGCCCGTTCAGGAAGTCGTCTTCGATGAACTTCAGGTAGGCGTCGAAGGAGAGCACCTGGTGGTCGATGTAGTGGTGCCTGGCGTAGGGGCTGATGACGAGCCCCGGAACGCGGAGCCCGTAGCCGTTCGCATCGACGGTGGGTGGGGCGACGTGGTCGTAGAAGCCGCCCCAGTCGTCCCAGGCGAGGAAGATTGCGGTCGAGGACCAGTCGGGGGAGCGCATGATCGTGTTGATCAGCCGGGTGACGTAGCTCTGGCCGGCGCTGACGAGCGCGGGTGGATGCTCGCTGACCTTCCCGTTCGGAGTGATCCAGGACACGGCCGGGAGGTTCCCGGCGCGGGCGGCCGCGTAGAAGTCCTGGAGCGGCCGGATGTTGCCGAGTTGGCCGTCCTGGCGGACGGTCGTGAAGTCGGGCAGCGGGTTCCAGATTTCGGGTGTGCCGGGGTTTTGCGCTGCCGGCACGCAGGAGATCGCGCTGTCTTCGCAATCGGGCTGCGTGCCCGGCGCCACGTAATAGGCCCAGCCGATGCCTGCCCGGTGGAGGAGATACGTGAGGTCGGTCCAGGCGTAGTCCGGCTGGAATCCCGGATGCTTCCAGTCAGGCGTGCGGAGGTCGCTGTGGCACGACATCGGATCGAACGAATCGCCGCACGAGGCCGACCAGCCCGACACCATGAACAGGTGCGACGGCACGCTCCAGGACGCGGCCGGCTCGAACATGTGGTCCTGGAGGACGAAGTTGCGGGCGTAGGCCCAGTAGTTGGGGATCTCCCGTCCGTCGTGGTAGCCCACCACGTCGTGAAGCAGGCTGACGTTGGCGCAGGCGGGGTTGAACCGGTCGAGGCAGGTGTCCTTCGCGTGCTCCTGCTCTGCGACGAAGCCGTCCATCCTGGCGCCGTCGATGTCGGCCCGAGCCTCCGACGCGCCGTGCGGCCCACCGGCGTTCATGTCGCGGCGGTCGTGGAACGGCCGGACGCAGCCGCCGCCCGCCGGATCGGGCACGCAGACACCCGGCGGGACTCCGTCCGCGCCCGGAAACGTCCCGAAGTAGGAGTCGAACGAGCGGTTCTCCTGCATGATCACGACCACGTGCCGGATCTTGTGAATGCCCCGAAGGCTTCCCGATCCCGAGCTCGACCCGGAAGGAGCGAAGCCCGAGCGCAGCAGCAGCCAGACACACCAGCGTGGCCGCTCCGGCCAGCGAGACCAACCCGCTCCGGCTCGTCCGTTGGCGGAGGAACGTCATCCGCCCCGTCCCGCACTCACACCGACCATCAGATCGCACGGCTGTGTGGCTCGAGTGAAGACGATGAGAGTCTCGCGTTAAGCCGGGCCTTCGCCGTCTCGGTAGATCGCGGCAGTCCGGGTCAGCGGATGCGCTGATGGCGTCGCAGGCGGGTCGGCGCATCCTTGTCGCCGGGTGGAGGGATGAGTCCTACGGAACTTCGGTCAGAAGGACAGCTTGGGCGGATTCGATGGGCGATGTGGTTCCTCGCCGGGTTTGTCGGTGTGCTGGTCGGCCTTCTCGTGTGGGTCGCGGTGGCCTTCTCCTCCTTCCCGGGATGGTGACGGCAACGCGGATCTAGCTGTCTCGCCGCTAGATCGTCTTGAACTGCTCGAACGGCTGGCGGCAGCTCTCGCAGTAGCGGATCGAGCGGCACGGAGTCGGGCCGAACAGGTTGTCGAGCCGCGTCTCGGTCGAGCCGCAGTAGGGACAGCGGGAGCCCGTGCGGAGCTGGACAAGCGTCGGCGCCTTCACCTCGCGCGGCGTGGGCGGGGCGAAGCCGGCGGCGCGCAGCTTCTCGCGTCCCTCCGGGGTGATCCGGTCGGTCGACCACGAGTCGTCGAGGACAACCTCGACGTCGGGCTCGCCGCCGAGCTCGGCGATCTTCTCCGCCATCCGGTCGCGCATCACCTCGAGCGCCGGGCAGCCGAGGAAGGTGGGCGTGAACTCGACGTGCACGCGGTCGCCCTCGACGTGGACCGCGCGGACGACGCCGAGATCGACGAGCGAGACGACCGGAATCTCAGGATCCTCGACCTCGTCGAGCGCGGCCCAGACCTGCTCGGCCGTCACCACGTTGCCCCCGGCACCGAGCGGCGTACCGAGGTCATCTCCTCCCAGAGGCCCGCCCAGTCGTCCGTGTGCGTCCCCCGCTCCAGGCCTTGCAACAGGCCGTTGCTCGGCAGGTCGAGCCGGAGACGGGCGGCGAGGTCGGGGCGGAGCTCGTCGTCCACCATCGCGACCGCGTAGGGCCACAGCTCGTCGATCGCCTCGCGGAAGCGCGGCTCGTCGGCGAGGCGCTCGGCCCACATCTGCGCGTGCAGGCGGTGGTAGACCTCCTCGCGGTCGATCTTCGCCGCCAGGCCCGCGACGACCGGGTCGTCGGATGCCTTCAGGTGCTCGATCCGCAGCTCGTCGGCCGTCTCGTACAGGTAGTGCCGCGCGATCGTGCGCGCCCAGTCGGGGACGAAGCGGAGCTCGACGAGGGGCGCGCAGCGGTACTCCTCGGGCTGCCGGTCGAGCGCCAGGGCGTCGGGGTCGTCGGTCAGCAGGCCGTAGAGCGCCCGGGCGTGCCCGATCTCGTTCTGCGCGATCGACGAGAAGGCGACGTCCTCCTCGAGCACGGGTGCGATCCCCGTCCACTCGGAGTTGCGCCAGCCGAGCACGAGCTCGTCGTCGGCCAGCTCAAGGAGTCGTTGTGCCGGCTCGCTCACGCGCCTCCTTCAATTTCACCTTCAGCGAGTACCCGTCGACCCGGTGGTAGTTCCTGCCGAGCTCGTCGGGGAAGTCGTCGAGCTCGTGGATCGCGTCCCGCGCCACGACCCAGAGCGCCACCGACTCGCCGCGGCGGCCGTACTGCTCGTGCGCGTACGCCTCCGCGAAGGCGATGTCCGGCGCCACCACCGAGCCGGCGTGCTCGAACGCCTGGCCCTTCCGCTCCTGGCGAAAGACCTCGAAGATCACGTCACGCGGCTTCCGCGAGCACGGCCGAGCGCACCCAGGCGGTCTCCTCGCGGGTCACCCGACGGAACTCGAGCCGCTCCGCCGTCATCGGGCCGTGGCCCGTGACGACCGAGCGCAGCTCGTCCCAGTCGGGCTCGGTGTACTCCCAGACCCCGTCCTCACGCCTGCGCAGCTTCGGGTCGGGCACGGTCAGGCCGAGCTCCCAGATCTGCGGCACGTAGCCGTCGAGGAACTGCTGGCGCGCCTCCTCGTTCCCCTGCGTCTTGATGCGCCACTGCACCACGGGGTCGTCCGCGGCGGGGATCGGGTTGCCGTGGAACATCATCAGCGGCGCCCACCAGCGGTCGAGCGCCTCCTGGACGAGCTCGCGCTGCTCGTCGGTGCCGAGCATCAGCGTCAGGATCACGTCGCGGCCGTGGAGGATGTGGAACGACTCCTCCCAGCAGATCTTCTTCATGATCCGCGCGTACGGCGCGTACGAGCACTTGAGCAGCGCCTTCTGGGAGATGATCGCCGCCGCGTCGACGAGCCAGGCGATCACGCCGACGTCGCCCCAGGTGCGTGTCGGGTAGTGGAAGACGTTGTGGAACTTGCTCTTGCCGGAGATCAGGTCGGCGAGGCACTGCTCGCTTGGTTTGCCGAGGTCCTCGACGACGCGGTAGATCAGCTGCGCGTGGCCGACCTCGTCCTGCACCTTGGCCGTCAGTGCGAGCTTCCGCTGCAGAGTCGGCGCGCGGAGGATCCACTCACGCTCGGGAAGCACGCCCATCAGCTCCGAGTTGGCGTGCATCTCGATGAACTTGATCAGCTTGGCCCGGTACTCGTCCGGCATCCAGTCGTCGGTCTCGACCTGCCCGCCGGACTGGACGTACTCGAGAAATGCCTGCTCGTCCAAGGAAACCTCCGCTCGCTACCAAACGATCGTTAGGGTAACGAGCCTAGCATGGCCACGCGCCGAGACGAGCTCACCCGGCAAGCCGCCCGGCTCTTCGCCGAGCGGGGCTATCACGGCACGTCGATCGGCGATCTCGCCGAGGCGATAGGCGTCCAGAAGGGCTCGCTCTACGCCCACATCGACTCCAAGCAGGACCTGCTGTACGAGACGCTTCGCGACGGCGCCGCCGCGTTTCACGGCGCGCTCGACCTGATCCCGGAGACCCTGTCGGCGATGGACAAGCTCCGGCTCGCGCTGCGAGCGCACCTGGGCATCGTGGCCGAGCAGCTCGACGTGGCGACGGTCTGGACGCAGGAGTGGCGCTACCTCGAGGGTGAGCGTCGCGACGAGTTCGTGGCCGCGCGGCGCCGGTACGAGGAGCGGATCCGCGCCCTGTTCCAGGAAGGCGTCGAGCTGTCCGAGCTGCGCGCCGACCTCGACGTTGCGCGCCGCCGCGCTGGTCTTCCTGTCGGCCGCCAACTGGGCGTACACGTGGCTGAAGCCCGGGCGCGACACCGATGCGCTCGCCGACCGCTTCTTCGCACTGCTCGTGGAAGGCATGCGCGGGTACTCGACTCCGGCGTAGGCTCCCGCCGTGGCGGAGACGGCGGAGGTCGTGATCGTCGGGGGCGGTGCGATGGGCGCGTCGGTCGCCTGGCACCTGCGGGAGCTCGGGATCACGGACGTCGTCCTGCTCGAACGGGACTCGCTCGCCTCCGGGTCGACGTCGAAGTCGGCCGGCGGCATCCGTGCGCAGTTCGCCGACGAGCTGAACGTCCGGATCGCGCTGCGCTCGCTGGACGAGTTCGAGCGCATGGAGGGCATCGACCTGCGCCAGCACGGCTACCTGTTCCTGCTCGACGACGAGGCGGACGTCGCGCGCTTCCAGGCTGCGCTCGCGCTCCAGCACTCGCTCGGCGTCCCGTCGCGCGAGCTGTCGATCGACGAGGCGCTCGAGATCGTGCCGCAGCTCGACCCGGAAGGGCTGCTTGCGGCGACGTTCTGCGACCTCGACGGATACGCGACTCCGGAGGCCGTCGTGCAGTGGTACGCGCGCGGCCTGGACGTGCGGCAGGGCTGCGAGGTGACGGGGGTCGACGTCGAGCGCGGGCGCGTCGTGGGTGTCCAGACGTCGAAAGGCCGGATCGCGACGGAGGTCGTCGTCTGCTGTGCCGGCGCGTGGTCGGCGGAGGTGGCTGCGACTGCCGGCGTCGAGATTCCCGTCCGGGGCGAGCCTCGCTGGATGTTCTTCACGCCCGAGGACGGAGGGCTGCCCGAGCGGCTCCCGCTGACGATCGACTTCACGACGGCCTTCTACTTCCACCGCGAGGGGCCGGGGCTCGTGTTCGGCGGGCGCGAGCAGACGCTCGACGAGCTGGCGGAGCCGGCCTCACGGCGGCTGCCGGCGCTGCTCGACCTGCCGGTGCAGTCGTCCTGGTGGGGGTACTACGAGGTCAGTCCCGACCACAATGCGATCGTCGGCGAGGCCGCGGAGCCGTCGCGCTTCCTGTACGCGACCGGCTTCTCCGGCCACGGCTTCCAGCAGGCGCCGGCGGTCGGCGAGCACGTGGCGGAGCTCGTCGCCGGCCGTGCACCGACGCTCGACATGTCCGCCTTCGCGCTCGAGCGCTTCGCGCGCGGCGAGTCACGTCCCGAGGCGTTCGTGATCTAGTCCGGATGGGGCGCATGAGAGCCAATCGCCGTTGAAGACCCCGAGGAAGAGCTTGATCTTCTTCTGCCTTGCCGCTTCCGCCGTGGCCTGCAGCTCGGCGGTCTCCGCCGGTCCCGGCGCCGACTTCTCGGGATTCCAGTGCTCGGTGATGACGACCGCGCCGAGCCCGGCGGCCCCGAGCAGCTTGAGCCTCGTCGTGGCGTCCTTGACGGTGGCGCCTTTCATCGTGTCGTCGGCTGCCCCGACGATCAGAGAGGCCTTGCGGTACACGATCTGCGCGCACTGACCGTTGTCGCTGATGTTTGCGTCGGGGACACCGCCGCTCTCGGTGGCATCGGTGTCGGCGCAGGTCGTGGGCGGCGCCGTCGGCGATTGCGTCGGCGCGGGCGTCGTGGTCAAGTCCACCGATGCGCTCGTATTGGCCGGGAGCGGGCCGACCTGGCATGTGTACTGGAGCCCTCCTGCCTGCTGCTTGTCGTCTCCCGTGTCCTGAGTGCACTCGCCCGTCTGCTCAGGCTTCAGACTGGGGGTCGTTCCCTGAGCGAGCGCACCGCTGAACAGGTGGAAGTGGATCGCGACGCAATCCAGGTTTCGGCCCCCGTTGTTCGTGACGGTGGCGGTCCTGACCACCTTCCCGCCAGGGAACGGCCCGGCCGGCTGCGAGACGAGCGTGAGGGAGAGGCTGTAGGGCGTCGTGTAGTCGGCGCCCGGCCCCGGGGTGCAGCCGATCTTCGGGAAGATGACCGGTGCGACCTTTCCGTAGGCAGGCATGACCGGTTGGAGCTTTCCGTTGGCAGGCGACGGGCGCCGAAACGCCTGGCCGTAGCGCGTCCCGTACTCGCCCGTGTCGAGGGCGCTCTGCAGGAAGCGATCCAGCGCCGAGAAGAACACGGCGTCGGGTGACGCCGCCATGCGCCAGGTCGTCTCGGCCAGGTCGCCGAACAGGCGCTCGGCCTGCGTTTGCTGCGGCGGTGTGCGTGTCACGAAGACGTCGATCGTCCCGTCCTTGAGCAGCTTCCCAGCCTTGGTCGGCCCGACCGCCTCCACCCGCACCGGCACGCGCCACTTCTCGCCCAGAAACGCGAAGTAGGCGCGAACGAAGCGTTGCGCACCGACGCCCGCGCCGCCTGCCAGCCCGACGATCATTCGGTCGCGCTTGAAGATCCTGGTCAGCGTCTTCGAGCGGCGGGTCTTGTTCGGACGAGAGAACTGCGGCTTCGGCAAGATCACTCCCACCGTGGACCGCGTGAGCGAGGTCACGTCCTTCTTCGGCAACGCCTTGGGCGGCCCGACGCGGGCGCCGACCACGAGCGTTTGCTGCTTCGGGCCTACGATCCTGCGCTCGGATCCGACCTGAAGAAAGCCGCGGGCGACGTGGACGGCGGCGCGGCGGCCCCGGCGATCCACCGTGACCGAGAAGAGAGGATCGCCCTGCATCGGGATGTCCTTACCGAACGTGAAGAAATGCTTCGCCGAGTTGGTCTGCGTGGAGCACTTGCTCAGGCTCGCTTCCCCGAAGTGGACGAGCACCTTTTCGCTCGGCTCGACCTGCACTGCGCCGCGCTTCACCCGGCAGTCGACCCCGCTCTGCTTGAGCCTGAATTCGAGCTGGCCGTCCGACGTGACGATGTTCGCGCAGGTGAGCAGGGCAGGGTGTCCTGCCGCGTCCGGGTTCTTGCCGAGGGCGACGTGCGGAAGCACCTCGATGACTTTGCCGGCGTCGGTCTTGCAGGCGAAGCCCTTTCCGCTCTTCCCGGCGGCACCGCTCGCTGCGAGCGCGAACAGGACGAAGAGCGCGAGAGGGACGGCGGTCCTCACGTGACGAGGGTGACGTATCTAGTGGAGTGCGTCAAGCATCTGCCGCAAAGTCGGGTTCGAGTTCGCGAACCCGATCAGCATGCAGACGACGAGAATGCGGTAGATGTTCGCCTCGAAGCGCCGGCCCGCGGTTGCTGCGCCGCTGCCGGGCCACATCAGGAACAGGGTGTCCAGCAACTCGTGACCGTACCGGCGCAAAGCAGCCCACGCCACGGCCGCCCAGGTTGTGAACCGGCTTGCCATCGATCGGCGGGGACGCGAGCGGGCCCGCTGCCGGGCAGGCGGGTGTGCGGCCCGTTCGCTCCGACCCTGCCGTGCCACCTTCACGCGGAGGCGCAGCTTCGCGCGTGGTAGGTAGAGACGCAAGAGCGACACGAGAAGCGCGAGCGCGAGCAGCGTCAGGAGCGGCTGGAACGGCTCGACGAGGTAGCCCGCCATCGAGCGATAGAACACGAAGTCGAGGACGTGCAGCGGCCACGAATAGCTGCGGCTTTTCAACGCCTGCAGCCTGTAATGCGCCTCGTTGGCAACCCCGAGGTCGTTCGTCGACTTCGCGCTGGCCTCGACGAGGCTCAGGACGTGCTCACGATCCGTCGGCAGCACGTGGTGGATCTCGCTGGGCGGGAACACGAGCGTGTTCGCCTGCAGACCCGCCATCCAGAGCTGTGCGCCGGTCTCGAACGCGGCCTGGTCGAACGAGATCTCGTTGAACGCCGAGTAGGCGAACACCGCGTCTGAGGGGCCGGGCCTGTCCTCGGCGGCACGTGTGCAGGCGCCGTCCTCGGGCAGCGTGCAGGAGAAGTCCGCCGAGCCGAAGTCGACGCTCGCGCTGCTCCGGACGTACTGGAAGTCGAGCCTGTCGAAGTCCGCGCCGAGGAAGCTCGCGGCCTTCGTGAACCGCGCCTCGCCGAACAGGGCCGGGGCGCCGAAGGCCGTCTTGCCGAAATCTGCCTCGTCGCGGAAGCGGGCGAGCGAGAAGTCGATCCTGTCCAGGAAGGCGACGCCGCCGAAGCTCGCGACGTCGTCGAACGTCGCGAGCGAGAAGTCGGCGGAGGCGTCGAACTGCCCGTTCACGTAACAGAGGAGCGAAGGCTGGGCGGGGGGGCACCGCCCCGACCGGCGCTTGACATCGGCGAAGGGCCCGAACAGCGCCGGCCCCTGAAAGGTCGCTCCCTGGAGGTCGACCCGTCCCATGAACTCCGTTCCCCGCAGGTCGACAGTCTTCTGGAAGACCGCGTCCTTGGCTCTGAAGGATGCGAAGACGCAGGCCGTGCACTCGAAGGGCTTGTCAGGAAGCGGCCCGGTCACGACGATCGGGGTCGTCACGCGCACATAGCTCAACGACACCCCTTGCTCGAGCTTCGCAAGCGCTATCGGGGCCCTTCATCACCTCGAGCGGCCGCGGCTTGTGCTTGGCAGCGCCGGCGCCGAGCGCCGGCGCGGTTCCGACGATCAGTCCGGCGACGGCGACTGCCGTGCCGACCCGAGCGAGGTTCGCAATCGTCCTTCGCAAGCAGTCCGCCTCGGTGCAATGGTCGGCTCCGCGTCGGATGCTCCCCCTGCCGCACGTCGCCGCGGCGCGAGAATACGGTTGGCTCATGCGTGCGACGCTGATCGTCAATCCCTACGCGAGCTCGGTCAACGAGGAGCGCGTCCGCGCTGTCGAACGGGAGCTCGGCGGCGCATACGAGCTGGCGACCGTCCTGACCGAGCGCCGCGGCCACGCCGTCGAGCTGGCGCGCGAGGCCGAGGGAGAGGCCATCTTCGCGTTCGGCGGAGACGGCGTCTTCAACGAGGTGCTGAACGGCGTCGACGGCCGGCAGCCGCTCGGCTTCGTCCCGGGCGGCGGGACGAACGTCCTGCCGCGCTCGCTCGGGCTGCCCGAAGACGCCGTCGCCGCCGCGCGCCGTTTGACCAAGGCCCGGCCGCGCCGGATCTCGCTCGGTCGCGTGAACGGGCGCCGCTTCGCGTTCTCGGCGGGGATCGGGCTCGACTCCCAGTCGGTGCGACGAGTGGACGAGATGGGCCGGCGCGCAGACGGGCAGCGGCCGGGCGATCTCGCGTTCGCCCGTACGATCGTCGGCCTCGTCGCCGCGAGCGGCTGGCGGCTGCCGGACGTCCTCGAGGTGAAGGGCGTGGGGCGGGGCGCCATGATCGCCGTCTGCAACGAGCCGGTCTTCACGTACGTGGGAGCGGTCGCGCTCCGCTTCTGTCCCGATGCGAGCTTCGAGCTGGGGCTCGACTACGCCGTGCTCTCGAGCCCCGCCGCGTTCCGGATCGCCCGCGGCTTTCTCCGGGCAGCCTCGGGGTCGCGGGCTGACGGGCCTTCCCGGCGTGGTGTCGGGCCACGACGTCGACCGCATCGAGGTCGTCTGCGATCATCCCTGCCCGCTGCAGGCGGACGGTGAGGATCTCGGGGACGTCGGCGAAGTGGTGTTCGAGTGCGAGCGAGACGCGGTCTCGGTGCTGGTCTAGCGGGCGGCCCATAGACTCGGGGCCGTGAGTCGGGTGCTTCCGGTCGAGCGCGATCTCCGCCGCGTGATCGGCGACGGCGATGCTGCTCCGGACGGGGAGGTCGAGGGTCTCGACGACGCGGACCTCGTCGAGCTCTACCGCCAGCTCGTCCTGATGCGCACCTACGACGAGCGGTCGGTCATCTACCACCGCCAGGGCCGGATCGGCACCTACGCGATCTTCTGGAACCACGAGGCGATGCAGGTCGGGGCCGTCTACGCGCTCGCCGACGACGACTGGATCTTCCCGAGCTACCGCGAGTCCGCGATCGGCCTGCTGCGCGGCATGCCGGCCGACACGATCCTGTCCTGGTGGCGCGGCCATCCGGCGGGCTGGTGGAATCCGGCCGACTACAACGTCGCCTCGATCTGCGTCCCGATCGGCACGCACGTTCCCCATGCGGCCGGGCTCGCCTGGGGGAAGAAGCTGCGCGGCGAGCCGGCGTGCGCGATCGCGTTCTTCGGCGACGGTGCCACCTCCGAGGGCTCGTTCCACGAGGGGGCCAACTTCGCCGGCGTGATGAAGGCGCCGCTCGTGCTGTTCTGCAACAACAACCAGTGGGCGATCTCGACGCCGCTCGAGCTGCAGACCGCGGCCGAGACGCTGGCCGACAAGGCGGTCGGCTACGGCATGCCGGCGACGAGGGTCGACGGCGCGGACGTGTTAGCCGTCTACGAGGCGACCCGGGAGGCGGTGGAGCGCGCCCGGGCCGGCGGCGGGCCGACCTTCATCGAGGCGGTCACGTACCGCTCCGCGCCGCACGCCACCGCCGACGACCCGCGGCTCTACATCGACCCGGAGCGGGTCGAGGAGCAGCGTCGGCGCGAGTGCGTCGGGCGGTTCGAGGGGTACCTGCGACGGCGCGGGCTGCTCCCCGACGAGCTGGCAGAGCGGATCAGGGACGAGGCGACCCAGCTGATGCGCGAGGCGATCACGAAGGCCGAAGCGGAGCCGGATCCCGATCCGGAGCTGCTGTTCTCGCACGCGTATGCGGCGCCGCCGCTCTCCTTCGACCACGACCTCAGCGAGCTTCGGAGGATTCTTGCCGACCAGTGAGCTCACCCTGGTCGAGGCGATCAACGACTGCCTCCACCACGAGCTGGCGCGCGATCCGAACGTGCTCGTGATGGGGGAGGACGTCGGGCGGGTGGGCGGTGTCTTCCGGGCCACGGCCGGCCTCCGCGAGACGTTCGGGGAGGACCGCTGCGTCGACACGCCGCTCGCCGAGGCCGGCATCCTCGGCACTGCGGTCGGCCTCTGCATGGCCGGCTGGCGGCCCGTCTGCGAGATGCAGTACGACGCGTTCAGCTACCCGTGCCTCGACCAGCTGATCAACCACGTCGGCCGCTACCGCTGGCGGTCGGGCGGCAAGCTGGAGTTCCCGATCACCGTCCGGATGCCCTACGGCGGCGGCGTGCGCGCGCCGGAGCTGCACGACGACTCGCCCGAGGCGTTCTACGTGCACACGCCGGGCGTGAAGGTGGCGATCCCGTCCACGCCCGCGGATGCCAAGGGGCTGCTGGCTGCGGCTATCCGCGATCCCGACCCGGTCGTTCTGTTCGAGCCCAAGCTCCACTACCGGACGATGCGCGGCTCCGTTCCCGACGGCGAGTACGTCGTGCCGCTCGGCCGGGCCCGCGTCGCCCGCGAGGGCTCCGACGTCACACTCGTCGCCTACGGCGCGATGGTGCCGCTGGCCGAGCAGGCGGCGTCCGCTCTGGCGGGCGAGGCGAGCATCGAAGTGCTCGACCTGCGGACGCTGAAGCCGCTCGACGAGGGGGCGCTGCTCGCCTCGGCGGCGAAGACCGGCCGTGTCGTCGTCGTCCAGGAGGCTCCGCGGACCTGCGGCTACGCGGCCGAGATCGCGGCCGTCCTGGCCGAGAAGGCGATCCTCGACCTGCGCGGCCCGGTGATCCGGGTCACGGGCTACGACGTGCCGTATCCCTACTGGAAGCTCGAGGACGCGTACATGCCGTCGGTCGCACGCGTCGCCGACGCCGTCCGGCGGCTGCTGGCGTTCTAGCTCGTGGCGCTGCACGAGATCCCGCTCGAGCGCCGCACGCTCCACGGCCATTTCTCGCGCGAGCTGGAGCCCGTTCTCACCATCGAGCCCGGCGATTCGATCGCCTTCTCGACGCTCGACGCGGGCTGGGGGCTCGAGCCGCCGAAGCCCGGCGGGAGGCGGAGGTTCGAGCCGCGGGATGCCGAGCTCGACGAGGGTCACGCGCTGATCGGGCCGGTCGAGGTTCGCGGTGCGCGCGCCGGTCAGACCCTCGCCGTCCGGATCGAGCTCGTGCGCGTCGGCGACTACGGCTACACCGTCGGCGGCGGCCTTCCGACGCCTCTGAACGACCGGCTCGGGCTCTCCGACGGCGAGGGGCGGCTGCTCGTCTACGAGCTCGACGCCGACGCGGGGACCGGCCGCGACCAGGACGGTCGCGAGCTCGACCTCCGGCCGTTCCTGGGTGTGCTCGGAATGCCCCCGCCCGAGCCGGGCCGCCACCCGACGGCGCCGCCGCGGATCTGGGGCGGCAACATCGACTGCGCCGAGCTCGTGGCCGGGACGACGCTCTTCCTGCCCGTGCCGGTCGACGGTGCGCTGTTCTCGGCCGGCGACTGCCATGCGCGGCAGGGCGACGGTGAGGTCTCGCAGCTCGCGATCGAGTGCCCGGCCGAGCGTGCCGTGCTGACGCTCGAGCTGCACGACGGCCCGGTGCTGACGAGCCCGATCGCCCGGACGCCTGACGCCTGGCTCGCCTTCGGCTTCGACGAGGACCTCGACGAGGCTGCCGCGCTCGCGCTCGAAGCGATGCTGGAGCTGATGGGCCGCGAGTACGCACTCGAGCGACGCGACGCGCTCGCACTGGCCAGCGCCGTCGTCGACCTGCGCGTGACGCAGCTCGTGAACGGCGTGCGCGGCGTCCACGCCATGCTCCGGCACGACGCGATCCGGTTCACGACAATGCGCTGACCATGTACGAGTTCCGGCTTCCCGATCTCGGCGAGGGCCTCACGGAGGGCGAGGTGGCGCGCTGGCTCGTCGAGGAGGGCCAGGAGATCGCCGAGGACGATCCGCTGGTCGAGGTGCAGACCGACAAGGCGACGGTCGAGATCCCCTCGCCCGCGTCGGGCAAGGTGGCGCGCATCCTGGTCGCCGAGGGCGAGGTCGTCGCCGTGGGGACGGTGCTCGTCGTGATCGGTGACGACGACGGCTCGGCAGTGAGTGCCGCCCCGGAGGTCAAGAAGCTCGGGCTCGCCGAGGCACCGCCGGCCCCGCCGCGGCCGAAGGGCGCCCCGGTGCGAGCGACTCCGCTCGTCCGCCGGATCGCGAGCGAGCTCGGGGTCGACCTGGCGAGCATCGCGGGCACCGGCCCCCAGGGCCGCGTGACCGAGGAGGACGTGCGCCAGGCAGCCACGTCGGTCCCGGCCGCGTCCCGGGGACAGTCCCTGGAACGGAAGGCGCACGGAAGTGTCACCGAAGGCAGACGCATACCGCTGCGCGGGACGCGGCGCGTGATCGCCGAGCACATGGCCCGCGCACATCGCGAGGTGCCGGCCGTCACATGGGTCGAGGAGTGCGACTTCGGCCGCGTCGAGCTCGACCGGCTGGTCGCGACGACGCTGAAGGCGTGTGCGGCGAGCCTGCAGGAGTATCCGGAGCTGAACGCGCGCCTGGAGGGAGGCGAGATCGTCGAGCTCGACCGTTACGACCTCGGCGTCGCGGTCCAGACCGAGCAGGGCCTCGTCGTCCCCGTCGTCCGCGGCTGCGATACCAGGCCGGTCGAGGAGCTCGACGCGGACGTCCGTCGCCTGGCCGAGGCGGCCAGGGAGGGGAAGCTCTTGCCCGAGGAGCTGCGTGGCTCGACGTTCACGGTCACGAGTGCGGGCAAGCTCGGCGGTCTCCTGCAGACGCCGATCGTCAATCACCCCGAGGTGGCGATCCTGAGCGTCGGCCGGATTGCCGCCCGGCCCGTCGTCCGCGACGGAGAGGTCGTCTCCCGTCCGATCGGGATGATCGCGATCACCTTCGACCACCGCGTCGTCGACGGCGCCCGCGCGGCCCAGTTCGGCCTGGCCGTGATCGAGCGGCTCGAGCAGGGCTGAGACCCCGGCGCGGCGAGCGGCCGGGGTCTCGGGGAGGGTTCGAGGGCGTCCGTTAGTCGCCCGCGTGGAGCTGGCCGCGGATGGCGCCGGCCGGGTACTTCAGCGTGTGGATGTTGACGTAGAAGCCGGCCGGGTTCTTCGCGATCGCCTTGACGGTCGCCGCCGTCGAAGGAACGCAGCCCGTCGGCTTGAGCGGCCCGGCGAAGAACGCCACGACGACGTTCCCGGACGTTCCGGCCTTGCCGATGTGAATGTGCGAGGCCGTGACCTTGTCGATGCCCTTGACGCCGGTGAACTTCCAGCAGACCTTGGTGCCGGTGACCGTGATCTTGGCGGTGCCCTTGCCGGCGGGTGCACCCTTCGGTGTCTCCGACTTGCCGAGCAGGTACGCCTCGAACTCGAGCTGTTTCGCGTGCGAGGCGAGTGCGACGGCGGGCACTGCGACGGCGATCACGGCGAGAAGCGAGATCAGACGCAGACGCACGTGGTTCCTCCTTTGACCGGGTTGTCTCTCTCGCGCCGAAATACGCCGCAGCGGATCGGCCGGTTTTCGCAGGGTTGGGCGGAAGCTCGCTCCGGGCGCACGGGTACCCTCTCGCCCATGGCGCGAGCTTCCGCGGCCGCGTCGGGCGGCATCATGGCGACCCGCGCCGTCCGCGCACTCCTTCACCCCGGCAACTGGGTGCAGCTCGGCAAGTTCTCGCTCGTCGGCGCCTCGGGCTACCTCGTCAATCTGGCCGTCTACAGCTTCCTGCTGCAGGTTGCCGGGCTGCACTACCTGGCCGCGGGCGCCTGCTCGTTCGTCGTCGCCGCCAGCAGCAACTACTACTGGAACCGCCACTGGACGTTCCGCCGCCAGCGCGGCGACGTCTACTACCAGGGCCTGCGCTTCTTCGTCGTGTCGCTCGTCGCGCTCGGAGCGAACCTCGGCATCCTGCACCTGCTGGTCACCGCCGGCGTCGGCAAGATCCCCGCGCAGGCGATCGCCGTCGTCCTCGTGATGCCGCTCAACTTCATCGGCAACAAGCTCTGGTCATTCAGGCGCTGAACGCGCCTTCACGGGGGAAACGGCCGGTTTCCCCCGTGGGCCCCCTTCCCCTTGGGGTCGTCTCTCGCGCGGTCTGAGCTCCGCCCGGGCCAAGCCCGGACTCCGCGGCGAGTGGAGGCGTGTGCCTGTGAGCGAATCCGGCGCCGGTTACGCTCTCGCCATGCGCCTGGCCCGGCTTGTCGCCGTCGTCATCGGCGCTTCCTTGCTCATTCCGTCCGCCGGGTCGGCTGCGGGACCCGGGACGAATCCGATCTCGCCGCTGGGTGGGCTGAAGGCGAGTCACCGTGCCAAGCCGCATCGCAGCGAGAGCAACGTCGTCGCGCGGTTCCTTGCCCACGGAAAGGTGCACGACTGGGTCGGTCGCTATCCGAAGGCGAGCCTCGTCACGCAGGCGGAGTTCCAGTGGCGCTACGCCGACTGGACGGTGCACGTCTGGTCAGGGCCCGCTGGCGAGATCGCGACCGGCCGTGTCGACGACCTGACCGGGGTCGTGACGGAGGCCTGGACCGGGCCGCAGGTGGCATGGACGATGGCCCGCGGCCAGCCGGGGGCCTTCGGCGGGAAAGAGATCAACTCGCTGCCGATCTGGCTCGCCTTCTGCGCCGTGTTCCTGGTCGGGCTCGCGGATCTACGCCGGCCCCTGTCGCTGCGCAACCTCGACCTGCTCGCGCTGCTCTCGTTCTCCGTCTCGCTGTGGTTCTTCAACAAGGGGAGGATCTTCACGAGCGTCCCGCTGATCTACCCCGGGCTCGTCTACCTGATCGTCCGCAGCCTCGTGATCGGTATCCGCGGCCGGGCGGCGACCGCGTCGATACCGGTCTGGCCGGTGTGGGTGCTCGCCGCAGCGACCGTGTTCGCGGGCGGATTCCGGATCGGGCTCAACCTGAGCGACTCGAACGTGATCGACGTGGGCTATTCGGGCGTGATCGGCGCGCAGCGGATCTCGAGCGGCCAGTCGCCCTGGGGGCACTTTCCCGTCGAAACCGGCAAGCCGTGTGCACCGGCCGACCGCGACGGGCGGCAGACGTATCGGATCCAGGCGAACGGGCGCTGCGAGTCGGCCGACGCGAACGGCGACACGTACGGTCCGGTCGCCTACGAGGCCTACCTGCCCGGTTACGCGGCGATCGGGTGGAAAGGGAAGGGCGACGACCTGGACGCGGCGCGCTTCACGTCGATCCTGTTCGACGTGCTCGCCATGATCGGGCTGGCGCTCGTCGGGTTCCGCTTCGGCGGCCGGCGGCTCGCTGCCACGCTCGCGTTCGCCTGGGCGGCGTACCCGTTCACGCAATACGTGTCGAGCTCGAACACGAACGACGCGATCCAGCCGGTACTGCTGATCTTCGGCTTCTGGCTCTCGACCTCGGCGCCGGCGCGGGGCGTGTTCAGCGCTCTCGCAAGCTGGACGAAGTTCGCGCCGCTCCTGCTCGTACCCCTGTGGGCGACCTACCCGGACGCCCGTCGTCCACGGAACATCCTCGCCTACGCTGCCGGGTTCGCCGTGGCAACGATTGCCGTCTTCTCGATCCTGCTGCTCGACCCGAATCCGCTGCACGCCGCCCGCGTCTTCTACGACCGGACGATCCCGCACCAGATCTCCCGCGCCTCGCCGTTCTCGCTCTGGGACTGGCGGCAGTACCACGCCGGCCTGCCCGATCTCCACCTGCTCCAGTACGTGCTGCAGGGCATCCTCGTCCTAGGTTCCCTGCTGGTCGCGTTCGTGCCGAGGCGCAAGTCCCCGCTTCAGCTCGCCGCTTTCACCGCGGCGCTGCTGATGGGCTTCGAGCTCGTGCTCACGCACTGGTTCTACGCGTACCTCGTCTGGTTCTTCCCGTTCGTCGTCTTCGCCGTCCTCTCACCGGCCGCTGCGCCCGCGCCGACGGAGGCAACGGAGCCCTGTGGACGCCCGTCCGGCGAGCTGGTCACCGCGGGCTGACCGGGGCCGCGCGGCCCTGGTTGCGATCGTGGCCGCCGCGGTCTTCGCGGCTGCCTGGTCGGTCGTCCACCACGGCTTCTATGCGCACAACCACATCATCGACACGCCGGTCTACCAGCGCTACGGCGACGCGATCGTCGACGGGCACGTGCCGTACGACGACTTCACCGTCGAGTACCCGCCGGCCGCGCTGCCCACCTTCGTGCTGCCCTCGCTGATCGTCTCCACGGGCGCCTCGCGGAGCTCCTACGACCGCATCTTCGGCCTGCTGATGGCGATCTGCGGCGCCGCGACGGTCGCCCTCGTCGCGGTCACGCTCGTACGTGACCGCGCCGGGCCGGCGAGGCTGACGGGCGGGTGCGCGCTCGCGGCCCTCGCTCCGCTGGCGCTCGGCTCCGTCGTGCTGACCCGCTTCGATCTCTGGCCGGCGGCGCTCGTCGCGGCGGCCGTCGCTGCGCTCGTGAGCGGCCGCGATCGGCTCGCGCTCGGCGCGCTCGGCCTCGGGATCGCCGCCAAGGTCTATCCGCTCGCGCTGCTCCCGATCTTCGTCGCGTACGTGTGGAAACGCCACGGGCGGCGGCGCGCACTCGTCTCGCTCGGCGTCGCGGCGGCGGTCGTCGCCGTCTGCGTGCTGCCGTTCGTCGCGCTCAGCCCGCACGGCGTGTGGGCGAGCAGCCTGCGGCAGACGTCGCGGCCACTGCAGATCGAGACGCTCGGCTCAGGCCTCCTGCTCGCGCTCCACCAGCTCGCCGGTTTGCACCTCACCATGGTCTCGAGCCACGGGTCACAGAATCTCGCCGGCCGCCTGCCGGACGCGCTCGCGATCGTGCAGGCCGTAGTCGAGGTCGCCGCCGTCGCGGCGGTCTGGGTCTGGTTCGCGCGCGGGCCGGCCGACCACGGCCGGCTGTTCCGGGCCTGCGCGGCAGCGGTCTGCGCCTTCATCGTGTTCGGGAAGGTGCTGTCGCCCCAGTTCCTGATCTGGCTCGTTCCGCTGGTCGCGCTCGTCCGGGGCCGCCGCGGCCTCGCCGCGGGGTCCGCGCTCGCCGTCTGCCTCGTGCTGACGCAGCTCTGGTTCCCGTACCGCTACTGGCGGCTCGCGCTGCACTTCGACGCGCTCGCGTCCTGGCTCGTCCTCGTCCGCGACCTCGGCCTGGTCGCCCTGCTCGTCCTGCTCGTCTGGCCGAGCCGTGTCCTAGCCGGCCGCGTCCGGGGGAGAGTTGCCGCGGGCCAGGGTGTTTCCCGCGACAACGTCACCTAGGCCGAGGCACCGTGGTGCCTCGGCGAGGGGACAGTCCCTGAAACGTGAGTCGCGCAGAAGCGTCACGGAACTGACACGCGGACGGCGCTGCAGCTCGTCGCCCGGCCGTCCGCGCCGCACTCGACGAGCGCGCCCTCGATCCGCACGTCGCCGGTCGCGGGCTGGAAGCGGACCGGCATGCCCGTGCGCATGCGGCGGATCGCGAGGTCGGCCTGCACGCCGATCACCGAATCGTGCGGCCCGGTCATGCCCGCGTCGGTGATCGCGGCCGTGCCGCCGGGGAGCACCCGCGCGTCGTTCGTCTGGACGTGCGTGTGCGTCCCGAGCACCGCTGTGACACGGCCGTCGAGGATCCGGGCCACGGCGATCTTCTCGCTCGTCGCCTCCGCGTGGAAGTCGACGACGACGACCGCTGCCCGCTGCCTCGCCTCGTCGACGACCTCGTCCAGCACCTCGAACGGCGTGACGGGCACGTCCAGAAAGAGCCAGCCCATGAGGTTCAGCACCGCCACCGGTGTCCCGTCGGCTGCGGCTGCGACCGCCAGCCCGCGTCCCGGACGGCCCGCGCCGAGGTTCGCGGGGCGGATGACCCGCTCCGACGCGTCCAGGTAGGGCCAGATCTCACTGCGCGCCCAGGTGTGGTTGCCGAGCGTGACCACGTCGGCCCCGGCCGCCAGCAGCCGGTCGGCGAGCTTCGGTGTGATCCCGCGCCCGTCGGCCGCGTTCTCGCCGTTCACGATGCAGAAGTCGATCGCCAGCTCCTCGCGCAGGCCCGGCAGCCGCTCCTGAACGGCACGCGACCCGGCGGGCCCGAACACGTCGGCGACGAAGAGGATCTTCACGGAAGCGGCCCGCCCGTCTAGCGAACGGGCAGGGTGGGCGCGGGGTCGACCTCGATCGTCACGTGGTTCCCGGCGTCGTGGGTCACGCTCGCCAGCGTCTGCTTCTCGACCGACGAGAGGTCGATCAGGACGCCGATCTTGGAGGTGCCCGCCGTGACCGGCTGACCGACGGTCAGCGACGGGTCGGCACGCAGCCGGGTGACGACGACGACGGCCGAGGCTTCCTGCGAGGGCTGGATCTCGAGCGTGTTTCCGTAATTCTTCCCGTTCAGCACGAAGGGCCCGATCGAGACGACCGTGCCGTCGACCGGCGAGTAGACGTCGGTCCCGGCGACCGCGCCGACGTCCAGTGCCGCGGTGCCGGGCCCCTTCCCGCCCCCGAGCTCGTAGTAGGTCGGCCCCTGGCCGCCGCCTCCGAACAGCCAGTGTGCCATCCGCGTCAGGATCCCCTCGTTCGCCTGGCGGCCGACCGGCTGCAGCGGCATCGAGCTCCCGTCGGTGCCGTGGTAGCCGAGCGCGGTCACCGCGCTCTGAGAGATCGGCAGCTGGATGTGGAGCGAGCCGTCGGTGGCCACGATCTGCGCGATCGGCGGGCCGTTCGGGTTCGCCGTGCTTCCCTTCGGGAGCGAGTCCTGGAACGCGGGGGCGGAAGAGTTGAACGCGGCGACGAGCAGGACGACGAAGATCGCCAGGCCGACGAGCCCCAGCACTGCGAGGCGCCCGCCGCGTCTCGAGAGCTTCGCCCGGCGCCGGCGTGCACGCACGGGACGCCGGGTGGCGCGGTGAGAGGGCACCTTGAGCACGGTAGCGCAGTGGACGGTGGAGTTCCAGACGAGGCGGCGGCGCCGGGTGCCGGGGTCTGGCGGCGTACGGGGGCCACGTTACGATGGTCGCGCATGCCCGACGGGCCCAAGATCCTGATCCCGCGCTGGATCCAGCTCGTCGGCCTGCCGCTGCTCCTGCTCTTCGTCTGGGTGGTCGCGGGCGCGGTCAAGCACGTCATCTTCCTGTTCATCATCGCGATGCTGATCGCGCTGTTCTTCGATCCGATCGTGAGGGCGTTCCACGTCGCTCGACTGCCCCGCGGATTCGCGGTCGCGGTCGTCTACATCGTCGTCGTGCTCGTCGTCATCGCGGCCCTGGCCCTCGCCGGGACGATCGTGGTCACGCAGTCGAAGCGTGCGGCGAACCGCTTCGACGACTACTTCACGAAGGTGCACGCGCCCGCTCACCAGACCGACGCCGACCGGGACGTCGACCGGCTGCAGCACTGGCTGGACACCCACAGCCTGAGCGGGATCCATATCCAGAAGCGCGGCCACGACCTCGTGAACAGCATTCGCAAGAAGGACGTCGGCAAGTACACGCACAAGATCGTCACGTTCCTCGAAGGCGCGGCGATCTCGGTGGGACGGCTCGTCTTCGACCTCGTCCTGATCCTCGTGATCTCGATCTACATGCTCTTAGGAATGCCGAAGATCACGCGCTCGATCGACGGGCGATTCCCACCCCGATCCGGGTCGACGCCGCTCGTTCCCCGGATGAGCCAGGCCGTCGTCGGGTACGTGAAAGGACAGCTGATCGTCTCGCTGATCATCGGCACGAGCGCCGGTGTCGGCATGTGGGTGTTCGGGGTGACCGGCCTCGTGCCGGGCGCGAACCACTACGCGCTGCTCTTCGGCGCGTTCGCGGCGATCACCGAGCTGATCCCGTATCTCGGCCCGATCCTCGGCGCGGTGCCGCCGGTGGTGTACGCGCTCGTCGTGCACCCGCTCTCGGCCGTCTGGGTGGTGGCCCTGTTCCTGTTCATCCATCAGATCGAGGGGCACGTCGTCGTGCCGAACGTGATGGGGGGCGCCCTGCGGCTCCATCCGCTCCTGATCATCTTCGGGCTGCTCGCCGGCGGGGCGATCTACGGGTTCGTCGGCGTGCTCGTCGCGCTGCCGTTCCTCGCCGCCGGCCGGGCGGCGTGGGAGTTCTTCGCCGAACGCGTGGCGCTGGAACCGTGGCCTGCGGGCGCAGCCGGGCTCGTACCGGTCGAGGTGGAGATCGAACCGGTTACGCCCGGGGCGTCGTCGGCTGCGGTCGTCGCGCCCGCTCCGACCCCGGAGCCCGCCGACGCCGGTACCGCTCCCGGCGAGCCGATCCCGCCGGACGAGCCGACGCAAGTGCTCTGATCCTCGCGGCGCCGCGTACTCTTCGAGGATGAGCGCCTTTCCCGCCACCCGTCTCCGGCGCCTGCGCCGCACCGGTGCGCTGCGCGCGCTCGTCGGCGAGACGCGCCTCGACCTCGCGGACGTCGTGATGCCGTACTTCGTCGCGACGGAGGCGCTGCCGAACGAGGCGCTTCCCGCGATGAGCCGACACACGGTCGAGGCGCTCGTGCGCGAGGTTGACATCCTCGCCGCCGCCGGCGTCCCGGGCGTGATCCTGTTCGGCATCCCCGGGGCCAAGGACGACGAGGGCTCCGGTGCCTGGGCCGACGACGGCATCGTCCAGCAGGCGCTGCGCGCGCTCCGCGAGCGGTTCCCGGAGCTGCTGCTGCTCACCGACGTCTGTCTCTGCGAGTACACGGACGCACGGTCACTGCGGCGTGCTGGCCGGCGGCGAGGTCGACAACGACGCGACGCTCGAGCTGCTCGCGCGCACGGCAGTCAGTCATGCGGACGCCGGCGCGGACGCCGTCTGTCCGAGCGACATGATGGACGGCCGCGTGGGCGCGATCCGCCACGCGCTCGACGAGTCCGGCTTCCAGCAGACACCGATCGTGGCCTACTCGGCCAAGTACGCATCCGCTTTCTACGGCCCGTTCCGGGACGCGGCCGACTCGGCGCCGGCCTTCGGCGACCGGCGCGGCTACCAGATGGATCCCGCCAACGTGCGGGAAGCGCTGCGCGAGTGCGAGCTCGACCTCGCCGAGGGGGCCGACGTGATCATGGTCAAGCCGGCGCTTCCCTACCTCGACGTGATTCGCGCCGTGCGCGAGCGCTTCGACGTGCCAGTCGCCGCCTACAGCGTCTCCGGTGAGTACGCCATGGTCAAGGCGGCGGCGGCGCGGGGCTGGCTCGACGAGCGGCAGGCGGCGCTCGAGTCGCTGACCGCGATCAAGCGCGCCGGAGCCGACATCGTGATCACGTACTGGGCCGGGGAGCTCGCGTCCTGGCTCTGACCTCGGCTGCCGGTCGGTCGGCTGGCTCCGATCTGTGGCGCCGCGCGACAGCGCTGATCCCGGGCGGCGTCAACTCGCCGGTGCGGGCGATGCGGGCCGTCGGCCTCGACGAGCCGGTGTTCGCGCGCCGCGGCGAGGGCGCGTATCTCGAGGACGTCGAGGGCAACCGCTACGTCGACTGGGTCATGTCCTGGGGGCCGCTGCTCTTCGGCCACGCCGACCCCGAGACGGTCGAAGCGGTGACGCGGGCGGCCGCCGACGGCACCTCGTTCGGCGCTCCCACCGAGGCCGAGGTCGATCTTGCGGCCGAGATCGTTGCCGCCGTTCCGTCCGTCGAGATGGTGCGGCTCGTCTCGTCCGGCACCGAGGCGGCGATGTCGACGATCCGGCTCGCCCGGGCGGCGACGCGGCGCGACCGGATCCTGAAGTTCGCCGGCTGCTACCACGGCCACGTCGACTCGTTGCTCGCGAGCGCGGGCTCGGGCGTCGCAACGCTCGGCATCCCGTCGACTCCGGGCGTTCCTCCGGCAGTCGCCGCCGACACGATCGTCTGTCCCTACAACGACGCCGACGCGACCGCCGCCGCCGTCGCCCGGTACGGCGAGGGCCTCGCCTGCATCCTCGTCGAGCCCATCGCCGGGAACATGGGCGTCGTCCCACCCGAGCCAGGCTTTCTCGAGGCGCTGCGCGCGCTCTGCGACGCGTCCGGCGCCCTGCTCGTCTTCGACGAGGTGATCACCGGGTTCCGCGTCGGCCGCGGCGGCGCGCAGGAGCTCTACGGCGTGCTGCCGGACCTGACGATCCTCGGCAAGATCGTCGGCGGAGGCCTCCCGCTCGCGGCCTTCGGCGGCCGTGCCGAGCTGATGGAGCGCCTGGCGCCGGTCGGCGACGTCTACCAGGCCGGCACGCTGTCCGGGAACCCGCTGGCGACGGCCGCCGGGCTCTCCGTGCTCCGGCGGCTGCGCGACCCCGCGGTGTACGAGGGGCTCGAGCGTCGCGGCGCGCGACTCGAGGACGGGCTGGCCCAGTCGCTCGGTGGGCTCGGCCGCGTCCAGCGCGTCGGCGCGATGCTGACGCTGTTCATGTCGGAGGCGCCTGTGCGCCGGTTCGACGACGCCGAGCGCTGCGACACCGACGGGTACGGCGACCTCTTCCGGCACCTGCTCGGCCGTGGGATCTACGTGGCGCCGTCGCAGTTCGAGGCGATGTTCGTCTCGCTCGCGCACGGCGACGATGAGATCGACCGCACCGTGGCAGCCGTCGGCGAGCTCCTCTCGGCATGACGACCCTCTGGGACACGATCGCCGAGGAGGCGTCGCTCGAGAGCCCGCTCTGGGCGCAGGCGCTGCTGCCGCCGGAGGAGCGGCCGCTCGAGCCCGTCTTCTCGTCGCTCGGCGAGGAGCGTTTCGCACTGGGGCTGGAGACGATCTACGAGGGCTACCTGCTCCACTACGGAACGCCGCGGCTGTTCACGGCCTCCGACCACCACAACGCGCTTCTGCTCGGCGACTACCTGTACGCGCACGGTCTCGTTCGCATCGCCTCGTTCCACGAGGTCGGCGCCGTCTCCGACCTCGCCGAGCTGATCTCGCTCTGCGCGCAGCTCCGCGCGGGCGGGATCGACGCGGACGGGCCGGCGTGGGCGGCCAGCGCCGCACTGCTCGGCGAGGGGCGGCTCGACGCGGCTCGCGACGCCCTCCGGATCGGCGGCGACCCGGGTCCGCTGCTCGCGCTCGCCTACGGCGCCGCCGGTGAGGATGCGGTCGACCGCGCGCTCACAGCGCACCGGATGCGCGTCGGTTAGAGTCCCGCTCTGATGCTCGCGCTCGCGCTCGCAGACATCCAGACCGAAGGCCGCGACGTCGTGATCGGCATGCTGATCGTCGGGCTGATCATCATCGGCGTGATCGTCATCGGCGAGCTGGCCGGGCGCATGACCTCGCGCAACAAGTAGCGGCGCGCTCTCCTCTCGTCGCTCGGCCGTGCGACCGGATTGCGATCGAATTGCGATCGCCGCAGGCGAGCATCGCGGCCGTATGTGCGTAACAGGGTCTGGCCGTCCTTCGGCGTGCCCCCGGCGCGGGGTGAGGCCAGAGAGGGTGCGTGCAACTGCAGGGGGCAAAGGAAGCGAGGCAGTGATGAAACGCAGTGCGCTGATCGGGGCCGCGCTCGCGGCTGCGGTTGCGGCGATCTTCGCAGTCGGCATCGGAGGGGCGTCCGGGGCGATTGGGCCGCCTCCGCCTCCGCCGAGCTACACCCTGCTCCAGGTCTCGATCTGGAACGGGTCGGCCACCGAGGGTGTCGACGGGACGATGCAGATCACGGCCCGGGGTTCCGTCCCGGCTGCCACCCAGAGTCACATCTACTGGTACACGACCGACGGTACCGCCACCGCGGGGCTCGACTACGCGGAGCAGAGCGGCACCGCGACGATCGACTGGAACGGGCTGGTCACGAATTGCTCGCTGACCAGCTTCGACGACAACATCTACGAGCCGAATCGGACCGTCACGGTGCACATCTGGTCCGACGACCCGTGGGTGGTCATCGCGAAGCCCACGGCCACGTTCACGATCTTCGACGACGATCCGATTCCGACGGTGAGCATCGGCGACGCGGGCACGGTCACGGAGGGTGCAGCGTTGACCTTCCCGATCACGCTGTCGAATCCGAGTTACCTGCCGGTGTCGGTGAACATCGCCAGGGGAGCCGGAACCTCGGCGAACTTCGACGAGAACGACATCACGGGCCACTCCACGGCCTCGCCGACCATCCCGGCGTACAGCACGGCGGGCACGTCGTTCGTGATCCAGACGAAGGACGACGACATCTACGAGGGGCCGGAGACCGTGGTCCTGCATCTGAGCTCGGCGACGAATGCGACCATCGGCACGGCTGACGGCTCCGGCGTCGTGAACGACAACGACCCGATGCCGGTCGTGCACATCTCCGACGCGGGCCACGTTCACCACGGTGGGACGCTGAATTTCGCACTCACCCTCACCGGCCAGAGCCAGCTGCCGGTTGACGTGAGCCTCGAGCGGTTCGTGCTCGGGTGGGGATCGTACGGAACCGGAACGGTGCACTTCGATCCGCTGGTGACGACCGGAACGTACAGCTACACGCCCAATCTGCACCACGTGTGGGAGTTCGCAACGGTCACCGTCCATCTGACCGGGGCAACCAATGCAGCGCTTCCAGGTGGATTGTCGAACTTCGCCGTCGGGCTCGGCATCTGGTAGCCGAGCACCATCGATCGAATCAGCGAGGTGCCGCCTATGCGCGGCCCCTCGCGCTTCCCGAGGTCGCCCGGCGCTGCGACCGGGTTGCGATTGTCGTGCGATCGGGAGTTTGGATGATCGTGAGCGGAGTGCCGGGCATACGGGACGTTCCGGGGGTGGAACGACCGATCTCGCCGGCGATCTCGAGCGGCTGAGCCGTTCGAAGAGGAGGGGCCGGCGCCGCGGCCCCTCCTCTGTTCAGAAGTCGCCGCGGAGCAGGCCGGCCCGGTCGAGCGCGTCTCGGACCGCGCGCGCGAGCGCCGGCTCGACGGGGCCCGGGTTGTAGCCGAGCTCGCGCGCGGCCTTCTCCCACGAGTAGTACATCGGCAGCCGCGCGAGCGTGACCTCCTCGGTGTTCGCCACCCGGGCGCGTGCGAGAGCCTGCGCGGCCGCGTACGGAACGCGCACGCGCGGTCGCGGCCGTCCGGCCAGGTCCGCGACGGCGCCGAACAGCTCCTGCAGCGTGAGATCGACGCCGCCGAGCAGATAGCGCTCGCCGCTCCGGCCCCGCTCGAGCGCGAGTACGTGCCCGCGCGCGACGTCCCGCACGTCCACGACGTTGACGCCGGTGTCGACGTAGCCGCGGTAGCGGCCCGTCGCGACGCCCTCGATCATCCGGCCCGTCGGCGTCGGAAAGCGGTCGCCCTCCCCGACCGGCGTCGTCGGGTTGACGACGACCGCGTCGAGCCCCTCACGCGCGGCCGCGAGGACGATGCGCTCGGCCTCGAGCTTCGTCCGCTTGTACGGGACGGCCAGCTCCCAGTCGGGCGGCCCGTCCTCCTCCGTCGCGGGGCGGCCGGCCACCGGCCCGCAGGTTCCGCAGGTCGACGTGTGCACGAGGCGCCGAACGCCGAGCTCCCGGCAGAGCTCGACGACCACTCGTGTTCCTTCGACGTTGACGCGCTCGTGCTCGGAGGCCGGCGCGTCGTAGCTGTAAAGCGCTGCGAGGTGGAACACCGCGTCACAGCCCGAGATCGCCCGCCGGAGCCGCTCGCGGTCGAGCAGGTCGATCCACTCGTCTCCGACCTCGTGCCCGGCGGAGCGCAGCTCGCGCACGACGTGCCCGCCGATGAACCCGCTCGCCCCGGTGACGTAAGTGCGCACAGAATGGATCATGCCGTGCCGACTGCAGAAGACGCCCGGCGGACGGCCGGCAACGGCCGGTGTCGATGCCCGTCGGCCGTAGACTGACGCCCGGCATGGCCCCTCCTGCCGACCTCCGCGCCTGGATCAAGCTCCTCGAGCGCGAGGGCGAGCTCGTCCGCGTCTCGGCCGAGGTCGATCCGGACCTCGAGATCACGGAGGTCGTCGACCGGACGGTCAAGGCGGAAGGGCCGGCGCTGCTCTTCGAGCGCCCGAAGGGCTCGGCGCATCCGCTCCTGATCAACCAGTTCGGCACCGAGCGGCGCATGTGCCTCGCATTCGACGCGAAGAGCCTCGACGACGTCGCCGGGAGGCTCGAGGCGGTCATCGAGATGCAGCCGCCGCAGGGCCTCGTCGAGAAGGTGAAGGGCCTCGCGAAGCTCAAGTCGATCGCCGACTCGATGCCGAAGTCGGTGCGGTCGGGGCCGTGCCAGGAGGTCGTCCTCGAGGGCGACGAGGTGGACCTCGACCTGCTCCCGATCCAGCGCTGCTGGCCGGGCGACCCGTCGCCGTTCATCACGCTCCCGGCGGTGATCACGAAGGATCCGCGCACAGGCACGCGCAACGTCGGCATGTACCGCATGCAGAAGATCGACCGGCGCTCGACCTTCATGCACTGGCAGGTTCACAAGGACGGGCGCATGGACTACCTGGCGACCGACGGCCGCCTCGACGTCGCGGTCGCGCTCGGGCTCGACCCGGTGACCGCCTACTCGGCCAGCGCGCCGCTTCCGAAGCACATCGACGAGTTCATGCTCGCCGGGTTCCTGCGCGGCGAGCCGGTCGAGCTGGTCAAGGCGAAGACGGTCGACCTCGAGGTGCCGGCGAACGCGGAGATCGTGCTCGAGGGTTACGTCGAGGCAGGCGACGAGGGGATCGAGGGCCCGTTCGGCGACCACACGGGCTACTACTCGCCGGCCGAGCCGTTCCCGATCTTCCACCTGACGGCGATGACGATGCGCCGCGATGCGATCTACCCGTCGATCGTCGTCGGCAAGCCGCCGGCCGAGGACGCATGGCTCGGCAGGGCGACCGAGCGGATCTTCCTGCCCGCGATCCGCATGTCTGTTCCGGAGATCGTCGACTACGACCTTCCGGTCGCCGGTGCCTTCCACAACTGCGTGATCGTCTCGATCCGCAAGGCCTATCCCGGCCACGCCCGGAAGGTGATGCACGCGGTCTGGGGCCTCGGCCTGCTCAGCCTCACGAAGGCGGTGGTCGTCGTCGACGAGCACGTGGACGTCCACGACTACGAAGACGTGTTCTTCCGCGTCTGCGCCAACGTCGATCCGAAGCGCGACGTGCTGCTCTCCGAGGGGCCGCTCGACCAGCTCGACCACACGCCGACCATCCCCTGCTACGGCGGCAAGCTCGGCTTCGACGCCACGCACAAGGGGCCTGCGGAGGGCGCTCGCGAGTGGCCGGACGAGATCGCCATGAGCGACGAGATCAGGTCGCTCGTCGACGCGCGGTGGGCCGAGTACGGCATACCGTCCGGCGGCCGTACGGTCGATGCGTCATAGTCCCCGTCGCGTCAAGTGTTACGTCGTTGACAGTCACGGTTGGCGACGGTTGAATCGTCGCGGCAAAGCGAGAGAGGGGCGTGTCGAGGGTGGATCCGGAGCAGGGCGAGAAGAAGCCTGACGTCCCCGGCCCGAGCGTGTGGCCGATCGGCGTCGCGGTCGGCGTCGCCTGCCTGCTCGTGGGGCTCGTGATCAGCTGGTGGATCGTCGCGATCGGCGGCGCCATCACCCTCATCTTCGGTTTCCTCTGGCTGCGCGACCTCGGCAGTCATCCCGAGGAGAAGGCCGCCGCCCCGCCGCCGCCTTCCGAGCCCGGCCCGCCGCCGCCCGCGCGCCGCCCCGAGGCGCCGACGACGTCGCGCCAGGGCTTCCTCAAGGGCGTGACGCTCGGTCTCGGCGCTCTGATCGGCGTGTTCGTCACGGTCCCGCCGATCTGGCTGGCGATCGTCCCGCCGTTCCTCAAGCAGTCGAAGAAGCCGGTCGACCTCGGTCCGCTCGAGTCGGTACCCGCAAACCCAATGGCTGGTGACCACCTTCCTGCTCGTCCCCGCCGACGGCGCCGTCTCGAGCCGCACGGTCTTCGTCCGTAACAACGGCCTCCTCAAGAACGAGCCGAGCTTCACGATCCTCTCGAACCGCTGCGTGCATCTCGGCTGCCCGGTGCAGCCGCTCGGGCTCCTCCAGGACGACCAAGAAGACGACGTTCAAGACGACCGGGCTCGAGGAAGTCACCACGACTCCGGTGCTCGCCGTCTCGGGCTACAGCTGTCCCTGCCACGGCGGCGCCTACAGCGACGAGGGCAACCGGACAGCCGGGCCGCCGCCGCGCGCGCTCGACCGCTTCGAGTTCTCCATCGTGCACGGCCACCTGATCCTCGGCCGTAACTACAGCGTCTCCTACGTCGTAAGCTCCGGCGCCAGACGCCCAGATCCACAAGTACAACCGGGCCGGGCCGGGCCAGCACGTCGACGGCTGGGAGCAGATCTTCTACCCGATCCAGCCTCCGTCCTGATGGCGACCCCGTCCCCTCCCCGTCGAAAAAGCAGCAGCTCGGAGCCGTCGCGCTCTACCCGATCGACTGGCTCGAGGAGCGCTCGGGCCTCGTCGGCGCGGTCAAGTACTTCCTGTTCCGGAAGATCCCGGGCGACGTCAACTGGTTCCAGACGCTCGGCTCGGCGACGCTGACGGCCTTCCTCGTCCAGGCGATGACGGGCGTGATCCTGGCGATGTACTACAAGCCCGACCCGAACTCGGCCTACGAGTCGATCAAGCACATCACGAACGACATCACACTCGGCTGGCTCGTCCGCGGCATGCACCGCTGGGGCGCGAGCGTGTTCATCATCCTGATGTTCTTCCACATGGCGCGCGTGTTCCTGTTCGGCGCCTACAAGTACCCGCGCGAGCTGAACTGGATCATCGGCGTGCTGCTGCTCGTGCTCGGGATGCTCGAGGGCTTCACGGGCTACCTGCTGCCGTGGGACCAGACCGCGTACTGGGCGACGGTCGTCGGCATCAACCTGAACGGGACGGGGCCGATCGTCGGGCCCTTCCTCGGCTCGATCCTGAAGGGAGGAGCCGAGATCGGCCCGGACACGCTGGCCAGGTTCTACTCGATCCACATGCTCATCCTCCCGGGCGCGATCATGGCTCTGATCGGGCTCCACCTCTATCTCGTGATCCGCCTCGGCGTCACCTCGCCGCCCTGGTCGAAGAAGGCGGCCGGCGCGCCCTGGCTCGAGGAGGAAGAGACCGACCAGCCCGCGCGCAAGGGGCTCGTCCGGCCCGAGCACCGCCAGGGGAACGGAGACGACCGGTGAGCTCGCTCGAAGAACGCCGGCGGCTGTTCGCCAGGTACAAGGAGGACGTCAAGAAGCGCGGGAAGCCGTTCTTCCCGGGCGCGATGTTCCACGACACGGTGATGAGCCTCGTCGTGATCATGATCATCATCGGGCTCGCGATCGTCTGGCACGAGACGGCGCACGGCACGACGGCCGGGCTGCTCGGCAAGGAGTACGACGACAAGGCCGACCCGGGCACGGTCTCGTTCGTCCCGCGACCCGACTGGTACTTCTACTTCCTCTTCTACCTGCTGCGGATCTTCAAGTGGCCGGACTCGGTGATCCTCGGCACCGTGGGCGTTCCGACGATCTGCCTCGTCCTGCTGCTCGCTCTGCCGTTCTTCGACCGGCGCACCGAGCGCCGGCTGTCACACCGCCCCGTGGCGATCGTCGCTTCGATCCTGGTCGTGATCTCGATGGGCGTGCTGACCTGGAAGGGCGCGACGGCCACCGAGTCGCTGGCCAGCGAGAACATCAAGAAGGTGCCGAGCTGGATCAAGCACAACAAGCTGCCGGCGGAGGCGATCCCCGGTGCGGTCCTGTTCGCGAAGATCGGTTGCCTGAACTGCCACAGCTACCTCGGCACGGGCGGCGGCTATTCCGGAGCGCCCGATCTGTCCGGGGAAGGCCTGAAAGGGAGAGGCATCGACTGGCAGATCGCCCACCTGAAGGAGCCCTCGTCCAAGACTCCGGGCTCGCCGATGCCGAGGTTCCAGGCGCTCCCCGACCAGACGCTGCGACAGCTGGCGATCTTCCTCGAGGCGTCGAAGAACGGCAAGTAATTCACGGGGGAAACGGCCGGTTTCCCCCGTGGGCCCCCTTCCCTTTGGATTCGCACACTCGCGGCTCGAGCTACGCCCGGGCAAAGCCCGGACTTCGCGGCGGGTGTCGCCGTGAGCCGCTTGTTTGGCCGCGTATATAGGCTCCATGTGTGCATGTCTTCCTGGGGATTACGGGTGCTTCGGGGGCGCCGTATGCGGCCAGGCTGCTCCAGGCGTTGACTGAGGCTGACTGCGAAGTCGGCGTGTGCGCGTCGGCCGCCGCGGTCGAGGTGCTGGCGACGGAGCTCTACGGTGACGCGCGCCTCTCCCGGGACGAGACGCTCGCACGCTTCCTCGAGCATGCCCGGGGCGGGCAGGTGACGCTCCACGACGAGCGCGACTGGCGGGCGCCGTATGCGAGCGGGTCGGCGAAGGTCGACGCGTACGTGATCTGCCCGTGCTCGATGGGGACGCTCGGTGCGCTCTCGTCGGGCGTGATGTCGAACCTGATCCAGCGCGCCGGCAGCGTCGCCCTCAAGGAGGGCCGCCGGCTCGTCGTCATGCCACGCGAGACGCCGCTCTCGGACATCCATCTGGAGAACATGCTCCGGCTGCGCCGCGCCGGGGCGACGATCCTCTTCCTGGCGCCGGGCTTCTACCACGGCGCCGAGACCGTCGACGACCTCGTGAGCTTCGTCGTCGCGCGCTGCCTCGACCAGATCGGGCTGGAGCATTCGCTCTCGCGCCGCTGGGGGCAGGAATGAGCGTCGAGACAGGCAGGTTGGAAGCGCCGGAGGTGCGGTCGATGTTCGATCGGATCGCGCCGGTCTACGACCTGATGAACCGCGTGATGACCGCCGGGCTCGACCAGCGCTGGCGCCGCGAGACCGTGAAGGCCGTCGTCCGGCCGGGCGACCGGGTCCTCGACGCGTGCTGCGGCACGGGGGATCTGGCCGTCGCCGCCGTCAAGGCGGGAGCCGGCGACGTGGTCGGCCTCGACTTCTCCCCCCGCATGCTCGAGCGCGCCCGGGCCAAGCTGCCGGGCGTTACCTGGATCGAAGGAGATGTGCTGGCCTTGCCGTTTCCGGACGCGGACTTCGACTCGGCGACGGTCGGGTTCGGCGTCAGGAACGTCGCCGACCTTCCCGGCGCGCTCGTCGAGCTCCGGCGCGTGCTCCGCCCGCAGGGGCGGCTCGGGATCCTGGAGATCACGACGCCGACCGGAGCGCTGGCGCCGTTCTACCGGCTCTGGTTCGACCGGGTGGTTCCCCTGCTCGGCCGTGTCTTCAAGGGCGGGGCGGCCTATACGTATCTGCCGGCGAGCGTTCGTCGCTTTCCCGGTCCGCCCGAGTTGGCCGAATTGATGGAGTCAGCGGGATTCACAGACGTTCGCTACCGGACCTTCGCAGGCGGCATCGTGGCGCTCCACACCGGAGTCGCAGCGTGACCGTCCTCGCGTCGATCCGCGAGGCCCCGGGGCTCGAGTCGTACCTCGACGAGCTGGAGGAGCGGCTGCAGGAGACGGTGGCAAGTCATCCAGGTGTCGTCTCCGCCGTCGGAGCAGACGCGCTCGCGGCCGGGGGCAAGCGGCTGCGGCCGATGCTCGTCTTCCTGTCGTCACGCCCCGACGCTCCGCCGCCGCTCGCGGCCGGTGTCGCCGTCGAGCTGATCCACATGGCGACGCTCGTCCACGACGACCTGATCGACGGCGCGCGGTTCCGCCGCGGGCGGGCCGCCGCGTGGGCCGCCTACGGGCCTGCCGCCGCCCGTGCCGCGGGCGACTATCTGTTCGCGCGGGCCTTCGCCGAGCTGTCGGCGGCCGGGGACGGGAGGGAGGTCGCGATGCTGGCCGAGGCGACGCTCTGCCTGGCGCGCGGCGAGGCGCTGCAGCGGCGCCAGGCGCACGATCCCGACACGACCGTCGAGAGCTACCTCGAACGCTGCGCGCTGAAGACGGCGAAGCTGTTCGAGGCTGCCTGTCTGCTCGGCTCGCGCGGCCACGATCCTGCGCTCGGCCGGTTCGGGCTTTCGCTCGGCATCGCCTTCCAGATCACCGACGACATCCTCGACTGCACCGGCGACGGCCTCGAGACCGGCAAGATCGCAGGCGTGGATCTCCGCGAGGGCACGCCGACGCTGCCGCTGCTGCTCGCCGCGGGCGAGGACGAGGTCGTCCGCCGCGCGCTCGCCGGCGGCCCGCTCGACGGCGCGCTCGTCCGCGTCGCCGACACGACGGCGCTCGCCCGATCCCGGGCGATCGCGCTCGACTACGCCTGCCGCGCGCGAGCGTGCCTCGACGGCCAGTTCCACCGGGACGAGCTCGAGGCGCTCGCCGACCTCGTGGTGCACAGGCACTCATGATCAGGCTCGGCCGCATCTCGTACGTGAACATGGCGCCGGTCTTCTACCGGCTCCAGGCCGAGGTCGAGGAGGTGCAGGGCGTGCCGACGGACCTCAACCGGCGGCTCGTCGCCGGCGAGATCGACCTGGCGCCGATCTCGTCGATCGAGTACGCGCGCCATGCCGACACGCTGCGCATCCTGCCGCGGCTCTGCGTCTCCTCCGAGGGCGCGGTCGACTCGATCCAGCTCGTCTCGCGCGTTCCGCTCGAGCGCGTGCGCTCGGTCGCAGTGACGCCCGAGAGCGCGACCTCGGTCGTCCTGACGAAGGTGCTGGTGCCCGACGCCGAGCACGTGCCGCTCGGAGAGGAGGCCGACGCGACGCTCCTGATCGGCGACGCGGCGCTCAAGAGCGCGTTCGAGGACCCGACTCCGCACCACGACCTCGGCCGTCTCTGGCTCGAGCGCACGGGCCTGCCGATGGTGTTCGCGGTCTGGGCGACGCCCGACCCGCCTGTGCCCGGCACCACCGAGCTCGAGGATGCGCTCGTCGAGTCGGTCCGGCTCGCGCGGGCCGAGCCCGAGCAGCTCGCGTACGAGGCGAGCGAGCGCTACGGCTACCCGGCCGGCTTCCTGGCCCGCTACTTCGAGAAGCTCCGCTATCGCTTCGGCCCGCGCGAGCGCGCCGGCCTCTACACGTTCCTCGAGATGGCGCACGACGTCGGCGAGCTCGACCGCGTGCCCGAGCTCCGGTTCGTCCACGAAGAGCAGGTGCCGGTGTGACCCGGACGGAGCTCGTCGAGTCGCTGATCGAACGCTTCCCGGGCGTTCCGGCCGAGGCGGTGCTGAAGGAGGACCTGCTGCGGACGGGGATCGGGTTCGGCGACGCGGCGCTGAGCGACAACCTGAGCGGGGCGGTCAAGCCGAAGTCGTACTTCATCTTCTCGTTCGACCAGCAGCCGCTCGCGGAGCTGGGCGAGGCCGCGAGGCGGCGTCCGCCCGAGGAGCTCGCGCTGAGCGGCGGGCCGTACGGCCTGCGCCGGACGATCGTCTCGGTGCGGGTGAACCCCGCGTCGCCCTACCGGGTCGAGCTCGACGAGGACGGCGGGCTGCGACTCACACTGGAGGGCCGCCCGGTCGCCGACGTGACGCTGCCGCCGATGCCCGAGTACTACCGGCACGAGCTCGCCAACGGCAAGACGGTGATGGAGACGGCGCCGACGATCCAGTGGGGCTACCTCATCTACCTCACGGTGCTCCGGCTCTGCCAGTACTTCGGGGCCAAGGAGGAGTGCCAGTTCTGCGACATCAACCACAACTGGCGCCAGCACAAGCAGGCCGGCCGCCCGTACACGGGGATCAAGCCGGTCGAGGACGTGCTCGAGGCGCTCGCGATCATCGACGAGCACGACACGGCGAAGGCGAGCAAGGCCTACACGCTGACCGGCGGCTCGGTCACGAGTCGCGTCGACGGGCTCGACGAGGCCGACTTCTACGGCCGCTACGCCGAGGCGATCGAGGCGCGCTTCCCCGGCCGCTGGATCGGCAAGGTCGTCGCCCAGGCGCTGCCGCGCGCGGCCGTCGAGCGCTACCGCGACTACGGGATCACGATCTACCACCCGAACTACGAGGTCTGGGACAAGCGGTTGTTCTCGATCATCTGCCCCGGCAAGGAGCGCTACGTCGGCCGCGAGGAGTGGCACCGACGGATCCTGGACGCCGCCGACGTGTTCGGGCCGCGCTACGTGATCCCGAACTTCGTCGCCGGAGTCGAGATGGCGAGGCCGCACGGCTTCGAGACCGTCGACGCCGCGATCGCCAGCACCGTCGAGGGGCTCGACTACTTCATGAGCCGCGGCATCACGCCCCGCTTCACGACCTGGTGTCCCGAGCCGACGACGCCTCTCGGCCGCGACAACCCGGAGGGCGCGCCGCTCGAGTACCACGTCAGGCTGCTCGAGGCGTACCGCGAGACGCTGGAGAAGCACGCTCTGAAGCCGCCGCCCGGCTACGGCACCGCGGGCGCGGGCAACGCGGTGTTCTCGGTCAGCTCGTTCATGGACGTGCTCCAGCCCGAGGCGGCGGCGGTCCCGGCATGACGCGGATCTCGCGTCGACGAGGCGGCGCGGCTCTGGCGCGAGGGGAGCGACGACGAGCTGATCCGGCTCGCCCAGGAGGTGCGCGGCCGGTGGCATCGACCCGACCACGCGACCTACATGGTCATGCGGATCATCAACTACACCAACGTCTGCGTCGCGCAGTGCGACTACTGCGCCTTCTACGTCCTGCCGAACCAGGACGGCGGCTACGTGCTGTCGCGTGAGGACGTGTTCGCGAAGATCGACGAGCTGGTCGAGGTCGGCGGCGACCTCGTCGGCTTCAACGGCGGGTTCAATCCGAAGCTGCCGCTCGACTACTACTGCGATCTCTTCCACGCCGTCCGGGAGCGCTACGGCGAGCGGGTCGAGTTCTACGCGCTGACCATCGCGGAGTTCGTCTTCCTCGCGGATCGTGCCGGGCTCGGCTACGCGGAGGCTGCCGCGCGCCTGCGCGACGCGGGCGTGCACTGGATCACCGGCGGCGGCAGTGAGATCCTGACCGAGGACTTTCGCAAGCGGCACGCCAAGTGGAAGTACACGGTGCAGGACTACTTCGAGGCGCAGCGCGCGATCGTCGAAAGCGGAATGCGCACCACGGCGACGATGGTGATCGGCTTCGACGAGACGCTGGAGGAGCGGCTCGAGCATCTGCAGCGGACGCGCGACTTCCAGGACGCCTGCCTCGCGGACGGCTACGAAGGCCTGTTCTCGTTCCTCTGCTGGACGTACAAGCCGTACGGCACGGCGCTCGGCGGACAGGAGGTCGGTGCGCACGAGTACCAGCGGCACATCGCGCTCAGCCGGATCTTCCTCGACAACGTCAAGCACGTGCGGACGTCGGTGCTGACGCAGAACGAGGAGGCGTTTCGGGCCCTCGACTTCGGCGCCGACGACTTCGACCTGCCGATCGAGGACGAGGTGACGCAGAAGGCGGGCGCGCGGATCGACCTCGATCTGGAGCGGTTGCTCGCCGTGCCGCGGCGGCTCGGGTACACGGTCGAGTACCGGCGCGCCGAGCGCCCGGCGCTCGCCGGGCGTTGACCGCGTTCCGTACGCGCCCGGCCACGCCGGATGACGCCGAGGCGATCGCCGGCATCTACAACGAGGGGATCGAGGACCGCATCGGCACCTTCGAGACCGAGCACCGGAGCGCCGGCGACGTGCAGGGCTGGATCGAGGCCGGCTACCCGCTCGTCGTCTCGGAGGACGAGGCGGGCAGGATCGTCGCCTGGGCGTCGGCGCCGCCCTACCGCGTGCACAGGCCGGCCTACTCCGGCGTCGCCGAGTTCTCGATCTACGTGGCGCGGGCCGCTCGGGGACAGGGCGCGGGCCGGGTCACGCTGGCCGCGCTGATCGCCGAGGCCGAGGGGCGTGGCTACTGGAAGCTCGTCAGCCGCGTCTTCCCGGAGAACGAGGCGTCACTCGCAGTCTGCCGCTCGCTCGGCTTCCGGGAAGTGGGTGTCTACCGGCGCCACGCGAGGCTCGACGGCATGTGGCGAGACGTGGTGATCGTCGAGCGCTTGCTCGGCGAGGCGTCGGACTAGAGCAGTTCGCTTTCGTACTTCCTGAAGACCGCGGGGAAATCCTTCGGGGTTCCATCGTGGAGCTCGTGGAGCATGTCGGCGAGCCGGCGGGGGATCACGAGCAGGTAGCGCGTCGGGCCGGGTTGTGCGTTCCAGTACGCGTGCGCGGTGCCCGCCGGGACGAAGACCGCATCGCCCGGGCCTGCCTCGACCTCGTCGTCACCGACCCGGAAGCCGAGCCTGCCGTCCAGCACGTACCAGCATTCGTCGTCCACGTGGTGGACATGCAAGCGGTGCGATCGGGCGCTCACGACTCGTCTCGCCCTCGTCCGTCCATTCGACGACGACGAAGCCGGAGTCGGACGACCCTGCGCTGCGACCGGAGAGCGGCGAGACGAGCACGACCGGGAACCTACCGGACGCTTAGCTACCCTGATCTCCGGGTCGTGCCGCGCAAGGTCGTCGTCATCGCTCTGCTCCTGGCAGGGGTCTTCACCTCGCCTGCGCGGGCTCAGCCGGTCGCCCTCATTCCCGGGCTCACGTACGAGAAGCAGGTCCAGTTCACATTGCACGGGCCGGTCGGCGTCAACGTCCTGCTCGCGCCGAGGCCCGGCGGGCTGTGGTCGCTCCAGCCGGTTCTCTCGAACGAGCGGATCCAGTCCACGGAGAAGCTGACCGCGATCGAGCAGCGGCTCTCCGGCGCCGCCACCACCGCCGGCGTCAACGGCGACCTGACCGCGAGCGGCGGCCGGCCGGACGGACTGCTCGAGCGCAACGGCGCGCTCGACCACGACCCGCGCAACGCGCGGACGAGCATCGGCGTCGACACGTCGGGGCTGCTCCACTTCGACCGGGTCTCGATCTACGGCTACTGGCAGGGCGCCAAGTCCCGCCGTGCCTTCACCCTGCTGAACGAGCCGCCGGGGACCGGTGGGACGACGCTCTACACGCCCGCCTGGGGGCCGGCCACACCGGCCGCGTCCGGTGCGGTGGCGGTCGTGCTGCGGCCGTTTCCCGCGGCGGTTCCGAATACCGACCTCGCCGGCACGTCGGTACAGGTCGTCCCGGGCGGCGCTGTTGCGATCCCGCCGGACGGCGCCGTGCTCGTGGCGCGCGGAGCGGGGGTTGCCGCCCTTCAGGCCGAGGCGCCCGTCGGCCAGGCGGTTCACGTCCGCTTCGCGTTGCAGCCCGACTGGCCCGCGGCGGGCGTCACCGGCGCGCTCGGAGGCGGGCCGCTGCTCGTCAGGAACGGCAAGCCCGTCTTCAAGGCGGGCGAGTCGGTTCCCATTGCCTCGCTCGCGCTCACGCAGCCACGCACCGCCGTCGGCCAGAAGGCGGACGGCACCGTGGTGCTGATCTCCGTCGACGGCGGCCTGCCGGGAGCAGGCATGACGAATTTCGAGCTCGCACAGACCCTCGTCCGGCTCGGCGCCGTGACCGGTGCGGCGCTCGGAAGCGGCGCCGTGAGCGGTATGGCGTTCGACGGCCGCTTGCTCAGCGTCCCACCGTCCGGCGGAGCGCCGGGGATCGCGGACGCGCTGCTCGTCGAGTATGCGGGCGTCTACGTGTCTCTGCCGGCCGGGGTCGTCTCGCCGAACAGCGACGGCGTCGCGGACACCGAGTCGCTCACGTACAAGGTCGTCCGGCCCTCCGCGGTGACCGTGCAGCTGAAGGGGCCGGACGGCGTGCTGCGCGTGGACACCCAGACACAGCTCGCCCCCGGCACCTATCCGTTCCAGTGGAACGCCCGGCGCTCGGACGGCACTCCGGAGCAGGAAGGCCCGTGGAGCCTCACCGTGGGCGCTGTCGACGACCTCGGCCGCACCTCGAGCGTCGAGCGCGACTTCTCGCTCGACCTGACGCTCGGCTCGCCGGCGACGATCGCGCCGGCCTTGACCGTCCCGCGGGCCGCACCGCGTCCCGTGGCGAGCTTCGCCCTGACCCGGCGCGCGCGCGTGACCACCCGCATCGAGACGACCTCCGGCGTGGTCGTGCGCAAGCTCGGCACCTCGACGGTGGGCCCGGGCACCCTGACCGTCGCCTGGGACGGGAAGGCGGCATCGGGGGCGTCGGTCTACTCCGGCCGGTACGTCGCCCACGTGATCGCGGCGAGCGCGGTCGGGACGAGTGAGCTGACCGCGCCGTTCACCGTCCGCCGACAGTAGGCTTGCCCCGTTGGTCGTCGCCTCTCTGACCTCTTCGATCACGTCGTTCATCGGCAACCACGGCGTCTACGCCGTCTTTCTGCTGATGGCGATCGACGCGGTGTTTCCGGCCGCGAGCGAGCTCGTGATGGTGTACGCCGGCGCGCTGGCGTCGGGCGCATTCCCGGGCGAGCACGTCGTGCTCTTCGGGACGACGATTCCGAGCGGCGCCGAGGCGTTTCTGGTCATGGCGCTCTCCGGGACGCTCGGCTACACGGTCGGCGCCGTCATCGGCTGGGGGATCGGCATCCGCGGCGGCAGGCCGCTGCTCGAGCGGAGGGGAAAGTGGCTTCATCTCTCGCCGGAGCGACTCGACCGCTCCGAGCGCTGGTTCGACCGCTGGCAGGGCTGGGCGGTGTTCCTCGGCAGGTTGACGCCGCTCGTCCGGTCGTTCATCTCCATCCCGGCGGGCGTCTTCCGGGCGCCGTTCGCCTCGTACACGGTGCTCACGCTGGCCGGCTCGGCGATCTGGTGCTTCGTCCTCGCCGGCGTCGGCTGGGCGGCCGGCAAGAGCTACCACAAGTTCGATCACAGCTTCCATTACGTGGAGTACGCGATCGTCGTCGCCGTCGTCCTGCTCGTCGTGTTCCTCGTTCTGCGCAAGCGCTCCTCTAACATGAGTCGGCGTGCCGAAGATTCCGCTCGTTGACGTCAGGGCGCAGTACGCACCGCTGATTCCCGAGCTCCAGCAGGCGTTCGCGGACGTGCTGGATCAGGGGCAGTTCGTGTTCGGCCCGAACGTGGCCGCCTTCGAGGAGGAGGCTGCCGCATATCTCGGCGTTCCGGAGACGATCGGCGTCGCGAACGGCACCGACGCACTCGTGCTCGTCATGGACGCGATGGAGATCGGCGCGGGCGACGAGGTGATCTGCCCGGCCTTCACCTTCTACGCCTCGGCCGAGGCGATCGCGCGCCGCGGCGCGACGCCGATCTTCGCCGAGGTCGACCCGGCCACGTGCAACCTCGACCCGGAAGACGTCGCCGACCGGATCACCGCCCGGACGCGCGCGATCATGCCCGTGCACCTGTTCGGCCGTCCGGCTCCGCTCGACGAGCTCGCCGCGCTCGGCCCGCCGCTGATCGAGGACGCGGCGCAGGCGTTCGGCTCGCCCGACATCGCCGGGCACGGCGTCGCCTCGACGTTCAGCTTCTACCCGACCAAGAACCTGTTCGCGCTCGGCGACGGCGGGCTCGTCGGTGTCCGCGACCCGGAGCTCGCGGAGCGCATCCGCATGCTCCGCTTCCACGGCTCGAAGGCGAAGAAGCTGTTCGAGTACGTGGGCTACAACTCGCGCCTGGACGAGATCCAGGCGGCGGTGCTGCGGATCTTCCTGCGCCGCCTCGACGAGTGGACGCGGCTGCGCCGTGAGGCGGCCGCCCGCTATCGGGAGCTCGGGCTCGGCGATCTCGTCGAGGTGCCCGAGGACGAGCCGGGCCACGTCTACCACCTGTTCGTCTGCCGCTCGCCGCACCGCGACGCCATCTGCTCGGCGCTCGCGGAGCGCGGGATCGCGACCGCGACCTACTACGAGCCGCCGCTGCATCTGCAGCCGGCGCTCGCGTACCTCGACTACGGCCTCGACTCGCTGCCCGTGACCGAGCAGCTCGCCCGCGAGAACTTCTCGGTCCCGCTCTGGGCGGGGATCGACGCGGCCACGCAGGAGCAGGTCGTCGACGCCGTCAGGCAGGCTGTAGCGGTGAGCGTATGAATTTCCCCATTAACAAGCATCGGTTGTGGCAGGTCGCGGTCGACGCGGCGCTGATCGCGGGCGCCTGGTACCTCGCCTTCCAGCTCCGCTTCGACAACGGCATCCCGATCTACTACGACACGCTGTTCGAGCGCTCGGTCGCGATCGTGATCGGCGTCCAGCTCGTCGTCTTCGTCGCGTTCGGCTTCTACAACCGCTGGTGGCGCTACGTGTCGACGCGCGACATGTGGGGCGCGGCGCGCGGCGTCACCGTGGCGTGCGCGATCTCGAGCCTCGTCGTCTACTTCGCCAATCCCGTCTCGCACGTTCGCCTGCCCCGCTCGATCGCGATCATGGACTGGCTGCTGCTGCTGGCCTTCGTCGCCGGCACGCGGCTGCTCGCCCGGTCGCTGATCGAGCGGCCGGCCGCGCGCGACCTCGTCGCCCACGGCAAGGAAGTCGTCATCGTCGGGGCGGGGGACGCCGGCCATCTCGTCGTCAAGGAGATGCTGCGCCGGCCGTCGCTCGGCTACACGCCGATCGGCCTCGTCGACGACGACCCGAAGACCCGCAACCTGCGCGTGCACGGCGTCCGCGTGCTCGGCACGACCGACGACCTGCCCGGGATCCTCCACGAGCAGCGTCCCGACGAGGTGCTGATCGCGATCCCGTCGGCACCGGGCAGCGTGCGCGGGAAGGTGGTCGAGATGGCGCGGGTGGAGTCGATCCCCGTCAAGACGCTGCCGGGGCTGCACGAGCTGATCGCGGGCGACGTCGACCTCGCAGGGCAGATCCGGCCCGTACAGGTGGAGGACGTCCTCGGCCGCGAGCCGGTTCATGTCGATCTGGAGTCGATCGCCTCGTACCTCGCGGACGAGACCGTGCTGGTCACCGGCGCCGGCGGCTCGATCGGCTCGGAGCTCTGCCGCCAGATCGCCCGCCTGGGCGCGGCCCGGATCGTCCTCGTCGAGAACTCGGAGCGGGCGCTCTTCGAGATCGAGCGGGAGCTGGTCGGCGAACGCGGGTTCCCGGCCTGCGCCGCGGTGCTCGCCGACGTCGGCAACGGCCGCAAGCTGCGGGAGGTCTTCGAGCGCTACCGGCCGGGTGTCGTCTTCCACGCGGCGGCGTACAAGCACGTCGGCCTGCTGGAGGCGAACCCGATCGAGGCCGTCCGCAACAACGCGCTCGTGACGCGGATCGTCGCCGACGTGGCCGTCGAGTTCGAGGCCCGGCGATTCGTGCTCGTCTCCACCGACAAGGCGGCGAACCCGAAGAACCTCATGGGTCAGTCGAAGGCGCTCTGCGAGTGGATCGTCGAGGCCTACGGCCATCGCGCCGACGTGCCGACCCGCTTCGTCGGCGTCCGCTTCGGCAACGTGCTCGGCTCGTCCGGCAGCGTGATCCCGATCTTCCGCCGCCAGATCGAGCGCGGCGGCCCGGTGACGGTCAGGCACGCCGAGATGACGCGCTATTTCATGACGATCCCGGAGGCGGTCTCGCTGATCGTCCAGGCGGGCTCGATCGGCGGCCGCGGCGAGATCTTCGTGCTCGACATGGGCGAGCCCGTGCCGCATCCTCGACCTGGCGCAGAACATGATCAAGCTCTCCGGGCTCGAGCCCGATCGGGACATCAAGATCGAGTTCACCGGCGCGCTTCCCGGCGAGAAGCTCCACGAGGAGCTCTGGTCCGCCGACGAGACGGTCGGCCCCACGAAGCATCCGAAGATCCTCCGGGTGACGAGGCCGCAGATCGACGCGGCCTGGCTCGACGAGGAGCTCGCAGAGCTCGAGCGCCTCGTCATGGACGGCGAGACGCTCGAGCTGGTGTCGCTCCTCGGCGCGATGGTCAAGGAACCGCGCCGTGTGAGCACGGCGGTTCTCGAAGACCGCCTGCCCTGATCCGCGGCAGGGAAACGGCGCACTTGCCGCCGTGGTCGCCCCGAGGCTGCGCCGTTGTGTAGTGGCCCGGGCCTGGCCCGCGCTGTTCCTCGCGCCCGCATCCGCCTTCCGGAGTAGCTTGGAGCCATGAGACACCGTCTGGCGCTCGTAGGAGGGCTCGTTGCGCTCGCGGGTGCCGTCGGGCTCGCAGCCTTTGCCGGCTCGGTGCTCGCGGGCGGTCAGGCGACGAAGGTCTTCACCGTGCCCGGATCCGTGACGGCGATCGCGGCCGACGGCCCGCGTGTTGCGATTGCGGCCAGGAATCCCGCGGGCTGTGATCGCGCGGTCGTCTGGACGGCTCCGGGAGCCTCCTCGCAGACGTACGTCTCGAAGATCTCCTGTGCCGGGGTTGTCTTCCACGGCATCACGGAGATTGCGATCGCCGGCAACCGGCTCGAGTGGCTCGAGACCGCCGGCGGCAACCTCCAGGACATGGTTCTGGAGGCGGCGACTCTCGGCAAGCCGAAGATCACGCAGATCGCGTTCGCCGAGAACGATGCGGGCGCCGAGGGCGGCGTCGACGGAGACTGGATCGGCAGCCTCTACGGGGACGGGACGCTGCTCGTCTACAACACCTGGCACGAATGCATGCTCTCGCGTCCGGAGGGCTCGGCTCCGTGTGGCCAGGGTCAGCTCGTCGGAGGAACCGTCTACACGAAGCAGATCCTGTGGAAGCTCGTCGGCCTGACGAAGGCGCGGATCCGCTCCGGAGACGACGCTCTCGGAGCCGTCGCCGCCGACGGCGGCCGGGTCGCGCTGCAGAGCATCCGCGACGGTTCCGTCATCGTCGTGGACAGCCACGGCCACAGGCTGACGTCGTCGGCGATCACCGGCGCCACGAGCTCCGGGACGGCGATGCAGGGAGCGCAGGTCGTCACGCTGCGCGGCACGAGCCTGCAGGTGTGGGACGCCTCGAGCGGGCATCTGAACGGCGTCGTCCCGCTGCCCGCGGGAACCGGTGCGCCGATGCTCGAGGATGTCCAGAACGGCATCGCCGTGTACCTGCGCGGCCGGGCGGTGCACGTCATCCGGCTCGCGGACTCCAAGCATGCGGCGTTCGTGGTCCCCGGCAAGCGTGCGGTCGGTGCGCAGATCGAGGCTCCGGGCCTCTCCTACGCCTACAACACCACGAGTGGGAGCTCCCGCGGGCGAGTCGTCTTCGTGCCCTGGGCCGACCTGCAGGCGAAGCTTCACTAACGCGTCACACTCTCGGCACGCTTTCGGGGTGTCACCGTCTGCGCGCCCGTCTAGGGTGGCTGGATGGACTCCGAGCGCGTTCTCGACGGCCTGAACCCCGAGCAGCGGCGGGCCGCCGAGCTCGTCCGCGGACCGGTCTGCATCCTCGCCGGCGCCGGCACGGGCAAGACGACCACGATCACGCGCCGGATCGCGAACCAGGTCGCAACCGGGGCATTCGCGGCCGGCGAGATCCTGGCCGTGACCTTCACCGACAAGGCGGCGGGCGAGATGCGACGCCGCCTCTCCGTGCTCGGAGCCGACGGCGTGCAGGCGCGGACCTTCCACTCGGCCGCCCTGGCGCAGCTGCGCCACTTCGCTCCCTCGGCCGTCGGCCGGATCCTGCCGTCGAAGGCGCTCACGCTCCGGCACATCGCCAACACGCTGCCGACGCCGTTCCGCTTCCGGCCGGCCGGCGATCTGGCCACCGAGATCGAGTGGGCCAGGAACCGCCGGATCACGCCGGAGCGCTACGTCGCCTCGCTCGGCGACCACGTGCCTCCGATTCCGTCCGATCTGATGGTGCGCGTGTACGAGCAATACGAGGCGGTCAAGCAGTCGCAGGGACGCACCGACTTCGAGGACTTGCTGGAGCTCACGATCCAGCTCTACGACTCGAGCCCCGAGGCGGCGAACGCCTTCCGTGAGCGGTATCTCGCGTTCACGGTCGACGAGTATCAGGACGTCAACCTGCTCCAGCAGACGCTGCTCGAGCGCTGGCTCGGCGACCGCGAGGAGCTGTGCGCGGTCGGCGACGACAATCAGGCGATCTACGGCTTCACCGGCGCCAGCCCCTCGTACCTGCTGGCGCTCCCAGAGCGCTTCCCCGGTGCGGCGGTGGTGAGGCTCGAGCAGAACTACCGCTCCACGCCGCAGGTGCTCGAGCTCGCGAATCGCCTGGCGCCCAGGCTCCGCACCGAGCTCCCGCCTGGACCGGAGCCCGTCGTGCGGCCGGTGGTGTCGATCGAGGTCGAGGCGTCGCTTGTCGTCGAGCGGATCCGGGCGGCGACCTGTCCGCTCGAGGAGATCGCGATCCTCTGCCGCACGAACTCACGGTTGGTCGACTTCGAACAGGCGCTGCACGAGGCGGGCGTTCCGTTCCAGGGCGCCGCCTTCCTGGGACGCGAGGCTGCGCGGTTCCTACTCCGGCGCCTGCGCGACGGCGAGGGACGGGTGGACGAGCAGGTGCGCAGCCTGGCGCTCCAGCAGGGCTGGCTCGAGACACCGCCCGACGGGCTCGGTGAGCGCGAGCAGATCCGACAGGACGATCTGACCCGGCTCGTCCGGCTGGCCGATTCGCTCGCGCCGGCGAGGGTGAGTGACTTCGTGGCCGAGCTCGAGCGGCGCTTCGGCGACAGCGGGGCGGAGCGTCGCGGCGTGCATCTGCTCACCTACCACGCCGCGAAGGGCCTCGAGTTCGAGCTTGTCTTCCTACCCCGCCTCGAAGAGCGCGAGCTGCCGGCCAAGCAGGCGAAGACGGAGATGCAGATCGCCGAAGAGCGGCGGCTCCTCTACGTGGGCATCACTCGGGCAAAGCGCGAGCTGGTCGTGACCTGGGTCAAGAAGCCGAGCCGTTTCCTCGTCGAGCTCGGCGCGGGCCCCACGGCGAGCGCGGAGCCCCCGCCGGGATTCGACGCGCTGAAGGCGTGGCGGCTCACGCGCGCCCGGCAGGACGACGTGCCCGCCTACCTCGTCTTCCACAACACGACGCTCGAGGAGATCGCGGCGCGACGGCCGCGAAGCCTCGACGAGCTGGCCGCCGTTCCGGGCGTCGGGCCGGCCAAGCTGGAGCGCTACGGCGAGGGTGTGCTCGCCGCGCTGGACGGGCTAGCCGTCGAGGCCTGATAGCAGCAGGTCGAGCAGCTCCGCTGGGTCGCGGCGCACACGCGCGAAGCCCGTGTGCTGGTCGCGCTTGCGGACCTCGATTGCCGCCGGGTCGGCGAGCGGCCTCAATCGTCCCTCGCGGACGAGCTGCTCGTCGACGGCGCCGAGCTTCCCGCCGAAGACGGTGTACACGGGGACGCCGAGTGAGACCGCCTCGCGGTTCATCGTCCCGCCGGCCGAGACGACGAGATCGGCGAACGCGATCAGGCTCTGCGCGTCCACGGCGTGCTCGGGCACGACCACGGACGGCAGGCCGAGGCTCCGGACGAAGTCGCGCTGACCGGCGATGCGCGGCAGCACGATCGCCTGGACGTCCTCGCGTGCGCCGAGCGAGCGCAGCGTCTCCGGGAAGAGCGGGTTCGCGTGACGGTGGTAGAGCGAGACGTCGGGCGGCGGGCGCAGCACGACGACCACGCGGCTTCTGTCGATACCGAGCTCGTCCAGGACCGAGGGGTCGGGCTCGAGGTCCGAGAGGTAGTAGTCCTCCTTCAGGCCCGGGTAGCGGCGCAGCTTCGGCGCGCGCACCCCGTAGCGCTCGAGTCGCTCCGGCGGGATCGCGTCGGGGACGACGACACGCGTCGCGGCGCGGCAGCCGAGCTGATGCTGCAGCCACGCGTACTCGTAGTCGAACGTCGTCGCGCTCGGGATACCGAGCCGTCGGGCCGTCAGCGTCAGATCGTACGAGCCGTGCGCGAGGGCGACGTCGTAGCCGCGCCCGCGCGCAAACCGGTGCAGCGCGGAGAGCCTGTCCGCCATCGCGCGCGCCTTGCCGACCGACGACGCTCCGCCGTGCCGTCCGACGACGGTCGTCTCGATGTCGTGCAGGGCGAGCAGCTCGAGCGTCTGCGCGTACTCGCGCGCGGTCACATCGACCTCGGCCCCGCGCTCTCTCAGGATCCGGATCAGCGGCCGGAACACGAGCACGTGCGGCGAGTTCGTGATGTCGATCCAGACCTTCACCAGTGCCGCCCGCTCGAGGTCGGAGAATCGTCACACCCGCGTTTCACATGCGTCACGATTTCAAAGCTACGCTCAAACCGGGGGTAAAGGGGCCGAAGGCCCCGGGGGAGACAGATTGAGAGGACTTGCGGTGGCCGGGCCGCGCTAATGAGTTGAGCGCTGCGGTATAAGTAAATCCGATGGATACCCGGCAGCTCGCAGCCTTCTGTGCGGTCGTCGAGCGCGAGAGCTTCTCGCAGGCGGCGGCGCGCCTCGGGGTCACGCAGCCCGCGGTCAGCCAGCAAGTGCGGGCGCTCGAGAAACGGGTCGGTCAACAGCTGCTCGACCGCTCCGGCCGCCGGGTCGTTCCCACCGAGGCGGGCCTCCGCCTCTACCGGGGCGCGCAGCGGATGCTCGCGCTCGAGGAGCAGCTGCTCGAGGTCGTGGCGGCCGAGGACGAAGGCGCACTGCGCGGGCGGCTCGAGATCGGTGCGTCGACCGGCCCCGGAGCGAACGTCGTCACCTTGCTCCTCTGCGAGTTTCAGCAGCGCAACCCCGAGCTCACGGTCGCGCTGTCGGTTCACGACACGCAGCGCATCGTCGAGCTCGTCGCGCGCCGGGAGCTCGAGCTCGGCGTCGTCGGCGCGGCACGACGCCAGCGCGCGGTGTCGTTCGAGACCTTCTTCCGCGACCAGGTCGTGCTCGTCTGCCCGCCCGGGCATCGCTTCGCGGGCAGGACCACGACGCTCGAGGAGCTCCGCGACGAGCCGCTGATCATGATGCAGGCGGGCGCAGGTGTCCGGGCCGTGATCGAGGAGGAGCTGCGCGCCGCCGGGACGAGGCTCCGGGATTTCGACGTCCACCTCGAGCTCGGGCTGCAAGAGTCAGTGAAGAGCGCGGTCGTCGGCGGCTACGGCGTGACGTTCATCTCGCGCTCCGCCGTCGAGTCCGAGCTCGCTGCGGGCACGCTGGCGGTCGCGCGGGTCGAGGGGCTCGAGGCTGCCCGCGAGATCTCGCTCGTCCGGTCGGTCGGTCGCGCGCCCAGCCGCGTCGCCGAGGCGTTCCTCGCCTTTGCCCGGGGGCGCCTGCCTTGATAGCGGCCCCCTCCCGCCCGTCTTGCGCGCGGCGGGATGCTGCAACGCGGCGCCTCGCGGCGTCCTCAGTCGCACCCGTAGCCTCCGGCTACGCGCGCTCCCTGCGCCCTTGCCATGCTTGCGTTTCGCAGCCGCCGCACGCGACCTGTGCGGAACGTGACCGCTGATGATCGTGCGCTGGGGTCTCGACGAGCTACCGGGGCTGATCGACCGCTATTCGCGGCCGCTGCTCGTCTCCACTGAGCGCTGGCAGGGCCTGGACCTGCCGATCGCCGATCGCTTCCACGGCGCGCGGCCGCACGCGGAGCAGGCCGGGGTCGAGGCGGCGATCGCCCGCGCCGGTGGCACAGGCGCCGATGCGATCGTCGGGCTGGGCGGCGGCAGCGCGATCGACACGGCGAAAGCGGTCTCGGCTGCGACCGGTCTGCCGCTCATCGCCGTTCCGACGACCTACGCGGGAGCCGAATGGACGCCGTACTTCGGCATCCGAGACGGGGCCCGGCGGGTGAAGGGTGGAGGCTCGGGGGCGCACACCGTCGCGGTCGTCTACGAGCCGCTTCTGACTCTCGACCTTCCCAGGGGCGAGTCGGGCGGCACGGCGATGAACGCGCTGGCGCACTGCGTCGAGGCGCTGTACGTCTCCGACTCGCCCGACGCACGGCAGGGCGCAGCACTGATCGACGAGTGGCTTCCGCGCGTGCTGGAGAACGGGAGGGACGAAGAGGCGCGCCGACAGCTCCTGGAAGGGGCGATGCACGCCGGCATCGCGCTCCGCGATCACGGGCTCTACCTCGGTCACGCCATGGCGCAGGCGCTCGGCGGGCGCTACGGCCTTCCGCACGGCGCTCTGAACGCGATCTGCCTGCCCGCCGCGATGCGCTTCAACGGGGCGACGGAGCCGCTCGGAGTCGAGCGGGTCGAGGAGCTCGCCCGGCTCTGCGGCTTCAGGCGCCTGCGCGACCTCGACGTGCCCGAGAGCGAGCTGGCGGAGGTTGCAGCGGCGACCGCCGTGCGCGGCGGCGCGCAGGCGAACCCGCGGCCCGCGAGCGCAGCCGAGATCGAGGCGTTGCTCCGTTCGGTCTGGTGACCGGCGCTCAGCCGCAGCCGGGCCTGAAGAAGCCCTCGGCGCTGGCCCAGATACCGACGACGGCCGCCACACTGACCGCCGCCAGGCCGATCCGTCCCCAGAGCGCGCCGGTTCCGCCGCGGCGAACGGCCCTGATGTCGAAGACGATCGCGACCGTGGCGAGAGCGAAGAGCAAGAGCGGCGTCAGGTCGAGCGAGGTGGAGCCCTCAGGGGTCGGACAGCTCTGGCCGTGTGAGCCGAAGAGCGACGCGACGGCAAAGCCGAGCGCCGAGAGCGAGAGGGCCGCGCCGGCGCGCCCGCGCCAGGCTCCCGCGCCCGCTCGGTGGCGTGCGACATCCATCCTGAGGTCATCGGCAGGACATGAGAGCCTCGTGAGTCGGTTCCCTGGGACGAGGCGGGCGGGCGCAGGTATCGTCACCCCGCTCGGCGAAAGAGGGCTCCTATGAAGAAGAACCGCGCGCTCATCCTCCCTGCCGTCGTGCTCGGCCTCCTGCTGATCGCGGTCGCGATCGTCTACTGGGCGGAGCCGGCCAAGTCGCTTCCCGGCTTCTTCCCGGGTCACGACGCCCATTCGACGACGCACCACCTGAAGCACGGGATCGCCGCGTTCCTGGTCGGGCTGGCGGTGCTCGCCTTCGCCTGGTTCCAGACGGGCGAGCCGAAACCCGACCGCAAGTGATCCTCGCGTCGCTGATCTCGTACCCGCAGGCGATCGTCCTCGGGCTTCTCCAGGGCGTCTCGGAGCTGTTCCCGATCTCGAGCCTCGGGCAGTCGGTGATCCTGCCCAACCTGCTCGGCTGGAACATCCACCAGAACGACCCGTACTTCATCAGCTTTCTGGTCGCGACGCATCTCGCGACCGCGCTCGTTCTGCTCGGGTTCTTCTGGGCCGACTGGGTCCGGATCGTCAAGGGGCTCGGCCGGAGCCTGCGTGATCGGGAGATCGCTCCCGGCGACACGGACGCCAAGCTCGCGTGGCTCCTGATCGTGGGGACGATTCCGGCCGGCATCCTCGGGCTGACGCTGGAGCACAAGCTGCGCACCTTGTTCGCCTCGCCGACCTCGGCCTCGATCTTCCTGATGGTGAACGGAGTGATGCTCTACGGAGCGGAGCTCCTGCGTAGGCGGGCGCCGGCGCACGAGGTGGGAGACCCGGACGAGCGGATCGGGACGCGCGTCGGCTGGAAGGAGGCGGTCGGGGTCGGAACGGCGCAGTCGGTCGCGCTGATCCCGGGGCTCTCGCGGTCGGGGGCGTCGATGGGCGGCGGTCTCCTCGTCGGCCTGTCGAACAGGGATGCGGCCCGGTACGCCTTCCTGCTCGCGACGCCGATCATCCTGGCCGCCGCGATCCTCAAGCTTCCGGACCTGCTTGGCCACGCGGGCGACGGTGTTCGGTGGCAGGCGCTCGTCGCATCGCTCTGCTCGGCGGTGACCGCCTATCTCGCCGTTCGCTTCCTGATGCGCTTCTTCGAGACGAACCGGCTGACGCCGTTCGCGATCTTCTGTCTCGTCGAGGGCTTCGCCTGCTTGATCTATTTCGTTTCGTAATTCCAGAGATTAGTCTGTACAATCGGTATTCATGTCCGGACGGACCTCTTTCGATGTGCTCGTAGTCGGCAGCGGAGCCTCCGGGCTCGCCGCTGCGCTCTCGGCCGAGCGTGCGGGCGCGACCGTGGCGCTCGTGACGAAGGGGACGCTGCAGTCGTGCAACTCGGCGAAGGCGCAAGGCGGCATCCAGGCGGCGTTCGCGGACGACGACTCCGCCGAGATCCACGCCGAGGACGTCTGGCGCTCCTCGCACGAGACGGCCGACCGCCGGCTCGTCGAGGTGCTGACGGGCGAGGCGCCGGGTGCGATCCACTGGCTGGAGGAGCTGGGCGTCGAGTTCACGCGGGACAATGGGGGTTATCGACTCGCGCGCTGTGGTGGGGCCTCCCGCAAGCGGTTGCTGCAGGTCGGCGACCGGACGGGGCACGCGATCACGACTGCGCTTCGCGACGCGGTCGAGGCTTCGAGCGCCGAGACCCTCCCGAAGACGCCGTTGCTCGCACTCGAGCCGCTCGAGAACGGCTGGCGCGCACGCTGCGGCGAGCACACGCTCGAGGCGGCGACCACCGTCCTCGCGGCGGGCGGCCGCTGCTACCGCGAGGCCGAGGAGCGCGGCGAGCTCTCGACCAACCACCCGGGGGCGACCGGCGAGGTGACGGGAATCGCGCTCGAGCTGGGCGCCGAGGCGCGCGACCTCGACGCGCTGCAGTACCACCCGAACGGCGGCGCCTGGCCTCCCAACACGCAGGGGTACTCGATCCCCGAGACCACCCGCGCCTACGGGGCCGTGCTCGTGAACGCCGACGGCGAGGAGTTCACCGACTCGCTCGGGCCGCGCGACGCCGTCTCGCAGGCGATCTTCGACGAGGTCGAGCGAGGCAAAGGCGTGAAGACGCCCGACGGGCGGCCCGCGGTCTACCTGGACACGACCCGGATCGCCCCGGCCGACGCGGAGATCTCGCTGCCGTACATGCTCCGCCGCTACCGGGCGGCAGGCGTCGATCCGCTCGCCGAGCCGATTCTGACCTACCCCGTCCTCCACTACCAGAACGGCGGTCTCGTCATCGACTCGGGCGGCGAAACGACGGTCGAGGGTCTGTACGCCTGCGGCGAGATCGCGGGCGGGACGCACGGCCGGAACCGGATGATGGGGAACTCGCTGCTCGAGTGCTGCGTGTTCGGCCGGCGCGCCGGGAAGGCCGCAGCGGAGAAGGCGCGCGCGTGACGACGACGGTCGACACCGACCTGTACGGCGTCGTCGAGGACGCGGCCGCGTATCTCTACGTCTGGGCGCTCAAGGACATCCCGCAGGACCTTCGCGACGCGCTCGTCGCCGCCGCCGCGCGGGAGACGAGCATCCCGGGACAGCGCGTCCTCAACACGATCCTCAGGAACGTCCAGGTCGCGGACGACGAGAAGAACCTCGTCTGCCAGGACACCGGGATCGCGGTCTACACCTGCCGGGTCGGCGAGCACTTCCCGCTCCACCCGGTTCGTATCTACGCGGCTCTCAAGGCGGGCACCGAGCGCGCGACGATCGAGCATCCGCTGCGCTCGAACGCGGTGCATACCTTGACCAGGGAGAACACCGGGCCGAACACGGGTCACCGGCTCCCGATCGTGCACTGGGAGTTCCTGCCCGACTGGGACGGGCTCGACGTCAAGTGCGTGCCCAAGGGCTCGGGCTCGGAGAACATGAGCTTCCTGAAGATGTGCGTCCCCGCCGACGGCGTGAAGGGCATCAAGCAGTTCGTGCTCGAGTCGATCGTCGGCGCCGGCGGCAAGCCGTGCCCGCCCGGGATCGTGGGCGTCGGAATCGGCGGCTCGGCCGACTACGCCATGTACCTGGCCAAGGAAGCGATCGCGCGGCCGATCGGCACGCGCAACGCCGATCCGCACGTCGCGAAGCTCGAGGAGGAGCTCTACGGGCTCCTGAACGAGACCGGGATCGGGCCGATGGGGCTCGGCGGCAACGTCACCGTCCTCAACTGCCACATCGAGCACGCCGACACGCACATGACCCTGAACCCGGTCGCCGTCAACTACCAGTGCTGGGCGGCCCGCCGCGCCTCCGCGCACATCGGCCCGGACGGCGACGTCGACTACGACCGGGAAGCCTGAGAATTGTCGCGTTCCTGTCGCACATCGGTTCCAGGGACTGTCCCCCCGACATGGCCAGGGGAGACGTGCTGATGGGAGCCCACCGGCTCACGTTCCCGACCACCGAGGAGCAGATCCGCGAGCTGCGCGCGGGCGACGAGGTCACCGTCGACGGGCACATCATCGGGATCCGCGACCGCACGCAGATCCGCATCTTCGACGAGGGCGTCGAGCCGCCGATGGACCTGCGCGGCGCCTTCCTCCTGCACACTGCCCCCGGCGTCCGCAAGCTTGGCACCGATGCCGAAGGCAGAGGCCGCTACGAGAAGGTCTGTATCGGCACGACCACCTCGGCGCGCATGGTGCGCTTCACCGAGCCGCTCGGCGAGCGCTACGGCGTGCGCGCCATCTGCGGCAAGGGCGGGTTCCCCGACGAGGCGGTCGAGCCGATGCGCCGTCTGGGGATGGTCTACTTCGCCATCGTCGGCGGCGCGGCGGCGCTCGAGACGACCCAGATCGAGGAGATCGAGGAGGTCGCCTGGGAGGAGCTGATGCCCGAGTGCCTCTGGAAGTTCCGCGTCAGGGACTTCGGCCCGCTGACCGTCGGCATCGACGCGCACGGGAACTCGCTCTACCACGACGTCCAGAAGGAAGCCAGGCGACGACTGGAGGGAATCCTTGAGCGACTCTGACCGGTTCGACCTCGGCATCAAGCGCGACGGCGGCCTGACCCACGTGCTCGACAAGGGTCTGGGCCCGCGCGCGTGGGAGGACATCCTCGAGACGAGCGGCGAGTACATCGACATCGTCAAGCTCGGCTGGGGCACGGCCTGGGTGACCGGCAATCTGCGCCGGAAGCTCGACGTGCTGCGGAGCAAGCCGGTGGTGATCGGCGGCACCTTCTTCGAGGTCGTGTACGCCCGCGACCGGCTCGACGACTACAAGCGCTGGCTGACCGGGCTCGGGATCGGCCACGTCGAGATCTCCGACGGCACCGTCGAGATCCCGCGCGAGCGGAAGCTGGAGCTGATCGCCGACTTCGCCCGCGACTTCACGGTGCTCTCCGAGGTCGGATCCAAGGACTCCGAGGTCGTCTTCGCCCCGTACGAGTGGGTCGAGTGGATCACGGAGGAGCTGGCGGCCGGCGCCTGGAAGGTGATCACCGAGTCGCGCGAGAGCGGCACCGCCGGGATCTTCCGGCCCTCCGGCGAGATGCGCACCGGGCTCGTCGACGAGATCGCGCACTCGATCGACTTCCACGACCTGGTCTGGGAGGCGCCGACGAAGGCCTCGCAGGCGTGGTTCGTCAAGCATTTCGGCCCGGGGGTCAACCTCGGGAACATCCCGCCCGACGAGGTGATCCCGCTCGAGACGCTCAGGCTCGGCCTGCGCGGCGACACGCTCAAGGAGGTGCTGCTTGGCGACCCCGAGCCTGAGCCTGCAGCCTGACCTCGAGGTCATGTCCGCGGAGGACGTGATCCGCTGGGCGGCGGGCGAGTTCGGCGACCGGCTCTGCCTGACCTGCTCGTGGCAGAAGCAGTCGTCGGTGCTCGTGCACATGGTCTCCGAGCTCGGCATCGAGATCGACGTGATCGAGCTCGACACGCACCTGTTCTTCCGCGAGAGCTACGAGACGCGCGACCGGCTCGTCGAGCGCTACGGCCTCAACCTGATCCAACCCGAGATCCCCACGATCGCCGAGCAGCACCGGATCGAGGGCCCGAACCTCTGGGAGCGCGATCCCGACCGCTGCTGCCAGATCCGCAAGGTCGAGCCTCTGCTCAAGGCCCTCGAGCCCTACGACTCCTGGATCTCGGGGATCCGCCGCGACCAGTCGCCGAGCCGTGCCGACACGCCCAAGCTCGAGTGGTCGGACAACTACGGCGTCTGGAAGCTGCACCCGCTCGCCGACTGGGACGAGAAGCGCGTCTGGGCCTACATCAACGTCAACGAGATCCCGTTCAACCCGCTGCACGATGTCGGGTACAGGTCGATCGGCTGCATTCCCTGCACGCGGCCGGTGGCACCCGACGAGGAGGAGCGCGCCGGCCGCTGGGCCGGCTCCGACAAGCTCGAGTGTGGCATCCACGTCGAAAGGAACGTATGACCGAGCACATCTACGCCCATGAGCACCCCGAGTCGGAGCGCCGTCGCGACGGCGGGTTCACGCTCTGGTTCACCGGACTCTCCGGAGCCGGCAAGTCGACGATCGCGCACCTGGTCGGGCCCGAGCTCGACCGCCGCGGTCTCGTCGTCGAGTACCTCGACGGCGACACCGTCCGCACCCATCTGTCGAAGGGCCTCGGCTTCTCGAAGGAGGACCGGGACACGAACATCGAGCGGATCGGCTGGGTCGCGTCGCGGCTGACGCGGCAGGGCGGCGCCGTCATCGCCGCGGCCATCTCGCCCTACGAGGAGACGCGGCGCAAGGCGCGGGCGATGGTGGAGGAGTGGGGCGCGTTCGTCGAGGTGCACGTGGCGGCTTCTGTCGAGGAGTGCGCCCGCCGGGACGTCAAGGGCCTGTACGAGAAGGCGTTCCGCGGCGAGATCAAGGGCTTCACCGGCGTGGACGACCCGTACGAGTCGCCCGTCGCTCCGGAGCTCGTGCTCGACACCGAGACGCACGACCCGGAGGAGAGCGCGCAGCTCGTCGTCGCGAAGCTCGAGGAGCTCGGGCTCGTCCGCTCCGCGGTGAACGCATGAGCGTCGTGGCGACCGATCACCTCGATCCGCCCGCACGGCGGCGAGCTCGTCGACCGCACGGGCGAGCGGCCCGACGGCGTCGACACGCTGGAGCAGGTACCGCTCACGTCCCGCGAGCTGTCCGACCTGGACATGCTCGCGGCCGGTGCGCTCTCGCCGCTCGAAGGCTTCATGAGCAGGGAGGACTACGAGCGCGTCGTCGAGGAGATGCGGCTCCGGAGCGGCCTTCCGTGGGCGTTGCCGGTCTGCCTGGCCGTCGACGATGCTCCGAAGGGCGACACGGTTGCGCTGACCGACGAGACGGGCCGGCCGCTGGCCGTGCTCGACGTCCACGAGGTGTTCGAGTACGACCGGCAGCGCGAGGCCGAGCAGTGCTTCCGCACCACCGACGACGAGCATCCCGGCGTCGCGCGGCTGTACGCGCAGAAGCCGCTCTACCTGGGCGGCCGCGTCACCGTCTTCGACCGGCTCGATCCGCCGTTCCCCGAGCTGGCGCTCGACCCCGCCGACACGCGGCGCACCTTCGCGGAGCGCGGCTGGCGTCGGGTGGTCGGCTTCCAGACCCGGAACCCGATCCACCGCGCCCACGAGTATCTGACCAAGGTCGCGCTCGAGACGGTCGACGGTCTGCTCATCCATCCGCTCGTCGGCGAGACGAAGTCGGACGACGTGCCGGTGGCGACTCGCGTCGAGTGCTACCGATTGCTCGTCGACGGCTACTACCCGGCCGAGCGCGTGCTGGTGGCGGCGTTCCCCGCCGCGATGCGCTACGCGGGGCCGCGCGAGGCGATCTGGCACGCGATCTGCCGCAAGAACTACGGCTGCTCGCACTTCATCGTGGGTCGCGACCACGCCGGCGTCGGCTCGTACTACGGCTCCTACGACGCGCAGCTGATCTTCGACGACTTCTCACCGCACGAGCTGGACATCGAGCCGATGTTCTTCGAGCACACGTTCTGGTGCACGACGTGCGGCGCGATGGCGTCCGCCAAGACCTGCCCGCACCCGGCCGAGCAGCACGTGTTCCTGTCGGGGACGAAGGTCAGGGAGATGCTCGAGGCCGGCGAGCTGCCGCCCGTCGAGTTCTCTCGTCCCGAGGTCGCGGCGGCGCTGATCGAGGCGTACCGGTCGTGATTCGCTAGCGCCATGTGGTGGGAGCTGGCGCTCACCGGGCTCTTGATCGGCACGCTCGTCGGGATGACGGGCATGGGCGGCGGCTCGCTGATGACGCCGATCCTGGTGATCCTGTTCGGCTTCAGCCCGGCGGTCGCGGTCGGTACCGACATCACCCACGGCGCGATCTTCAAGACGCTCGGGGCGTTCCAGCACCGCCGTATGGGCAACGTGCGCGCGCAGCTCGCCGGCTGGATGCTGCTCGGCTCGGCGCCGATGTCGCTGGTCGGCGTCTGGCTCGCGAACTGGCTCCAGGATCAGTACGGCAAGGGCGTCGAGTCGACGATGGGCCGCGTGCTGGGCGGAGCGCTCCTGTTCGGCTGCGTCGGCCTCCTGGCGAAGAACTTCATCAACGCGAAGCCCGTCGACGACGTGGATTTCGCCCTGCAGCGCCGTGACCGCGTCGCCGCCGTCCTGATCGGCCTGTTCGGCGGGTTCGTCGTCGGGCTGACGTCGGTCGGGAGCGGCGTCTTCTTCGGGCTGACGCTGCTCATCGTCTTCCCGTTGCGCGCTCACAAGATCGTGGGCACCGACGTCTTCCATGCGGCGGCGCTGCTCTACGTGGCCGGGATCGGGTACTTCATCTCCGGCAACGTCGACATGAGCACCGTCGGCTGGCTCCTGATCGGCTCGCTCCCCGGCGTGCTCCTCGGCGCGCGGTTGTCGCTCGAGGTCCCCGAGCGGCCGCTGCGTTTCGCACTCGCGCTCGTGCTCGGTCTATCGGGCCTGAAGCTGATCAACGTGCCGGGGACGAGCATCGCCATCGTCGTCCTGCTCGCGCTCGGCATGACGGCGATCCTGGTCTACATCGGGCGTCACAGCTGGATCCGCTACCAGCGCGGCCGGAACGGCGCGGTGGTCGCGGTTCCGGAGCAAAGCGTCAGCTCCGGGCCTGCCTAGATGATTGATGCCACGATCTCGCGCGCTCGGCTGCGCGATCTGGCGTGTCTGGGCCGCACCCGCCTGTCGGATGCCGGCGGAGCCGGCCTCCACCAGGCGTGAGCTTCACGCCGTCGCGCCGCCACCGATACGCCCGCGTATCGCCGACGTCACGTCGCCGCGCCCCAGAGCAGCCAGCTCGCGCCCCGAGGAGCACGATCTCGTGACATCACCCATCTAGACGGGACGGGCTTGCCGTTCCGGCCGGTGCCAGGATCGTCATCCGGGCGAAACTACAATCGCGCGGGCCTTGTCCCGCTTCGCCACGACGGCGCTCGTCCTCTGCCTGCTCGGCGGGACGGCGGTCGCGCTCGGAGTGATCGAGGGGTTCAAGCTCGAGAAGAACCCGATCAGCGGCCCGTACGTCGACTACAGCTTCTCGCCGGTCTGCCGCTGCCCGCAGCGCGTCGCGAAGATCTCGTTCCGGCTCCGGAAGACCGGCCGGCTGACGCTCGAGGTGATCGGGCCGGCAGGGGACGTCGTGCGGACGCTCGTGCGGAACCGGCGCTTCTTCCATACCGAGCAGCACTTCGTCTGGGACGGGCGCACCGACGCCGGGAAGCTCGTCTCCGACGGCCCCTACCGGCTCCGTCTCCACTTCGGCGGCCAGCATCGGACGATCGTGCTGCCGAGAGGAACGAAGGTGGATACGAAGCCGCCTGCAGCCGTCCTGCTCGCGGTCAAGCCGCGGGTCGTGTCTCCGGACGGCGACGGCGTCCGTGACGTCGTCGCCGTGCGGTATCGCGTCACGGAGCAGGCGCACGTTCGGCTGCTCGTCGACGGCCACGTCGCCGTTCGCGGCGCGCCGATACGGCTCCAGGCCACGCTCTACTGGCCGGGGACGCTGCACGGCGTTCCGCTTCCGGCCGGCACCTACGGCGTCTCGCTCGTCGCCCAGGACCTGGCGGGGAATCTCTCCCGGCCGACGCGCAGCGTGGCCGTCCAGATCCGGTATGTCGCCTTCCCCGCCGGCGTGATCTCGGCGCGGCTCGGATCTCGCTTCACGGTGCGGGTGCTCACCGACGCGAAGCTGATCCGGTGGCAATTCCTCGGCCGCACCGGCAGCTCGCGCTCGCACCGGCTCGTCCTGCAGGCGACGAAGCTCGGCCGGCACCCCCTGGTGGTCCAGGCGAACGGGCACGCCGCCCGCGTCGTCGTCCTGGTCAAGCGCTGAGCGTCGGTTCCGGCGCCTCGCGCGCAGCGCCGGCGAGGAGCAGCGCGAGCGCTCCGCCGACCAGCGGCCAGACCAGGTACGAGGTCTGGAAGACACGCGCGACGAAGAGCAGCACGAACATCGAGATGGTGAACCCGACGGCTCCGACCCAGGCGTCCCGCGAGCGCCACTGGACACGCAGGAGCCACGCCGTCACCGGCGCCCAGACGAGGAGCGCGAGCGGCACGAACGGGTAGTAGCCGGTGCGGCTCCCGAGCACATGCGCGCGCAGGAGCAGCGCCGCGAGGCCGTAGCCGATGATGCGGTACGTTCCCGCGCCGTAGGTGACGGTGTCGCGCCAGAGCGCCCCCGGATCGGCGATCAGGAACGGGAGGAAGCCCGCGACGACGACCCCGAGGAAGGCGGCTACGGGAGCCGCGAGCCGGTTGCGCGGGACGCGGCGGAGCAGCAGGATCACGAAGAACGGCACCGCGACGAGCGCGAACTGCTTGATCAGGACCGCGCCGCCGAGCGACGCCGCCGCCCAGATCCAGCGGCCACGGCTCGCGAGGCCGAAGGCGAGCACGAGCAGGAGCAGGCTCGGCGCGTCGGCCGTCCCGAACCAGGCGGCGCGGGTGATCAACGGGTTGGCGGCGAGCCCGGCGCCGACCGCGAGACGAAGCCCGAGCGGCCCCGGGAACACGAGGGCCGCAGGGAGCAGGCAGAGAGCCGCCAGCATGACGAGGAAGCGGTAGTCGCCCAGAGGCTTCGGCAGCACCCCCCAGGCGGCCGCGAGCAGCGCGGTGCCCGGGAAGTAGGCGAAGTGGCGGAGAGCGACCTGGCGCTGGGCGGTGGGTTGGGGTCTCGAGCCGTTCAGGCTGTAGAAGCGCTCGAGGCCCGAGGAGCCGTAATCGTGCCCGTACGGGTCGTGGCCGTTCCGGATCAGCCGGCCGGCCAGCTCGATCTGGTATGTCGAGTCGTTCGTGTAGAACCAGGGCGCCGTCGACTGCCGGAGACCTGTCTGCAGGACGACGCCGGGGACGAGCAGCAGGGCGCACACCGCGACGGCTCCCCCGACGGCGAGGCCGAGGCGCAGCCGGCCGGACGCCAGCATCCACATCGCGAGCACGACCACGAGCAGGCCGCCGAGCACGGCCGGAGTCCGCAGGATGCCGAGGTCCCAGCGCTCGTGGGCCGCGCGAACGGCCGCCGCGAAGATCCCGCTCGCGTGGACGTGCCCGGGCCGGAACGGCCAGGGGTCGGAGCCGAGCGCCGGCACACCGAGCACGACGACGGCGCCGAGCGTCCCGATCACGAGCCAGGCCTGGCGGCCGGCGAGCGTACGGTGCGCGGGGGTCGCGGCGGTGCTCAAGGCCGCCTATCACTAGCAGACCGCCGGGTCAGCGCCGCGCCGCGTACGTGCCGCGGTACGCGATCAGGAGACCGTTCAGCGAGAAGTAGTAGAGCCGGTTCGTCGCGATCCCCGGCGCGTACTTGCCGGCCCGGATGTGCCAGACGACGCGGCCGTCCACGGTGCGGATCGCGTGCGTGTTCCCCTCCAGCGACGAGGCGTAGACGAGGCCGCCGACGACGAGCGTCGGGCCGAGGATGCGGCCGCCGACGTAGGTCCGCCACAGGAGCGTGCCGGTCGTGGTGCGGAACGCGCTCACGTTCCCGTTGAAGTCGCCCACGAAGACGCGCCCGTTCGCGACCGACGGCGTTCCGTACGCGGTCGTTCCGAGGCCGTACCTCCACAGGATGCGTCCGTCCTTCGCCGAGAGCGCGACGACCAGCCCGGAGCGGGAGACCGTGAAGATGCGGGTGCCGTCCGTCGACGGGCTCGCGTAGAAGCTGTCGTACTGCACGAAGTCGCGTCTCACGGCGGTCGCCCAGATCAGGCGGCCGGTCCCGACGTGCAGGCAGAGGATCACGCCGCTGTAGGTGGTGATGCAGACGCGTCCGGCGAAGACGGAGGGGCTGGAGCTGATGCGCCCGCCGACGTCGTACACCCAGCGCGGGTGCCCTGTCACGACGTTCAGCGCGAAGAGCCTCCCGTCGGCCGCGCCGACGTAGACCGTCCCGCTCACGACGACCGGCGACGACTCGACCGGCGCATTCGTCTTCAGCTGCCAGAGCGTCCGGCCGTTCGAGCGCAGGAACGCCGTCACCGTGCCGCCGTGCGAGCTGACGATCAGTCGCGGCCCGGCAATCGCCGGCGTCGACGCGGTGAAGCCGGCCGCCTTGCGGCTCCAGATCGTCCGGCCGGTCTTGGCGTCGATGGCCAGCGTCTCGCCCTTCTCGAGGTTGACGTACAGACGGCCGTCGCAGTAGCTCGGCGGGTACTCCATCAGGCCGTGCAGTCCCCTGACCCAGACGACCTTCGCGGGCGTCCCGAGGGCCGTGTTCGCCAGCGCGAGCGTCCGCTTCGGATTCCCGCCGAAGGTGTCCCAGCACGACTCGGGTGGGCCGGCCGGCTTCGGGGGCTTGTGGTGCTTCACCGGAGGCGGCGGGGGCGGCTTCGCCGTGCTCACCGAGACGTTGGTCAGCGACGACGTGACCAGTCCGCCCACCGACGGGTTCCGATTGTGGAGCGCGAGCGCCGCGCCGAGCACGCCGAGCGCAGCGAGCGCGATGACGGCGAGCGGGATGACGACCCTCTTGCGCCTCATCCAGGACGGGAGGCGTGACAAGAAGCCCAGTATGCCTACGGTTTGGACGGTCGAGCCGGGGAACGAGCCGCGGCGAACGCGGCCGCGAACGCGAGCGTGCCCCAGGTGATCGGATCCTCGAAGAAGCCGCTGTAGAACAGCGAGTGCACGAACAGGACGAAGAAGACTGCCGCGATGCCGAGCCCGATCGTCGAGTCGCGTCGCCACGCGTCGCGGAGGACCACGGCGGCGCCGACGAGCCAGGCGACGTACGCGGCCAGCCCGAGGATGCCGAGCTCTGCCGCCACGGTCACGGGCGTCGTGTGCGAGACGTCGCCCTTCGCCGGCGTGGCCGACTTGGCCAGCTCCCGGCTTGCGAGCGGTTGGGCACCCACGCCGACGCCGACGAGCGGATGGTTGATGAACACGCGTCCGGCGACGGCGACCAGATGCGACCGGCCGCTCGTCACCGCGCGAACCGACTGTCCCTTGACGTTCGTGGCGACGAGGCCGGCGCCGATCAGGACGAAGGCCGCCGTCGCGATCGCCACGACTCGCCGTCCTCGCCGGTCGCCCCCGACGAGCGTGACGGCGACGACGACCACGAACAGGGCGACGAGCCCGGACTGCGAGTACGAGTAGTAGAGCCCGAACCAGAGGATGGCCCCGGCCAGCGCTGCGTAGGCGATCAGGACGTGCTTCCGCCAGAGCGCGACGAGCAGCACGGCGATCGCCAGCACGAGGTGGCGCGCGTAGATGTTCGGGTCGTAGAAGAGCGAGTTGACCCGGAAGTACGTGGTGTAGACGTTCGCGACCTCCAGGTAGCGCGAGAAGAACACGTGGTGCGTCGCCTCCTGCCAGAGCCCGATCGTGGCGAAGACGAGCGCCTCTGCGACGAGGGTCACGCCGAGGGCTCGTGGAAGCCAGGCCGGGCAGGGGCCGCGGGCGACCGTGGTCACGAGTGCCGCGAACGGAAAGAGGAAGAAGAGAAGCTGGATGGACCCGGCGTGTACGTCCTTCGTCCACAGGTGGGACAGCGCGTAGAGGCCGATCAGCGCGGCGCTGGGGGCCGCGAGCCAGAGGGTGATCGGACGCGCCGACGGGCTGCGCACGAGCTCCCAGGCGAAGGCGAGCACGGCGGCTCCGAGGACGCCGTACAGCGGCAGCAGGAGCATCGCGTGCTGCGAGCCGAGCGTGACCGTGATCCGAAACGGCGCCGCGGCCAGCAGCAGCACGACGGCGACGCCCGGGTAGCGCGTGAGGCCGTAGGCCAGGAGGCCGACGGCGCCCGCCGCGACCACGAGCGCGCCGAGCCGCGCCGGCGAGTCGATCCGTTTCAGGTCGCCTCCGGGGACGAGGGCGACTGCCAGCGCGATCTCGGCCGCCGTCAGCAGCACGAGACCGGAGAGGACGGCCGCGCGCGCCCTGCCGAGCAGCAGCGGCACGGTTGCGATCGCCCCGAGAACTGCTGCCGAATGGGCGAGGTCGGTGTGGGGCATACGGCGACCGGCGGCGAACACTAACCGGTCGCCGATCCCGGGACCGCCGCTTCTGGAAGGATGAGCGACGAGTGATCGCCGGCTGGAACCGAGCCCTCGTCCTGGCGCCGCACACCGACGACGGAGAGTTCGGGTGCGGCGGCACGATGGTGCGGCTCGTCGAGCAGGGCGCCGACGTGCGCTACGTCGCCTTCTCGATCGCCACCAAGTCGCTGCCGGAGGGCTTCCCGCCGGACACGCTCGCCCGCGAGGTGCGTGAGGCGACGGCGGAGCTCGGCATCCCGGAGGCGAACCTGACCGTGCACGACTTCGAGGTGCGCAGCTTCCCCGAGCACCGGCAGGACATCCTCGAGCTGCTGATCGAGTTGTGGGAGGAGTGGAAGCCGGACGTCGTCTTCCAGCCCAGCCTCCACGACGTCCATCAGGACCACCAGGTGATCGCTGCCGAGGGCCTGCGCGCCTTCAAGCGGACGACGATCCTCGGTTACGAGATCCCGTGGAACAACTTCGACTTCACCTATCAGGCCTACATCTCGCTGGAGCGCTCACACGTGGAGCGCAAGGTCGCCTCGCTCGCGAAGTACGCCTCGCAGCAGCATCGCCGCTACGCCGATCCCGAGTACGTCCGGAACGTCGCGCGCATCCACGGCGTAAACGTGAACCGCGAGTACGCCGAGTGCTTCCAGGTGTACCGCATCGTCGCCTGAGAGAGTGAAGTGGGCAAGGGCAGGACGGCGACGAGACGGGCGTGTGGATGGGCGAGCACGCGACGCGCAACGCGGAGGTCGGCGCCTTCCGCGAGCCCCGAGATGATGTCGGCGGCTGCGAAGCTGCGGCCCGATCTGCTCGAGGCCGTGGCCCGGGTGATCCACGAGGGCTACCGCGCGAACCAGGCCGACCGGAAGCCGGCCGGCGATCCGGCGATGGCGGAGTGGGATGTGCTGCCGGAGCACCTCCGAGCGTCGAACCGCGCTCAGGCGGGCGACCTCTTCGAGAAGCTCCGGGAGATCGACTGCACCGTGCACGAGGGCGGCGACGAGGTCGAGGTGATCGCGTTCTCGGCGGACGAGATCGAGCGCATGGCCGTGATGGAGCACGACCGCTGGGTCGCCGAGCGGCTCGCCGGTGGATGGACGTCGGGCGAGCGGGACGTGGTCGCGAAGAAGACTCCCTACCTCGTGACCTGGGAGCAACTTCCCGAGGAAGCCAGGGAGTGGGACCGGGAGGCCGTGCGAATGATCCCGGAGCTCCTAGCCGGGGTCGGCCTCGAGATCCGACGTCGGCAACAACCGAGGTGAGTCAGGCCGCCGGGCGACGCGCTTCGAGGCGCGCCGCCCGGGTCGGCCCTACGCAGGCGTTCAGCCCCGGAGTCAGAGCTCGCGGAAGCTATGCGAGCTGCGGCTCCTTCGGGCGTGCGATCAGGTAGATCAGGATGCCGAGGAATGGCAGGAAGACGATCAGTATGGTCCACATCGCCTTCGCCCCTCCGCCGTGATCGGTCCGCTTGAAGTTGTCCATGAACACCACGATCACGAGCCAGATGAACATGATCCAGGCGAAGAAGATGAACATGTACCAAACGATGTCCCAGAACGTTGGAGCATATGCAGCCAGCATCTCCACTCCCTTCCCTGCGCCGGAGGCGATCCGGCGGTCGGTTTCCGCGCCTTCGTACGCGGCGTCACTCTCGTTGCCCGCGGATCATGCGCCATCCGGCGAATTCCTGCATCGCGCCGCGGCGAACTACTGACGTGCTTCCACGGCGGCGGTCTCTCCCTCGCTGCCCCGCAGCCGCACCGACATCTTGACCACGCGCACCGACGAGCTCGCGGTGACGTGCAGGACGGCGCCGATCGAGACGACCGCGACACCGAGGAAGAAGAGCGAGCCCGTTCCCATGAGCAGCAGTCCGATGCGGTTCAGCAGGAACCCCGGGGTCGAGGCGACTCCGCTCAGTACGCCGGTGGTCAGGCTCTGCGTGGTGCGCTCCTTGCGTGTGCCTGACTTGCGCACGCCCAGGAGCCATGACGGAATCGCGATGAACAGGTACACCTGCGCGACGAACATCACGAGCATCGCGATCGACAGCCACCTGGTATGCAGGTGGGGCACCAGCAGCCAGATTCCGGCCTGCAGGCCGCCGGTCAGGAGCGCCAGGCCGCCGACCAGGCGCCAGTGTGGTCGCGCCTCGCGGAACGCAGCCCGGATGTTGGTCGTGGCGCCCTGGACCATCGTGTACGCGAAGGTCGCGTTGCACCAGTAGGCGACCTGTGCCCCGACCAGCACGCCGACCGCGAGCAGCACGGAGATGGTCGGCGAAATGCTGGGCTTGGAGAGCGCGTGGTTCTTCAGGTTCCAGGTCATGGCCCAGATCCACGCCGCGGGAACGACCTGCAGGAGCACGAGCCGCCAGTTCCGGGCAAGCAGCAGGACACCGTCGAAGACCACGGCCACCGTGCCTGCGGCATACGCCAGCGGTGCGAGCCACCGTCGCCGGCTCCCCAGCTCCTTGGCTGCGGCCTCCACCCTGGCTGGATCGGTGCTGCGCACCGCCGCCACCGCGTGCACGAGTGCCTGCCATCGCGAGTGTCTCATCGACCACCAGTATCCGTCGCAGACCCCGCCGGGGACGTCGGGAGAGGCCCGGAGCGGGCTGCGGTCTTCCCGCACGACACGTAGTTTTCCGATAGTTCCGATCGGCGCTCCTCCTGATGTGCGGGGGCGCTCAGCCTCGCAGCATCGCCGACAGGACTGACGCGTAAGGAGCGAAAGGAGCAACGATGTGCCGCTGGCTCGCATATTCGGGATCCCCGGTGCTGCTGGAGGAGCTGCTGCTGCAGCCGGAGCACTCGCTGATCGATCAGAGCCTCCACTCGAGGCTGGGAGCGACGACCACGAACGGTGACGGGTTCGGGGTCGGCTGGTACGGCGTCGGCGACACGCCGGGCGTGTTCCACAGCATCGAGCCCGCCTGGAACGACCGCAACCTGAAGGACCTGGCGCGGCATCTCGTCTCGCCGGTCGTGTTCGCGCACATCCGCGCCTCGACCGGCGGTGCGATCCAGCAGACCAACTGCCACCCGTTTCGGCACGGGCGCTGGCTGTGGATGCACAACGGCCTGATCCGCGAGTTCGCGACCGTCAAGCGCGACCTGGCGTTCGCGGTCGATCCCTCGCTCTACCCCGAGATCGAGGGATCGACCGACTCCGAGCTGTTCTTCCACCTCGCGCTGACGTTCGGCCTCGAGCACGACCCGCCGACGGCGGTCGAGCGCGCCGTGGGATTCATCGAGGAGACCGGCCGCCGCCACGACGTCGAGCACCCGATCCAGATGACCGTCGCCACGACCGACGGAGCGAGCGTGTGGGCGTTCCGCTACTCCAGCGAGGGGAAATCCCGGTCGCTGTTCTACAGCACCCGGGTCGACACGCTGAAGGCGCAGTACCCGGACAACCCGGTGCTCCACGGGCTGTCCGACGAGACCCGGATCGTCGTGTCCGAGCCGCTCGGCGACCTCGCCGGCGCGTGGAACGAGGTGCCGGAGTCGACCTACGGCGTCGTCCAGGAAGGACAGGACGAGCTGAGGCCGTTCGCTCCGCGTCCCGCCTGACGCAGACTAGGAGCGCCGCGGCGGCCGGGCGGGCTCGCTATGCGTGATTTGCCGCACGGCCTATGAGGGTCGCCACCGATGGCGGCCCGGCCGCCCCCGGCGACGATCGATTCTCAGCTACCGAGGGTGGCATCGTGAAAGCGCTTGCTTTCCCGGCGAGTGTGGTGCCGATTCTTGTCGTTCTCGTTGCTGTCGGCTGCGGCGGTGCGAGGCAAGCGCGATCGGTCCCGGATGTGCGCGGTCAGCGGCTGGACGTGGCCGAAGCCGTGCTCGACCGGGCTCACCTCGACTTCGAGACGAAGGGCGGCGGGCTGTTCGGCGTGGTCAGCGCTTCGCGCTGGTGGGTCTGCAAGCAGGTTCCGAGACCGCACGCGAAGTCGACCTCCGTCCTCCTGGTCGTCGACCGTTCCTGCGCCTGGTCGGTGCAGGACGTCGTGGGGCTGAAGCTCGACCAGGCCGAGGACGTGTTCGAGGAAGCGGACACTCCTACCGGGTGACGACTGCCACCGGCGAGCACCCGGTTCTCGAGAGTCGGTGGGAAGTGTGCGAGCAGACGCCTGCGACGGGCACGAGCGCGCAGCCTGTCAAGCTCTTCGTCGCTCGTTCGTGCAGCATCCCCGATGTCGAATGGTCGAGCCTCTCGGACGCCGAGGATGTTCTCGATCGCGCCGGAATCGACTACGAGACGGTCACCGCCGACGGCCGGGTGCCCGTCCTGAAATCTCTGTGGACAGTTTGCGACCAGGAGCCGTCCGCGGGTGCGGTCGGCTGTTCGTGAGCCTGTACGTCGCTCGTGATTGCTACGCGGACTGGTGGGACCGACTGTAGAGGGGAGTGAGAATCGTGGCGACTTCGCAACAACGTGGCGGGACGGCTGTCGGTGCCCTGGTCGGATTCATCGTCATCGGATTCTTCTGGCTTCTGGTCATCGCCGGAATCGCCTTCGCAGTCGCGGGCGGAGCTTTTGCCGGCTTCTGGGTCGTTTGCGCCTTCGTCTACTGGCTGCTCGTAGCCGGTCGGATCGCGGGAGGCCGCGCGCGGCCGAGTGCAGGCCAAGAGATCTTGCGCTGGTGCGGGTTGTCACTCATCGCGCCCGTCGGCCTCATCTACACCCTGATAACGGGTGGCGAAAGGCCGGCTCCGGAGCGCTCGTCGAGACCTGGCTCGGCGGCCCTACCGTCCGATCAAGGCTCACGGGAGCGAGGTCACCGTAGAGGTCGCAGGCTGACACCGGCGGCCACGACGGAGGAATTGCGCCCGCCGACCGCGAGTACATCTACGGGGAACTGCACGAGCTGGGCTCCGGCGCACGGTCTCGTTGGGCGGTGCTGCGTACCTGCTGTCCGACGAGTTGGCGCGGCCAGATCGACCGCGACTACCTCCGCGTGGAGACCGCGCGGCTCGAGAAAGATCTCCTCGGGCTCCTCGAGAGGAGCCGCGCTCTGTGTGCGTTCGAGGATCGAGGAAGCGCGCGCGGCAGCCAGAGCTGCCGAGCAGCGCGCCGCCGCGGCAGCTCGGCCGCCGCTGCTGTGCGCCCTGAGCCTGCTCCGCCTGTGGCCGTCCCTGAGCCCTGTCATTCCCGAGCCCGAGCCTGCGCCGTGCGAGCCGGCCATCCAAGCCTCCGCGGCCGCCGGGGCCGAGCCTGCGTGAGCGCGCCGAGGCTGCGGGGCTTCTCGGTGCACGCGGCCTCGCGCTGGCGGGCGGGATCGTGACGCTGCTCGGAGTCGTCTTCCTGATCGCCCTGGCGGCGAACCGCGGCTGGATCGGCGCCGAGGCACGGGTCGCGGTCGCGGGTTGCATCTCGGCAACCGCCTTCGCGGCCGGCATCTGGGTGCGGCACCGCTACGGTCAGATGCATGCCGCAGTCGCGGCCGTCGGGGCCGGGATTGCGGGTGGCTACGCGACGCTGCTTGCCGCCGGTGCGCTCTACGACATGGTGCCTCTGTGGCTCGGGCTCGTCATCGCGGCGATGATCGCGACGGTCGGAGCAGTCCTGGCGATTCGCTGGTCGTCGCAGACGGTGGCCGCGCTCGGCCTCGTCGGCGCCATCGCGGTACCGGGCCTGGCGGCGATCGGCGTCGGCCTGTCGATCGCGGGCACCGCGTTCGTGGCGGTGGTGCTGGCCGCGGCGCTCGCCCTCTCGATCCGGCAGCGGTGGCAGATCCTGCTGTTCGCCTCGGTGGCGGCGAGCCTGCCGCAACTGTTCGCGATCGTCGGCTGGCCGCTGGCCGGGAAGTCCGGCCAGACCATGGTGCTCGCCGCGGTGTTCTCGGGCATCTACCTGGCTGCAGGCCTGCTGTTGCAGCGACGGGCCGGCACCGTGAAGCTCGACCCGCTGGCCGACGTCGTTCGTGATCGGCCCGGCTGCCCTCGCAGGCTGGTCGGCCTCCAGGCTGGTCACCGGCGAGATCTTCGGCGTGGACGGGCTCGGCGTGATGCTGCTCGCGATCGCGGCCGTCTATGCGGTGCTGTGCGGCATCTACTTCCTGCGGCAGCGTGAGCTCAGCATCGTGCTGGGGGCGGTGGCGATCACCGTCGGCGCCGTCGCAGTGGCACAGCTGACCAGCGGCGCGACGCTCGCGATCGTCTGGGCGGTAGAGGGCGCGGCGCTCGCCTGGCTCGCGGTTCGTATCGGCGAGGCACGCTTCCAGCTCGGCGCCATCGGCATGCTGGCGCTCGCGATCGTGCACGTGTTCGCCTACGAGACGCCGCTGCGTCTCCTGTTCAAGGAGTCGCCGCATCCGGCCGGCGAGGTGGTCTCACTGCTCGTCGTCGCAGGTGCGGTGGCTGCCTTTGCCGCCGCGACTCGCTACTGGCCGCCGGCCCGCGACGAGGAGGAGAAGCGGCTGCTCGGAGGCGTCGTTCACGAGCTGCGCGGAGTGCTCGGGCCCGTCCGCAAGAGTGCGTTCGTCTTCGCTGCCGTGTTGGCGTTGGATGCTGCGTCGTTGGGGGTGTTGGAGTTGGCGCAGCGGGTGGGTTCGGGTTCGACGTTGGATCGGTTCACGGTGGGGCGGGTTGGGGTGTCGGTGTTGTGGGCGTTGGTGGGGATGGGGTTGGTGTTGGCGGGTGGTGGTGGTCGCCGGCGGAGTGTGTGGTCGGGTGGGTTGGTGGTGTTGACGGTGACGGTGGTCGATTTGGTGTTGTTCGAGCACGGCAAGTTGCCGTCGGGTGAGTGGGCGTTGTCGGCGGCGTTGGTTGCCGGGTGTTTGTTGGTGGCCGGGTTGGGTGATGGGTTGCAGTCGAGGTTGGATCCGAGTGTGCCGGCGCTTGCTGGGTTGGTCACGGCTGCTGCGTTGGCGGGGGCGGCCGGGACGGCGTTCCTGTCGGGCGCGGCGTTGGGGGCGGCGTTGTTGGCGGTTGCCGGCTTGTTCGGGGTGTTGGCGGTTGGGGTGTTTCGGCGGGCGCATCGGCGGAATCTGAGTTGTGTGTTGTGGGTGGAGGGGTTGGCGTTGGGGTTGGCGGCGGCACCGTTGTTGGTGTTGCACACGGGGTTGGTGGCGGTGTTTGCCGTGGCCGCGGTTGGTTTGGCCTGGGTTGGGTTGCGGGCGCGTGAGCCGCGGTTGCAGGTGGCGGCGTTGGTGCCGTTGGCGGGTGCGATCGGCTACTCGCTGAGTGTGTTGGCGACCCCGCGGCAGTTGTTCGTGGAGGGCACCGGATCCCGGCGCCGGGGCGGGCGCGTTGGTGTTGTGTGCTGCGGCGTTGGCGCTGACCGCCTGGCTGACACGGCCGGTCACCCCCGACCGGCCGGACGCCTTTGACACCCTGGTCGGCGAGCTCCGGCCTCCGTACCGGCTCGGCGCCCCCTGGGCTGCCGCCGTGTTGGCGTTGGATGCTGCGTCGTTGGGGGTGTTGGAGTTGGCGCAGCGGGTGGGTTCGGGTTCGACGTTGGATCGGTTCACGGTGGGGCGGGTTGGGGTGTCGGTGTTGTGGGCGTTGGTGGGGATGGGGTTGGTGTTGGCGGGTGGTGGTGGTCGCCGGCGGAGTGTGTGGTCGGGTGGGTTGGTGGTGTTGACGGTGACGGTGGTCGATTTGGTGTTGTTCGAGCACGGCAAGTTGCCGTCGGGTGAGTGGGCGTTGTCGGCGGCGTTGGTTGCCGGGTGTTTGTTGGTGGCCGGGTTGGGTGATGGGTTGCAGTCGAGGTTGGATCCGAGTGTGCCGGCGCTTGCTGGGTTGGTCACGGCTGCTGCGTTGGCGGGGGCGGCCGGGACGGCGTTCCTGTCGGGCGCGGCGTTGGGGGCGGCGTTGTTGGCGGTTGCCGGCTTGTTCGGGGTGTTGGCGGTTGGGGTGTTTCGGCGGGCGCATCGGCGGAATCTGAGTTGTGTGTTGTGGGTGGAGGGGTTGGCGTTGGGGTTGGCGGCGGCTCCGTTGTTGGTGTTGCACACGGGGTTGGTGGCGGTGTTTGCCGTGGCCGCGGTTGGTTTGGCCTGGGTTGGGTTGCGGGCGCGTGAGCCGCGGTTGCAGGTGGCGGCGTTGGTGCCGTTGGCGGGTGCGATCGGCTACTCGCTGAGTGTGTTGGCGACCCCGCGGCAGTTGTTCGTGGAGGGCACCGATCCCGGCGCCGGGGCGGGCGCGTTGGTGTTGTGTGCTGCGGCGTTGGCGCTGACCGCCTGGCTGACACGGCCGGTCACCCCCGACCGGCCGGACGCCTTTGACACCCTGGTCGGCGAGCTCCGGCCTCCGTACCGGCTCGGCGCCCCCTGGGCTGCCGCCGTGTTGGCGTTGGATGCTGCGTCGTTGGGGGTGTTGGAGTTGGCGCAGCGGGTGGGTTCGGGTTCGACGTTGGATCGGTTCACGGTGGGGCGGGTTGGGGTGTCGGTGTTGTGGGCGTTGGTGGGGATGGGGTTGGTGTTGGCGGGTGGTGGTGGTCGCCGGCGGAGTGTGTGGTCGGGTGGGTTGGTGGTGTTGACGGTGACGGTGGTCGATTTGGTGTTGTTCGAGCACGGCAAGTTGCCGTCGGGTGAGTGGGCGTTGTCGGCGGCGTTGGTTGCCGGGTGTTTGTTGGTGGCCGGGTTGGGTGATGGGTTGCAGTCGAGGTTGGATCCGAGTGTGCCGGCGCTTGCTGGGTTGGTCACGGCTGCTGCGTTGGCGGGGGCGGCCGGGACGGCGTTCCTGTCGGGTGCGGCGTTGGGGGCGGCGTTGTTGGCGGTTGCCGGCTTGTTCGGGGTGTTGGCGGTTGGGGTGTTTCGGCGGGCGCATCGGCGGAATCTGAGTTGTGTGTTGTGGGTGGAGGGGTTGGCGTTGGGGTTGGCGGCGGCTCCGTTGTTGGTGTTGCACACGGGGTTGGTGGCGGTGTTTGCCGTGGCCGCGGTTGGTTTGGCCTGGGTTGGGTTGCGGGCGCGTGAGCCGCGGTTGCAGGTGGCGGCGTTGGTGCCGTTGGCGGGTGCGATCGGCTACTCGTTGAGTGTGTTGGCGACCCCGCGGCAGTTGTTCGTGGAGGGCACCGGATCCCGGCGCCGGGGCGGGCGCGTTGGTGTTGTGTGCTGCGGCGTTGGCGCTGACCGCCTGGCTGACACGGCCGGTCACCCCCGACCGGCCGGACGCCTTTGACACCCTGGTCGGCGAGCTCCGGCCTCCGTACCGGCTCGGCGCCCCCTGGGCTGCCGCCGTGTTGGCGTTGGATGCTGCGTCGTTGGGGGTGTTGGAGTTGGCGCAGCGGGTGGGTTCGGGTTCGACGTTGGATCGGTTCACGGTGGGGCGGGTTGGGGTGTCGGTGTTGTGGGCGTTGGTGGGGATGGGGTTGGTGTTGGCGGGTGGTGGTGGTCGCCGGCGGAGTGTGTGGTCGGGTGGGTTGGTGGTGTTGACGGTGACGGTGGTCGATTTGGTGTTGTTCGAGCACGGCAAGTTGCCGTCGGGTGAGTGGGCGTTGTCGGCGGCGTTGGTTGCCGGGTGTTTGTTGGTGGCCGGGTTGGGTGATGGGTTGCAGTCGAGGTTGGATCCGAGTGTGCCGGCGCTTGCTGGGTTGGTCACGGCTGCTGCGTTGGCGGGGGCGGCCGGGACGGCGTTCCTGTCGGGCGCGGCGTTGGGGGCGGCGTTGTTGGCGGTTGCCGGCTTGTTCGGGGTGTTGGCGGTTGGGGTGTTTCGGCGGGCGCATCGGCGGAATCTGAGTTGTGTGTTGTGGGTGGAGGGGTTGGCGTTGGGGTTGGCGGCGGCTCCGTTGTTGGTGTTGCACACGGGGTTGGTGGCGGTGTTTGCCGTGGCCGCGGTTGGTTTGGCCTGGGTTGGGTTGCGGGCGCGTGAGCCGCGGTTGCAGGTGGCGGCGTTGGTGCCGTTGGCGGGTGCGATCGGCTACTCGCTGAGTGTGTTGGCGACCCCGCGGCAGTTGTTCGTGGAGGGCACCGATCCGGGCATGGCCGCGGGAGCGCTGTTCCTGTGTGCCGGGGCGCTCGCACTGGTTGCCTGGCTCGCCCGGCCGGTCCAGGTCGACCAGGCCGACTCGTTCGACGCGTGGCTGGGCAGGTTCTTGCCCCTCTTCCAGCTCGGTGCTCCCTGGATCGCTGCGGTGTTGGCGTTGGATGCTGCCTCGTTGGGGGTGTTGCAGGTCTCCAGCTGGTTCGGAGAGACATTCGAGACGGGGCAGACGGGCATGAGCGCGCTCTGGGGTCTCGTCGGGCTCGCCGCGCTGACGGAAGGCATCGTTGCCGAACAGCCCCGTATCCGCCTCGCCGGGTTCGCACTGTTCGGACTGACGCTGGCGAAGATCTTCTTCTACGACCTGAGCGCACTCACCGCGCTCCAGCGCGCGTTCTCGTTCCTCGCCGTCGGAGCCGTGCTTCTGATCGCAGGCTTCTTCTACCAGCACCTGACCGGCGGGCCAGGCCGCACCGGCGGCCCGCCTCCGACACCCGCCCGTACGTGAAGGGCCAGCCGCAGTAGCCGAGCCCGCGGCCGGGCCGGCTACTGCTCGTAGTTCTCGACGGTGTCCGGGCTGCGCACGCTGGCCTCGTCCGGGTCGCGGCCGTACTGCTCGAGCGCGCGGCGCTGGCGGAGCAGGTCCCAGCACTGGTCGAGGCTGACCTTGAGCTCTTCGAGCCGGCGCCGGTCGTCGTCAGTCGCACCGCCGGCGGCCTCCGCGTCCCAGAGCCGGTGCTCCTCGGCCACGAGCTCCTCGATCCGCAGGCGCACCTGTTCGTCGTCCATTACCGAGACGCTACCGCGCGACGGGCACCAGCCGCCGCAGGCGCTGCAGCTCGGAGGGCAGGTAGAAGCCGAGTAGCGCGAGCACGACCGGGTACGCGAACACGAGCACGAGGGCCGCGGCGAGCGGCACGTGCAGCGCCGAGCCCAGGACGTTCAGCGCCACGGCCACCCCCGCTGCCGTGATCACACGCCGCCACTGGTAGGGCACGTAGTAGACCTCCTGCGAGTAGATCACCATGCCGAGGAACAGGGCCAGGTAGGCGGCTGCCGTGGCGATCGCGGCGCCCATCATTCCGTACGGCGGGATCAGGATCACGTTCAGGGCGATGTTGACCACGGCCGCGACTCCGGCGATCACCCAGTTCCACTGCGTCTTGCGCGCCCGCCCCGAGCCGATCGCCATCACCGTGTAGGCCGTGTAGGCGGCTCCGCCGAACGCGAGCAGCCCCACCGCCTGCGCCGCGCGCTGGAACCCGGGCCCTCTGGCCAGCACGTGCACGATCCAGGGTGCGAGCAGACCGAACGCGAGGGACACCCAGCACGTGACGAACACGACGTAGGTGAGCACGTACGAGTAGGTGCGGCGTGCTTCGCGGTCGTCCGCGATCGAGTAGGCGAAGGCCGGCCAGGCGGTGCGGAACGCGATCATCAGGAAGACGATCGCCGACGACACGCGGACGGCCACGGAGTAGACACCGACCTCTCCCTGACCCTTGTACTTGGCGATGAACAGCCGGTCGATGAAGTTGATCGCCCACAGCGCGAGCGCCGCCGGCACGAGCGGCATCCCGAACTTGTTCATGGCCCGGAAGAGCTTCCGGTCGAAGACGAGCCCGAGCTGGTAGCGGCGGTAGCCGACCAGCACGAAGTAGACGCAGAGCGTGCCGATGAAGTTCCCGACCAGCACACCGAGCGGCCCCTTGTGGAGGGTGACGACGAGCAGCACCGTCGCTCCGACGGTGATCAGGACGTTCGCGAGGCTCGCGATCACGAAGCCCACGGATCGCTCCTCGGCCCGGAACAGCGACGTGAGCTGCTCGTAGTTCATCTGCGCCCACAGCCCGACCGCCGCCGCCGCCACCAACCCGACCTCGTTGCCCAGTTTGAGCAGCTGCGAGATCTGGTCGGCGAACGCGAGCATGAGGATCAGTCCCGCGGTCGCGCTGACCATCGTGAACCAGAAGCTCGTCCGCACGACGCGGGTCCGGCCGTCGTCGTCGACCGCGTCGAAGTAGAAGCGGAAGAAGGCGCTCGAGATGCCGAGCCGGAGCACGATCACCATCACCGCCGTGGCGGCGACCAGCGTCTCGATCTTCCCGTAGTCGGCCCGGGACAGGTAGGTCGTGTACAGCGGCAGCAGGAGCACGGCGAGGATCCGCGAGACGAGCCCGCCGAGCCCGTAGATCGCGGACTGCTTCCCGAGCTTCGAGATCTGCTCGAAGATCGGCAGGGTTCCGGGGCTGGGGGCAACCTCGGGAGCGCCGCCCGGCTGCGCGCTCTGGATCTCCTCGTAGATGTCGAGGAGGCGCTCGGCGCTGCGGTCGCCGTCGTGCACCTTCTCGACGTAGGCGCGGCTCTCGGTGCCGATCTGCCGCCGCAGCTCGGGCGACTCCACGAGCGGCCGGAGTGCCTCCACGAGCGTCTCCTTCGTCGCGTGGACGAGCGGCATGGTCACCCCGAACGCCTCCTCGGTGCGCGTGACGGCATCCTCGTGCAGGGAGGTCACGACCGGCTTGCCGAGCGCCATCGCCTCGATCGCGAACAGCCCGTACCAGCCTGCGTTCAGCTGGTCGACGACGATGTCGGCACCCTCGTAGCGCCGGCGGGCCTCGTCGTGATGGAGCCCCTCGACGATCTCGAGGTCGACGTCCAGCTCGCGGCAGGCTGCGATCACGTGCTCGGTGCCCTTCCGTGCGCGGTTCGACGGCGCATGGACGACCAGCGGTCGCTTGCGGTCTGAGTGCGGAACGGGCGAGAACACGCGCAGGTCGATCCCCGGCGGCACGACGTGCGCGTCGGGCACCCAGCGGATCGCGTCGTACGAGCCGACGATCTGCGCGTCGGCCGAGTGCGTGTACGAGAGCTGCTCGGGCGAGCGGCCGCGGATGTCGGACCCGAGGAAGTGGAGCACCGACTTCTTGCGTAGCAGTCGCAGGATCGGGAACTGCAGCGACTTCGGGACGAGTGTCAGGCCGAAGTAGAAGTGGAAGACGTCGGTCTTGGGGAGGAGCTTCAGGAACGCCTTCCACTGCGCGAACTGCCGGCGGATGAAGCCTCCGGAGCGATCGAGCGACCAGTCGGCCTCGGGGTGCAGCCGGTAGCGCTCGAAGACGACGAGCTTGGCGTCGACGCCGTGGCGTCGCAGCGCCTCGACGTTCTGCCACGGCACGCCGGCCGTGTTCACCGGGCAGTGCACGACCCGGAGCGGGCGCGTCCGGCGCCGCCGCCGGATCTCGCCGGGCAGAGGCTCTGCTCCCCCGTTGGCCGACGTCGCCGGCGGCGCGGTGGCCTTCGAGGCTGTCTTGCTCACGCGTCCCACTCGACCTGGTCGAAGTAGCGCAGCGCCCGCCGGCTCGGGCGGATCCGGCCGGCGAGCGCCTGCAGCTCGTCGGAGCCGATCTCGCCGAGTGCGTGCTTGACGCCGAGCCAGGGCAGGTTCAGGTCCTCCTGGTAGACGATCGTCGAGATCCGCGGATTGATCTCGATCACATGCTCGCCCACGAGCTGGATGTTGAAGAAGTGGTCGAGAGCGAGCTCGGCGGCGATCTTGCCCGCGATCTCCATCAGCTCCGGGTCGTCGAGCGTCTCGAAGTACATGGCGAGCCCGGCGCGCATGGCCTCACGCGTCTTCGGATGGCCGAGCAGGATCCGTCCGCCCGAGGCGATGCCGTCGATCGTCCGCTCCTTGCCCGTGGCGAGCTCCATCACGAGCAGCTCGGTGTCGTCGCCCGGCCCGAGGAGGTCGAGCAGGTCGTCCAGCCGCATCGCCTCGGCGACCCCGGGGCGGTTGGTCAGCAGCTGCTCGCGCCGGTCGGCCGACGCCGACAGGATCCGGAAGCCGCGCGAGCCGGACGAGAAGACGGGCTTCATGGCCAGCTCGCGGTCGGGATATCCGAGCCCGTAGGCCGCCGTCGCGACCGCCTGGGCGCCTCGCACGCGCCTCCAGGCGGGGCCGCGGACGCCGATCGCGTCGAGCATCGCGTAGCTCTCGGCCTTGTCGTTCGCCCGCCGCACGGCCTCCGGTGACGCGACCAGAACGGTCACGCCCTCGGCGGCGAACCGCTCTCTGGCGGCCGCCAGGCCGGGGAGGTCGAACGACGACTGCGGCAGGACGGCCCGGGCCCCCTCGCGGCGCGCCACGTCGAGGACGGCGTCGGCGAAGCCCGGATCGGAGCCGCGCGGAACCAGCGAGAACGCGTCGCAGAGGTGCCGGCCGACCGCCTGCTCGGACATGTCCGTTCCGACCAGGCGGACCTCCTGCTCGCCGTTTTCGCGCAACGCCCGGAGAAGGGCTGCCGTCCCCGGCGCCCCGGACGCCGTCACGACGACGGTGAGCGTCACTTCACGAGCAGGGCGAGCTTGGGGCCGATCGCGATCGGCTCGCGGCCCTGCGCCGAGGCGAAGGCGGCGAAGGCGTCGTTGGCGGTCACGTCGTCCGCAGCCAGCACTCCGCCGTCGCGCAGCGCCGCCCACGCGGCCTCGAACTCGAAGCGCATGCACGCCTCCGAATGCTCGCTGTCGTGCATGAAGAAGTCGATCGTCCCGAGTCGCTCGAGCAGCGGCGGGAGCTCGTCCTGGCTACGCCCGAGCACGAGGTGCCAGCGGTCGTGAAGCCGGCTCGGGATCATCCAGCCGGGCTCCTTGCCGGCCGGGATGACCGCGCCGCCCTTGCCGTCCCAGAACGTTCCGGGCTCGTAATCCGCGCCGGCGATCTCGGGGAGGTCGATCGCGTGGAGCTCGCCGGTGCCGTTCTCGGCCAGCGCGAGCAGCAGGAAGGCGGTCGAGACACCGTTGCAGACGCCGGTCTCGACGGCGACGCGGGGCCGGAGCTTCCGGAGCACCGCATAGAGCCGCAGGCCCTCGCCGTATCCGTCGCGGCCGGTGGCCCGGCCGGTGTTGTAGCGGTGACCGCGGGTCTCTCCGTGCACGCTGCGCCAGAACAGCGCGGCCTGCTGCTCGAGGTGCTCGACGAGCCCGCTCGCCAGGATCTCGCGGTCTGCGGCGGCGAGCGCTTCCGGGTCGCCGAGGAAGCGCTCGGCAAGCTCGCGATCGAGCCGGCGGTCGAGCGGCTGATCCCGCCGGAGAGACGTCTCGGAGGCCAGCACGCCGGTCATCGTAGCCCCGTGCCTGGCCGAGTTGCTCACGAGAGGTCGATCCGGTCGGCATCGAGCTGCTCGAGTCGCAGCTCCCGCTCGGCGTCCAGCATCGCCAGCATCGTCTCGCGCATCGTCTCGCCCGGGTAGACCCAGATCTCCGGGTGGACGAGGAGCTGCAGCCACTCGAACTCACTGCGCGCGAGCTGCTCGTGGGGGCAGCCGTGGCGCCAGCGCTGGTTCGAGTCCGACCGGTAGTGCTCGGGATCGAAGAAGCCCGGCTGCATGGCGTTGACGAGGCCTTCGACCGGCGCCGTCAGGTAGTCCGGGTCGGGGTTGTGCCAGGCCAGCGCCGGGTCGAAACGGGCGTCGTGCGCGGCCTCCGGGTAGACGGCGTGCAGGCCGACGCGGTGGCCCAGCCGTCGCAGCCGCTCGATCGCGGCCTCGCCCGACGGCGAATCGAGGTTGTAGAACTCGCTGCGCGTCATCAGGAAGTAGGTCGCCGGGGCGGCGAGCTCCGCCTCCAGCTCGGCCATGGCGACCGCGGCCTCGAGCGAGAGATCGACGTCGTGCCGGAGGAGAAGGTCGCCGCGTCGCGGGGTCGAGTCGAAGAACGCGAACCGGTACCCGCCCGCGCGGGCCGCCCCGATCAGCTCGCGGTAGTGCTCGAGATCGAACGCGCAGCTCACGCGCCCGTCCGATCGAGCCACGTCCGAGGGACAGGCCCTCGGACCTGTCCGCGTGGGACGGTGGTTGCCTGGAACCGCGCTTCGCGACTGGCCTCGCAAGCGCCGGCTGTCCGATCGAGCCACGTCCGAGGGACTGTCCCTGCGACATGTCCCGAACCGGTCACTCGACCTCGACCTCGATCAGGTTCACGGCGGCCTCGGCGCGGGCCAGAGCCTCGTCGCCGGTCCGGCCGAGTGCGATCACATAGCCGCGGCGGTCGCCGTCGACCCGGACCGGCCGGATCGTCTCTCCCGGCGCCATGTACGACTCGGCGTCGACGACCCCCGGCGCGGCCAGCGCCCGCTCGAGGCCGTTCACCGAGCGAACGGTGCCCACCGGGAGCGGCCCGGGCTCGGCGGTGAGGAAGCGGATCGCGAGCGGCTGCCGGACGCGGGGTCGCAGCAGGTCGTCCGGGACCGGCTCGCCGAGCGCCTGCCGCAGCGCGATCTCGACGAGATCGACACCGATGCCGAGCCGCGAAACCTCGTCCATCAGCCCCGCCGGGACGCGTGCGGCGATCTCGACGAGGCGCACACCGTCCGCTGAGACGAGCACCTGCGGATAGGCGACCGAGTCGATCAGCCCGACTGCGCGCACCGCTGCCGCTGCGACGCGCTCCACCTCGGCCGCCGCTTCGGAGCCGATCGTCGCCGGGTAGAGGTGGGTGAGGCAGACGCCGAAGCCGATCCCGTCGGGCCGGCGGCGATCAGAAAGCGTCAGCACGCTCACCTCCCCGCCGCGCGCGACCGCGAGGCAGTTCACCTCCACCCCGTCGTGGAAGCGCTCGAGGATCGCCTCGTCTCCCTGCGACTCCGCCAGCGCCGCCTCGAGCAGGGTCTCCAGCTCGGCGGAAGAGCGGACGAGCGACAGCCCCCGCTGGCCGGCCGAGTCTGCCGGCTTGAGCACCGCCGGCAGGCCGACCTCTCGAGCGGCGGCCAGAGCGTCCTCGCGCGTTCGGACGGCGGCGAATCGCGGCTGCGGGACACCGGCCTCGGCGAGCCGGCGGCGCATCGCAGGCTTGTTCGTCGCCAGGTAGGCGGCCTCCGGACCGATGCCCGGCAGGCCTAGCTCGGCGGCGATCGCCGCGACCACCGGCACGGCCCGGTCGGACGAGACGGTCAGCACGCCGTCGGGCCGGAGGCGGCGCGCGGCCGCGACGGCTGCCGGGAGGTCTGCGAAGTCGACCGTCTCGGCCACGTCCGCCGCGGCCAGGCCCGGTGCATCGGGATTGCGGTCGATCGCCGCGACACGCAGCCCGAGCTCCTTCGCCCGCCGGATGGCGCGGCGCTGATGGCGCCCGGCGCCGACGAAGAGGACCGTCTCCACCGCGGGTCGATGCTACTTGCGGGGCGAGATCGCGTCCCCGATCAGGCCCAGCAACGGCTCTACGTCGACGGCAAAGCCGGCGCTCGTGTGCAGGGCGACGCCGTCGACGATCAGTCCGAGGAACCCGCGGATCGTGTCGGCGGGCACGTCGTCCCTCACCTCGCCGCGAGCCTGCTGTGCCTCCATGTGCTCCACTGCCCGGACCTCGTGCTCCGAGCCCCGCCGGCTCCAGCGCTCACGGAGCTCCGGGTCGGTGCGCAGGTGGCGCGCATGCTCGAGGTAGACGCCGAGCCACTCGGGATTCTCGCCGGCGATCTCCTCCAGGAGGGCCTCGAAGCCGCGCTCCATCCAGATGTCCAGGGCGCGCGCCTGCTCGGCCGTCGCGAGCGCGAAGAAGAGCTCGTACTTGTTCGGGAAGTAGTTGAAGATCGCGCCGCGGGAGAGCCCGATCTCCTCCTCGAGCTTCGCGACCGTCGCCCCCTCGTAGCCGTAGCGCGCGAACGCACGGCGGGCGCCGACGAGGATCTGCTCGCGCCGTGAGTCCAGGTGCTCCTGGGAGCGTTTCGGCATGATTTTACTTTACAAAACCGTACGGACGTTTTATTTTATCCGGGATGCTCAGGAACCGCTCCGCGCTCGCCCTGTTCGTCGCCGAGCTCGTCTCGACGACCGGGATCCAGATGACCTTCGTCGCCCTTCCGTGGTTCGTGCTCGTCACGACGGGATCGGTGGTGAAGATGAGCTACGTCCTGGCCGCGGAGATCCTCCCCGTGGCGCTCTTCGGCATTCCGAGCGGCAGCCTCGTCTCTCGGCTCGGCGGTCGCCGCACGATGCTCGGCTCCGATCTCCTGCGGGCGCCGCTGATGCTGTTGGTTCCCGTCTTGTACTGGTACGGCGCGCTCTCGTTCCCGCTGCTCCTCGGGCTCGTCTTCGTGCTCGGCCTGTTCTCGGCTCCCTACTACGCCGCCCAGCGGTCGATCCTCCCGGAGTTGTTCGGCTCGGACGAGCGAGTTGTCTCGCAGGCGTCTGCGCTGTTCGGCGGCGCCACGCACCTGACGCTGATCATCGGCCCCGTGCTCGGCGGCGTTCTCGTCGCGGCCTTCGGGGCGCCGGCCGTGCTCGTCGTCGACGCCGGCACGTACATCGTCGCGTTCGTCCTCGTGCTCACGCTCGTCCACGCCGGCCGTCCGGTTCCGCAGGACGAGGACTCGCGTGGTGTCCTCGCCGGGGTGAAGTACCTGGCCCGCGACCGCGTGCTCGGGCCGATGACGCTGACCGTGATCCTCCTCGACGCCTGCGGTGCGGCGCTGTTCACCTCGCTGCCGGCGCTCGCCTTCGTCCGCTTCCATCGCGAGGCCCAGGTGGCGGGCGCGCTGTTCGCCGCCTTCGGCATCGGGGCGCTCGCCGGCACCGTCGTCGCGATGAAGGCGCTCGAACGGGTTCAGCCGTTGCGGCTCGCGGGCTGGTCGATCGTGCTCGCCGTGCTGCCGCTGTGGCTGCTCGTCGCCTCGCTGCCGTGGGAGGCGGTCGGCGCCGTGCTGCTCGTCTGCGGCTTCTTCGTGCCGCTCGTCAACGCGCCGGCGATGGGGATGCTCTCGACCCGTCCGCCGGCGGCACTCCGTGCGAAGGTGCTCACCGCGGTGATCACGGCGAGCGCGCTCGGCGGCCCGGCCGGGCGGATCGTCGTCGGGCCGCTCTTCGCGCACTGGGGGATCGCGGCGACCTACGCGGTCATCGCCGGCACGATCACGGTGGCGGCCGTGCTCTTCCTGCTCGTGGCGCTGCGCGCGGACGCGACCCCGGCGTCAGCTCCGGTGCACGATCTCGCAGTCTGAGGCGACGGCGTCGATGCGGTCCGCGTAGACCCGGTCGCGGCGGTCGTAGCCGTTCTTGCCGCAGGTGATCCAGTCGCGCTGCCCGTCGCGTGCGTAGATCGTGTCGCCGCCGCCCTCCGCCGTCGATCCGATCGTGCCCGGGCCCGCCCTTCAGGATGTCCGCCGAGGGGCCGCCGGTGAGCGTGTCGTCCCCGGGGCCGCCGAGCAACGTGTCCTGTCCGTAGCCGCCGATCAGCCGGTCGTTCCCAGGCCCGCCGATGAGCGTGTTTCCGTCGAAGAAGTAGTACGTGTCGTCCGCGTAGAGCGTGTCGTTTCCGCCGTACCCGAGGACGACGCGCGAGAAGTCTCCGTGCAACACGTCCGGCCCGTCCGTGCCGACGATCCGGCAGTCGTTCGTGAGACGTCGCCGCGCGGTTCCCTCCGCGTTCGCGATGTAGATCCCGACGCGGTCTCTGCACTCGCCTCCCGCCGCGAAGGCGATCAGTCTTCCGTTCGGAGAGAAGACGGCGTTCGAGATTCCGGCGAGCGTCCGGCGCTTGCCGGTCGCGAGGGTGATTCCAACGAGCCCGAGCGAGCCCGCGCCGAAGACGGCCCTGCCGTCCGGCGCCCAGACGATCGCGCCGTTCGTGACCGCCCCGAAAATGTCGTAGGTGACCGTCTTGCCGCCGATTCGCGCCACCGCGAGGAGCGCGGTGGCGCCGTTGCTGCTCCAGAAGGCGAGCCGCGAGCCGTCCGGCGACCAGACCGGGTCGACGTTGGCGTTCGTCCTGACCTTGCTCGTGATGTTGGTATCGCCGCTTCCGTCGACGTCGACGACGTGGATGTGCGTCCCGGTGACATACGCGATTCGGTGGCCGTCCGGCGACCATGCCGGCATCGCCGCAGGCCTGGGCGCCACGGTGACGAGTCCGCTCCCGTCGATCCCGATCACGGCCAGCGTGCCGTCGGCGGCCCCGAACACGATTCGGCTGGAGTCCGGTGACCACGAGAAACCGCCCGTCGTCCTCCCCAGCATCCGCTCGCCACTTCCGTCGACACGCGAGACGGCGAGCCACCAATCGGCGCCGACGTACTTGACGTAGGCGACGTGCGTCCAGTCGGGAGAGCGGGCTCCCACCGGGATGTCCGGAACGAACCGCTCCCGCACCGTCGGGCCGACGACGCCGACCGCGACTCCGGCGCCCCGGTTGCCCGCGAACACGATCTGCGTTCCGTGCGGCGACCACTGCGGGCAGCAGTCCCCGGGCGGCGGGCTGTAGTTGCCCGCTGCACCCGACCCGGTGAGCACCAGGACGACAAAGGCCGCGAGGAGGACGATTCTCCTCATGCGCCGAGCGTAACGATCATTTGTCAGCGCCCGGTGAGGGCGCGGTTAGACTCGCCGCATGGCTCTGGCGGGCAAGCGCGTCGTGATCACGGGCGGAGCCGGCTTCATCGGGACGACGCTGGCGCGGCGGCTCGTCGACGCGAACGAGATCGTCGCGATCGACAACCTGCACCGCGACGCGCTCTCGGGCGGCGAGCTCGCCGAGCACCCGAACTTCTCGTTCCACGAGGGGGACGTGCTCGACCCCGACGTGCTCGCCGCGCTGATGCCGGGGGCGACCCACGTCGTCCACTGCGCCGCGATCGCAGGGGTGTCGACGGTCATCGAGAGCCCGGTGCGGACGATGCGCGTCAACGTGATCGGCACCTACAACACGCTCGAGGCGGCGCTGACCGCCGGGGACACGCTCGAGCGCTTCGTCGACTTCTCGACCAGCGAGGTCTTCGGCCGGCAGGCGATCAACGTCGAGGAGGGCCATGTCACGACGACCGGCTCGGTCGGCGAGGCGCGCTGGACGTACGCGGTCTCGAAGCTCGCGGGCGAGCACATGACGCACGCCTACCACGACGAGCTCGGCCTGCCGACGGTGACGGTACGCCCGTTCAACGTCTACGGCCCCGGGCAGATCGGGGGCGGGGCGATCCGCGCCTTCGTCGAGGACGCGCTCGCCGGCCGTGACCTGACCATCCACGGCGACGGTTCGCAGATCCGCGCCTGGTGCTACGTCGACGACATGGTCGACGCCCTGCTCGCCTGCCTCGAACGGCCCGAGGCGGTCGGCCAGACCTTCAACGTCGGCAACTCTCGCTCGACCGTGACGATTCTGGACCTGGCCGGGCGGATCAAGCGCCTGTCCGGCTGTCCGGGCGAGCTCGTCTTCCAGCCGATCCACTACTCGGACGTCGAGATACGGATCCCGAACGTGAGCAAGGCGCGAGAGCTGCTCGGCTTCGAGGCGAAGGTCGACCTCGACGAGGGCCTCGCCCGGACGATCGCTTGGCACCGAGAGAGACAACCGGCAGCGACCTGATCAGGCTCGCGCGACCGGACGTCGGCGCCGGGGAGGCGGCCGGGGTCGCCGAGGTGCTGGAGTCCGGGCAGCTGACCATGGGCGCGAAGGTCGCCGAGCTCGAGGCCGAGCTCGCCCGCGCCTGCGCCGTCGAGCACGCCGTCTGTGTCTCGTCTGGAACGGCGGCGCTCCACCTGGCCGTACTCGCGCTCGGGCTGGAGGAAGGCGACGAGGTGATCGTCCCGGCCTACACGTTTCCGGCCACGGCCAACGTGGTCGCTCTCGCCGGCCTGAAGCCCGTGCTCGTGGACGTCGATCCGCTGACGATGAACCTCGATCCCGCGCGGGTCGAGCCGGTGCGCCGCACGAAGGCGATCATGCCCGTCCACCTGTTCGGACGGCCCGCCCGGCTCGAGGAGCTGCCGCCCCTGATGCTGATCGAGGACGCGGCCGGGGCGCTCGGCGCCAGGCGACAGGGCAGGCCGTGCGGCGGGATCGGCCTGGCCGGCTGCCTGTCCTTCCACCCGCGAAAGATCGTCACCACCGGCGAGGGCGGCGCCGTGACGACGAACGACGCTCGTCTCGCGGCGACGATCGCCCAGTTCCGGAATCACGGCTGGAAGCCGCCCGAGCTCGCCGATCTGCCTGCGCCTGGCCTCAACTACCGGCTCTCGGACATCCTCTGTGCCGTCGGCATCCCGCAGGTTCGGCGCCTCGAGGAGTTGCTCGCCACTCGCGAGCGGCTCGCCGCAGCCTACGCGGAGCGACTCGCCGGCCTCCCGGTCGTGCTTCCCGGCGTGGACGAAGGTGACCGCCACGGCTGGCAGGCCTACGTGATCCAGGTGGACCGGCGCGACGAGGTGCTCGCGTCGCTGCGGGCTCGGGGCATCGAGGCGCAGATCGGCACCTATGCCCTCCACCGCCTCTCGGCCTACGCCGACCAGGGGCCGTTCCCCGGGGCCGACCACGCCTTCGAGCGTGCGCTCGCGCTCCCGTTCCACTCGCGGCTCACCGACTCGGATCTCGACCGCGTCGCCGAGGGCCTGTCCGCCGCGGTCACCCGCAACACCGGTGTCTGACGATGTCCTTGACAGTGTTGTGAGTGAGTAGTAACTTACAACCTGTGAACGCGCAGACGACAGTCCGGAAGACCGCCGACGAGCGGCGCGAGGCGATCCTCGAGGCCGCCCTGACCGAGTTCTCGCAGCACGGGTACGGGGGCACGTCGACCGACGCCATCGCGCGTGCGGTCGGCATCTCGCACCCCTACCTGTTCCGCCTGTTCCGCACGAAGAAGGCGCTCTTCATCGCCACGATGGAGCGCTGCTTCGCCGACACGTACACGCGCTTCGAGGAAGCCGGTCACGGCCTCCAGGGCGAAGAGGCGCTCGAGGCGATGGGCAAGGCCTACAAGCAGATGATCGAGGAGGATCCGCGCCGGCTTCGCGGCCAGATGCAGTCCTACTCGGCGTGCGACGACCCGGACGTCTGCGTGGTCGTGCGGCGAGGGTTCGGCCGACTGGTCGAGCTCGTCGAGTCGAAGGGTGCCGCACCCGAGCAGGTCGTGCAGTTCTTCGCGTTCGGGATGCTGATCAACGTGATGATGTCGATGAACCTCTACGGATCGGACGACGCGTGGGCGAAGCGGCTCGTCGAGTCCTGCGTCAAGCACTGAGCCGTTTTTTTCGCCACCGTTGTGAGTAAGCAATCACTAGTTACAAGGAGAGCAAAATGGTCGACAAGGTAGGTGCCAAGACACTCTGGACGTTCGTGATCACGTCGATCGCCCTCGTCATGGTCACGCTCGACAACCTGGTCGTGACGACGGCGATCCCCGTCATCCGCAAGGACCTGAGCGCGTCGCTGCAGAGCCTCGAATGGACGGTCAACGCCTACACGCTGACCTTCGCCGTCCTGCTGCTGACCGGCGCTGCGCTCGGTGACCGCTTCGGGCGGCGGCTGATGTTCGTGCTCGGGCTCGGGATCTTCACCGCCGCGTCCGCGTTCGCCGCAGTCGCGCCGTCGATCGAGGCGCTGAACGCGGCCCGCGCGCTGCAGGGCGTGGGCGGGGCGATCGTGATGCCGCTGACCCTGACGATCCTGAGCGCCGCCGTCCCGGCCGAGAGGCGGGGGCTCGCGCTCGGCGCCTGGGGTGGCATCGGCGGTCTCGCCATCGCGCTCGGACCGCTCGTCGGCGGCGCCGTCGTGCAGGGCATCTCCTGGCACTGGATCTTCTGGCTCAACGTCCCGATCGGCATCGTGCTGATCCCGCTCGCCTGGCGGCGGCTCGACGAGAGCCGCGGCTCGAACGCCACGCTCGACCTGCGTGGGCTCGTCCTCGTCAGCGCCGGTCTGCTCGGCATCGTCTGGGGGCTCGTCCGCGGGAACAGCGTCGGCTGGTCGAGCCCCGAGATCGTCGGCTCGCTGATCGGCGGCGCACTGCTCGTGGCGCTGTTCGTCCTCTGGGAGCTGCGTGCCGAGGCGCCGATGCTGCCGATGCGCTTCTTCCGCAACCGCACCTTCGCGCAGGCGAACGTCTCGTCCTTCTTCATGTTCTTCGGGATGTTCGGCTCGATCTTCCTGCTGGCGCAGTTCTTCCAGACGGTGCAGGGCTACTCGCCGCTCCAGGCGGGTCTGCGCATCCTGCCGTGGACGGCGATGCCGATCTTCATCGCGCCGATCGCCGGCGCGCTCTCGGATCGCATTCCAGGCCCGCGGATCATGGGCGTCGGCCTGGCGCTCCAGGCGATCGGGCTCGGCTGGATCGCCGCCGTCTCGACGCCGACCGTTCCGTACGCCGACCTCGTCGGGCCGTTCGCGCTCTCGGGGATCGGGATGGCGCTCTTCTTCGCCCCGGTCGCGAACGTCGTGCTCGGCAGCGTCCGCCGGCACGAGGAGGGTCAGGCCTCGGGCGCGAACAACGCGATCCGCGAGCTCGGCGGCGTGTTCGGCGTCGCGGTGCTGGCCTCGATCTTCGCGAGCTACGGCGGCTACGGCACCGACGCGAGCTTCGTGAACGGTCTCACGCCGGCGGTCTGGGTCGGCGCGGTGCTCGTCGGCGTCGCTGCCGTCGTCGCGCTGACGATCCCGGTGCGCCGGCGCCAGCAGGACGCTGAAGTCGGCACCCTCGAGCCCGCGTTCGAACAGGCGGCCTGAGGGGGGAGAAGTGGCTCAGCCCTTCGGATCGACGATGTGCGTGATGTCGGGGTAGGGGTAGAAGAGCAGGTGGACGAACAGGATCACGAGGCCCCAGAGGATTGCGAATGTCAGGAACCAGGCGAGCTTCGGGCCAAGTGACCACCGCCACGTCTGCTTCTCGAACCAGTTCGCCTGATTCTGCACGGTGCGGACCATCGTCGGGTAGGGCACGTCGTTCCCGGAGAAGAACGCGACCAGGCTCGGAACGACGAACCAGAGCACCGCCACCGAGACGTAGATGACAAACGAGGCGTGGAAGCGCTTTGGATCGTCCCACCAGTGGGTCGCGGCCCAGCCGGCGACGGCGACGAGCACCGCCGAGACGCCGGCACAGACGGCGAAGATCAAGTGCGCGTCCTCGCTCTCGAACTTCGTCGGGACCTTCTCGGCGGTGGGGTTGAACGTGAGCCGGCCTCCGGTCGTGCGGGTGGCCTTCCCCGCCTCCGGCGGCGCCTTGCCGGCCTCGTCGCGGGACACCTTGTAGAGCGAGAACACGATCAGGACGAGCGCGCCGATCACGCCGAGCTCGATCCAGTTGTGGTAGCGCTCGAGATGGCCGATCGTCTCGGAGGCCGTCTTGAACCCGAGCGCGCCGTTGCTGATCGCTCCGGTGATCTCGGGGACGGCGAGCATCAGCGCGGCGCCGCCCCAGACGAGGTACCCCCACATCTGCTTCGAGCCGACCGGCCTCCCCTTGGGCACCTGCATGTGCGGGACGCTACACAGTTTTCGCGGTTCGATCAACAGCGCTGCGACACGCGAATTCGCCCTCTTCTTAGAACGCTCCTGTAGGTTCACCGGTCGGAAATGGCGCAGGCGGACATCTCTCCCCTCGCGGAGGCCGAGCCGGGCTCGTATCCGGATCTCTCCGTCGTCGTGACCCTCTTCAACGAGGCGGCGTCGCTCGACGAGCTGTACCGGCGCACCGTTGCGGCGCTCGAGCCGCTCGACCGGCCGTACGAGCTGATCTTCGTGGACGACGGGTCGACGGACGGCACGTTCGCGATGCTGGAGCGCCTGCACGCGTCCGACGCGCGGGTCCGGGCGGTGCGGTTCAAGCGCAACTTCGGCCAGCACCCCGCCATGCACGCGGGGCTCGCCCGGGCGCGCGGAGACATCGTCGTGACGATGGACGGCGACCTCCAGAACGCGCCCGAGGACATCCCGCGCCTCGTCGCCGCCGTCGAGTCCGGCTACGACGTCGCGAGCGGGCGCCGCTCGTCGCGACGCGACTCCTGGGGCCGGACGCTGCCGTCCCGGCTGATCAACGGCATGCTGCGCCGCTTCACGGGCGTCCGGATCTCCGACTTCGGGTGCGCCTTCAACGCCTACCGGCGGGACGTCGTCACGCCGATGATGGGCGCGATCGGCAAGCAGAAGTTCACGAAGGCGCTCGTCCTCTCGGGAGGCGCCAGCGTGATCGAGGTCGACGTCTCCCACGCCGCCCGCGAGGGTGCGTCCCGGTACTCGCCGCTCCGCCTCACACGGCTCGCGTTGCATGTGCTCGCCGGCTTCTGGCCGCAGCCGATCCAGGTGATCGGGGTCTGGGTCGGCGTCGTCTGCACGCTCGGCGCCACCGCGCTCGGCGCCTACGGGGTCTACTACTGGATCGACCGCGCCAACTTCCCCGGCCCGCTGTTCGGGGGCGTCGCCGTCCTCATCGTCCTCGGGATCCAGGGCTTCATCCTCGCGCTGATCGGCGAATATCTGGGCAAGATCCAACGAGACGTGGAAGGCAGGCCCCTGTACACCATCGACAAGGAGATCGGCTGATGGCTCGAAGGAAGCGCGTTCTGGTGACCGGCGGGGCCGGGTTCATCTCGTCGAACGTGATCCGGCACCTCCTGGACGCGACCGACTACGAGGTCGTCTCGCTCGACGCGCTCACGTATGCGGGCAACCTCGAGAATCTCGCCGACGTGATGTCGCACGAGCGGCTCGCGTTCCTGCACGGCGACATCCGGAACGCGGAGCTGGTCGCCGAGATCGTGGCCGAGGTGGACGTGATCGTGAACGCCGCCGCCGAGTCGCACGTCGAGAAGTCGATCCTCGAAGGCGCCTCGGAGTTCGTGACCACCAACGTCGAGGGGACGCAGATCCTGCTCGACGCCGTCCGCGAGGCACCGGTCGAGCGTTTCGTGCTCATCTCGTCGAGCGAGGTGTACGGAACGGCCGAGTCCGATCCGATGGACGAGGAGCACCCGCTCAACCCGCGCAGCCCGTACGCCGCCACGAAGGCGGGCGCCGACCGGCTCGCCTACTCGTACTTCGTCACCTACGGGCTGCCGATCGTCATCCTGCGCCCGTTCAACAACTACGGCCCCCGCCAGCACTGGGAGAAGGTCGTGCCGAGGTTCGTGACGAGCGCGCTCTCGGACGAGCCGCTGACCGTGCACGGCGACGGCCACGCGAGCCGCGACTGGCTCTACGTCACGGACGACGCCGAGGCGATCGTGGCCGCGATCGAGGCCGATCTCGACGCGGTCGCCGGCGAGGTGATCAACATCGCGACCGGCGTCGACGTTTCGGTCTCGGACATCGCCGATCTCGTGCTCGACATGCTCGGCAAGCCACGCTCGCTGCGGTCCTACGTCGAGGAGCGGCCCGGCCAGGTCGACCGTCACATCGGCTCGACCGACAAGGCGTCCGCGCTGCTCGGCTGGCAGGCCCGGACCTCCTTCGAGGAGGGCCTGGAGCGCACCGTCGCGTGGTATCGCGACAATGAGGCGTGGTGGAGGGGGGCACGGAGGCAAGTGACAAGCGGCTACTCGTCCTAGGGGCGGGTCCCGCGCAGCTCGGCCTGCTCGAGGCGGCGCAGGAGCGCGGCCTGCACGTGATCGCCGTGGACCGCGACCCGCGCGCACCCGGCTTCCGGTTCGCCGACCGCCGCGCGATCGTCTCGGTCGAGGACGAGCCGGCGATCGACAGGCTCGCGAACGCCGAGCGGGTCGACGGTGTGATCGCCCCGGGGATCGACTTCCCGGTCGCGATCGCGGCGCGTGTGGCGGCCCGGCTCGGGATCGCGCACCCGCTCGATCCTCCGACCGCTCAGGCGGCCACGTCGAAGCTCCGCCAGCGGGAGCGCTGGGCGGACGCCGGGGTCCCGCACGCGCGCTACCGCATCTGCTCGAGCCTCGCCGAGGCGTCGGCGGCCGCAGCCGAGCTCGGCTTCCCGTGCGTCGTCAAGGCTCCCGATCTCCAGGGGCAAAAGGGTCTCGGGCTCGTCCAGGACGCGGGCGCGCTCCCGGAGGCGTTCGACACGGCGCGCGGGCTCGCCCGCTCGAGCGTCGTGCTCGTCGAGGAGCTCGTCGGGGGCCGCGAGGTGACGGTGAACGCGTTCTCGGTGGACGGGCGCTTCCATCCGCTGACGGTCACCGACCGGATCGTCGCCGAGCCCCCGGCGTTCGGCGTCGCGCTCGCCCATGTGTGGCCGAGCGAGCTCGAGCCCGACGAGCTGGCCGCCGCCGTCGAGGCGGCCGGGGCGGCGGCGGAGGCGATCGGCGTGCGCGACGGGCCGACCTACACGCAGGTGCTCGTCGGGCCTGACGGGCCGCGTGTGGGTGAGCTGGCCGCCCGGCTCGGCGGTGGTCACGACGCGGAGTTGTGCGAGGCCGCGCTCGGCATCGACCTGAACTCGCTTGCGGTCGCGGCGGCGCTCGGCGAGCGGATCTACGACGGCACGTTCGTGCCCGACGACGAGGCCGGCGGCGCCTGCGTTCGCTTTCTCGTCCCGGAGCCGGGCGTGCTGGAAGCGGTCGAGGGGATCGAGGACGCGGAACGCTCGAACGGGATCGTCTGGGTGCGGAGCTACCGGGAGGCGGGCCACCAGTTCGGGCCGTTTCTCCGTGGTGCCGACCGCGCCGGTGCCGTGCTGGCGATCGGCGACTCCCGCAAGCAGGCCGTCGAGCGCGCAGAGCGGGCCGCCGGCCGGATCCGCTTCGTGACCGTCGAAGCCGAAGCGCTGGTCTGAGCCGCCTCGCAGTGCCAGGCAGGTGCCTGGCACTGCTACGGAGCAGGGTCAGAGCGGTGCCAGAGCAGCGCCAGACCCTGCTACGGCGCAGTGTCGGAGAAGGGTCAGACCCTGGTGGCCTGGCCAGTACGCTTCCCGCCATGGCGGAGCTCTCGTCAACTCGGCGCGAGACCTTCCTCTCCTTTCAGCCGCCCGCGATCGGCGAGGAGGAGATCGAGGCGGTCTCGGAGACGCTGCGCTCCGGATGGCTGACCACCGGGCCGCGCACGGCCGAGCTCGAGCGGCGTTTCGCCGATTACGTCGAGGCGAAGCACGCCCTCGCGGTCACGTCCGGGACGGCGGCGCTCCACCTCGCCCTCGTCGCGCTCGGCATCGGCCCCGGGGACGAGGTGATCACGACGCCGATCACCTGGCCGGCGACGGCGAACGTGATCGTCCACACGGGCGCGCGCCCCGTGTTCGCCGACGTTCGCGAGAGCGACCTGAACATCGACCCGGACGAGGTGGCGCGCCTGGTCTCGTCCCGCACGAAGGCGATCCTGCCCGTGCACCTGGCCGGACAGCCGGCCGACCTCGACCCGCTGTGGGCGCTGGGCCTGCCCGTCGTCGAGGACGCCGCCCACGCCGTCGAGAGCGTCTATCGCGGCCGCAAGATCGGCGGCCTTTCCGCGGCGACCTGCTTCTCGCTCTACGCGACGAAGAACGTCGCGGCGGGCGAGGGCGGCGTGATCACGACCAACTCGGACGACGTGGCTCGTGCCGTCGACGACAACCGGATCATGCGGCGCGGCCACGGCTCGCTGTACGACATCGCCGTCCCCGGCTACAAGGCCAACCTCTCGGACGTGCTCTCGGCGATTGCGCTCTGCCAGCTCGACAAGCTCGAGCGGCACCGCGAGATCCGGCTTCGCCACGTCGCCGCCTACGACGCCGCGGTGGCCGAGCTCGAGGGCATCCGACCGCTCGCGCGTGACCCGCGTGACGTGCACGCCCTCCACCTCTACGTCGTCCGCGTCGATCCGAGCGGCGCGGGCGCGACGCGGGACGAGTACCAGCGGGCGCTCGCCGATGAGCTGATCGGCACGAGCATCCACTTCCTGCCCGTCCACCAGCTGAGTGCCTACCGTGACCGCTACCCCGACCAGCCCCCGCTGCCGGTCGCCGAGCAGGCCGGCCGGGAGGTGCTCTCCCTGCCGCTCTCGCCTGCCCACTCGGCGGAGGACATCGAGGACGCGATCGCGGCGCTCCGCCGCGTGCACGAGAGGTTCACGGGGTAGGTGGCCGTGAGGCACGCCTTGCTCCGCAGGCGAGGCCCGAAGGCGGTTGCCGGGCTCGTCGTCACCGGGCTCTGTATCGCCTACATCCTCTGGCAGATCAACGTCGGCCAGACGATCCACATCCTCGGCCACGCCAACATCGGCTACTTCCTCGGTGCGATCGCGATCATGGGCCTGTCCGTCTGGCCGATGGCCTGGCGCTGGCAGCAGCTCCTGCGCGCGCGCGCGATCCGCGAGGACCTGCCCTGGCTCGTCCGCGCCTACTTCACCTCCTACACGGTCGGCCAGGTGCTGCCGACCTCGATCGGCGGCGACGGATGGCGGATGTTCGAGACGACCAAGCGCCATCCCGGGAACGGCGGGCCGATCGCGGGGTCGGTGCTGCTCGAGCGCGTCCTCGGCGGCATCGCGACGCTGATCCTGGCGGCGATCGGCTTCGCGCTCGCGATCGGGCAGTACGACGTCGGCGGGTACCTGTGGGTCGAGCTCGCCTTCGTCCTCGGTGCCGTGGTCCTCGCCTTCGCGCTCTTCTCCCGCCGGGCCCGAGGCCCGCTCTCGCGGACGCTGCCGCTCGCCCGCCGCCTCCGGATCGACCGCCCGCTGCGCGCCGGCTACGAGGGCGTCCACGGCTACCGCGACCACGTCGGCCTCCTGATCGGCGTGATGCTCCTGACCCTGTGCGTCCAGGCCGTGCGCGTGCTGGCGATCTGGTTGTCGGGAAAGGCAGTCGGCGTCGACCTGTCCCCGCGGCCCTACTACGTGATGGGGCCGCTGCTCTTCCTCGTCCTGCTCATCCCGTTCACGATCAACGGCCTGGCCGTGCGGGAGGCGTTCTTCGTCAGCTTCCTCGGCCAGCTCGGCGTGCCGGCCGACAACGCGTTCGCGACCGGCTTCCTCTTCTTCGTCGTGACGATCACGCTCGCGCTGCCGGGGGCCGTCATCCTCGGCTGGGAGAGCCTGAGGCCGCGCACCTCGACCGTTCCCGATGCCTGACGCGGTCGGCGTCGTCGTCGTCACGTACAACGCGCTGCCCTACATCGAGCAGTGCCTGCAGAGCGTGGCGGGTTGCCGGACGGTCGTGGTCGACCACGGCTCGACGGACGGGACACTCGCCGTCGTCAGGGACCGCTTCCCCGAGGTCAGGGTCGTCGAGCAGGAGAACCTGGGGCTCGCCGCCGGCTGGAACCGCGGGATCCGCGAGACGTCGGGCCCCTTCGTCCTGATCCTCAACGCGGACGCCTGGGCGGTCGGCGACGGCGTCCGGCGGCTGCTCGCCTTCGCCGAGGAGCGACCGGAGGCGGCGGTCGTCGGGCCGAAGCTCCTGAACACGGACGGCTCCCTGCAACGCTCGGTTCGCGGCTTTCCGACGCTGTGGCGGCTTGCGACCGAGTACTTCTTCCTGCGCAAGCTGGCGCCGAACACGCGCGCCCTGAACGCCTTCTATGCCGGCGGCTTCGATCACGACCGGGTCTGCGAGGCCGAGTTCGTGATGGGCTCGGTGATGCTCGTCCGTCGGGAGGCGATCGAGCAGGTCGGCCCGCTCGACGAGGACTTCTTCCTGTTCAGCGAGGAGACCGACTGGTGCTACCGCTTCCGCCAGGCCGGCTGGAAGGTGCTGTTCTTCCCCGGAGCCGAGTTCGTGCACGTCGGAGGCGCCTCGCACGGCGGGCGGATGTTCACCGAGAACCTCCGCGGTCACCTGCGCTTCCTCGCCAAGCATCGCGGGCCGGCCGAGGCGGAGCGTGCGCGGCGGCTCCTGCTCGTCGCCCTCAGGCTGCGCGGAGCTCTCTTCCCCGGCGAGCGCGGCCGGATGTACCGCGACGCGGCGGGCTGGCTCGCGTCCGGGTCGGCGCAGACGCTCCTCGCCGCTCCACGCGCGTGAGCACGCGCGCCCATCTCGAGCGTGTGCCGCGTGAGCTGCTCGTGCTGCCGGCGCTCGCGCTCACGCGCGTCCTGCCGGACTCGGGCTTCGGCCTGTACCTGAAACTCGCCGCCGCGACGCTCGTCGTGCTGCTCCCCGGGTCGCTGATCGCGCGGGCGCTGCGCCGGCCGAGCGTCTCGGCAGCGCTCGCCTGGAGCCTGACCGGGATCGTCGGTGCGGGCGCGATCGTCTTCGCCGTCCACGGGTCGCTCGACCTCGCGCTCGGGCTGTACGCGGCGCTCGGTGCGGCTGCGCTCGCGATCGTGCTGCTGCGGGGCGAGTTGGTGCCGCGACGGCGGCCGATCGGCGTGATCGTGCTCGGCGCGCTGCTGGGCCTGCTGCTCTGGCATGTGGCGGGCACGCTGGACGGCGACGCGCTCTTCCACCTCGCGCGCGTGCGGAAGCTGCTCGCGTTCTCCGACCTGCACCTGAGGACGCTCGACGAGTTCAAGGACGGCGGTCTCCATCCCGGGTACGCGTTTCCGCTCTGGCAGCTGCTGCTGGCGTTCGTCTCGCGGCTCGCCGGGGTGGAGCCTGGCCGGGTGCTCCTGCACGAGGCGAGCATCCTGTGCCCGCTCGCGTTCGCGGTCGTGTACGAGTCGGGAATCGCCGTGTTCCGGAGCCGGTCGGCCGCCTTCGCCACGCTGCTGGCGACCGTCGCGCTGTTCGCCCTCGCCGGCGGCCACGGCGGCTCGTACGTGTTCCTGGCACTGCCGGCGACGGCGTCCCGGCAATTGCTCGTGCCCGCGGTGATCGCGCTCTTCTTCTGGTTCGTCCGGCGGCCGACGCGGGCCGGCGCGGCGACGCTGGCGGCGGCCGGGCTCGCGCTCGCGCTCGTCCATCCCACCTACGCCCTCTACGTGCTGATCCCGCTCGCCGGCTACGTGGCGGCGCGCTTCCTGCTCGTGCGTGCCGAGGTCAGGCGCGGGCTCGTCGGGCTGGCGGCGCTGCTCGTTCCGGCCGCTGCCGTCTCGCTCTGGCTGCTGCCGATCGTCCGCGAGACCAGATCGCACAACCCTTCCGACGCCGAGCTCGCCCGCAGCCTCCAGCACTACGGCGACCAGCTCGTCGTCTACTCGCTGCACAGCTACCGGATCGCGGCCGAGCTGTTCGTCCGGGCCGGCGCTGTCGCAGTCGCGGCGCTCGTCGCCGTGCCGCTCGCGGTCGTCGCGCGGAGACGCAGGTGGGCCGCCTTCGTGCTCGGCGGAACCGTGACGGTCGCCGCGCTCATGCTCGTGCCGCCGTTCTTCACGACCTTCTCGGACATCGTCTCGCTCTCGCAGGCTCGCCGCGCGGTGGGCTTCGTTCCGTTCGCGTTCGCGTTCGCGGGCGCCGCCGCGGTGCTGTCACGTCGGCTCGGCAGATGGGTGCTTCCGCTCGCGCTCGCCGCCGGGATCGGGCTGGAGCTCGCCTGGCCCGGAGACTTCGGCGGCTCCCCTTCGGACGGTGGCCCGGCGCTCGCGACCTGGATCGCCGCCGTCGGCGGCACCGTCGCCCTCGTCGTGGCGGCGCTCGTGCGGCCCGGCGGAGGCTCGCTCGACCGTCCCGGCCGTCTGACGGCACTGGCTGCGACCCTGTTCGTGCTTCCGATCGCCGTGTCCGGCTTCTCGCACTGGAGCGCGCATCCCGCAGCGCCAGGCCTGACGCCCGGCCTGGTGCGCGCCCTGCACCGCTACGTGCCGAGGGGAGCCGTCGTGTTCTCGGACGACTCGACGGCGTACCGCATCGCCGCCGCCTTACCGGTGTACATCAACGCCGCGCCGCCCGGCCACGTCGCCGACACCAGGCCGAACCGCCCGTTCGCGCGGCGGAACGACGACCTGGAGTTCCTGAAGACGGGCGATCTCGCGATTCCGCGGCGCTACCAGGCCGGTTTCATCGTCCTCGACCTGCGGCACCGCGCGCCGCATCTGCAGCTGCCGCGGCTGTACCGCGACGCGAGCTACGCGCTCTACCGCCTGCCCCTCACGCAGAGCCGGTAGCGCAGCGACTCGACGCGGCCTCCGCCCGCGCGCTCGACGAGCCGGACTCCCCGGATGAAGCTCGGACGCCAGTCGCTGCGGTCGACGTCGAAATGCGCCTCGCGCAGCATCTGCTCGAGGGTCGCGGCGTCCCGAAGCCCGATGTGCGTCGGGTTCTGCGCGAGCAACAGGTCGCGTGCCTTCAGACGCTCGATCGGGTGCCTCGGGTTCGGCGTGTAGATCGACAATGTCCCTCCCGGCCTGAGCACGCGCCGCACCTCGCGGAGCATGGCGCGGAAGGTCTCGTCGTCGAGGTGCTCGACGAGGTCGGCGGCGACGGCCTTGTCGAACGAGCCGTCCTCGAAGGGCAGCCGGGCGACGTTCGCGAGCTGGAAGCTCAGGTCGGGGAAGAGCTCCTGCGCCTTCTCGATCGCCAGCGGCTCGGCGTCGACGCCGACCGTCTCGCACCCGAGGCCGGTGAGGAAGTGCGAGATGGCCCCCGCGGCGCAGCCGAGGTCGAGCACGCGGTCGCCGGGCGCCGGCTCGACCAGCGAGTGGACGGCGTCGAGCCGCAGCTCGGTCCACCGCGTGCGGTGGAGGTACTCGGATGCCATCGTGTCGACGAAGCGCTCGTCGTACTCGGCCGGGGCCTTGCGGAACGCTGGCAGTCGCATCGGAGCAGTCTGACCGACCGAGCCCTGCCGGGCCGTCAGTGCCTGACGCGTGCCAGTCACTGCACCGGAGCAGTGTCAGACGAGGTGCCGGAGCAGCGCCAGACAGGTGCCGGAGCAGCGCCAGACCCTTCTGGGCGGCCAGGAGCAGAGTAGGCTGCCCAGCAGGGTGGAGATCGAGACGGACCGCCTCGTGCTCCGGCCGCTCCGCGAGGACGACCTCGGCCTCTACCGGCGGCTCCGCGTGAGGGAGGAGAGCGCGCGACGCGAGGTGGACGCGGCGGTCGAGCACTGGGCCGCGCACGGCTTCGGCCACTGGGCGATCCTGGATCGCGGCTCGGGCGAGCCGATCGGCGTGCTCGAGGTGCACTTCGCCGGCTCCGGGATCGGCGGCATCGAGCCGGACGAGGTGGAGATCGGGTGGAGCGTCGTACCCGACCGGCGAGGAGGCGGCGTCGCGACCGAGGCGGCGCGAGCGGCCGTCGCCGACGCCTTCCTCCGGACATCCGCGCCGCACGTCGTCGCCTACATCCGGCCGGAGAACGGCGCCTCGCTCCGCATCGCCTGCAAGCTCGGCATGCGCGACGACGGCGAGGGCACGACCCGGTCCGGCGACCGCATGCACATCTTCCGCCTGCCGCGCCCGACTACCATCGAGCCGGCGTGAAGGTCCTGCTGGTCACCCTCTACTTCCCGCCTGCCGGCGGCGGCGGCGTTCAGCGGCCGCTGAAGCTCGCCACGCACCTGCCGGCCTACGGGATCGAGACGCACGTGCTCGCGCCGGACGACCCGAAGTGGGTGCATCGCGACGACGAGCTCGTGCCGCCCACGCAGGCCTGGGTGCACCGCGCGCACTATCTCGGCCCGACGGGCAAGCGCCCGGCCGACGAGCTCCACGGCACGGAGGGCTTCGAGCGCCTCGCGGTGCACGCACGGCTGTTCGGCCGCCGGTCTGCTCGTGCCGGACGAGAACGTCAGCTGGAACCTGACCGCGATCCCGGCGGCGACGCGCATCGTCAAGCAGGAGGGGATCGACGCCGTGATCACGACCTCGCCCCCGAACTCGATCCACCTGATCGGTGCCTCCGTCAAGCGGCTCACCGGCGTTCGCTGGGTCGCCGACCTGCGCGACTCGATCGCCGCGCATCCGCACCGGCGCACCGACAGCCTGGCGGTGCGGACGAAGGAGAGGACCGGCGATGCGATCGCCCGCCTCGTCGCCCGTTCGGCGGACGCGATCGTCACCGCGGCGGAGGCGATCACCGAGGAGGCCCGCTCGCTCGAGCCGAGCGCAGGGGTGACGACGATCCCGAACGGCTGCGACTTCGACGACTTCGCCGGGCTCGAGTACCGGCGCGGCGACCGCTTCACGATCACGCACGCGGGCAGCTTCTTCGGCCAGCGCAGCCCGCGCCCGTTCCTGCAGGCGCTCGCCGAGTCGAAGCTCGACGTCGTGGCCCGCTTTGTCGGTGACTTCCGGCCGGCCGATCGCGAGTGGGCCGAGGAGCTTGGCCTCGGAGACCGCCTCGAGCTCCACCCGTACGCGTCGCATCACCGGGCGCTCGAGCTCCAGCGCTCCTCCGACGCGCTGCTGCTGCTGATCCCGGAGGCGGGCGGCCGCGGCCGCGGCGTGCTGTCCGGCAAGGTCTTCGAGTACCTCGCGGCCGAGCGCCCGATCCTCGCCGTCGTGCCGCCGGACGGAGCCGCCGCGGAGCTGATCCGCGAGGTCGGCACCGGCGTCGTCGCGCCACCCGAGGACGTGGCTGCGATTCGCGACGCGCTCGCAGGCCTCCACGACCGCTGGCAGACAGGCTCGCTGAACGGCGCGCCGCTGCCCGAGGACGTGCGCGAGCAGCTCGACCGCCGCTCTCGCGTCCGCGAGTACGCCGACCTGCTCCTGAACCTGCCATGAAGATCAAGCCCGCTCGCTTCTTCTTCCTCGCCACGGTCTTCTGTGCCACGTTCGAGAAGCTGAACTGGGACGTGGCGGGGAGCGTGTCGATCGCAGACGTCCTCGCGATCGGCTTCATCGTCTCGTTCGCGCTCCGGGAGATCGCCCGCCGCGACCGCCTGTTCGTGAGGACGGCGGCCGTCGTCGCGTGCTTCCTGTTGCTGTTCCTGCTCGTGTACCTGGCCGGCTACTTCACGCTCGAGTCGGGCCAGGCGGTGCAGCAGTACTGGAAGGGGTTCATCAAGTTCGGGATCCACTTCCTGTTCCTGTTGCTCGGTGTCGTGTACCTGTCGCGTCATTCCGCCCGCTTCTACCTGCGGACGCTCGGGTTCTTCACCGCCGGCATGGTCGTGAACGCGGCCTACGGCGTCCTGCAGCTGCTCGCCGCCCGCTCGGGCACGAATCTCGACAACGACGTGATCCGCCCGCTCACCGGCGGCGCGACCTCGATCAACGTGTACGGCATCTTCCAGCAGACCGGGTTCATCTACCGCCCGAACGCGCTGACGGGCGACCCCAATCACCTCGGGATCATGTTGATCCTGCCGCTGCTGATCCTGACGCCGCTCTACCTGCGGCTCGAACGCGGGAACCCGTGGAAGCTCAGACTCGGGTTGACGCTCGCCTTCCTGCTCGTCGTCGAGGTGCTGACCCTGTCCCGGAGCGGGATCGGCGGGTTGATCCTCGGCGTCGCCTTGCTGGCGCTCCCGTACCGGCGGCGCTTCCTCTCGCGCCAGGTGCTCGTGCCGGTGGCGGTGGTCGCCGCCGGGTTCGTCGCGCTGATCGCGACCAGCCCGTCCTACTTCATCCAGATCATCGGCTCGCGGTTCCAGACCGGCGGCGGGTCGACGTCCGCGCACTTCAGCGTCTACGACTTCATCCCGGCGATCCTCCACTCGCATCCCGCGTTCGGCCTCGGCCTGAACAACTTCGCGGTCTACTACCAGGAGGTGACCGGCCAGGCGAACTGGGGGCCGCACTCGTACTACGTGGCGCTGATCGTCGAGACGGGGCTCATCGGCACGGTCGTCTTCGCCGGGTTCCTGGTCTACCTCTTCGCGCGGGCCGCCTTCGCGCGACGCCTCGGCCGGTCGCTCGCCGCGCTCGGCGACCCGAAGGCGATGCTCGTGTCGCCGCTCGCCTGGGGGATGACCGCGGCGCTGGTGGGGACGTTGCTCTCCAACGTCTTCTACCTGACGATGTCCTTCTACTACTTCTACGTGTTCGTGATGCTGCTGCTGGCGCTGCCGATCGTGTTCGGGTCGCGGCAGGAGGCGGTCGCGGAACCGGCCCGGGTCTCGCCGCGCACCGTGGTGGAGCCTGCACCGGCCTAACGACCGTCTAACAACGGGCCGGTACCATCGCCGGGCGAGGCGGCGAAGGAGGATGGCATGAGAGAGCTCGTAGTCGACGGCAGGCGGATCTCCGAGGACGGCGAGTGCTACGTCATCGCCGAGGTCGGCCACAACCACCAGGGATCGCTGGAGAAGGCGATCGAGCTCCTGAACGCCGCCAAGGGAGCGGGGGCGGACGCCGTCAAGCTCCAGAAGCGCGACAACCGCTCGCTCTTCACGCGGGCCATGTACGACCAGCCCTACGACCACGAGAACAGCTTCGGCGCCACGTACGGCGAGCACCGCGAGGCGCTCGAGCTCTCCGACAAGGACTGGTTCGAGCTCCTGCAGGTCGCGCGCGAGATCGGGATCACGCTCTTCGGCACGACCTTCGACCTACCGAGCGCGGAACTGCTCGCCGAGCTCGGTGTGTCGGCGTTCAAGATCGCCTCGGCAGACCTCGTCAACACGCCGCTGCTGCGCCGGGTCGCCTCGTACGGCAAGCCGATCTTCCTGTCCACGGGCGGCGGGACGATGGAGGACATCGAGCGTGCCGTCGACCTGGTCCTCCCGATCAACCGACAGCTCTGCCTGATGCAGTGCACGGCGTCCTATCCGGCCGAGGCCGAGGATCTCAACCTGCGCGTGATCACGACGCTGCGCGAGCGGTTCCCCGAGCTCGTGATCGGGCTCTCCGACCACCAGAACGGGTACACGATGTCGCTGCTCGGCTACATGCTCGGCGCGCGCGTGATCGAAAAGCACTTCACGCTCAACCACGCCTGGAAGGGCACGGACCACGCCTTCTCGCTGATGCCGGACGGCATGCGCCGGCTCGTCCGCGACCTGCACCGCGCGCCGGCCGCGCTCGGCGACGGCGTCAAGCGGCCGCTGCCGTGCGAGGAGAGCGCGATCCGCAAGATGGGGAAGCAGCTGGTCGCGGCCCGCGAGCTGCCCGCCGGCCACGTGCTCGCACCCGGTGACGTCGACGCGAAGTCGCCCGCGGACGGAGGGCTGCCGCCGTACGAGCTCGAGCGCGTGCTCGGCCGGCGGCTCCAACGCCGGCTCGCATTCGAGGAGAGCGTGACCTTCGAGGACCTCGAGCCCGTCGAGGAGCCTCTGGCGGCGCCGGGCGGCGCCGCAGAGCGTTGAACGAGCTCGACCCGCTGCTCTCAGGCGTCCGCCTCGCCGTGTTCGACTTCGACGGCGTCTTCACGGACAACCACGTGTGGGTGAACGAGCGCGGCGAGGAGGCCGTCCGCTGCTGCCGCGCCGACGGCTTCGGGTTGCGGCGATTGCGTGAGGTCGGGGTCGAGCCCGTGATCCTGACCACGGAGACGGTGCCGATCGCCGCCGTGCGGGCGCAGAAGCTCGACATCGAGTGCCGGTACGGGCTCGCCGACAAGCTCGCCGCCCTGCGGGAGGAGGCCGGCCGCCGCGGCGTCTCGCTCGAGGAGACCGCCTTCGTCGGCAACGACATCAACGACGCGGCCTGCCTGCAGGCGGTCGGGCTGCCCGTCGTCCCCCGGGACGCCTGGCCCGAGGTGGCCGGGCTCGCCCGCTGGACGCTCGAGCGCCGCGGCGGCGAGGGCTGCGTGCGTGAGTTCTGCGATGCCGTCTGGAAGGCGAAGCAACAGTGAGCGACCCGCTGTTCGATCTCTCCGGGCGGGTCGCCGTCGTCACGGGCGGGCTCGGCCAGCTCGGCTCCGTCTACGTCCAGGGGCTGACCGAGCGGGGCATGAAGGTCGCCGTCTGGGACGTCGCTGCCGATGACCGCGTCGACGTCACGGACCGGGCCTCGATCGAGGCGGCGACCGAGCGGGTGATCGCGGAGTGGGGCGTTCCGCACCTGCTCGTCAACAACGCGGCGATCGACACGCCGCCGGACGCGCCGGCCGACGAGGTCGGTCCGTTCGAGACCTATCCGGAGGACGCGTTCGACCGGATCATGGACGTGAACGTGAAAGGCACGCTGCTCTGCTGTCAGGTGGTCGGTGCGGCCATGGCCCGCGCGGGCCGCGGCTCGATCGTCAACGTCTCGTCGGTCTACGGGATGCTCTCGCCCCAGCAGGACGTCTACGAGTTCCGCCGTCGCGAGGGCGAGACGTTCCACAAGCCCGTCGCCTACTCGGTCTCGAAGTCGGCGATCCTGAACCTGACGCGCTATCTCGCCACCTACTGGGCGAAGAGCGGCGTTCGTGTCAACACGGTGACGCTCGCCGGCGTGGCGAACGACCAGCCGGCCGAGTTCCTGGAGGCGTACACGGCGCGCGTTCCGCTCGGGCGGATGGCCGAGGCGCACGAGTGCCTGGGCGCGATCGTCTTCCTCGCCTCGGACGCGTCCTCGTACGTCACCGGGGCGAATCTGGTGGTCGACGGCGGCTGGTCGGCCTGGTGATCCCGGAGCACGTTCCGAACCACGTCGACGGGGAGGACAGAGCAGCCGCGTCCGGCGAGTGGATCGACAAGCACCGGCCGGCGGACGGGTCCCTGCTCACCCACGTCGCGCGCTCGGGGCCTGACGACGTGGCGGCGGCAGTGGCGGCGGCGCGCAGGGCTCAGCCCGCGTGGGCGGAGCGGACGGTGGTCGCGCGCGGCGAGCTCGTCCGCGAGATCGCGCTGGCCATGCGGGAGCGGCGTGAGGAGCTGTCGGAGGTCGTCGCGGCCGAAACGGGCAAGTCGCTCGAGCTCGCGCTGGGCGAGACGGACGCGGCGATCGAGATGGGCTTCTTCGTCGCGGGCGAGGGCCGGCGCTATTACGGGCGCACGACCACGGCGAGCATGGAGCACCGCACGGTGACGGCGGTGCGGCAGCCCGTGGGTGTTGCGGGCCTCCTGATCTCCTTCAACACGCCGCTTCCGAACGTGGCCTGGAAGGTCTTCCCGGCGATCCTGTGCGGCAACGCCTGCGTTCTCAAGCCGTCGGAGCACACCCCGGTCTCCGCGTACCTCCTTGCAGCACTGTGTTGCAAGGCGGGGCTGCCGGACGGGGTGCTGAACGTCGTGCAGGGGCTCGGGTCGGAGGCCGGTGCGGCGCTCGTCGAGCATCCGGACGTCGATCTCGTCAGCTTCACCGGCTCCGCGGACACGGGCCGCTGGATCAACGAGACGGCGGGGCGGCGGCTCGCGAAGGTCTGTCTCGAGCTCGGCGGCAAGAACGCGCTCGTCGTCTGCGACGACGCGGATCTCGGCGGTGCGGTGCGCTGGGCGCTCGCCTCGGCGTTCTCCAACGCGGGCCAGCGGTGTGCCTCGGCGAGCCGGGTCGTCGTCTTCGACCGGATCTACGACGAGTTCCTCGGGCGGTTCGTCTCCGAGGCGGAGCGGTACGAGGCCGGGCCCGTGATCAGCGAGACTGCGCTCGAACGGCTGGTGGAGACCGTGCGGGCGGCGGAGGACGATGGCGCGCGCGTGCTCTGTGGCGGAGACCGGCTCGACCGGCCGGGCTGGTGGCTGGCGCCGACCGTGCTCGAAGGTGTCGCGCCGGATGCGGACGTGTCCTGCACGGAGCTGTTCGGCCCGGTCACGATCCTCTATCGCGTCCGGGACTTCGACGAGGCGCTCGCGCTCGTCAACGACTCGCCGTACGGCCTCACCGCAGCGGTCCACACGTCCAGTGTCCACCGGGCGATGCGCTTTGCCGAGCAGGTGCGGGCGGGTGTCGTCGTCGTCAACGGCGGCACGCACGGCTCGGAGCCGCACATGGGCTTCGGCGGCGTCAAGCAGTCCGGCACCGGCTGGCGCGAAGCGGGCGTCGAGGCGCTCGACGTCTACTCCGACTGGAAGTACGTCAACCTGATCACGGACCCGGCGAAGACATGACGCGATGCCGAGCCTCGTAGCCTTCGTCCCCGCCCGCGCGGGCTCCGAGCGCGTTCCCGGCAAGAACATCCGTCTGCTCGCGGGCCATCCGCTGCTCGCCTACGCAATCGCGTCCGCGCAGCAATCCGGGGTCGCCGAGCGGGTGGTCTGCTCGACCGACTCCGAGGAGATCGCCGAGATCGCGCGCTGGTACGGCGCCGACGTGCCGTTCCTGCGCCCCGCCGAGTACGCGACGGCGACGTCTCCGGACGTCGAGTGGATCACCGACGCGGTCGGGCGGCTGCCGGAACGCTACGACCTGTTCGCCATCGTCCGCCCCACGAGCCCGTTCCGGGGGCCGGACGTCGTCCGGCGAGGGCTCGAGCAGCTGCTGGCCACGCCGGGCGCGGACTCGATCCGGGCCGTCGAGCCGGTCAAGCAGCACCCGGGCAAGATGTGGATGGTCGAGTCGGAGACGATGCGCCCGCTGCTCGACCAGGACGAGCTCGAGGTTCCGTGGCACAGCAGCCAGTACCAGGCATTGCCGACCGTCTACGTCCAGAACAGCTCGCTCGAGATCGTGTGGACCCGGGCGCTCGGGACGGCGGGGCATGCGGGACGGGTCGTGGCCCCGTTCCTCACGGAGGGCTACGAGGGGTTCAACATCGACGACGAGGACGACTGGGCGCGTGCGGAGGCGCTCGCCCGGAGCGGCCGGGCGACGCTGCCTCGGATCGACCGGGCCGCCTACGCTGCGCCGGCCTGATGCCCGGTCTCCGGCTCATTCCGCGCAGCGAGTTCGAGCGCGTCCGCCTCGCCGACGTGCCGCGAGACGAGCGGCTCACGCTGCTCGCGGACATGGCCCGTGCGAACACGCTGACGGCGGTCAAGCGGGCCGGCTCGGGACACCTCGGGTCGAGCTTCAGCGCCATGGACATCGTCGTCCACCTGTTCGAGGAGGAGCTGACGACGGTGCAGCTGGGCTGGGACCACCCGGATCGCGACATCTACTTCTCGTCCAAGGGCCACGACGTGCCCGGCCTCTACGCGGTGCTCCACTCGCTCGGCGTGATCCCGGCCGAGCGGCTGCTGCGGCTGCGCCGGCTGGGCGGGCTGGACGGCCACCCGGACATCCACGTGCCCGGGATCGAGGCGAACTCGGGCTCGCTCGGCATGGGCATCTCCAAGGGGCGCGGCATGGCCTGGGCGAAGCGCTTCCTCGGCCGCGGCGGCCGCGTCGTCGTCATGATCGGCGACGGCGAGCTGCAGGAGGGGCAGAACTGGGAGGCGCTGCAGGCCGGGGCGCACCAGGAGATCGGCAACCTGATCGTGGTCGTCGACCGCAACGAGCTCCAGTCGGACCGGCGGACGGAGGAGATCCTCGGGCTCGGCAACCTCGAGGAGAAGCTGCGGCGCTTCGGCTGGTACGTCGATGTCTGCGACGGCCACGATCATCTCGATCTGCGCGAGGTGTTCGAGGACTTCCGCGCCGAGCCCGAGCGGCCCAAGATCCTGGTCGCGAACACGATCAAGGGCAAGGGCGTCTCGTTCATGGAGCATCCGTTCGCTCTCGAGGAGGGCCGCGGCACGTATCGCTGGCACGCCGGCGCTCCCGACGACGACACGTTCGAGCGGGCCTTCGCGGAGCTGACCGGGCGGATCGGCGATCGGTTCGCGGCACACGACCTGGGGGATCTCGTCCTGGAGCCGGTGCCGCCGCTCGACGACGAGCCGGCGGCGAGCCTCGAGGGCGAGCCGGCCAGCGGCGCCGGCGCCCCACGGGCGCGACCGAAGACGACCGGCGAGTACGTGGCCGAGGCGTACGGCGAGGCGCTGCTCGATCTCGCCGGGCGGCATCCCGAGCTGGTCGTGCTCGACGCCGATCTGGCTTCGGACTGCCGCATCCGCGGGTTCGAGCTCCGCCACCCCGGCCGGTTCATCGAGGTCGGCATCGCCGAGCAGGACATGGTCTCGATGGCCGCCGGGCTCGCGCGCCAGGGCCTGCTGCCGGTGGTCAACTCGTTCGCGTCCTTCCTCGCCTCGAGGGCGAACGAGCAGATCTACAACGCGGCGAGCGAGGAGGCGCGGATCGTCTACGCGTGTCACTACGCGGGCCTGATTCCGGCCGGCCCGGGCAAGTCGCACCAGAGCGTGCGCGACGCGTCGCTCTTCGCCGCGCTCCCGAACGTGATCGTCGTGCACCCCGCGAATGCCGAGGAGACCAGGGCGGTCGTCGAGTGGGCAGTCGCCGAGGCGGCCGACAGCGTCGCGATCCGGCTCGCGATCGGGCCGTCGCCGCGCCGGATCGAGCTGCCGGCGGACTACCGGCTCGCCGTCGGGCGCGGGACCGTGCTCGTCGACGGCACCGACGCCGTGGCGCTCTCGTACGGACCGGTCATGCTCCACGAGACCCTGACGGCGTCCGAGGCTCTGCGGGCCCGGGGAATCCGCCTGGCCGTGGTGGACATGCCGTGGCTGAACCGGATCGACACGGCCTGGCTCGCTGAGACGGATCGCCCCGTTCACGCAGGTGTTCGTGGTCGAGGATCACGCACCGGTCGGCGCGCTCGGCGACATGCTGCGCCGCGAGCTCGGCCGGCCCGTGACCGTCTACGGCGTCGAAGGCTGGCCCGCGTGCGGAACGCCTCCCGAGGCGCTCCGGTTCCACGGTCTCGACGGCGCCTCGCTCGCCGACCGCATCGCTTCCGAGCTGGGGTAGCCGGCAAGCGATGAAGGTCACCGTCCTGACCACGTCGTACCCGCGGGACGCGGCGGACGTCGCCGGAGCGTTCCTGCGCGACGCGGTCGAGGATCTCCGGGCGCGCGGCGTCGACGTCGAGGTCGTGTCGCCGGCCTCGTTCCGCCACTTCGGCATCGCCTACGGTGCGGGCGTTGTCGGCAACCTCCGCCGCTCGCCCGCGAAGGCGCTGCTCCTGCCCGCGTTCATGGCCTCGTACACCCGGGCCGCCCGCCGGGCCGCCGCGGGCGCCGATCTCGTCCACGCGCACTGGCTCCCATCAGGCCTCCCCGCGCGCGCGACCGGCAAGCCGTACCTGCTGACGATGCACGGAACGGACGCCGAGCTCGCCCGCCGGGCACCGGCGCTGTTCCGGCCGATCGTGCGTGCCGCGCGCATGGTTCTGTGCGTGTCGGAGGCGCTGACCGAGACGGCACGGACGCTGGGCGCTCGTGAGGTTCGCGTCGTGCCGGTGGGAGTGACGGTCCCCGAGGTGACGGTGGAGCCGGACGAGCCGCCGCACGCCCTCTTCGTGGGCCGCCTCTCCGAGGAGAAGGGCGTGCTCGAGCTGATGGAGGCGGCCCGCGGCCTGCCGCTCGTCGTCGTCGGCGACGGGCCGTTGCGAGAGCGCGTACCCGTGGCGCGTGGCTTCGTGCCGCCCGGCGAGCTTCCCGGAGAGCTGAACAGGGCTGCTCTCGTCGTGTGCCCCTCCCGGCGCGAGGGCTACGGCGTCGTCGCGCGCCAGGCGATGGCGCACGGTCGGCCGGTCGTGGCGACGGCGGTCGGGGGTCTCGTCGAGGCGGTCGTCGACGGCGAGACCGGGTTGCTCGTCCCGCCCGGCGACGTGGCGGCTCTCCGCGTCGCCCTCGAGCGCCTGCTGGGCGATCCGGACCTGCGTGCCCGACTCGGGGCGGCCGGCCGCGAGCGCGCCCGGGAGCGCTACTCGCGCGACGTGGCCGCCACGGCCACGCTGGCTGCGTACGAGGCTGCGCTGTCCTGACTGCGGCTAGGCTTTCCCGGTGGCCGGGGCCGGCACCGTGTCCCCCGGGCAGGCACGTCTGGTCGGCGTGCGCCTGTGGCCCCTCGCGCCGTTTGCCGTCGGGCTCGCCGCCTTCGGCCTCGGGCTGATCAGGGTCTCCGGGCCGCCCCTCTCCTACGACGAGCGTGTGACGCTCCGTACGGCGAGCCGCCCGGTCGCTGGAATCTGGCGCTCTGCCCGTAGGACGGAGGCGCCGCACCTCGTCTACTACCTGCTCATGAAGCCGTGGCTGGCCGCGTTCGGGACGAGCGTCTGGGTGGCGCGCTTTCCGTCCGTCGTCTTCGGGGCGCTCGCGGCGCTGGTGCTGACGGCCGTCGGGGTCCGCCTGTTCGGCCGGGTCGCCGGCCTCGTGGCCGGGGCGACCCTGGCTGCCGCCGCATACGTGATGCAGTACTCGCAGTGGGCCCGCGGGTACTCGCTGGCGCTCTTCTTGACCGTTCTGGCCAGCTACGGGCTCGTCCGGGCGCTCGAGGAGCCGCGGACGTGTTGGGTGCTGCTGTGGGCGCTCGCTCTCGTCTCCGCCTGCTGGGTGAGCCTGTTCGCGATCTCCGTGCTCGCCGCGCACGTGGCTGCGTACCTGCTGACGCGCCCGCGCCCGCGTCCGCGTCTGGCCGCCGCGGCCCTGCTTGCGGTCGTTGTCGCCGTGACGCCGATCATCGTGCTCGTGGGCACGGCGGACAACGGTCAGCTGAGCTGGATCCCGTCACCCACGCTCAGACGCGTCGCGGTGCAGACGTGGGACTGGTCGAGCAGGAACCCACTTGCGCTGGCGGCCGCCGCGATCGGTGTCGGTGCTCTCCTGATCGGCGGCCGGTACCGATCGTCGCGCTGGAAGGGGGCGCTCGTCGTCGTCTGGACTCTCGCGCCCTTCCTGGTCACGCTCGGGCTGTCCGCCGTGCAGCCGGCGTTCGATTCCCACTACCTGCTGACCGGGGCCGCCGGGCTGGCGCTCCTCGTCGGCGTGGGCGTGGCCGCTCTGCCGAGGCGGGCCTCGCTCGTCCTCCTGGCCCTGGTCGCCGTGGGAGCAGGGCTCCAGCTCGCGCACTACTACATCGTGCCCGGCCGCCCGTTCTCGTCGCTCTTCTGAGCCCTCAGCCGGTCGACGGGCGCCGAGAGCGCCGGGAACGACGTTCGCCACCGGTCGCGCAGGACCGCGAGGTAGCGGATCGTCTGCCCCGGCCGGGCGTGCGAGTCGACGCAGACCGGCCCGCGGGTGGTGCAGACGAGCCTCGCTCCCCAGGCTCGACGGCAGGAACGGCCGCACGCCGGCGTGCGCATAAACGAGCAGCTGGCGGGGACGCGTGTCCGGCGGCCACGTGGCGGTGACCCGGACACCGGCCCGGGTGTGGGCGGCGCGGACCGAGACCGGCGGCGCCGGCCGCGTCAGATCGTCGAGCGCATTCCGCATGAACTGCTGCAGGGGCGGGCTCCCGTGGCCGGTGGTGTCGTCGAGCCCCCAGCTGAATCGGAGCGTTCCGGCGCTGAACACCCGCGCTCCCGAGGGAGCCGTGTAGCGGACCCCGTCGTAGCTCGGGGTGCCGGAGACGTGGAAGAGGTCGGTCAGCGGCGGGGTGGCGCAGCCTGGCGTGATCAGGTCCCACTCGTACCCGACCAGCTCGGGCAGGACGGTCGACGCCGTGAAGCCGGTGCGCGTGAACCACGCGTTCCCGAGCGCGGCCTGGTTCGCCGCCAGGTCCTTGATGCCGATGCTCTGGTTGCCCGGCTCGACGATCCCCTCGACCCCCAGGAGCCGGCACTCCGGGCGCGGAGGGGTCAGCTGTCGGAACATCTCCGTCTTCAGCGCCGGATCGGGCTCCGGGTCGGGGCCGGGGTTGCGGTACTCGACGAGGGTGCGGCGGCCGTCCTCGTAGCGCGCTTGCCAGAAACTGATGTTCGCGCCGATGAAGGCGAGGTTGGTGCCGAGGTCGCGGGCCCGCTCGAACGCGTCGCGCATCCCTTTCGTCCAGTACTCGTCGTGGCCGGCGACCATCACCAGCCGGTGGCGCAGGAGCCCGGCGGGGGTCGCGTCGGTGTCGACGTCGGTCGTGTACGAGACGTCGTAGCCGTTGCGCTCGAGGAAGCGGACGAGCGGGAACTCCGACACCTGCGGCAGGTTGGCGTTGTCGGTGGCAGGCCCGTCCGCCGTCTTCATCGTCTTCTCGTCGAACGGCCGGTCGAAGGAGACGTGGTTGTCGCCGACGCCGTTGAAGTTGAAGTAGAGGCTCCGGCCGCCCCAGTCGTTGTAGGCCTCCCAGGTGTTGACGGGCGCCTGGACGAGGATGTCCGAGGCCTGGCCGGCCGGCTCGCGGACGATGAACGGGATCCAGCTCCCGCGGCCCGAGTCCGGGCCGTCGGTGAGGACGAGCTCGGCGAGGTAGTAGCCGCTCGTCCAGGATGGGCTGACGGTGAAGCGGTCGGTCACGGGCCAGCCCGCGTTCAGGTAGCCGGTCGAGGGATCGAAGGGCGGAACCGGCCGGGCCGTCCCGGGCTCGGCGGTCGCGCAGCCCGGCGCGCAGGCCACGCGGCGCGCGCCGGTTCCTGCATACCAGCCGATCCGGTAGATCTCGACGCGGTAGTGGGCCGAGGGGGTGGTGGAGACGTGCAGGTCGAGCTTGCTCCCCGGCAGGAAGCTGACTCCTGACGCGTAGCCCTCGATGGCGCCCGGCGACGCGCGCGGCAGGCGCCATCCGGCGGTGCCCGGAAGCGCGTTCTCGCGCCGGATCGGGTTCACGTCGGCACGGGCCGTCGAGGCGGAAGCCGGTCGATTCATCGCCAGGCCGAGCCCGAGACCGGAGACGACGAGAAGGCCGGCTGCGAGGCTCAGGCGCATCCGCGCCGCGCTCATCACACGGGGATTGTAGGCCGCCGGTCGTCCTCGCCGCCCGTCAGTAAGGTCCCTTCCGATGGGCGAGGCGAGGGACCCGGCCGAGATCTACCGGCGGATCGACGCGCTGCTCGAGGCGCGGGCGCGCGACTACCCGCGCCGGGTCGAGCCGACCTGGAGCGAGCTGCTCGCCGCGATCGACGCGGCCGCCGAGCGGCTGCGCACCGGTGCCGAGCCGCGCGCGGAAGGGGCTTCCGAGGAGCTTCCCGCCTATCTACGACAGGCCCGTCTTCGTGGTCGGGCATCGCAAGACCGGGACGACGCTGCTCCTCGACCTGCTCGACGGCCACCCTCGGCTCGTCGCGCTGCCCGGGGAGTCGAACCACTTCCTGACCTTCCTGCCCCGCTTCGGCGGCCTCGACCCGGACCGGCTCGCGGCGGAGGCACAGCGCTGGTGGATCCTCCGGCTGATCACCCCCTCCGGCATCCCGCCCTTCTGGGCCCTCGGGCGACCCTGGGAGCTCGACGCCGACCCCTACGCGCTCTTCACCCGCCGGCTGCTCGAGCTCGGTGCGGGTCATCCCGACCGTGACGTGCTCGGGCTGGCCGCCGTGGCGCTGCACGGGGTGAGCGGCGGCGGCGAGCCGCGTGCCTGGGTCGAGAAGACGCCGGGTCAGGAGCACTGCCTCGACGAGATCCTCGCCCGCTACCCCGAGGCGCGGTTCGTCCACCTGCTCCGCGACCCGCGGAGCGTCGCGGCGGCCGTGAGCCGTCTCGACCGCGCCACGGGGGCCGACACCGATCTGGTCGGCGTCGGTCTCACGATCAGCCGGTCGTTCGCCGCTGCCGAGCGGAACTCGGCGAGGTTGGGCGAGAGCCGCTATCTCGTCCTCCGCTACGAGGACCTGGTCGAGGGTCCCGAGCCGGTGATGCGCCGGACGGCCGGGTTCGTCGGGATCGACTGGGCCGACTCGCTGCTCGCGCCGACGGTCGGCGGCGTCCCGGCCACGTCCAACTCGGCCTGGTCGGCCCGGAAGGTCACGGGCGAGATCGAGGGCCGCCGGCTCGATCTGTGGCGGGAGGAGCTCGACGAGCGCTCGTCGGAGCTCGTGTGCGGCGTCACCCGGCGGGAGGCACGGCGCTTCGGCTACGACCTGCCGCGGCCGCGCCGGCCGGGGACCCTCATCGAGATCGCGTCACGCCGCGCGCGGCTGGCGGTCGCGTCGCGGCGTGCGAGTCAGGCGGAGGTGCAGAAGAAGATCTTCTCCTCGGGCACCAGCCCGTAGGACCTGACGGCTCGCTCCCCCAGGAGCTCCAGCGCGCCGGCGGCGCGAACGGCGAAGCCGGCCGCTTCCAGCCGCCGCACGTAGTCGCTCTCGGCGTAGAGGCGGACGTGCGTCGGGTCGCCGAACCGCCGTGCCCGTTCCTCCTCGGGCAGCGGGCTGCGCGGGTCTTCCTCGTCCGTGTGATCGGCCCGCGATGCGATCGGCACCTGCAGGACGGCGAAGCCGCCGGGGGCGAGGACGCGGCGCAGCTCCCGCATCGCCTGCCGGTCGTCCGGGACGTGCTCGAGGACGTGCGAGCAGATGATCGCGTCGAAGGCCGCGTCCGGCCGCGGGATCGCGGTCAGGTCGCAGTGGAAGTCGACGCCCGGCATGCGGAGATCGGTGGTCTCGTAGCTCTCCTGCTTGCGCGCGATCGCGCGACGGAGCCGTGCCTCGGGCGCGACGTGGAGGACGCGCATCGGCGTGCGGAACAGGGCCGTGTCGCGCTGCAGGTACAGGTAGAGCAGCCGTTCGCGGTCGTTCGAGCGGCACCACGGGCACTCCGCCTCGCGCAGGCCGCCGCCGATCACACCCAGCTCGGCGTAGACGGGCAGGTCACGCCCGCGCGGCTCGAGCCTCCGGAAGCGCAGGTGGCAGAACGGGCAGCGGTAGCGGAGGCCGAGCGACGGCGCGACGTCCAGGATCCGCCTCGCGGTTGCGCGGAGCATCACGCGCGTCTGTAGAGGCGCCAGCCATGGCTGTTCACGACACCGCGGTAGCCGGGCGGCTGGAGCGTCTTCCCCGGAGCGACGACGAGCCAGTCGGCAGCGGTAGAGCCGGCGGCAAAGGCGAACTCGACACGCCGGTCGAGCCGGCTGCCGAAGTACGGATAGCTGACGTCCTCGCGGCGGATCGCGAGCGCGATCGTGTCGCCTTTGCGCGCCTGCTTCTCGAGGGCCGCCACGACGGCCGTCTCGCCCGGATGGAGCCACCGGGCCAGCACCTGCGCGCGGGACATGTCCCAGACCGACGTCGGCGCCGCACCGCCGAGAACGCTCACCCCGGACGGCTTCTCGTCGTAGTGGACGAGCGCGAGCGTGAGCGCCGTCACCGCGATCCCCGTCGCCGCCCAGGCGAGCGGGCGGATCGGCAGCACGAGCCCCCACACGACCGCTCCGAGCGCGACGGCGAAGGCGACGTAGCGCCCGTCCCAGATGCTGTAGAAGGTCGTGACCGCCTGCAGCACGAGCCACACGACCGGCGCCAGCGCCAGCACGACGGCCACGCGCGGCAGCGTCCGGCGGCGGAATCCCTGCCAGACGAGCACGAGGCAGGCGAGCACGAGGAGCAGTCCGACCGCCCCGTACCAGGACTGGAACGGGCTCGCGAGCGTCGGGTGCTTGTCGAAGCCGAGGAAGGCCAGGTAGTGCCGGTCGAGCGAGACGAAGAGCTTCTGGTAGGCGTGCAGCAGCTCGTGCTGGACGGGCCGGAACGCGAGCGGTATCGCGACGAGCGCGGCGGCGACCAGCACCCAGGCCAGGCCGACGCGGTGTCGTGCCCGGAGCCCCAGCACGAGGATCACCCCGACCGCGACGAGGTACAGCAGCCGGTCGCGGCCGACCGAGCCCGACGGGTCGACCGCGTCGATCGTGAGCCGCATGACGTGCGCGACGACGCCGGCGACCGAGTACGTGTTCCCCTTCCCGACCACGACCGCGTGGTGTGCCTCGGCGAACCTGCCTCCCAGGCGCCCCGTCTCGGCCAGGTTGAAGAGGTACCAGTACGAGCCGAGCACGACGCCGGCCACCCCGACGAGGACGAGGCCGGGCCAGCGCCGCCGCGGGTAGAGAACCACGCCGAGGAGCAGGAGCACCGGCAGGGCCAGGATCGCCGTGATCTTCGCTCCGATCGCGAGCCCGAGCGCCAGCGCCGCCAGCGCGAGCGAGACGCGCGTCCACGAGAACAGGAAGTACGCGCAGCAGGCGAGGAAGGACCCGAACACGAGGTCGTTCAGCGCCGTCGCCGACTGCAGGACGACCACCGGCAGCGTCGCGAACAGGAGCGCGCCGAACAGGGCCTGGCGCACCGACAACCCGATCCGGCGCGCGATCCCCGCGACGGCCACCATCGTCGCGACGAGGGCGGAGAGCTGGACGAAGCCGGCGAACCGCTCCGTCTTCCCGAGGATCATCGTGAACGAGTCGGCGATCTCGGCGTTCGGCGGGAAGCCGTTCAGGCGCGCGTCGTTCGCGCCCGGGATGTAGGCGATCGCGTGCTGCTGCTTCCAGAACGCCGCCCGCGCCAGGTGGTACCAGAGGACGTCGTAGTCGTTCGGCGCCGTCCCGACGATCAGCGCCGCCACGTACCCGAACGCACCCAGCACGGCGAGCGTGAGGACGGCGAGGACAGGATCGCCCAGGGCGTCGCGCGCGGCCCGCAGAGCCGGCCGGAAGGGCGGCGGCGCCGGTCTGCCGAGCAGCACCCAGACGATCGCCGCGGCAACGAGGGTGCCCGCGAGCACCGCCAGCAGCCACCCTGCGGTCAGATCGTGCGTCGGCGAGAGCACGAGCTCGAGCACGACGACGAGCGAGAACGCGACCAGATAGAAGGCGAGCACGAACTCGGTCGCGCCTCGCAGCCGCAGGCACGACGTCAGCAGGGCCGCCGCCGCGACGAGCAGCGCCGACCCGAGGATGAGCGTTCCGAGACTCGTAACCCGGCGATTCTCTACGATTCCTCTGCCGGTCCGATGAATCAGACGACACCCGTCATCGACGGCACCCAGACCTCCGATCACGCGCACCCCGTCTCGGAGCGCCGTGTCTGGCTGCTGCTCGTCGACCCGCTCCCGAACCGCATCTTCTTCGACTGCGGCATCGTCGATGCGCTCAGGCGCGAGCTCGACGACCGCCTGACCGCGGTCTCGCTCGTCCACAAGAAGCACATCAACCCCTGGCTCGACCGCATCGAGGGGCTCCCGCTGCTGACGAAAGACGACCTCATGCCCGTCGAGGTTCCCTTCGGCGAGCGCCTGGCCCGCCGGGTCGACATCGAGCTGGACAGGCGGATCGGCTTCTTCCCGCTCGCCGTCCGGCACAGCTTCCGGCACGGCTTCCACGAGGGGCGCTGGGTCTCCGGCCACCGCAACTTCCTGCTCGATCCCGACCGGGTCGGGCCGCTCCCGCGCTGGCACTTCCTGGAGGACCTCATGGCCCGCTGGTACTTCTCGCCGCGCGTCCGCTACGTGCCGTCGGCTCTGCTGGAGCGCATGCGCGCCGAGTGCAGCGGCCTGGTCGTGACGAATCTCCAGGCGCGGGTCTCGATGCCGGTCATGCTCGCAGCCCGTCGTCTCGGGCTCCCCGTGATCGGCAACGTCGCGAGCTGGGACCACCAGGTCGGCAAAGGCGTCCTGTCGCCGGGCCTCGACCGCTACCTCGTCCAGAACGAGATCATGCGGGCCGATCTCGAGCGCTTCCACGGCATCGATCCCGGGCAGGTCGTGGTGACGGGCTGGCCGCAGTCCGACGTCTACCACCGGCGCCGATCGCTCTCCGAGTACGCCTCTCTGCTCGAGCCGCTCGGCCTCGATCCTGCGACGCCGGTCGTCCTCTATGCGGGGAACACGCCGACGAACCAGCCCTACGAGGCGAACTACGTCAGCAGGATCGTCGACTGGTGGGAGCAGGCCGGCGGGCCGGGGCGCTTCCAGCTTCTCTTCCGGCCGCACCCGCGCGACGGCCAGGTCAGGGAGCGCTTCGCGGCGGCTCTCGACCGCCCGGGGGCGGCGGTGCAGGATGCGAGCTACACGGACCTCGGCGACCTCGCGACGCTGCTCCAGCACGTCGCCTGCGTGGTCGCGAACGGAGGGACCATCCTCCTGGACGGCGTCGTCAACGACCGCCCGTCCGTGTGCATCACCTTCGACGCGGGTGCGCCCCCCGGCGAGCGCTGGGCCGACCTCAATCTCGGGGGCGAGCACTACCGCGAGCTGATCGACTCGGACGCGCTCTACCGCGCGGACGACTTCGACGGCCTCTTCGCCTCGATCGAGCGGGCGCTCGCGGACCCCGCGGAGTTCGCGGACGAGCGGAGGCGCGTCTCGCGCGAGGTCATGGGCGAGGTGGACGGGCGGGCGGTGGAGCGTGTCGTGGACGCGATCGTCGGCGGCCTCGGCATCCGCGCCTCGGCGTGAGGCTGGTTCTCTACAGCCGGCTCGCGTTCTATCCGATCCACTGGCAGGCGCTCGAGGAGATCGTTGCGCGCTACGACGTGGAGGCGGTCGTGCTTGCTGCGCCTGCGCCGGAGCTTCCGAGCGTGCACGCGGCACACGGGACGGCCGAGCCCGGCGGCGGGATCGAGGTGCGGCGGATGCCGGCCGGGTCCCGGCGCGAGCGGCTCGTCTGGCTGGCGCGGCAGCTCCGGGACGTCGATCCCGACGCGGTCTGGGTGCAGGAGGAGCCGATCGATCCGTTCCTGCTCGAGATCCTGGCGCTCCATCGCTTCGGCCGGCGGCCGCGGATCGTCGCGTCGGTCTGCGAGAACATCTTTCCGGCGCCGGCTCTGCACGAGCGCGTCGCCCGCCGCCTGCTCTGGCCCCGGCTGGACGGGCTGATCGCCGTCGCAGGCCCGTCGATCGACGGCATCCGGGCCGCCGGCATGCCCCGCTCCGTCCCCGCGACCTCGCTCGTCGCCGGCGGTCTCGAGCCGCCCGCCGGCGTTCGACCCCTGGCGCTGCCGTTCGAGGCGTCGGACTTCGTCGTCGGCTTCGCCGGGCGGATCGTCGAGGAGAAGGGCTGGCGCCTGCTCGTCCGGGCCCTCGAAGCGCTGCCGAGCACGTTCAAGCTCGCGGTCGCCGGAGACGGCCCCGACCTCGACGAGCTGACCGCGTCGCTCCCGGGCCGCGTGCACTGCGTGGGCCTGCTGCCGAAGACCGAGCTGTGGAGCTTCTACGCGGCGCTCGACTGCCTCGCCGTTCCCTCCCTGACGACGCCGCGCTGGAAGGAGCAGCTCGGCGGCACGCTGCTCGACGGCCTCGCGATGGGCGTCCCCGTCGTCGCCTTCGCGAGCGGCGGCCTGGTGGATGCGATGGGCGACGCCGGGCTGCTCGTGCCGGAGGGCGACGTCCCGGCGCTCACGGACGCGCTGCGGCGGCTCCACGGCGACGCGGAGCTGCGGGCGCGGCTCGCCGGGAGCGGTCGTGAGCGCTTCCGCAGGGAGTTCGCGATCTCCGCCTACGCGGACAAGATCGCGCGTGCGCTCGACCTGCAGCTGCGAGAGGTTAGAGAAGCATCAGCGGACCGTTTGCATCCTGAGACGGGGAGCGGGCCCGGCCAGGTGTTCGACTAGCATCGACGCGTGGGCCTGGTGGAAAAGACCGCGCTCGGGACGCCCGCGGGCGACCCGGCGCTCGACGCCGACGACCTGCCGCCGCTCTCCAACCGGGTTACCAACATCCGCCCGGCGAGCAAGGTGCCGCGCCTCGACTTCCACGAGCTGTGGCACTACCGCGAGCTGGCGGCGACGTTCGCCTGGCGCGACCTGAAGGTCCGGTACAAGCAGTCGCTGATCGGCGTCGCCTGGGCGATCATCCAGCCCGTGATGACGATGATCGTCTTCACGTTCATCTTCGGCACGTTCGCCAAGGTTCCGTCTCAGGGCCTGCCCTACCCGGTGTTCTCCTACTCGGGCATCCTGCCCTGGACCTACTTCGCCTCCGCGCTCGGCGCCGCCAGCGGAAGCCTGGCGATGAACTCGACGCTGGTGACGAAGATCTACTTCCCGCGCGTGCTGCTCCCGTTCGCCGCGATCACGGTGCCCGTCGTCGACTTCCTGCTCGCCACCACCGTCCTCGCCGGGCTGATGGCCTACTACAGCCTCACCGTCGGCCCTCACGTCTTGCTCGCGCCGCTGTTCATGGTCCTCGCCGCGGCGACCGCGTTCGGCGTCGGCATGATCTTCGCGGTCATCAACGTCCGCTACCGCGACGTTCCCTACGCGATCCCGTTCATCATCCAGATCTGGCTGTTCCTGTCGCCGGTGATCTACCCGATCAAGGCGCTGCACCAGCCCTGGGAGCGGCTGATCCTCTCGCTCAATCCGATGAGCGGCGTCATCACCGGCTTCCGCTGGTCGCTGCTCGGGACGCCGCCGCCCTCGCCGCTCCTGGTCCTCCTCAGCGTCGTCTCCGCGGTCGCCGCCCTCACGTTCGGGATCGCCTTCTTCCGGCGCGCCGAGCCGCGCTTCGCGGACACGATCTAGTGATGAGCTGATGGCGGCGCCGATCGTCATCGAGGTCGACGGGCTCTCGAAGCGCTATCGCCTCGGGCAGCTCGCGGCCGGCTACGACACGCTGCGGGACACCGTCGCGCACGGCGTGAACCGCGTGCTGAGCCGGGAGCATCGACCCCCGGCCGAGACGATCTGGGCCCTCGAGGACGTCTCGTTCAAGGTCGAGCAGGGCGAGGTGCTCGGCGTGATCGGCCCGAACGGAGCCGGGAAGTCGACGCTGCTCAAGATCCTGACCCGGATCACGACGCCGACGCGCGGCACCGCGGTCATTCGCGGGCGCGTCGGCAGCCTGCTCGAGGTCGGCACCGGCTTCCACGGTGAGCTGACCGGGCGCGAGAACATCTTCCTGAACGGTGCGATCCTCGGGATGACGCGGCGGGAGATCAACAAGAAGCTGCCCCAGATCGTCGAGTTCTCGGGAGTCGAGAAGTTCATCGACACACCCGTCAAGCGCTACTCGAGCGGGATGTACGTGCGGCTGGCGTTCTCGGTCGCCGCCCACCTCGAGCCCGAGATCCTGCTCGTCGACGAGGTGCTGGCCGTCGGGGACGCGGAGTTCCAGCGCCGCTGCCTCGGCCGGATGGAGGAGCTCTCGAGCCACGGTCGCACGGTGCTGTTCGTCTCGCACCAGATGCAGGTGCTCGCCCGGCTCTGCGACCGCGCGATCCTGCTCCGCGAGGGCCGCGTCGTCCAGGACGGGCCGAGCGACCAGGTCGTCGCGCACTACCTGCAGGCCGAGGGAGGCGCGGGATCGCGGCGTGTGTGGCCGGACCTCGCCACGGCTCCCGGGGGCAAGCGGGTGCGGATGCGCGAGGTCCGGGTCGTCGACGAGCACGGGCAACTCGCCGACAGCGTCGACATCCGCCGGCCGGTCGGGATCGAGATCAGCTTCACGCTGCTGCGGGACGACGTCGCGGTCTTCCCCAAGATCAAGTTGACCGATCGCGAGGGCAACAACGCCTTCAACACGATCGACCCCAGCCCGCTCTGGAAGGAATCGCCGCCGCCCGGCGACTACGTGGCCACGGCCTGGATCCCGGGCAACCTCCTGAACGAGGGCCTCTACACGGTCGAGCCGGGGATCTCCAGCCTCGGCGCGATCGGCTCGAACAAGCTCGTCCACCAGGCGAAAGCTCCCGAGGCCGTCGCCTTCCACGTCTACGACCCGGGCGAAGGGGACACGTCGAAGGGCGGGTTTGCGGGACAGTTCCGCGGCTCGGTGCGCCCGCTGCTCGAGTGGACGTCCGGGCCGCGCTGAGCGACTCGCGATGCCGCCCGTCCTCCTTCACATCGGCTACCACAAGACGGGCAGTCGCTGGCTCCGGTTCCTCTTCTTCAGCAACCCGCAGACCGGCTTCGGGTGGACGGACAAGACGGGCCCGGACCATCCGGTGCGGCGGCTCGTCGGCGCCCGTCCGTTCGAGTTCGACCCCGAGCGCAGCCGGGCGGAGTTCGATCCGCTGCTGCAGCGCATCGAGGACGACGGTCTCTCTCCGGTCGTCTCGTTCGAGCGCTTCTCGGGCAATCCGTTCTCGGGCGGGTACGACAGCAAGGAGATCGCCGATCGGCTGGCCGCAGTCTTCCCGGGAGCCAGGGTGCTCGTGGTCGTGCGGGAGCAGCGGAGCATGATCGTCTCGACCTACAAGCAGTACGTGCGCGAGGGCGGTGCCCTGCCGGTGACGAAGTTCATGCTGCCGCCGACCTCGAGGAGCATGCGCGTGCCGTGGTTCGACCTGCGGCACTTCGAGTACCACCACCTGCTCGCCTACTACCGGGGGCTCTTCGGCGCCGACGCGGTGCTCGCGCTGACCTACGAGCAGTTCGTCGCCGACCCGTCCTCGTTCGTCGAGGAGATCGCCCGCTTCGCCGGGAGGCCGCTGAGCAGCGAGGTGCTCGCCTCCCTGCCCTTCGACTCGAAGACGAATCCGGGGCCGCCCGCGACGTCGATCGCGGCGCGCCGCGTGCTGAACGGGATCGGCGTCCGCTCGGACCTCAATCCGGCGCCGCCCCTGGCCTCGCCCGCGTTCTGGCGGCTCGGGAAGCGGATCGACCGCCTCACGCTCGCGCCGCCGCAGACCGTCGCGAGGGAGGAGGCGAAGCTCCGCCGAACCGTCGAGGAGACCGTGGGTGAGCGCTACGTGGAGAGCAACCGGCGCACCGCCGAGCTGACCGGAGTCGACCTCGGTGCGTACGGATGGATGGTCTGAGCCGGGTCGTCTCGCGCCGCTGGGTGACGGCGCTCCTGCTGCTCGGATTCGGCTTCGTCCTCCTGATCCCCACCTGGCTGGTGCTGCCGCCCGACGACGAGAACCTCTCGAAGGAGATCCTCTCGACGGTCTTTCAGAGCAAGCAGATCTTCTCGGGCAACTACTCGTTCTGGGATCCGTGGGTCGCCTTTGGCGTACCCGAGCCGCGCAGCCAGACCCTGATCTTCCATCCCTTCGCCGTGCTGGTGGAGATCTTCCCGCTGGGAGTCGCAATCGGGGCGTTCTACCAACTGCAGGTCTGGATCGGAATCCTCTCGGTCTGGCTCGTGGCGCGCCACTTCGGCATCCGGCGAGCGATCGCCGGGCTCTGCGTCTTCACGTACGCGCTCTCCTCGATGATGATCGTGGCGCTGACGAACTTCTGGCCCGTGAACCTCGTCGACTGGACTCTGGGGCCGCTCCTCCTTCTTCTCCTGCTCGAGCTCTTCGACGCAGGGAGTCGCTCGGCGCGCGCGATCTACGCGATCGGAGCCGGGCTCTGTGCCGCGTTCATGATCCTCGACGGCCACGTAGGATGGCTGCCGGACTACGCCCTGTCGTACCTCGCGTTCCTCGGAGCACAGTTTCGGCTCGTCCACAGGGTCTGGCGATGGCTCGCGTTGAGCGTGGGCGTCCTCGTGCTGGCGGCTGCGAGCCACGTCTTCGACGTCGCTCTCGAGGCCTCGAGCGCAGCCCAGGGCCGGAACAACCAGGAGCCGGTCGGCGATGAACGTCTGGCGCCTGATCATGTATCCGATCACCTCGCCCTTCCACGACGGCAACGCCACGCGGGCGCTTGCCATCGGCGGCCCGTTCATCCTGCTCACCGCGCTCGGCCTCGTCTATCCGTTGCGGCACCGCTTTGCGAACGGCCTTCGAGCCGGAGTCGTGGTGTCGTTCGTCTTCTGGTTCGTTCCGCTCGGGTGGACCGCGTTCCGCTCCACGAACTACGCCTCCGCCGCCCCGTTCACGATCTTCGCGGTCTTCCTGGCCGGATTGACGCTGCAGGCGCTCTGGAAGCGCCTTCCCGCCTGGCGTCCTGCGCTCGTGGCAGCGGCGGTCCTCCAGGTCGTCGTGCTGACCGCCGGCTATTACCCGTTCTACCGCGACGGTGTGAGCCAGGCGGCGACCTATCTCCGGGGGAGCCCGTCGAGCCATTCGCTCAAGCGGGCGTTCGAGAACCGGCCGATCTACGCGTTCTTCGAACGACAGCCGGGAATCAGCCGGACACGGGTCTACCTTGCGCCCGGCGCCGACGCCCGCCTGTTCCGAAAGGCGGCGGACTACAAGTTCGAGGGCTGGCCGCTGCACGGCCTCCGGCTCGTGAACGGATTGTTCAAGGGTGTCGACATGCACGAGATCGCGCCGGCCGTCGTGTATCTCCGAGGAGAGATCCGTGGCGACGCGCGGGTGTCGCGCTCGCAGCTGACGCTCGACGCGCTCAACGTCGGGTACGTGCTCGCAGGCCCGGTAGACCGCGTTGCGCCGTCGCTGACCCGCATCGCCACGTTCCAGCTCGAGAGACCGAGAGCGACGATCATCGCCTATCGGAATCCCGGAGCCTGGCCGGACGCCGTCGTCCTCGAGCCGCGGGCGAAGCAGGTCGGGGTGCTGCCCCGCCGCCGGGGGTGCTCGACTGCGGGGCTGCTCTGCGCCGACTTCGCTTCCGTCGCCGGCCTGCGCCTACCGGGAGCGGTGCTGCGTGAGCACTGGGACGGTACGGACCTCTCGGTCGAGCTGGCCAGGGTGGCGAGGCCCCGCGTCCTGATGATCTCGCAGCTCTACAGGCCCGGATGGGAGGCGAGCCTCTCGAGCGGGAAGACCGTGAGCGGCTATCGGCTCTTCGGCGGATTCACGGGGTTCGACCTGCCGGCGAATGTCGACGCGGCACGGATCAGCTACCACCCGACCACCCGCATCGTGCTGACCGGCGTGACCTGGGCCACGATTCTCCTTGCGCTTCTCGCAATGGCCGGCATCGCCCTCGCGCGTCGTCGAAGGAGCCGAACCGGGTCATAGACTGACCGCGTGCCCACGTACTCAGTCGTCGTTCCCGCGCACAACGAGGAAGCGGTGATCGAGGCGCTGGCCGCCCGTCTCGGCGAGGTCATGCACAAGCTGGACGGCGACGCGGAGGCCGTTCTCGTCGACGACGGGAGCGTGGATCGGACGCACGAGCTGATGCTCGCCGTAGCGCGGAACGACCCCCGTTTCCGCGTGGTCAGGCTGTCGCGGAACTTCGGTCACCAGACCGCGCTGACCGCGGGCGTCGATTTCGCGTCCGGGGACGCGGTGATCGTGATGGACGCCGATCTCCAGGATCCGCCCGAGGTGATCCTCGAGCTGGCCGCCCGCTGGCGCGAGGGCTACGACGTCGTCTACGCGGTTCGCGACATCCGCGAGGGCGAAATGCGCTTCAAGCGGGCGACGGCGTCGGTCTTCTACCGCGCCTTCAACCGGATCTCCGAGGTCAAGGTGCCCGTCGACGTCGGTGACTTCCGGCTCGTCGATCGACGGGTGCTCGACGTGTTTGCCCGGATGCGCGAGAGCAACCGCTTCGTTCGGGGCATGTTCAGCTGGATCGGGCTCAACCAGACAGGCGTCCTCTACCGGCGGCACGTGCGCTTCGGCGGGGAGACGAAGTACCCGTTCCGGAAGATGCTGCGCTTCGCCACGACCGGCCTGATCAGCTTCTCGTCCGTGCCGCTCCGCGCCGCGCTCACCCTTGGAGTTCTTCGTCTCCTTCGTGAGCTTCTCGCTCGGGATCTGGAGCCTGATCGTGAAGGCGACCGGCTTCTACAACGTGCCGGGATGGACGTCGATCGTCGTCGTGACGACGTTCATCGGCGGCATCCAGCTGATCGTTCTCGGCGTGATCGGCGAGTACGTCGGCGACATCCACGCCGAGGTGAAGCAGCGCCCGCTGTACGTGATCGGCGAGCTCGAGAACTTCCCGGAGCCCCCCGAGCTGCCGCCGCGGGCTGTCGTGGCCAACCGCCGAGTGCGCGAGCGGGCCTACGACTGCTGACCCTCGTGCGGGCGAGGCGCGGGCACGGCTGGCCGGGCGCCTGCGCAGTCGCCTGCTCCGGCGCGACGATCCGTCCCGGCAGTTCGTCCGGTTCGTGGTCGTCGGGCTCGGGAACACGGCGATCAACCTGATCGTCTACCGCGTCCTGCTCGGCCTCGGAACGCCGTACGTGATCGCTGTGCCTGCTCGCGTTCGCCGCCGGCGCTGTGAACGGCTACGTGTTCAACCGGCGCTGGACGTTCGCGGCACCCGACTCCACCCGGGCACGGGTGATCTACGTCGTCGTGCAGGTGCTGGGTGCCGGCTCGACGACCCTGCTCGTGGCGCTCTTCGTCGAAGTCGCAGGAGCGGACAAGGTCGTAGCCAATCTGGTGGCGATCCCCCCGGTGACCGTGGCCATGTTCGTGGCGAACCGCCTCTGGACGTTCGCCGAGCGGATTAACACAGCCTGAATCACTCCATTTGCAGCGCTTTGCTACCCTCGCCTGACTCGCCCTGTCGAAACGCGGGTTCTAGGGACGCATTCTGATGACGCGTTCGCCCTTACTCACAGTCTGGTCGCGGCGATGTCGGCCGCCTGCCCGGGCCACTGCTCGGGTCGCAACTCGAAGCTCAGGAGGTTCACGATGACGGCACTGTCCAGTCGAGTTCGTTCCAAGCGGGTCGTCCGTTTCGGCCTGCCCTTGATCGCGCTCCTGGCGACCGCCATCGCCCTGCTCGTGCCGGGCCTGGGATCGGCGCGGACCGAGTCGCCGCAGAGCGCGGGAGAGCCGACGATCTCCGGCTCGACCGCGGTCGGCGACACGCTCACCGGCTCTCGCCGGCACGTGGGCCCTCGAGCGCCGTCAGCTACAAGTACAACTTTCGCCGCTGTCCGCCGGACGGCGGCGAGGGCGCCGGGCAACTGCGAAGGCATCATCGACGGCTCGTCGAATCAGTACACCCTCGCGCGCGAGGACGTCGGCTTCACCATCCGCCTCCAGGTGAAGGCGTTCGACGGCGGTGGCAACAAGACTGGAGTCGCCGAATCCGAAGACCTCGAACGCGACCTCGGTCGTCACCGGAACGGGGGTGGGCCCATCGAATACCGGACTGCCGACGATCGCCGGGACGGCGCAGGTCGGGCAGACGCTGACCGGGGGCGAGGGGGATTGGGCGAGCAAGTTCCTGGCCGACTTCTCGGACAGCTGGCTCCGCTGCGACGCCGGCGGGAACAACTGCGCGGAGCTCGGCGCGACGGCGACGACCTACGTCGTCGCGGCCGCGGACATGGGCTCGACCCTGCGCTTCCGCGTGACGGCGACGAACCCGGCAGGGACGACCGTGGTGAAATCCGCGCAGACCGCCCTCGTCCCGGGCGGGAAGTCGACGCCGCCACCGCCGCCGGCGACCCCCGCCACCTCCGTCTTCGGCGGGTTGCCCGGCCGGCAAGGGTGCGGTTCAGGTGACAGCGGTGAACGCTCCGGCGCGGCTCGTGATCGACCGGCAGGCGGCCATGTCGACGCTCAGCAGTGGGCCCGGCCAGACCGTCGTCGTGCGCTACCACGTCTCCGACACGTGCGGCCGGTCGGTGCAGGGCGCTCTGGTCTACGCGACCGCGGTGCCGTTCGGTCAACTGTCGATCCCGGCCGAGCAGCCGACCGGGCCGACGGGGTCGGTGAGCCTGACCTTCCAGACGCTGGCCGGCTTCCCGGTCGGGCCGCACGAGCGGAGCGTGGCGATCTTCGTCCGGGCCCGCAAGCAGGGCGAGGACCTGCTGGCCGGCATCTCTGCGCGCCGGCTGTTCGCCATCCCCATACACCCATGAGCGCGGCCGAACCAGCAGTGTGCGCGTAGTCGGGATCGTCCTCCTCCACGACGAGGACGTCTACGCGGAGCGGGTGATCCGGAACGTCGCCGCGTTCTGCGACCGGATCCACGTCGCCGACCACGCGTCCACGGACGGCACGTGGAAGATCGTCTCCCGCCTCGCGGCCGAGCTCGACAACGTCGACGCCGTGCGCATCTCGCACGCCGCGCGCTCGCACGATCTCGTGCTGCCCTACGTCGGGACGGACACCTGGGTGCTCAGCCCGGACGGCGACGAGATCTTCGATCCAGGCGGTCTGCAGCGTCTGCGCGCGGAGCTCGAAGGCGGCCGCTACGACGAGTATTTTCGGCTCTTCCCGGCGATGATCCACTGCGTCGCGCTGGACGTGGACGCGATGACGGCCAGCGGGTATCTCTCGCCGCCCGCCCGTTCCGGGCCGAAGCTGTTCAACTTCGCCGCGCTCGAGAGCTGGGACCGCGTCTACCGCGAGCGGCTGCACGAGGGGGAGCCCGTCTTCCGGGAGGGCTGGAACTGGGAGTCGGTGCTCGTGCTCGGAGATCGGTACGGCTGGGACGAGAACCCGTTCCGGTGCCTGCACACCTGCTTCCTGCGCCGCTCCAGCCTCGATCCGGCCGACGGGGAGCACGTGCGCCTGAACATCGGTGAGGCGAACACCTACCGCCGGGACCTCGTCGGGCGCGTAGCTCGTGTGGTGCGCGGAACCTCGCGCCCCTCCGGGGAGTCGTGGAAGCTCGAGAAGTACCGGCAGGGCCCGGTCGTCACGAAGGACGCCGCGTCGTTTCTCGCGTCCGGGCGCACATGAGCCTCAGCGTCGTCGTCGCCACGTACGAGTGGCCGGAGGCGCTGGACGCCGTGCTGCGCGGACTCGCCGACCAGTCGGACGCCGACTTCGACGTCGTCGTCGCCGACGACGGCTCGGGGCCGGAGACGGCGGCTGTGGTCGAGTCGTGGCGCGACCGGCTGCGCGTCGAGCACGTGCGTCAGGAGGACGAGGGCTTCCGGCTCGCCCGGGTGCGCAATCTCGGGGCACGCGTCGCCGGCGGCGACGTCCTCGTCTTCATCGACGGGGACACCGTGCCGCGCCGTCACTTCGTGCGCGCCCTGAGCGGGGCCGTCGTGCCGGGCTGGTTCGTGGCCGGCAAGCGGCTCATGCTGGACCGCGCGCTGACGGAGCGCGTCTTCGCCGAGCAGCTGCCGATCCAGCGCTGGTCGCTCGCGCGGTGGACGGCCCTGCGCGGCCAGGCCGGCCCGATGGGCGCTCTGACGTCTCGTGACCGGCGTCGCCCCGGGCGCGCCGGCCTGCCCGAGTTCGTCCCGCACGCGGACGGCTACGGCTTCCTGCTCGGCGTCTCGCGGGCCGACTTCGAGCGCGTGAACGGCTACGACGCCCGCTTCGCGGGCTGGGGCGGCGAGGACGTCGACATGGCGGTGCGGCTCCGCCGGGCCGGCCTGCGCTGTGGCTGGCCGGGCCCGCAGGGAACGCTGCTCCACCTCTGGCATGAGACGCGCAAGCCGACCGTCCGGCCGAACACTCCGCTGCTCAGGGAGACGGAGGGGAGCGACCGCATCGAGGCGGTCGAGGGGCTCCGTGAGCTGGGCTCGCGGCTAGCGTCTCGGGGCTTGAGCCTGAACACGCCTTCGCCCTGGGTGCCGGCGTAGACGACGTGCGTCTTCGGGGCGACGGCGATGCTGAGGATCTCGGCCTGCGGCTGTGCTCCGAGCCGGTGCCAGGTCGTGCCTCCGTCGTTGCTGCGAACAGCCCGTAGACGTTCTCGTTCATCGTGTACAGAACGCGTGAGTTGTCCGGGTCGAGGACGACCGGTTCGGCGGCCCCGCTCGTGGTGACGTGCATCGGGTGCCAGGTAGCGCCGCCGTCGGTGCTGCGGTAGGCGTCAGGTGCAGCTGTACCCGCGTAGATCGTCCGGGGGTTGTCCGGGTCGATCGCCAGCGATCCGACGAACATGGCCCCGTTCAGACCGACGGTCGCCCGCTTCCAGCTCGCTCCGCCGTCGGTGCTCTTGAACATGGGGGTGAGTCCTCGCCGCCGCCGCCCGCGTAGACGATCTGCGCGTTCGTGGGGTCGACCGCCACCGCCGCGATGCTCGGTTGGTCCGGGAGCCCCTTGTTCACGGGCGCCCAGGTCGCGCCGCCGTCCGTGCTCTTGAAGACGTCGCTGAAGGCGCCGGCGTACAGAGTCTGCGGATGCTGCGGGTCGATCGCGAGCGTCTTTATCTGCCAGAAGCGGCCTTCCGGATTCGGAAAGCTCGGGCTCGGGAGCCGCTCGTGCTCGCGCCAGGTACCGAATCCCGAGTCCTCGAGCAGCTCCTTGATCTGCCGGTTCCGGCTCGTCTCCGCCCGGTTGGTCGATGATGATCGACCGCCACTCCGGCCGGTCGAGCATCCGCTCTGCGCCGCCGAGCACGTCGAGCTCGTAACCGTCCGTGTCGATCTTGGCGTGAGTCGGCGCCGGGAGGCCGAAGTGCTCGACGAGATCGTCGAGCCGGACGCCGAGGATGCTCATCGCGATCGGTTCGCCGGGCGTGGACCGGTGCGTGATGCGGCGTCGTCTTCTCCCTCGTCATCCTCCCGCTCTTCATCGGAGGTCTGCTCTACGCGATCTGGCGTCTGCTGCGGTCGTATCTAGCCAAGCTGATCGCCGGACGCTCGGCCGAGTCGCGCCGCTCGCGCTGACGCCGTGGCGTCGCTCGCCCGTACAAAGCTGTAGCTGCTCGCAGCGCAAACGCGATGGACCTAGCTGAGCGCGTAGCGGACGACCGGGTCGAGCCCGCTCGTGTCGGTGCCCGGTGCCAGCGAGTAGTTGCGCCGTGTCAGTGCGTGGAGCGATGCGGGCGAGCAGTAGGTGACGGTCGACAGCACGCGCGGCTTGGCCTCGGCGAACCCGCCGCGATGGAGGCCGGCCGTGTTGCAGAAGATGATCGTCCCCTTCGGCGCGGTGAACGTCCTGACCTGTTCCGCGGCGACGTGCTTCGCGAGCTCCTTCTCGGAGATGCGGTGGATCACCATCGGGGCCCAGGGGTGGATCCCGCCGTACGCGCCGCCCGGCTGGCTGCCGGGGACGAACTCGAACGGGCCCGTCTGGGCGTCGACGTCGGCCATGTAGAGGAATGCCTTGAGCAGGTGCCGGTCGTCGTAGTCGCGGTGCCAGAGCTGCGACGCGCGACGCTCGCCGCCGGGCCCGACGGGGAGCGAGTACCACATGTCGAGGTGCTCGAGCTTCGGCCACAGCTGGAGGTACGTGCTCGCGATGTCGATCAGCCGGCGCGAGAGGCAGGCTTCGAGCCACGGGTCGCTCAGCGTGAGCACGCCGCCCATGTCGTACTTGCGGACGAGGAACTCCTTGCCCGCGCGCCGGCGGAGCTCCCCACCCTCGCCCTCGCCTTCGCCCTCGCGAGCCAGGCCGGCCTCCGTCTCGGCGACGAACGCCGCGGCGTAGTCGCTGATCTTCTGCCAGGCCTCTTCGGCGAGCAGCTCGTGGACGTCGGCGAGTGAGTAGCCGTCGGTGTCGAGCTCCTGCACGATCCGCCGCTGCACGGTGTCCAGTGAGGGCCGGTGCGCGCTGTACAGATTGCGCGCGCGGCGGTTCGAGAGGACGCGGTCGTGGATCTTGTACGTGACGGCGACGCCCTTCCGGTGGAGCGTGGTCGCCCGGGGCTTGAGCCGCTCCGGGGCCCCGGTGACGATGGCTGTGCTCGATCGGTGCATCGCCAGAACCCTAGACGACGCACAGCCGCATCAGACGGCGAACCCTGCGCTCGCCGAGATCGACCACAATCCGGGCGTGGAGGTCGAGCGCGACGTCACCGTTCTCGTCAAGACGTTCCAGCGTCCGGACGCGCTGCGCCGGCTCGTTGCCTCGATCCGCCGGTTCTACCCGAACATCGCCGTCTTCGTCGTCGACGACTCGGCGGAGCCGTTCGAGCCGGTTCCGGAGGGCGTCACGCGCTACTGGCACTTCCCGTTCAACTCACTGGGGGTGTCCGCCGGGCGGAACTTCGGGCTTCGCCAGGTCGAGACCGAGTATGTGCTCGTCTGCGACGACGACATGGTCCTCGGGCGCAAGACCGATCTCGCGAAGATGCTCCGGGCCGTGTCGACGACGCGCTTCGACGTCGTCTCCTGCATGTGGATGGACCACGAGCCGTGGAGGTCGATCCGGCGTGGCTATCGTCGGTACGAGGGGACGCTCGAGATCGCCGACGGCGTTCTCGTCCATCGCCTCGGAGCGACGAGAGGCACGATCGACGGCCTGCCCGTGTTCGACATCGTGCACCAGTTCTTCGTCGCTTCGACGGAGGTGTTGGGCCCCGACCCGTGGGACGCGCGGCTGAAGGTCGCGGGGGAGCACGTCGAGCTCTTCCTCGCGCTGAAGGAGCGAGGCCTGCTCTGCACGAGGCTCCCGGACGTCGTCGTCTACCACTACCCCGAGCTTCCGCCTGCCTACCAGCCGTTTCGGTCGAACACCGGCCCCTCGGTCGAGCTCTCGAGGGAGATCAGGGGCTTCCAGCGCGACGTCACGGTCGGCCGGCTGTTCCGGCCCACGGATCGGATCGTCTACGGGCTGCCGAGCACCGCCGCCTACACGGGCAGACGGGCCGTGCGGGTCGCTCGCCGCCTCGCACGGGAGGGTCGCCTCCGCGCCTGAGCCTCAGACGAGCAGGGCCCGGATCAGCTCCTCGTAGCCCGCGCACATCGCGTCACCGGAGGGTGCCTGCTCGAGCACGCGCTGCCGCAACTCGCCGTAGCGCTCCCGCATCTCGCCGATCGCGCCGGCGACATCGTCGCGGTAGCCGATCCCGTACCGGCTCGCCATCTCGACGATACCGCCGCCGTCCTCGTGGTAGAGGACGGGCAGGCCGCACTGGGCGCCCTCGACGTGATGCATCCCGCCCGGCTCCCACCGCGACGCGGTGAGGTAGACGTGCCCCCGGCGGAGCAGGCCGGCGAGCTCCGGCCCGGTGATGGGCGGAAACGTCCGGGCGGCGCGCCAGTCGCAGGCTCGTGGCCAGCGCCCGATCACCCACAGCTCGACGCCCTGAAGCTCACCCGCTGCGATCAGCCGGTCGACCTCCTGATAGACGTCGAACCCCTTCATCGGGTTGTCCGACCAGTGATGCGTGACGAGGCGCATCGGATCGCCGGGCTTCCACTCCTCGCTGCCGACGGGATGGAAGATCGCCGGGTCGGCTCCGTTCAGGATCACGGAGTGCGGTCGCGACAGGTCGAACCAGCGCTCCGCGTGGTAGTCGCGCAGCCAGGCGGAGATGAAGACGGTGTGATCGGCGACGCGATTCGCCTCCGCCAGCAACGCGTCGATCTCGTTCGTTCCCTTGCGCAGGTCGCACTCGTTGATCCGGTGCAGACAGCGTGCCCCCGGGTGGAGCTTCCGGTACGCCTCGATCTCGTCGGCGCCGAAGCCGACGTTGTCGCCGACGCGCGGGTCGACGACGACGATGCAGTCCGGCGTGTCGTCGAGATCGAAGCGGACGTCGGAGCCGGTAGCGCGTAGCCGGCGCACGATCTGTGCGAGCCACCAGTTGCCGCCGCCCCACGGCCGCTCGACGGGGCTCATGTTGAACGCGATGCGGTTCACGAGACCGCAGCCTAGAATCCGGGCGTGCGGCATGCGGCGTCTCTCGTCCGGCTTGCCGCGCACGTTTCGGCGCTGCGCGGGCGGCTCGAAGCCGCCGGGATCCGGCGCACCTTCTTCATCTGCTCGACTCCACGCACGGGCTCGACGATGCTCGGCAACCTCCTCGCCGACACGGGCCTCGTCGGTCGAGCGGGCGAGTACTTCGGAGAGTTCTTCCGCCGTGACGTCGTGCCGGGCCTCAGCCGCGCCGGCTTCGACGACTACCTGGTCGGCTGCACGCAGCATGCGCGCGGCACCGGCACGCTCGGCATCAAGCTCCACTGGGACCAGGTCGAGGTGTTCCTCCACCTGCTGCGCCTCCGCCGCGGCCTGCGCGGCGCCTCCGACCGTCAGGTGATCGAGGCCGTCTTCCCGGCGCCCCGCTTCGTCTGGATCACCCGGGAGGACACGCTCGCGCAGGGCGTGTCCTGGTGGAAGGCGATCACGAGCGGCAAGTGGACGGACGGCCGGGCCGTGACCGGTGAGCCGGCCTTCGACGTCGACGGGATCGCCGGCCGCGTGCGCAGGATCGACGAGCACACGGAGGCGTGGCGCCTCTGGTTCGAGGCGAACCGGATCGAGCCGCTGCGGCTGACCTACGAGGAGCTGGCCGCGGACCCGACCGGCACCGCCCGCCGCGTGCTGACGTTCATCGGCGTCGACGTCCCCGAGGGCTTCGCGGTCGCCCCGGGCACCGAGCAGCAGGCCGACGCCGTCAACGAGGACTGGATCCGCCGCTACCGCGAGCTGGCAGGCCCGCGACCAGGCTCCCACGACGCCTCGACGACGTAGCCGTCGGGGTCGCTGCACTTGACGCTGACGTAGTCGAGCTCGTCCCACTCCTCGACGATCGGGACGCCGTCTGCGACGAGCCGGTCGCGAAAGGCCCGCACCGCCTCCGGGCTCGGCAGACCCTTCCCGAAGTGGAGGAATCGGGGCAGATGGATCGCCTCGTCGGTCGGCCCGAGTGCGAGCGAGAACCCGTCGGCGTCGTAGAGCATCAGCACGCCGCCGTCGTACCGGCGCGCCGGGCGGGCGCCGAAGCCGAAGTACGACTCGTAGAAGCGGCGCGACCGCTCCTGGTCGGAGACCGCGAGGGCGAGGTGCTTCACATTCCTCCCTTTTCTTAACGGACCCGCGACACTATTCGACCGTGCACGCGACCACAATCCGGCGCGTCGGCGCACCGCTTCGCAGTCTGGCGATCGGCTGGAGGACACAGTCGTGGCCTCCGCACTCGCGTCTCTTCGTCGCGGGTGACGGCAACCGCTGGGCGATAGCCGACGACGCCTCGGAGGTCGCGCGTCTCGCCGGGAGTCTCGGCATCCGCGTCGGGCCGGAGCGCTGGATCGCCCGGGTCCGCAACCAGTCGGTCTTCCACACGAGCCAGTTCACGCTGATCGGGCTGCCCTTCGAGCAGGCCGGCAACCGGCTCGGCGTCGCCTACCTGCACGGGCGCCCCGGCACGCCCGGCATGCCCGAGTTCGACACGTGTTACGAGACCGTCCGGCGCCGCCACGAGGAGCTCGACCGCGTCCAGGTCTCCAACCGGGCGATGGAGGAGCTGGTGCTCGGGACGGGCATCGCGCCCGAGAAGGTGTTCCGCATCCCGATCGGCGTGGACACGGGTCGATTCCGTCCCCGCGACGCCGGCGCGCGGGCCGCGGCGCGACGCGAGCTCGGCCTGCCGGAGTCCGCCTTCGTCGTCGGCTCCTTCCAGAAGGACGGCGTCGGCTGGGGCGACGGGCTCGAGCCGAAGCTGATCAAGGGCCCGGACGTGCTGCTCGACGTCGCCGAGCGGCTCGCCCACGAGGTGCCGGAGCTCGTCGTCCTGCTGACCGGCCCGGCGCGCGGCTACGTGGCCGCAGGGCTGGAACGGCTCGGCGTCGCCCACCGGCACGTGCTGCTGCCCGATCTGGACGCGGTCGCGGGCGCCTACCGGGCGATCGACGTCTGCCTCGTCACCTCGCGCGACGAGGGCGGGCCGAAGGCGGTGCTCGAGTCGATGGCGACCGGCGTCCCGCTCGTCACGACCCGGGTCGGCCAGGCCGCCGACCTCGTCCGGAACGGCGAGAACGGCTGGCTCTGCGAGGTCGAGGACGCCGAGGGGCTCGCGGCGGCTGCGGGTCGCGTCGCGCGCATGTCGCCCGCGGAGCTCGAGCCGGTCGTCGCCGCCGGGCTCGAGACGGCCGCCGCCTGCTCGTGGGAGGCGCTGCGCCCGCGCTGGGGCGACCTCTTCCGGGGCTTCGTCGCTATGGAGGAAGCGTGAGGAGGGCTCGTGGCGGGCGGCGATCGGGCTCTCCCGGCCGGCCCGCGGGGAGATCGCCGTCTTCTACGGTCACCGCCGGCTGCCGGCTCCGGGCGAGCCGGTCGAAGGCGGGATGGTCAAGTTCCAGCGGCTGCAGACCGTGTTTCCGAACCGTCCGCGCGACTTCAACCTGCTCTACCTCGGCTCGAGCTCGCTGCCGGGTGACGAGCAGGCGGTGATCCGGCTCGCGAAGCGCCGCGGCGCACCCGTCGTCGTCAACCAGAACGGGGTGGCGTACCCCGGCTGGGCGGGCGAGCGAACCGACGAGCTGAACGCGCGGCTGCGAGACGTGCTCGTCGCCGCGGATCACGTCGTCTACCAGAGCGAGTTCTGCAAGGCCGCGGCCGACCGCTTCCTCGGTGAGCCGCGCGGCGGCTGGGAGCTGCTCCACAACGCCGTCGACACGTCCGAGTTCACGCCTGCCCCCGAGCCGCCGCCGGGCGGGCGCGTGCTCCTGCTGGCCGGCGACCAGACGCAGCCCTACCGGCTCGGCACGGCACTGCGCACGCTCGCGCTCCTGCCCGAGGTGAGGCTGCTCGTGACGGGGGCGCTGATCGAGGACGGCCGTGCGCTCGCCGAGCAGCTCGGCGTCGCCGACCGCGTCCTCTTCACCGGCCGCTACGCGCAGCGCGACGCGCCCTCGGTCTACCGGCGCGCGCACGTGCTCCTGCACCCGAAGGTGAACGATCCCTGCCCGAACGTCGTGCTCGAGGCGCTCGCATGCGGGCTCCCCGTCGTCCATTCGGCGAGCGGCGGCACGCCCGAGCTGGTCGGAGACGCCGGCATCGGCGTGGGGTCGGACACGAGCTGGGAGGAGGACGTGCCGCCGGCTCCCGATCTTCTCGCCACGGGTGTCGAGCACGTCCTGGAGCGGCTCGACGACCTCCGCATCGAGGCGCGTGCGCGTGCGGAGCGCTTCGACCTCGCGCCCTGGGTCGAGCGGCACCGCGAGCTCTTCGCCGGCCTGGTCGAGCTGTGAGAGTCAGCGTCGTCATGCCGGTCCGGGACGGGGAGCGGTTCCTCGTCGAGGCCGTGGAGAGCGTCCTTGCGCAGACGCTGGACGACCTGGAGCTGATCGTCGTCGACGACGGCTCGACCGACGGCACGCCGGGCCTGCTCGCCGGGCTCGCGCGACGGGACGCACGGGTGCGCGTCCGGACGCAGGCTCCCGGCGGGCTGACGGCGGCGCTCAACGCCGGCTGCGCCCTCGCCTCGGCGCCGTACATCGCGCGCATGGACGGCGACGACGTGGCCTTGCCGGACCGGCTCGAGCGGCAGGTCGCCCATCTCGACGCGCATCCGGGGACGGCGCTCCTCGGCGGCGGGATCGTCCTCGTCGACGAGACGGGACGCGAGATCGACCGGGAGCCGGGGCGGGTCGCTCCCGATCTCTCGGAGCGCAACGAGCTCGTCCACGCGACCGTGGTGATGCGCACCGAGGCGTTCCGCGAGCTGGGCGGCTACCGGCTCGACCAGTCCGAGGACTACGACCTCTGGCTCCGCTTCGACGAGCGCTACGGGGTCGCTGCGCTCGCGGAGCCCGTGATCCGCTACCGGCTCCATCCCGGCCAGTTCTCGGTCACGAAGCTGGAGCGGCAGGCGCTCGGCTCGCTCTGCGTTCGTGCGGCCGCGCGGGAGCGGCGGGCGGGGAGACCGGATCCGCTGACGGGCGTCGACCGGCTCGACGAGACGGTCGCGGCACGGCTCGGGGTCGAGCGGGACGAGGTGGATCGAGCCGTCGTGCGCGACGCGGTGCAGTGGGCGGCGACGCTGCAGCGCGTGGGGCGTGACACGGAGGCCGAGGCGCTGCTGGACATGGCCGCCGCGGTCGCCGGCGCACCGCCCCGGCGGACACTCGCACGGCAGGCGCAGCTGCTCCTGCTGAAGCGCGCCGTCCGTCACGGACGCGTACGGGAGTCGATCGGGTGCCTCGCCGGCTGGGCGCGCGCGTGAACGTCCTGCAGATCTCGACGTCCGACCGTGGCGGCGGCGCCGAGGCGGTCGCCCTGTCGCTCCACCGCGGGCTGCGGGAGCGCGGGCACGACGCGTGGCTCGCGGTCGGCTACCGCCGGACGTCCGAGGACGGCGTGCTCGAGATCGGTCACGCCGGCTCCCGGAGGCGCCGCGCTCTGACCGATCCCGGTGTCCTGCTGGACGCCGTCCGCGGCCACGAGGACTTCCGCTTCCCTGCGTCCCACCGTGTGCTCGAGCTGCCGCCGCGGGCGCCGGACATCGTCCACGTCCACAACCTGCACGGCGGCTACTTCGACCTGCGGGCACTGCCGGAGCTCGCGAAGCGTGCCCGACTCGTCGCCACGCTGCACGACGCCTGGCTTCTCACCGGCCACTGCGCGCACCCGTTCGACTCCGACGGGTGGCTGCGCGGCTGCGGCGACTGCCCGCACCTGGGCACCTATCCGGCGCTGCGCCGAGACGGCACGGCGTTCAACCTCGCCCGCAAGCGCTCGATCTACGCGGAGTGTCGAGCTGACGGTGGTGACACCGTCGCGCTGGCTGATGGACATGGTCGAGCGGTCGGTGCTCGCGCCGGCCGCGGTGCGGCGGCAGGTGATCCCGAACGGCGTCGACCTGGACGTGTTCTCGCCCGGCGACCGGGCGCAGGCGCGGCGCGAGCTCGGCGTCGCGGGAGACGCGGCGCTCGTCGTCTTCTCGGCCCAGGGCGGGCGGGCCAACGAGTTCAAGGACTTCCCGACGCTCCTGGAGGCGCTCGGCCGGCTCGGCGTTCCGGTCCAGGCTGTCGCGCTCGGCGATCCCGGTCCGAGCGAGGAACAGGCGGGCCGGGCGACGGTGCGGTCGGTCGGTGCGGTCCCGGCCGGCGACGTGGCACGCTGGCTGCGGGCGGCGGACGTCTACGTGCATCCGTCACGGGCGGACACGTTCCCGAGCGGCGTGCTCGAGGCGCTCGCGTGCGGTGCGGCCGTCGTGGCGAGCCGTGTCGGGGGGATCCCCGAGCAGGTGCGGGACGAGACCGGCGTGCTCGTCGACCCGGGTGATCCGGCGGCGCTCGCCGGGGCGATCGAGTCGCTCCTCGGCGATCCCGCGCGGCGCGGCCGGATGGGTGCGGCAGCCGCGGTGGACGCGCGGCAGCGTTTCTCGCTGGAGCGCCAAGTCGACACGTACGTCGAGCTCTACGCCGACCTCCTCGCGGTGTCAGACACCCGAACACCGATGTGACCGGAACGTCACAGAACGCGCACGAACCGCACAACCATGCGATGCCCGGACTGCCTCGTCAAGACCTTCCTGGTGTCAGACACCGTCACAGAAGTGCTGCGCGAGCAGCGGACTAGGCTTGCGCCCGTGCTGACGATCTTTTCCGTGCCCAAGCCCTTCCGCGGCGCGATCGGCGAGATCCAGCGGCGTGCGCTCGCGAGCTGGACGGGGCTTGGTGACGGCGTGCAGGTGCTGCTGCTCGGCGACGAGAAGGGTGTCGCGGACGCGGCGCAGTCGGCCGGTGCCGAGCACCTCCCCGATCTCGCCCGCACGGGCCACGGCACGCCCCGGCTCGACGCGGCGTTCGCGGCGGCCGACGGGGCGGCGCGGGGCCCGCTTCGCTGCTTCGTCAACGCGGACGTGCTCCTCTTCGACGATCTGCTCGTCGCCGCGCGCCGTGTGACGGAGCAGGCCGAGCGCTTCCTGATCGTCGGCCAGACCGTCGACGTGGACGATCCGCGCGACCGCGAAGACGCGGTCGCCCGCGGTGAGAGGCGGGGCGCAGCCGCACTCGACTACTTCGTGTTCCCGGCCGGCCTCTACTCCGACGTGCCGCCGTTCGCGATCGGCCGGGCCTGCTTCGACAACTGGCTCGTCTGGCGGGCGCGGCAGGACGCGATCGTGGTCGACGCGACCGCCGACGTCGTCGCCGCGCACCAGCGTCACGACTACGGGCACGTTGCCGGCGGAAAGGCGGAGGCCTACTACGGCGAGGAGGCGGCCCGCAACCTCGAGCTGGCCGGCGGCAAGAGCCGGCTCTACACGCTCCACGACGCGAGCCACGTCCTTCGCGACGGGCGGCTGCACCGGAACCCCGGAGCCCCGTTCCGCTGGCGCGAGAACGTCCGCAAGGCCGCCTGGAAGCTGGGCGTCCGGTGACGCGGGTCGCGTTCGTCTCTCCGGAGCCGACGCCCTACCGGTCGCCTCTCCTCGATCGTGTCGGCGCGGACGCGGAGATCGACCTGACCGTGATCTACGCCGCTCGCACCGTCGCCGGTCGAACCTGGAACGTCGAGCCGCGGCATCGCGCGGTGTTCCTCGACGGCGTCAACCTGCCGGGAGCCCGCGAGGTTCTCCGCCACGACTACCCCGTGACGCCGGGCATCTGGCGCGCGCTGCGCGAGGCGAATCCCGAGTGCGTGGTGGTGTCCGGCTGGAGCACGTTCGCCGCACAGGCCGCGATCGCCTGGTGCCGCGCGCGCCGCCTGCCCTACGTGCTGCTGGTCGAGAGTCACGACGCAGGCCCGAAGGCCGGGTGGCGGCGGCGGGTCAAGGAGACGGTCGTGCCGCCGATCGTGAAGGGCGCGGCGAGCGTGCTCGTCGTCGGGTCGCTGGCCCGCGAGTCGGTGCTGGCGCTCGGGGCGGCTCCGGAGCGCGTCCGCGTGTTCGCGAACACGATCGACGTGGCGAGCTTCGGAGAGCGCGCAGACCGGCTCGCCGGCCGGCGGCCGGAGCTTCGCGACGGTCTCGGCGTGGCCGCGGACGACGTGGCCGTGGTCTCGGTGTCCCGGCTCGTGCCCGAAAAGGGGATCGACACCCTGCTTCGCGCCGTGGCGCTGGCCGGGGACGAACGCCTCGTCGCGATCGTGGTCGGCGAGGGCCCCGAGCGTGCGCGGCTGGAGCTGCTGGCCCGCGACCTCGGCGTGCGAGCGACCTTCACGGGTGACCGGCCGTGGGAGTCGGTGATCGAGGCCTATGCGGCGTCGGATGTCTTCGCGCTGCTCTCCGAGCGCGAGCCCTGGGGCGTCGTCGTGAACGAGGCCGCCGCCTGCGGACTGCCGCTCGTTCTCTCCGATCGCGTCGGCGCGGCGCACGACCTGCTCCGGGACGGGGAGAACGGCGTGCTCGTCCCGGCAGGCGAGCGCGAGCCCGCCGCGGACGCGCTCCGCCGGCTCGCGGCCGACCGCGACCTGCGCCTGCGGATGGGCGCGAGGTCGCGCGAGCTGGCGCAGGGCTTCGGCTACGGCCCGTCCGTCGAGAACCTGCTCGAGGCGGTTCGCGAGGCCACCGCGAGCCGGTAGAGCTCCTCCTGCCGATCGGTCACGGTCTCCCAGGACGAGCGTCGCGCCGCCGCCACGCCCCCCGCGGCCAGCCGCGGCACGCAGGGCCGGATCGGCGAGCACGCTCCGTACCGCGTCGACGATCGCCTGCCGGTCGTCCGCCACGACGAGCGCCTCGCCGTCCTCGAAGAAATCGGCCACGCCGCAGCGGTCGGTGACGACCACCGGCGTTCCGGCCGCGGCTGCCTCCGCCGCGACCATGCCGAAGCTCTCCCCGGCGGAGGGCAGCGCGAGCACGTCCGCCAGCCGGTAGAGCGCGAGCGGTGGGCCGTCGGTTGCCCCGAGCACGTGCACCCGGTCGCCGCCGAGCGTCCCGGCGACGCCGTGCCGGTCGTCCGGGCCCACCAGCAGCAGATGCGCCTCCGGAAGCTCGCCGAGAGCCGCGACCAGATGCTCGATTCCCTTCCCGGCCGCGATCCGCCCCACGTACAGGATCACCGGCGCGCCGTCCGGGATGCCGAGCGGGGCTCGATCCGCCGCGGGCGTCTCGAACGGCTCCGGAAAGCCGTTCCCGCGCACGTGGATCCGCTCGGGCGGGACGACGCCCGCAGCCGCGACATCCGCACGCTCGAGGCTCGACGAGACGACGACCGCCGCTGCTCCGGACGCCACCCCGCGGTAGAGCGTCGCGTCGAGCGCCTGCTTCAGCGCCACCTTCCGCAACCGCGGCCGGAACATCCCGACCGGCTCGAACACGAACGGGACACGGCGCAGGCGCGCCCAGGCCGCCGCGATCGTCGTGACGGGGTCGCGGAACCCGAACACGTGCACGACGTCGGGCCGCTCGATCCGCGCCAGCTCGACCGGCAACGTCGGCGTGATCCCCATCCAGCGGTAACGCGCCGGCGTCGCGAGATAGTGGACGCGGACCCCGTCTCGCTCCTCTGTCCGCGAGTGCCACGAGCCCGGCCGGTCGAGTCCGGTGAGGCTCGTCGTCACCACCTCGACCGTGTGGCCGCGCGCGGCCAGCCGCGTCGTCAGCTCCCTTGCCACCGCCACCGGGCCGCCGAATGCGGTTGCGGGCCACCAGGCCGGGGCGGCGAAGAGGATGCGCAAGCCGCGGCTCACACGGCTGACGTTAGCCTTGGCGGCGTGGCGGTGCCCACGCACAAGCCGCGGCTCCTCGTCCTGAACCAGTACTACTGGCCGGGCATCGAGGCGACCGCGCAGCTTCTCACCGACCTCTGCGAGGCGCTCGCGGACGAGTACGAGATCCGCGTGCTGACCGGAATGCTGCACGGCCAGGAGCTGCAGCCGCATCGTGTCGTGCGGAACGGGGTCGAGATCGTCCGTGTGCACTCGACCGCCTTCGAGCGCTCCCGGCTCGGGCTGCGCGGGCTCAACTACGTCAGCTATCTCGGGAGCACGCTCCTGACGGCGCTCTCCGGGCCGAAGCCCGACCTGGTCGTGTGCATGACCGATCCGCCGATGGTGGGCGACGTCGGGCTTGCCGTCGCGAAGCGCTTCGGCGCGCCGCTGCTCGTGATCAGCGAGGACGTCTTCCCCGAGATCGCGACCAAGCTGCGGCGGCTCGAGAACCCGGTGCTCGTCGGCGTGCTGCGCCAGCTCGTCCGCCTCTACCTGAAGCGCGCCGACCGCGTCGTCGCGATCGGGGAGACGATGCGGCAGCGCCTCGAGGCGAAAGGGACGCCGGGGGAGCGGCTGCGCGTGATCCCGAACTGGATCGACACGCAGTCGATCACGCCGCGCGAGCACGAGAACGACTGGAAGCGCGAGAAGCGCCTCGCCGGCAAGTTCGTCGTCATGCACTCCGGCAACGTCGGTCACGCCCAGGATCTGGATGTGCTCGTCCGCGCCACGACCTTCCTGCGCGACCTCGACGACCTGGCCGTCGTGATCGTCGGCTTCGGCGCGCGGCACGCCGAGATCCTGTCGCTCGCGGCCAAGCTCGAGACGGACAAGGTCGGGTTCCTGCCCTACCAGCCGCGCGAGGTGCTGCCGCTCTCGCTGGCGGCCGGCAACCTCCACTTCGTCGGCCTCGCGCGCGGCCTGTCCGGCTACGTCGTGCCGAGCCGGCTGTACGGGATCCTCGCGGCCGGCCGCCCTGTGATCGTCTCGGCCGACGCCGACAGCGAGACGGCGCAGGTCGTCGCGGAGGTCGGATGCGGCGTCGTGCTGCCGCCGGGCCGCCCCGAGCTCGTCGCGCGCGTGATCCGCGACGCGTACGACGGCCGCCTCGACCTCGAGGAGATGGGCCGGCGGGGCCGCGAGTACGTGACGGCGGAGGCCGATCGGACCGTGGCGGTCGGCCGTTACCGCGCCGTGCTCCGCGAGCTCGCCGGAGACGCCTCGTGAGGCGGCTGTTCTGGGGATCGCTCGGCGCGCTCGCCTGGACGCATGCGGGCTATCCGCTCGCGTCGGCTCTGGCCGCGCGGCTGCGTCCCGACCCCGTCGAGGGCGCCGACCTGACGCCCAGGGTGACCGTGATCGTCGCGGCGTGGAACGAGGAGTCGGTCATCGAGCGGCGGGTCGAGAACCTGCTCGCGCTCGACTACCCGGCGGAGCGGCTCGAGATCGTCGTCGCCTCGGACGCGTCGGACGACCGCACGGACGCGATCGTCGAGGCGATCGCGGCGCGCGAGCCCCGCGTCCGCCTGCTGCGCTGCCCGCGGGGCGGCAAGGTGGCGGCCCAGAACCTGGCCGTGAAGGAGTCGGCCGGCGAGGTGGTGGCGTTCTCGGACGCGAACTGCACGTGGGCACCCGACGCGCTGCGCCTGCTGGTGCGCTCGTTCGGCGATCCGGAGGTCGCCTACGTCTGTGGCCGCCTCGTCCTGCAGGAGGCCGACGGGACGAACGTGGAGGGTGCGTACTGGCGGCTGGAGACGTGGCTCCGCGCCCAGGAGGCAGCGACCGGATCGGTCACGGGCGGGAACGGGTCGATCTACGCCGTTCGGCGGACTGACTACGCGGACGTCGACCCTCGCTTCGGGCACGACCTGTCCTTCCCCTACCTGATGGTGCAGCACGGGAGGCGAGCCGCCTACGAGCCGGAGGCGCTGGCGTTCGAGAAGCCGTCCCGCGACATCGAGGACGAGTACGCGCGCAAGGTGCGCATGTTCGAGCACTGCTGGGCGATCGTCGCCGAGGGCGACATGCTCCGCGACCTGCCGCCCGGCTATCTGGTCAAGATCGTCTCCCACCGGCACCTGCGCTACGGGAGCGGCCTCATGCACATCGCCCTGCTCGGCTCGAGCCTGGCGCTCTCCCGGCGCGGTGGGGTGTACCGGGCGGCGCTTCTCGGACAGCTCGCCTTCCTCGGCGCCGCCGCGGCCCGGCCGGGCCTGCCTCGCTACTACACGCTCGTCAGCTGGGCGACGGTCAAGGCGCTTCGGAACTACCTCCGCGAGGGCGTGCCGGCCGTGTGGGGCAAAGCCGAGGGCACGAGATGAACCGTGCCGCCGACCTTGCGCTTGCCGGGGTCGGCCTCGCCGTCACGGCGCCGCTGCTCGCGGTCGCCGGGGCGGCCGTCAAGCTCACCGACGGAGGGCCCGTCCTCTACCGGCAGCAGCGGGTCGGCAAGGACGGCGCCGAGTTCGAGCTGCTGAAGCTCCGGACGATGGTCGTCGGAGCCGAGGGCCAGGGTGCGGGCGCGGCCGTGAATCGCGGCGATCCGCGGATCACGCGGGCCGGCCGGGCGCTGCGCCGGCTCTCGATCGACGAGCTGCCGCAGCTCTGGAACGTGATCCGCGGCGACATGAGCATCATCGGCCCGCGACCGACGCTGGCCTACCAGGTCGAGCGCTACACGCCGAGGCAGCGGCGGCGGCTCGAGGTGAAGCCCGGCCTGACCGGCTGGGCACAGATCCACGGCCGCGCGCGTCTGCCCTGGGACGAGCGGATCGAGCTGGACGTCTGGTACGTCGAGCACCGCTCGCCGCTCGTCGACCTGAAGATCCTCGCCCGCACGCCGCTCGCCCTGTTCAGCGGGACGTACAAGGGCGACGCCGGCGGCTGGCGCGAGTCCGCATAGCGGCCCGGCACAGCCGCCTGACGGCCGCGCTGCCCCGGTGAGCGGGCTACGCTCTTTTCCGTGACAGCGGTGCTCTTCACCTGCGCCGGACAGCGGGTCGACATCGTGACCGAGTTCGCCCGCGCAGGCGCGACCACGGTCGTGGCCGAGGCCGACCGTCTGGCGCCGGCGATCTACCACGCCGACCACCACGCGCTGGTCCCGCGTGTCGCGCGACCCGGGCTACGTCCCGGCGCTCGCCGGGCTCGTGCGCGAGTACGACGTTCGCCTGGTCGTCCCGCTCACGGACCTCGACCACGTGACGCTGGCCGAAGCGCGGGAAGAGCTCGAGCCGGCGCTCGTCCTGCTTCCGACGGCGGAGATCTGCCGCCAGGTCGGCGACAAGTACCTGGCGCATCAGCTGTTCTCGCGGCTCGGCATTCCCAGTCCGCCGAGCTGGCTTCCCGGCGAGGTTCCTGCCGACGCCCGCTATCCGCTGCTCGTCAAGGTGCGCGAGGGGTTCGGCTCCCGCCACATCTACCGTGCCGCCGATCCGGACGAGCTCGCGTTCTTCCTGCGCTACACGCCGGTCGAGTCGTTCGTCCAGCAGCTCTGCCTCGGCGAGGAGTTCTCGATCGACGTCTTCTGCGACACTCGAGAGCCGCTGCCTGAACGCGATCCCGCGCACGATGATCCAGTCCAAGGGCGGCGAGTCGATCAAGGGCATGACGATCAGGGACACGGACGCTGATCGAGCACGGCGCACGGGTGGCGGAGGCGATCGGGATCGTCGGGCCGGCCAACATCCAGTGCTTCCGCGAGCCCGACGGCGGTCTGCCCGTCACCGACGTGAACCCGCGCTTCGGCGGCGGCGTTTCCGCTCCCGACGGGCGGCCGGGAGCGGCTATCCGGAGCTCGCGATCGCGCTCGCGAACGGCGAACGGCCGGAGCCGCGCCTCGGCGAGTTCCACGAGGGCGTGTTCATGACGCGGTTCTTCTCGCACCTGAGCCTGGCCGAGGACGGCGACGGCCCGCTCGTCCCGTTCGCCGAGGAGCTGCCGGACCGAGTCGCCGCGGATCGGGACGGCGGCTAGCCGGGCTGGCCGACTCCGGCCCGGTCCCGGTCTGCCCGTCCCGGCCATGTCCTCGAGCGTCGATCTCGGCCCGAGCTGCAGCCGAAACGCGGGCGCGGACATGTCCCGACCCGCCACGTCTCAGACTGTCCCATGGGACAGTCACTAGGACACGGCTCGAATGGACTAGACGAGGCGCCGGCGAGCAGGGCGCGCCGGTCCCGGCTACCCTTTTCCGGGCTCGTTCTCTGCTGGGCCCCGTATGCGTAGCCGTAGCGCAATCCTCGTCGCGGCCGTTGTCGCCGCAGTCTCGTTCGCCGGCTCCGCCGTGCCTGCGAGCCGGCCGGGCTCTCTCGACCTGATCCAGCAGGGGCTCACTCGAGCCGTCGCCGCCGGGCAGCTCGACCAGGCGAGCGCCGCCGCCTACACGGCCATCGCCCGGCGCGCCGTGGCCGAGCTGCCCACGATTCCGCCGCTCCGCGCCCAGACGCTCACCGCGATGCTGGACGACATCGCCGCCCAGGGCCAGAGCTACACGGCCCCATGGGCGCTGACGCTTTTCTCGATGCTGCAATTCAACGAGCAGCAGCTCGCCACCCACGCGCTCCCGCCCTACGGGCACGGACGTCTTCGGCGACGACGGCGTCCTCTACCGCTTCGTGAAGGGGCACGGCTTCGAGTTCCACCCGCTCGGCAACTTCGGCGCCCTGAACACGCTGATCCTCGCCGGCAAGACCGACGAGGCGCAGCAGCTGGCCACCGCGCTCGTCGCGCGAGCAGAGCCCAAGGATGGGCGGCTGCTCTGGTCGTACCCGTTCCCGTTCGGCCGCGGACAGCCGCCGTGGAGATCCGGCATGGCGCAGGCCGTGGCCGCGCAGGCGCTCGCCCGGGTCGGCCAGGCCACAGGCGATCAGACCGTGCTGGACGCGGCCGACCAGGCCTACGCCGCCATTCCGGGCCGCCTCGTCCGCGCGCTGCCCGCGGGCCCGTGGATCAAGCTGTACAGCTTCGACCCCTCGCCGGTGCTGAACGCCCAGCTGCAGAGCGCGATCTCGATCGGCGACTACGCGCAGATCAGGCAGAACACGGGCGCGGCCGGTCTCGCGGCGGAGCTGCAGGCGGCGGCGCAGGCGTTGCTGCCGAAGTTCGACACCGGCTACTGGTCGCTCTATTCGCTCGACGGGAACGAGTCGCCGCTCTCCTACCACGACTACGTCGTCTCGCTGCTCAAGCGGCTGGCGACCCGCACGGGGAGCACCACGTGGAGCGACTTCGCGACCCGCTTCCAGAGCTACGAGGACCAGCCGCCCGTGTTGAAGCCGTCGGCTGCGGCCATGCCCGATCCGGCCGCCTCGATCGTGATCTATCCGGACCCCCAGGACGGCTACCTCGACACGGTGACCTTCTCCTTCTGGCTGTCGAAGCTGTCGACGGTGACGCTGCACGCCGGCGGACGGGCGCAGTCCTTCGACCTCGCGCACGGCAGCCGGTCGATCGTCTGGTCGCCCGGGCGCCGCGCCGCGGGAACGTACTACCCCTATCTGACCGTGGTCGACGCGGCCGGAAACACGACCAGGGTCGCGCTGAGACAGGTGCAGATGAAGGCGCTCGTCCCGCCGGTCGTCGACGCGCACGTCGCCGGGAGGCGCACGCTCGTCTGGAGTGCCACCGACGACGGAACGCCGTGGCTGCACCTCGTCGTCCGGCTCGACGACGGGACGAAGCGCCGCTACCGCGACCTCGGCCGGCAGCCGCTCTCGGGGCGGCTCGTCCTGCCCGCTCCTCCCGGCACCTGGCAGGCCCTGCTCGTCGCCGGGAACTCCGCCCGCCAGTCCGTGACCGTCGACCTCGGCTCCGTCACCGGCGGATAACAGATCTGTGCGATCGTGACGCGATGAGATATGCCGTCACCGGAGCGGCGGGCTTCGTCGGCTCGCATCTCGCCGAGGCGCTGGTCGCCGCGGGGCACGACGTCGTCGGCCTCGACTGCTTCAGCGACTCCTACGACCCGCAGCTGAAGGAGGAGAACGCGCGCGGGCTCGACGTGCTCCGGCTCGACCTGGCGGAGGACGCGCTCGACCTCTCCGGCTTCGACGGTGTCTTCCACCTCGCGGGGCAACCCGGGGTGCGCAGCTTCGGCGACGTCTTCCCGCTCTACCTGCGGAACAACGTGCTCGCCTCGCAGCGCCTCTTCGAGGCAGCCGTCCGGAGCGGCGTCCGGGTCGTGTTCTCGTCCTCCTCCTCGATCTACGGAGCGGCGGAGCGCTTCCCGACGCCGGAGAGCACGGAGCCGCAGCCGATCTCGCCCTACGCGATCACGAAGCTGGCCGCCGAGCACCTGGCCCGCGCCTACGAGCGCAGCTTCGGGCTCGACGTCGTCGTGCTCCGCTACTTCAACGCCTTCGGGCCACGGCAGCGCCCCGACATGGCCTTCACGCGCATGTGCTTCGCGCTCGCCGAGGGGCGGCCGTTCGACCTCTACGGCGACGGGTCGCAGACCCGCGGCTGGACGTACGTCGCCGACGTCGTCTCGGCCACGCAGCTCGCGATGGAGAAGGGGCAGGGCACGTACAACGTCGGCGGCGGCGTGGAGGCGTCGATGCGGGAGTCGATCGCGCTCCTGGAGCGGATCGCCGACCGCCCGCTCGAGCTCCGGGAGGAGCCGCCGGTGCCCGGGGATCAGAGGCGGACGCGTGCCGACACGACCCGGATCCGCGAGGAGCTCGGATGGGAGCCGCGAGTCTCGCTGGAGGACGGGTTGTCCGCTCAATGGGAGTGGGCTTCGGCTAGAGTCGCCGCGCGATGAGCGCCCCGGAGAAGAAGGAGCGCGCGCCGGATCTCGACGCCGAGCAGGAGATCGACCTCGGGCGCCTGTGGCGCGCGACGATCTCGCGCTGGTGGCTGCTGCTGATCGGCCTCGTCGTCGGCGCGATCGTCGGCCTGCTGGTCTCGCTGGGCGGCGGCAAGCAGTACAAGGCGACGACGGAGATCTACCTCGGCCAGCCGCTCTCGCCGACCTCGTCGTTCTGCGATCTCGAGCCCGCCCACGCAGCTCGGGCTGGCCACGACGTTCGTGAGCAGCCAGCAGGCGCTCCTGTACGCAGCCAAGTGCCCTGGCCTTCCCGTCAAGCAGCTCCAGGGAAACATCGCGGTCAAGCCGATCCTCGGCCTCACCGGCACGAAGATCGGCCAGCCGGCTCCCGTTGATGCTGCTCTCCGTGACCGGGTCGGGACGCTACAAGATCGAGTGTGCGGCGAACCGGCTTGCCAACCTCGTCGTCGGGCAGTTCCAGCCCTACGCGGCCCAGAAGATCGCCGTGCTGAACGGGAATGTCGCGCGGGACAAGGCCCAGTTGGCCGACCTGAACACCCGGCTGACGCAGGCCGAGAACGCGCAGGCCGCCCTGGCAGGGTCTGCGGCGAACAGTCAGGTGCTCTCCAACTACCAGGCGATCATCGCCTCGCTCTCGGATCAGCGCCTTGCGCTCCAGAACGACCTGAGCTCGTCGCTGCAGCAGATCGCCGCCGCGCAGAACATCGAGCAGGCCCGCATCGTCTCGGTGGCGAAGGCGGTGAACCAGGGCGGGCCGAGTCGCCGCTCCGGTGTCGTGATCGGCGCGATCATCGGGCTCCTGATCGGCCTGCTGGCGGCAGTGTTCTGGGAGCCGGTCGCCGCCCAGGTTCGGTCACACCAAACGGCGTAACCTCCGTTCCATGATCGACGGCAAGCGCGTCGCCGTGGTGGTGCCGGCCTACAACGAAGCAGGGCTGCTGCCGGAGACGCTGGCCGGGATCCCGGACTTCGTCGACCGCATCTTCGTCGTCGACGACGCCTCGACCGACGCGACGGCCGAGCGGGCCCGCGCGGCCGCCGAGTCCGATCCGCGCGTCGTCCTCGTCTCCCACGACCGGAACCGCGGCGTCGGCGCAGCGATCGTCTCGGGCTACAAGCGCTCGATCGAGGAGCGGATCGACGTCACATGCGTCATGGCGGCCGACAACCAGATGGACCCGGCCGAGCTGCCCGGGCTGGTCGAGCCGGTCGCGGCCGGCGACGTGGACTACGCGAAGGCGAACCGGCTGTTCAGCGGCCAGGCCTGGGAGCTGATCCCGCACTCGCGCTACCTCGGCAACGCCGCGCTGTCGATGCTGACGAAGATCGCCTCCGGCTACTGGCACGTCGCCGACTCGCAAGCCGGCTACACGGCGATCGCCCTGCCGGTGCTCGAGTCGCTCGACCTCGACCGCGTCTACCCGCGCTACGGCTTCCCGAACGATCTGCTGGTGCACCTGAACGTGTGGAACGCCCGTGTCCGGGACGTTCCCTCGCGGCCGATCTACAACGTCGGCGAGAAGTCGGGCATCCGCCTCCACCACGTCGTGCCGCGCATCTCCTGGCTCCTGCTCAAGGCGTTCTTCTGGCGGATGAAGGAGAAGTACGTGATCCGGGACTTCCACCCGCTTGTCTTCTTCTACGGGCTCGGGATGCTGCTCTTCTTCGCGGGCCTCGGCCTGGGGATCTCCGAGATCGTGCTGCGCGTGCTCGGCAACGTGATCCCGACCGCCACATCCGTCCTGATCGCGCTGCTGCTGATCTTCGGCGTCCAGTTCTCCCTCTTCGCCATGTGGTTCGACATGGAGTCGAACAAGGAGCTGCGCTAAAATAGCCGATTAGCAGGGAGTTTGATGTCATTCTCGCCGTTTGTTCGATTGTTGTCGGATGGACATGGGATACGAACGTCGACTCGTCCAGACTGCCTGGTGATCAGTTCTAGCCTCTCGACGTGGCCGACGAGCTCCCGCTTCACACGCGGGAGGTCGCTGGTTCGATCCCAGCCGCGCCCATCGCTCAACCAAGCCGTTTCCCGCCTTCCGCCCTCCCGCGTGGGGGCCGAATGGTGAGTGAAATGGTGAGTACAGCGCGCGGAAGCACCCCGCTACCGTCCCGCACGAAGCTGGCAGCCATGGCCGAAGCACCTCAAGACCTCAAATCCCGCCTGTGGGACTGCGCCGAGATCCTCCGCGGCAGCGCCGTCGACCGCACGGACTGGAAGGCGTACATCCTGCCGCTGCTCTTCTTCAAGCGGATCTGCGACGTCTGGGACGAGGAGACGAAGGAGGCCGCGGAGCTCTTCGGCGACGTCGACCCGGTCGACTTCCCCGAGGTTCACCGCTTCACCGTCCCCGAGACGCACACATCGGCGGCCAGCTCTGGATCGAAGATCCTTTGCTGCGGGTCGTCACTGGCCATAGGTTCCGGATTCGAACCAGAGAAGACGCGGCTTCTTCGGAAGTCGAGACGACACGATGACAGGCCTCGTTGTGAACCACAAGACGAACGTGCCCATCGACTACGTGCGCTCCTTGGACAACCACCTATACATCTGGCGGAAGTACGGTGAAACGCACGCGGCCGCGGCACTCGCTCGCCACGAGAGTCCGCGGAACCGTCCTCCGGCGAAGGGAGAGGTCGAGTTCAAGGCTCTGTTGCGTGGCCGCGTGCAGTACGTGGGCAGCGTGAGAGGTTGGAGCAATCCTCGCTATGAACGCCTTGCTTCGGCCCTCCGTGACGTAGACCCCGACTTTCGACCCCGAACTCTCGTCTCTTTGAGCGTCGCGCAAACCGTTCGCATCTACACAGAGGGTGCATGGCACTCACCAACCCAGAAGGACTCCGAGGAGGAACGACGGCTCCTGTACGTCGGCGTCACCCGCCCGCGCAAGAACCTTCACCTGTACGTGCCCCTCTGTTACTACCACCAGCCCAGCGGCCGAACCGACACGCACGGGCTCGGCACCACCTCACGCTTCCTCACCCCCGAACTCCAACAACACTGCCAACACACCGGGCCCATCGATCAACAAGTGGAATCGGCCCAGCCGGAGCTCGCCGCGAGCATCACCGTCTCGGTCGACGAACTCTGGACGTAGTCCCTTCACGAGCGCCACTACATCCACTTGTTCGAGCGGCTGGGCGCGGACGAGCAGGTGTGCGCGGCTACGGAATCAGCGGTCGCTGGCCGGGAGTGGACTAAAGCGTTGCGTCCTCTGGGGAGAGGAGTCCGAGTCGTTCGAGTTCGGCGATGGTCTCTTCGCCACGCTCGCGATCGTGATCGGTCGTGGTGGGATCGAGTTGGTGGTAGCAGAGTCCCTTGTCACGCGCGACCTGCCGCATCCAGGTCAAGTGCGACACATCGGCCAGTGACGAAACCAGGTCGGCGTGCGAAGGCGCACTCAGCGAGCCGGGGACGTTGCCGGCAGCTCCACTGCCGCGATACCAGCCGCGCACACGCGCACCTGGCATGGGACGGCGGCCGTGTTCACCATCTCCGAAGCGAACGACAGCCGCCTCGCGGTCGAGCACAAAGCAGCGGTCGTCAGCGTCACACCTCTCCAGCGAGGCGCGCTCGTGCCAGCCTTCGAAGCCGTCGCCCTCGTCCAGTTCGAGCCAGACTGCGGCGGCTCGATGTGGCTGGGAGGGTTGACGTATTGCTGCTCAAGCTCGAACGAGCTGGCATCGAGCAGCTGCCCGCTGAAGTACCTGAGCACGCGACCGAGTGTACGACCTCGAGCCAGCGATCTCACATCCCCCTCATAGGCCGTCGATGGTGCTGCACCTCGGCTCGCTCTTGACCGGACCGACCCCCGCAAGCACCTCCACCTCTACGTTCCACTCCGCTCCGCTACTACCACCAGCCCCGCAGCCGAACCGACACACACGGGCTCGGCACCACCTCACGCTTCCTCACCCCGGACCTCCACCACCACTGCCAATACACCTGGCCCGCCGACGAAATAAGCCGAACCGTCCAATCGCGGACCCATAAACAGGTACGCGATGCGATGCAGTCGGCGATGGCTCGCGAGCAAAGCCGGTTGGCTGACCACCTGTTGGGTAGGACCAATGGAAATGCCCGACTCCGACTGCAACACGCTTGGTCTTGCGACCCTGCGAACCGCTGTCTCGGTCGGGCACGACCACTCTTTCATCTTGGCCGGTCGAAGTCAAGCACGAGCAACGGTTTCTTTCGTCCGGCGGTGGCGGTTGGCGATGGCGCTTGAGATCGTCGCGATCTCGAGTTGGCAGGTCAGCGGGCGAGGATTGCCCGGAAGTGGGGCCAATCGTTCAGCATCCACATGTGTCCGCTGCCTTCCAGTTGGAGGTGCTGACCGCCGAGCGTCTCGGTGATCTCTGCGCAGATCGATGGTGTGGTCAGCGTGTCTGATCTACATCCGATGATCAGGCTGGGAACACGGTTCGCTTTGACTTGTCTCATCTCGGCTCGGAGGTCGAGATCGTGGGCTTCTCGGGCAAGACGGTAGGTGGCCCAGGGATGAGTGACGGAGTCCCGGACTACGGCGGCCACCTCCGCGGCGGGGTACAAGCCTTGAAGAGCCTTGTTGTGTCAGTAGCAGGAGGCTGTCCTTCATCGGTTTGGACAGTGGAAGCCCGGCCGGGGAAAGCAAGAGCAACCGCTCGATGAGACGGGGCTGCTCGGCTGCCGCACAGATCGCGAGGGCGGCGCCCATTGAATGGCCGGTCCGCCAGGCTGACGGGTCGATGTTGAGCCTCGATCACGCCGGTGAGCCACTCGCGATGCGTATCGAACCGACCGTGTGTCTTCGCCAGCGACGGAGGGTTCATGGCTACCCAGCCCTCCGGCAGTCCTGGTCCGTACAGGCTTCCCCGTACGGCGAAACCGGGTAGGAACAGGCCGGCCGTCTGCACCCGGCAAGCCTGCCATCCCGACGGCAAGACTGGCTCCTGACCCGCGGTCTGCCGGCTACGCGCGTTCTGGCGCCACGTGGAGAACCAGGCCCTCGACGGAGCGAACACGGACCTGCTCGCCCGGCAAGACAGCGACCTGTGATCGGGCCTGCCACGTCTCCGCGCCCAGCTTGACACGGCCGCTTGGAGCGCATGTCTCGACGACGGTCGCAGGAAGCCCGACGAGCGTGCTCGCGCCGACAACCGGCGCATCACGCTTCGACCACCACAACCCGTGCGCAACCCCACCGACCGCCCACACGATGCAGGCACCGCAGCCGACCCAGTTCCACGGACCGGGCAGCAAGAGCAGAAGCGCCAGACCGACGAGCAGCGCAAGCACACGACTCTTGTACCTGAACCTTCACGCTGATCGCGCCAAGGCCTGGTCGGCCAATTCAACGACGATGCCGGGGCACCACCTCGACCGGCACCCCCTCATCGACGCCTATGCCTTTCGTGGTGGGTCAAGTCCAACTGACCCGGGGGAGATCGACCCGATGTTCAGTCGCCGCCCAAACCCGCCCACGCCCAGCCTCGGCGGGCAGGCCACTCCCAACCCGACCAGGACCGGGACCGTCGCCGGATCATCGGGGTCGCGTAGAGCAAGGCGCCCCAGACGAGTGCGGAGATGACGATGACGGCCGCGACCCCGCGTCTCCGAGGCGACTTGACGACGAGCACGCCGAGCAACGCCGGCGCCAACAGATCGAGCCAGCCCATCATCGATGAGCCCAGCGTCACATCCTGAAGCGCTGGCAGCGGGGTGCCGCCGGCGCTCGGTGGGACGAGTCCATGGAGTGTCGACGTCGTCTGCGTGACCTGGCTCGTCCCGAACACGAGGATCACATCGAGTGCGACCAGCAGAACCAGCCCGATCGCTATCGCTCTCGCAGAGAACAGCCGTCCGAGCAAGGCCGCCCCACTCAGGCAGGCACCGGCGATCAGCATCGCCGGCGGTATCTCTCGTCAGACCGCTCGCCTGCCAGGCGGCCAGATACAAGCCAAGTGTACAAGCCAAGTGCAACCACAGGCGCGAGCCAGCCCCGTCTCCAGCCGAGCAGGTACCCACACGCCGACGCCGCAAGCGGCGTCCCGAACGTCGCCATGTCCCGCCAGCGCCCAGGCGCCGTCAGACACATCCCGAACCAGCACGACCCCGAGCACGAGCAGCCCAGCAGGCACCACCACACCAATCAGCCTCCCGGCACGCTCCCCGCCCGGACGGGTCGGAACGAGAACGAGCACGCCCTGGAGAGCACTCAGGACCGCGAACGAGAGCCAGAAACCGACACCCACCGCACGCAAGCTAGCCTCACCCTGCCCGGCCAAACCCGACCACCCCTCAGCGACCGCGACGGTGCCCGGCCATCGAGGGGGCGGCTAGGGCAGGGCGCGGAGAGAGCCGTTCAGCGCCTCGGCGATCAGTTGGTAGGAGTGGAGTCGGTCGGCGTGGTCGTGCAGGTTCGTTGTCAACATCAGCTCGTTAGCGCCTGTGCGTTGCTGGAGTTCGAGCAGGCGTTCGCGGACGGTTTCGGGGGAGCCGACGATGTGTGAGGCGGTCCAGCTGTCGACGAACTCGCGCTCGTCGGGCGAATACTCGTAGGCGGCGGCCTCCTCGGGTGAGGGGAGGGTGGAGGGGTGGCCGCTTCGCAGGCGCAGGAAGGAGAGCTTGGCGGGGCCGTGAAGCCAGCGGGCCTGCTCGTCGCTGTCGGCGCAGACGGCGGCGACGCCGATCATCGCGTACGGCTCGGGAGCGTCGGTGAGGATTGGAAGTCGCGGCGGTAGATCTCGAGTGCGGCGAGCGTGTTCTGGGGCATGAAGTGGTGCGCGAACGAGAAAGGGAGCCCGAGTTGTGCGGCGAGGCGGGCGCTGAAGTCGCTGGAGCCGAGCAGCCAGATCGCGGGCGAGTGCCCCGAGCCGGGGACGGCGGTGATGCGCGGATAGGTTCCCGAGAAGAAGGCGCGCAACTCGGCGAGCTGTGCAGGAAGGTCGTCGACGGACGGGTCGAGCGACCTGCGGAGCGCATAGACGGTGACCTGGTCGGTGCCGGGGGCGCGGCCGATGCCGAGATCGATCCGGCCAGGATGCAGCGCCTCGAGCATCCCGAACTGCTCGGCGATCACGAATGGTTGGTGGTTAGGCCGCATGACCCCGCCAGAGCCGACCCGCAGTGTGCTGGTCACGCCCACCAAATGTGCGATCAGCACGGCCGGCGCGGAACTGGCGATGCCGGGCATGTTGTGATGCTCCGCGACCCAGTGGCGCAGATAGCCGAGACGCTCCACATGCTGGGCGAGATCGAGCGAGTTCCGCAACGCCGCAGCGACCGTCGATCCACTCGCGACCGGCGCGAGATCGAGTACAGACAATCGCGCAGTCCCCACAGTCAACATGATCTGAGCCTAACCCGCCACTCGTCGTTCACCGCCGGTGCGGATTCCGTGCATCCGGCGGGGTAACGAGGGGTGTGGTTTCCGGTTGGGTTCCTGGCGTTAGAAGTTGCTGGTTTCCGTCCCTCGGATGGACAGGGCGGAGTCGATGGCTCGAGCGGTGATCTCACACATCAGCCATCGGTTGGCACCGTTCCTCGGGTCGTCGCGCTGATTCCTGTGTGCGTTCGGAGCGGCAGTTCCTTAAGGAAGAAGGAGGTGCCAAAAGCCAATACGGCGATGACGAAGCAGGTGAGGTAGACGGGGTGGAGCGCTGCGGCGAGAGAAGCGCGGACGCCGTCGACGAGGTCGGGTGGGAGGTGCCGGGCGATCGTCGGCGATTGCAGAAGCCCCTGCGGGTCGATCCGCTTTGCGGCCGTGCCCAGGTGCGCGGTCAACTCGCTTGCCAGCCGGCTCGTCAGGATGCTGCCGAAGGCGGCGACGGCGAAAGTGCCGCCGATCGAGCGGAAAAACTGGGTCGAGGCGATAGCGATGCCCATGTCGCGGGGTTCGACCGCGTTCTGCACTGCCAGCACGTAGACCTGGACCGTGAGGATACCGAAGCCGATCACGAGCAGGTAACCGGCAACGGTCGAGACTCGAGGTCTGGGCGGTCATGCCGGTCAGGAGCCAGAAGCCAGCGGCGACGACTGCGCTGCCGACGATCGGGAACATGCGGTAGCGGCCGGTTCGACTGATCACCAGGCCCGAGAGGATGCTGGTCACGACCCAGCCCAGCGAGAGCGGGATCAGCACGCCACTCCCGAGTTGGTCGCCGAGCCACCGATCACACCCTGCACAAACAGCGGGATGTAAATCAGGGCGCCGAACAGCACAGCGCCGATCAGTACGGTCGCGACGGAAGCGACGGAGAAGATCGAGTCGTCGAACAGCCGCAGGGGAAGCATCGGCTCCCGCGCCCGCATCTCGATGAACACGAACATGCCGCCGAGCAGCACTCCTGCAGCAACAGCCCTACAATTTGCCCGATCCCCACGGGTAGTTCTGTCCTCCCACACGGCAGCCACCAACAGGCAGACCGCCGATCCCGTGAGCAGGCCGGCACCGAGGAAGTCGATCGAGTGCTCGCGCCGATGGAACGGGATGTGCATCGTCGTCGCGACCACGAACAGCGCCAGGAACCCCAGCGGCAGGTTGATGTAGAAGATCCACCGCCACGACACCTTGTCGGTCAACACGCCACCCAGAAGCAGCCGCCACGGCGGCGATCGCCCACACCGCCCCACCGTCGAATCCCTGATGCCGCCCCCGCTCCCGCGGCGAGAACAGATCACCGATCACGGCGAACGTGAGCGGGATGCGCGGCCCCCGCACCCAGACCCTGCACCGCGCGGAAGACGATCAGTTCGATCATCGACTGCGAGGCGCCGCAGAGGGCCGAACCGACCAGGAACAGGCCGATCGCCACCATGAACAGCCGCTTGCGGCCGTAAAGATCGGACAGCTTCCCGTACAGCGGCACCGTCACCGTCGACGTCAACAAGTAGGCCGTCACCACCCAGGACAAATGGTTCAGCCCATGCAGGTCGGCAACGATCCTCGGCAATGCCGTGGCCACGATCGTCTGATCCAAGGCCGCCAGCAGCAACCCCAGCATCGCCCCACTGAACGGAACCAACACTTCCCTCCGCGCCACACCCAGACGCTAACGATCAGCGAGCCGACCGGGAACCAGCTTGGCAGACGGGCGCCGCGACCCAGCCAGAGGCGACAGCAGCCGCTCTGTCAGCCGCCGCCACCTCGTCCTCCGCCTTTCCTGCGCCGGGAAGTTTGGCAAACCCGCCCCGAGCGAGCCCCCTCATAGGCCGTCGATGGTGCTGCACCTCAACTCACTCTTGACCGAACCCGCCCCCCCCGCAAGAACCTGCACCTGTACTTGCCACTCCGCTACTACCACCAACCCCGCGGCCCAACAGACACCCACGGGCTCGGCACAACCTCACGCTTCCTCACCCAGGACATCCAGCAACACTGCCAACGCACATCGGGTGAGCCGTACCTGTCTTGGACGATCTGTTCGAGACCCTTACGGCAGGGTCTCGGCAGGGTCACAGGGTCGCGGCAGGGGTCTTAGGGGTAGGCGGGAATGGGTAAGAGCGACGCGAGAAGACGCCGCACAGAGGTGCCAGGCGCCCAACGCCGATTCGTGAGGAGGAGTGTTATGACGGCACCATTCAGAAGCGTCCGGTCGAGACGAGCCTTGTGGCTTGGCTTGCTGTCGGTCACGGTCGTGGGTATCGCCGTGGTGTTGCTGGTGCCAACTTTGGGGTCGGCGCGGTCGCAGGCGAAACCTGTGAACACAGCCGAACCGAAGATCTCCGGCTCTGCTGTCCAGGGCGAGACGCTGACGGCCACGACCGGCACCTGGTCGAACAACCCGACCAGCTTCGCCTTCCAGTGGCTTCGCTGCCCGGCGAACGGCGGGAAAGGAAACGGGTCGAACTGCGCCGCGATCGCGGGCGCGACGACGAACAGCCACCTGCTACGAAGCGCGGACGTCGGCTTCACGATCCGGGTGCGTGTCACGGCCACCAACGCCGACGGGAGCGGCGTCGCAGTGTCGAACGCGACGGCGATCGTCGTGGCCGCGTTGGCGCCGAAGAACACGTCGCCGCCGACGATCTCCGGAACGCCCCAGGCCGGCCAGACGCTGACGGCAAACCCAGGAACCTGGACCGGCACGCAGCCGATCAGCTACAGCTATCAATGGCGACGCTGCGACAAGAACGGCGGCAACTGCTCCGCCATCGGAGGCGCAACGAACCTGACCTACACGATCCCGTCGATCGACGTAGGCTCCACGCTGCGCATCCGGGTGACGGCGACGAACACGCGCGGCTCGATCGCCGTTACCTCGGTGCCGACCGCCGTCATCGCCGCGGCGCCACCACCGCCGCCGGCCGGCTGCCCGACCGGCACCGGTCCAGATCGCGATCGCCAACCTGAACTCTCCGCCGGCGGCTGTGATCGACGAACAGCCGCCACCTCATCGTCGTTCAGCCGGGAGCCAGCAGATCCTGCTGCGCTACCGTCTCGGCCTGCGGCGGCCTTGCCGGGCGCCTGGTCTGCGCCGCGGCGTCCCTCAAG
>CAVUNV010000003.1:0-144000 GCA_963742925.1 uncultured Actinomycetes bacterium | reverse complement strand
GCGGCTATCCGCACCACGAGATGCCTGCTCGCCGCACTGCCGCGCGAGCCGGCGTACGCGATGCTCCGGTCATGTCCCGCTGGAAGCGAAAGCTCGTCGCGCTCCTCGCCGCAGCCGCTCCGGTCGTCGCCGCGGTCCTCGTCGCGGTCTCGACCGCATCGCACGGCTGATCCGCCACGCGCCGATAGGATCGTCTCGAATCCAAGCGATCTCGGGAGAACGACATGGACTGTGACGTAGCCGTTCTGGGCGGCGGGCCGGGGGGCTACACGGCCGCGATCCGCGCGGCCCAGCTCGGGGCCAGGGCGGTGTGCATCGAGAAGGAGCCGGAGCTCGGCGGCACCTGCCTGCGCGTCGGCTGCATTCCGACCAAGGCGTGGGTGCAGACCGCGCACGCGCTCAAGGACGCGGGGGAGAGCTTCGCGAAGTTCGGCGTGCAGGTGAGCGAGCCGCGGCTCGACATGGCGGCGGCGAACGCCTGGAAGGACGGCGTCGTCAAGCAGATGACCCAGGGCGTGGCCCAGCTGTTCAAGGCGAACGGCGTCGAGTGGGTCAAGGGCACCGGCCGGTTCAAGGATGCGAACTCGATCTCCGTCGAAGGCGCCGAGGACGTGACCTTCCGGAGCGCGGTCGTCGCCACCGGCTCGTTTCCGCTGCGACCGCCGATCCCGGGCCTCGACTCGCCCCGCTGCGTCGACTCGACGGGTCTGCTCGCCCAGCAGCAGGTGCCGAGTCGTCTCGTCGTGCTCGGCGGGGGGATCATCGGCTGCGAGTTCGCCTCGATCTTCCAGCGCTTCGGCTCCGAGGTGACGATCGTCGAGATGCTGCCGACGCTGATCCCCCAGGAGGACGAGGACGCGACGAAGGAGCTCGCCAAGCAGTTCAAGCGGCGCGGCATCACCGTCCACACCGGCAAGCAGTGCACGCAGGTCGAAGACGACGGCTCGAAGCTGACTGTCCACTTCGGCGAAGGGGAGAAGGTGGATGCCGACCTCATGCTCGTCTCGGTCGGCCGCGGCCCGCTCGTCCAGGACCTCGGCCTCGAGGCGATCGGAGTGCAGCTCGATCCGCGCAAGGGGATCGCCGCGGACGAGCATCGCCGCACGACCGTCTCCCACATCTACGCGGTCGGCGACTGCGCCGGCTACTGGCAGCTCGCCCACACCGCCTTCCGCGAGGGCGAGGTGGCGGCCGAGAACGCGATGGGTCACGACGCGGTCATGGCCGACCGTGCGGTGCCGAGGCCGATCTACACGGATCCGGAGATCGCCGGCGTCGGCCTGACGGAGGCCGCGGCGCGCGAGCAGTACGGCGACTCGGTCTCGGTGGGCGTGTTCCCCTGGGTTGCGAACGCCCGCGCCGTGATGCAGAACGAGACAACCGGCTGGGTCAAGTCGATCCACGAGACCCGCTACGGCGAGTTGCTCGGCCTCGTCATCGTCGGCCCGCACGCGACCGACCTGATCGAGGCCGGTGTCGTGGCGCTCGACGCCGAGGCGACCGTCGAGACGGTGGCCGACGGCATGGCGGCGCACCCGACGCTCTCCGAGGCGATCAAGGAGGCCGGGCTCGTGGCGCTCGGACGTGCCATCCACCTGCCGCCCAAGCGGAAAGCTGCCCGGCCGGCCTAGCGCGCCGCGCAGCGGAGCGATAGCCTCGCAACGACGAAAGGAGCATCGATGAGGTTCTTGAACAAGAAGTCCGCGTTCATCGCCGGGCTGATCGGGGTCATCTTCTTCTGGAGGAAGAAGAAGAAGTCGGCTGGTACGGATTCAACCACCTCCTCCTAGAGAACACTCTCGCTCGCCGGCCGTCGCCGAGCCGAGACCCTGGTTCAGGACGGCCAAGCTGACGAATCACCCTGGGCACGACCTCCGGCCGGGTGCGGGCTGGCCCACGACGCCCGACGAGCTGATCCGTGTCCAGGAGGCGCTCGCGGGCGCCGCCTGGACACCGTTCCGGCCCCACGGGCGCCTCCGCGTGGGTGCCTGCTACGTGTGCTTTGCGCAGGCCGAGCCGGGGCGGGGGCGTCCGGACGACGTCGGCTGGGCTGCTGCTGCGCTCGGCGAGGACACCGCCGTGACGAGCGCGGTCAGCCCGGAGGGCTACGAGGCCGGGCTCCTGGCACTTCGTGAAGGGCCGCTGCTCGAGGCGGCCGTGCGGGCGCTCGTCGAGCTGCCCGACGTGTTGCTCGTCGACGCGACCGGTCGTGACCACCCTCGTCGCGCCGGCCTCGCCCTCCAGCTCGGCGCCCTGCTCGACCTTCCCACGGTCGGGCTCACCGACCGCCCGCTACTGGCCCGGGGAGAGGAGCCCGAGGACGTCCGAGGCGCCGCGTCGCCGCTTCGAATCGACGGCGAGCGGGTCGGCTACCTCCTGCGGACGAAGGAGGGAACCCACCCGATCTGCGTCCACGCGGCGTGGCGCACGATGCCCGAGGCCGCGCTCGAGATCGTCCTCACGGCCACGGGCGCCATGCGAACGCCGGAGCCGCTGCGCGCCGCGCGCACGGCGGCCCGCATCGCCCGGGCGAGAGACCTGCACGGCTGAGCGTTCGTCCTGCCGTCCCGGAGCCCGCTCGGTTCGGTCGTCGGGTCCGGGTGCGACAATGACCCTCCCGTGACCGCGCCCTACGTCCATCTGCACGTCCATTCCGAGTACTCCATCCTGGACGGGGCCTGCCGGATCCCCGAGCTGGCCGCCCGGGCGGGCGAGCTCGAGATGCCCGCGGTCGCGCTCACCGACCACGGCTCGCTGGCCGGCGCGGTCGAGCTCTACCGGGAGGCCGGCAAGCACGGCGTGAAGCCGATCATCGGCTGCGAGGTCTATCTCGCGGACGACCGCCGCGTCCAGGCGAAGGGGTACGCGCACCTGACGCTGCTCGCCGAGTCGAACGAGGGCTACGGGAATCTGATCAAGCTCTCGTCGCTCGGCTACCTGGAGGGGTACTACTACAAGCCGCGCGTCGACTGGGAGCTGCTCGAGCGGCACGCGAAAGGGCTCGTCTGCCTCTCGGGCTGTCTCTCCGGCCGGGTCTCGCGGGCGCTCGAGGAGAGCCGGCCGGCCGACGCCGCCGCCGACCTCGACCGGCTCGTCCAGATCTTCGGGCGCGACTCGACGTACGTCGAGATCCAGAACGCGGGCCTCGCCGAGCAGGAGCGCATCAACCCGCTGCTCGCGAAGCTCGCCGCCGATACCGGCCTGCCGCTCGTCGCGACGGGCGACGTCCACTACCTCCGTCACGACGACGCGCGGGCGCACGAGGCGCTGCTCTGCATCCAGTCCGGGGACTCGCTCAAGAACCCGAACCACTGGAAGTTCGACACCGACCAGTTCTACTTCAAGACCGCCGAGGAGATGGCCGGCGACTTCCCGGATCACCCCGAGGCGCTCGCGCGCACGCTCGAGATCGCGGAGCGCTGCTCGGTCGAGATCGCCCTCGGCCAGATCCTGCTGCCGAAGTTCCCGCTGCCCGAGGGCCGCGAGGCGTTCGACGAGCTGCTCGAGCTCTGCCAGGCGGGGCTCGTCGAGCGATTCGGCCAGGAGACACCCGAGCTTCGCGACCGGCTCCAGTTCGAGCTGAAGACGATCCGCGAGATGGGGTTCGCCGACTACTTCCTGATCGTCTCCGACTTCGTCCGCTTCGCGAAGGGGAACGGGATCTCGGTCGGGCCGGGCCGCGGCTCGGCGGCCGGCAGCCTCGCCGCCTACTGCCTGCAGATCACCGACGTCGACCCGATGCGCTACGGCCTGCTGTTCGAGCGCTTCCTCAACCCGGGCCGCAAATCGATGCCGGACATGGACATCGACTTCGCCGTCGCCGGGCGCGACCGGGTGATCAACTACGTCGCCGAGAAGTACGGTCGCGACCGCGTCGCCCAGATCATCACCTTCTCGACGATGATGGCGCGCGCCGCCGTCCGCGACGCCGGCCGTGTGCTCGAGGTGCCCTACGGCACGGTCGACAGGATCGCGAAGCTGATCCCGGAAGGGCCGAAGGTGTACCTGGACGAGAGCCTCAAGCCCGGGCAGGAGCTCCGCGCCGCTTACGACGCCGACCCGCAGGTTCGCGAGATCGTCGACCTCGCGAAGCCGCTCGAGGGGCTCGTCCGAGCCGACTCGATCCATGCTGCCGGGGTCGTCATCGCCGATCGGCCGCTCACCGACGTCGTGCCTCTGCAGCAAAAGGGGGCCGACCAGGAGATCGTGACGCAGTTCCCGATGGGCGATGTCGAGAAGCTCGGCCTGCTCAAGATGGACTTCCTCGGCCTGCGCAACCTCGACGTGATCGACGAGGCTGTTCGCCTCGTCGGCGACCTCGACATCGGGACGCTCCCGCTCGACGACCGGGAGACGTTCGAGATGCTGGCCCGCGGTGACGCGACCGGCGTGTTCCAGTTCGAGTCGTCGGGCATGCGCGAGGCGCTACGCCAGGTGAAGCCCACCGAGTTCGAGGACCTGATCGCCCTGAACGCTCTCTACCGGCCGGGCCCGATGACGTACATCCCCGTCTACGCGCGCCGGAAGAACCGGCAGGAGACGGTCAGCTACATCGATCCGCGGCTCGAGGCCCTGACCGCAGGGACCTACGGGATCTGCATCTACCAGGAGCAGTACCTGGAGATCGCCAAGCAGATCGCCGGGTTCTCGCCCGCCGAGGCGGACGATCTCCGCAAGGCGATCGGCAAGAAGATCCACTCGCTGATGGCGTCGTTGAAGCAGCAGTTCCTCGCGGGATGCGCCGCGAGCGGCACGCCGCCGTCCGTGGCGGAGCAGCTCTGGAAGGACATGGAGCAGTCGCAGGACTACTCGTTCAACAAGGCGCACTCGGCCTGCTACGCGCTGATCGCCTACCGCACGGCCTACCTGAAGGCTCACTACCCGGCCCAGTACATGGCGGCGCTGATCTCGTCGGTGATGAACACGAAGGACCGCGTGCCCTTCTACGTCAACGCCTGCCACGAGATGGGCATCGAGGTGCTGCCGCCCGACGTGAACGCCTCGCAGATCGACTTCGCGGTCGTCGAGCGCAAGATCCGCTTCGGCCTGAACGCGGTCAAGAACGTCGGCGAGTCGGCGTGCCGGGCGATCGTCGCGGCGCGCGAGGAGGGCGGCCCGTTCACGTCGATCTGGGACTTCACCGACCGGGTCGACCCGCAGGTCGTGAACAAGCGCGCGCTCGAGTCGCTCGTCAAGTGCGGAGGGCTCGATTCGACGGGGGCCTCGCGCAAGGGCATGCTCGACGTGGTCGAGCACGCGCTGCACTGGGGCGGGCGCCAGCAGGCCGACCGCCTCGCCGGGCAGTCGTCGATCTTCGACCTCGGCGGCGGCGAGGAGGCGGGAGCACCGCAGCGCGCCCACCATCCCGCGATCCGCCCGGACGAGTACGAGAAGGGCGAGCTGCTCCGGCTCGAGAAGGAGACGCTCGGGCTCTACGTCTCCGAGCATCCGCTCGACCGCGTGCGCGACCAGCTGCGCCGCCGCGTCGACCTCCCGCTCGCCGAGCTCGAGCGACGCCGCGACGGAGAGGTGGTGACGATCGGAGGCATCGTCTCGACGCTCAAGCAGCTGACGACGAAGAAGGGCGACCCGATGGTGTTCGCCCGCCTCGACGACCTCACCGGCGGCGCGGAGGTCGTGGTCTTCAACTCCGTCTTCGCGTCGTCGCGCGAGCTGCTCGAGGCCGACCGCATCCTCGTCGTCAAGGGCCGCGTCGACCACAAGCAGGAGGGTGAGACGAAGCTGATCGCGATCGAGGTGTCGGAGTTCGAGCTGACGCAGACGCCGGGCGAGGTCAGGCTCAAGGTGGATGCCCGTCGCGCGCCGGCGGGGATCGTGCGCGACCTCTCGCACGTGGTGCGCGACTTCCCGGGGGAGGCCAAGGTCGTCCTCGCGCTCGAGACGTCCGAGGGAATGCGGGTGCTCGAGCTCGGCCCGGCCTACCGCGTGCGCCCCGACACGGACTTCTACGCCGAGGTGAAGGCGCTGCTCGGCGAAGCCGCTGTCTCCTAGTCCGGGGGCTCCTCCGGCGGCTTTTCTGCGTGGCGGCGGTGCTCGGCGACCCGTTCCTCGACGGCTTCCACCTCGTCGTCGGGGGCCACGCCTTTCTCGGCCAGCTCGACGATTTCCTGGTCGCGCGACCGGAGCAGCCTGTCGATCAGGTCCCGGAGTCCCACGGCGGCTAGTCGGCGAGCCCCTTCGCGCGCAGCTCGTCGAGCGCGCGGCCTGACTTCTCGATCCCGGCGAGCCCCATCCCGTCGAGGATCCGCGGCGTCTTGGTGAACTGGACGTCTCGGTAGTCGACGATCTGCCAGTGGTTGCCCCACGGGTCGAGGAAGTCGTTGTCGGCCAGCATCCGCGCTCCTGCTGCCCGTGCCCGCTCGAGGGTCTCCTCCCGTCCGTCGACGACGAGGCCGATGTGGCGATCGCCGTCCGGGGGCTGCGTCCGGCCGGCCGACAGCGCGATGAACTGGTCTCCGAGGTCGACGAAGGCCATGGAGCCACTGCGGCCGCGGAGCTGGACCTGGCCGAACAGCTGCTCGAAGAATGAGAGCGCGTCGTCGATCGAGCTCACCTCGACCGCCACGTGGTTGATCCCGACGGGGCTCGGCACGACGTCAGCCTAGCTACCCCTCGAAGCGTTGAGGAACACCGCGATCCGCCTGAGGTTCGCGCTGCCGAGAACGCCGAACGGCGGCATCTTGTCGTTGCCGCGCGACTTCGGGTTCTTCAGGTAGGAGGCGAAGAAGGCTGTCCCCTTCCGCGTCGAGCCGATCTTGCTCAGGTCCCGGCCGCCGAGGCTCCGCGTGCCGGCGCCCAGGTATGTGTGGCAGCTCAGGCAGGCCGCTTTCGCGAACAGCTTCGCACCCGGGACAGCAGTCGGCGGGAGATGGTTCGCGCGCCGCCAGCGCGCTACCAGCCCGGGCTGGGCCGCGGGCGACGGTGGTGCCGGCAGGAGTGGGGCCTGCCCCACGCCTTCGCTCGGTGCCGTGAACGGGACGCCGACGAGGAACGAGACGAGGTCCTCCAGTTGCTGATCGGTCAGCGTCGTCCGGAACGAGGGCATGGAGCGCCCTCCCCAGACGATCCGCGAGAGCGCGAACAGGCCGATCGGCAGGCGGGCCCGGACGGCGTCGGGGCGGAGGCTCCAGTCGAGATCGGGAGCGGAGGGGCCTTTCGACCCCGCCTTCGAGAACGTGTGGCAGAAGCCGCAGCCGTTCTCGATGAAGACCGTCGCGCCCTGGGCCGGAGATCCGGTGAGCCCTTGCTCGCGTCGCGCTGAGCCTCCGCCGGTGACGCCGAGGGCGATTCCCATGCACGCGAGCAACGCGATCCAGCGGCTCATCCGGAGCCGAAGCCTACGGGAACCCAGGTCGTCGACGAGTGTTCGGTCGAGCGCTCGGCAACGTCCGCTCGACCTGCGACACAGGGCGGCGTGAGAGGATCGGCACATGTTCGACAACCTCTTCTTCGAGTTGCTGCTCCGGTTCTGGCGCCCGCTGGTGTTCGCCGTGGTCGTGGACATGGCGGCTCAGGTCTGGTTCGAGAGCAGCGGATTGGGGGTCGTCGCGCCGGCAGTCATCGGAGGTTTTGCCTTCGCCGAGGGTGTCCATCTCTTCGACTCCCGGCACCGCGCCCGCCGCGGTCTGCCTCGGCGTTCCCGGCTCGCCATGGTCGGCTCGACCGTTGCGCTCTGCGTCATCCCGGGAGTCGTGCTCGCCCTCGGGTTCATGACGGGACGGCACTTCCCGTCCTGACGCTCCGGGAGGGTTGAGCTCGGCCGCATGCAGCCTGCCATGGCGATTAAGCATCGGTTAATCGCGCTGATCCCTCGTTCGAGGGACATCCGGATGGGGGTCGACTGACGAATGTGTGGGTGACAAGATTGGAGGTAGACGTGTCCGCCACCGAACTTCGCGAACTTGAAGAGACAGAGCTCGAGCGTGTCGAGCGCTGGCGCGCGGAGGAACTGGAGCGGGCGGGCTACGAACTGAGCGCCGCCGCGGTGCTCGCGGCCTCACCGGGGGTCGACCTCCACCGCGCCATCGATTTGCTCGAACGCGGCTGTTCGCAGGACGTCGCGATGCAAATCCTGCTGTAGGGACCAGCGGCAGCCCGGGGCGGGCACAATCACGCTGCCCGTGCTCCTCGCCTCGATTCCCTCGCCGGCCACCGGCAACCTCCACCTGGGGCCGCTGACGATCCACATGTACGGCGTCATGCTGCTGCTCGGGATCGCGGCGGCGATCGCTCTCACCGGCATCCGCTGGACGCGGCGAGGCGGCGACTGGGACCTCGTCTTCCAGGCCGCCGTCTGGGGCGTCGGCTTCGGCGTCGTCGGCGCGCGCCTCTACCACGACATCACGAGCTGGGACGAGGTGCCGCACACCTGGTGGGGGCCGTTCGCGGTCTGGCAGGGCGGCCTCGGCATCTGGGGCGGCATCACGTTCGGCGTCCTCGCGGGTGCGTACGTCGTGCGCCGCGCGGGGGCGAGCGTGACCCTGATGATGGACTGCGTCGCGCCGGGGCTCCTGCTCGCGCAGGCGATCGGACGCTGGGGCAACTACTGGAACCAGGAGCTCTTCGGCGGCCGGACGAGCCTCCCCTGGGGACTCCAGATCGACGACAACCATCTGCCGCCGGGCTATCAGTCGGGCACGCTCTTCCACCCGACCTTTCTCTACGAGTCTCTCTACGACCTGGCCGGCGTCGGTGTCCTCCTCTACGTCGGGAGCCGGTTCCGGATCAGGCCGCCCGCGCTGTTCTCCCTCTACGTCGCCTGGTACACGTTCGGCCGGACCTTCGAGGAGTTGCTGCGCGTCGATCCGTCGCACCACTTCCTCGGCGAGCGGATCAACTTCTGGGTGTCGCTGGTCGTCTTCCTGGCTGCGGTGGCGTGGTTCGTCTGGCTGCAGTTCCTCCGGCCTCCCGGCCCGGAGCCGACCGCGGGACCGACGCGTCCCGGGCGCGGCCCGTCGATGGCCGTGCCGGGCAAGCGCGTCCGCCCCCGACGCTAGCTTTCAGCCGGTGCGCGCCCCGGAGCTCGACCTCGACCTGGACACGTTCGAGGGCCCCTTCGACCTGCTGCTGACGCTCGTCCTACGCGAGGAGCTGGCTCTCGGCGAGGTTGACGTGGCCGAGATCGTCCTCGCCTACGTGGATCGCCTCGCTATGAGAGAGCGCCTCGACCTCGAAGGCTGCGGCGAGTTCCTCGTGCTCGTCGCCTCGCTGCTCGAGCTGAAGGCGCGCGACCTGTTCCCCGACGAGGACGTCGACCTGTCCGAGCTCAGCCCCGAGGAGGCGGCCGACGAGCTCGCGCGCAGGCTCGAGGAGTACCGCCGGCTCAAGCTCGCGGCCGTCTGGCTTGCGGAACGGCTCGAGCAGGAGTCCGACCGCTACTTCCGGCTCGGCCCGGCGCCGCTCGCGCCGCGGCCCGAGCGCCGGCTCGCTCCCGGCCGGCCCGAGGACCTGGCAACGGCGATCCGTGGGCTCGCCGAGGAGCCGCCGCAGCTCTCGCTCGCGCACATGGGGCTCCGCTTTCCTCCGATTGAGCGCTTCCTCGACCGTTTTCGGGCGACGCTCCGCCGCCGGAAGGCGTTCATGCTCGACGCCGAGCTCGACGGCCTGTCGCGACTCGAGCAGGCGGCGGCCTTCCTCGCGCTGCTGGAGCTGCGGAAAGGGAACGAGGTCACGATCGAGCAGGCGGCGCCGTTCGCGCCCATAAGGGTTTCGCGCCCCGACATCGAAAGGAGCTCTGCGTGGAGAACCGCCCGTTCCGCCTGATCACCTCCGGCCCGCTCGAAGGGCTCGCGCAGACGCTCGAGGCGCTGCTCGTCGTCGCCTCTGCGCCGCTCAGCGTGGCTGAGCTGGCCGCGGCCGCCGACGACGACGAGGCGCGGATCGAGTCGGCACTCGAGCTGCTCGCCGAGCGGTTCTGCGAGGGCCGGAGCGGCATCGTGCTCGAGCACGTCGCGGGCGGATACGGGTTTCGCGCCTCCCGCGAGGAGGCGGCCGCGTGCGCGCGACTCGTCGAGCGGCCGGTCGAGCGAGGGCTGTCGCCTGCCGCTCTCGAGACGCTGGCGGTCGCCGCGTATCTCGGCCCCGTGTCGCGGCCCGAGGTGGCGCGCCTGCGCGGTGTGGCGGCCGATACCGTCGTGGCCGGGCTCGTCGAGCGCGGGCTGCTCTCCGAGGCAGGCCGCGAGCCGGGCGTGGGGGGTGCCGTCCGCTACAGGGTGACCGACCTGTTCGAGCGGATCTTCGGGCTGGAGAGCCTTTCGGCCCTGCCCCGACTCGACGATCTGGGAGACGACACGGACGCGATCCGCGGCCGGCTCGAAGAGGTCGCGGCGCAGCGCGGCGCCTAGCCACGGGGGCAACAGCCGGTTGTGCTCGCGCTGCCGAAAGGGCGGGTACCTGGTGGAACCCGCCCTTTCACATCAAGTCTCCAGACGGCTTACGTCTTCGAGGCGGTCCAGGTCTGGTTACCCGTGGTGCAGCTGTACGCCGTGCCGTTCTCCGCGAACGACGTGTCCAACCGGTAGGTGCCGGCGGCGACTCCGCCGGAGATACGGCCGGTAATGGCGATCGTGACCGTCGAGGGATTGCCGTCGACGGTGCCGTTGATCGTCGCGTTGATCGTGAAGCTTCCGTCACTGGCCACCGGGATCGGTCCCGCGGCGTGGAGGTTCCCGCCGGAGAGGTCGGCCGGCGGGCTGCACGACTCGTTGATCTGCCCTGTCTGGAGGTTGGTCAGCGAGAGGCCGTCCGCGCCGATGTCGAAGGCCCAAAGCTCGTTGTCGGCGGTCTTGCCGACGTAGTGGCCCGGGGTCGCAGCAGGCGGAGTTGGAGTCGGAGTCGGAGTGGAGTAGGGGTCGGGGTTGGAGTAGGTGTCGGAGTGGGTAGGGGTAGGAGTAGGGGGAGTTGACGTCGCGTGCTCGCCCTTGATCGCCCCACTGACCGTCCAGGTCAAGGAGCTTGCACCACCACACGCTGCCACGTGGTTGTCGGGAACGACCACGCGAAACGTTCCGACCAAAGCGGTCGCCCGCCACTTGGCGTGGATCCAGCCGGCGCTCTTGACCTGCAGCCGAATGCTGTAGGTCTCCGGCGCGGTGTGCGAGGGATCGCAACGGTAGGTTGTCTTGACGCTCGCGCTGTAGGTCGAGCCGCTGCGAGCGAGCGGCAGCTTCCCCCCGCCCGAAGGAGTGAGCGACACCGCGCAGGGGCCGCTGGTGCAGCGCGGCGTGAAGCCAACCCGCTCACGGTTTGTCTGCCCGATCTTGGCATCGAAGTTGTGGACGCTCGTGACCCGTTCGGTCATGTCGAACGTGCCCTGCAGTCGCGCGCTCGCGAGCGATGGTGACTTCGGCGACTTCGGCGTGGACGCCTGGAGGCTGTAGACGTAGGCGGCCGAGTTCGGAGCCCGGTCGGAGTGCGTCTTCGTGGTCGAGGTGTTGCCCGAGGCAGCGGCCACCCAGAATCCAAACCGCTTCGTTCCACCGAGATCTGCACTGCTGATCGTGAACGTGGCGCCGCTCGAGTAAGAGAAGTTGAGCGATCGCGCCGTTACCACGGGATACTGCGAGCCGTTCCACCGACCCACGCCGATCACGTGGATCCTGCCGTCGCTTCCGGGAAGCGGCCTCGCGTCGATCAGATACTCGTCTCCATTGGAGTCTCCGGTCGCCACGTTGTTGTCGGAGTCGACGCGCACCTGAACCCACATGTCGTCGGTCAGCTTCGGCCGGTTCGGGATGTTGAACCGGAAGGTGATCAGCCCGGCGTCGGTGCTCGAGACGGTGATGGTCGTGATATCTGGAGCCGCCGCATCCTCACCGGTCGAGTCGGTGTAGGTGGTCGAATTCCCCGAGCTGTGGGTAGGGGCGGCACGGGCACCGGATGACACTCCTACCACTGCAACGACCGCAACAGCGATTAGCCCTGCGGCAACAGAGTGCTTGACGGACATAAGGACACACCCGCCTTTCGTCCTGCACCCTCTTCCGGAGGTCAGTCCGGCAACGTCCGTGCCACACGACCACGAAGCCCCGAAGAGGGACGATGATCCTAAGGGCACTGAACAGGAAGAATCCTCAGGACGACTATAGGGGCCCTGACAGGAGAAAACCGTCAGCGTGAACGCGTATCAGGCTGCCAGGAACTACTGACCCCGAGTTCGCCGGGCGGATGCGCCTCACCGGAAGCCCGTGGCCGGTCGCTACGTTTCGACGTAGCGATGGACGTCACCGACGAGACCTTCTACTCCGACGTGGTCGAGCGCTCCCACGAGTTGCCCGTGGTGGTCGACTTCTGGGCCGAGTGGTGCGGGCCGTGCAAGGCGCTTGCGCCCGTGCTCGAGCGCGAGGTCGCCGCACGGGAGGGCCAGGTCGAGCTCGCGAAGCTGGACGTCGACGCCAACCCGAACATCGCCGCCCACTACGAGATCCGCAGCATTCCTGCCGTCAAGGCGTTCCGGAACGGTCAGGTGGTGGACGAGTTCGTCGGCGCGGTGTCCGCGCAGGCCGTGGCGACCTTCCTCGACGGGCTGACCGGCCCGTCGGCCGGGGAGCGTCTCCTCGAGGAGCTGCGCGAGTCGGGCGAGGAGCCGGGACTGGTCGCCGCCCTCGAGGCGGGCGACTACGAGCGGGCCCTTCAGGAGCTGCTGGACGAGGCGCGAACCGCCGGCCCGGAACGGCGCGACCGCGTCCGGGAGCTGATGGTGGCGATCTTCGAGGAGCTCGGCCAGGAGCACCCGCTGGCGACGAGCTATCGACGGCAGCTCGCAGCCGCGCTCTACTGAGCCTTCCCCAGGACCTGTTCGGCTCGGACATGTCCTCTTCGGCCCGGTCGAGGTACCCCTAACCTCCTCCCCGAGGCGATCGTATCGAGGAAATTCGCGCCCATGGGTGACGCCATCGCAACGAAACTGTGCCAACCATGCGCCTGAATGCCTATCTCGCCCGCGCCGGCGTCGCCTCGCGGCGGAAGGCCGACGAGCTGATCAAGGCCGGCCGCGTGCGGGTCAACGGCGAGCCCGGAGAGCTGAACACGTTCGTCGCGAGCAATGACAGGGTCGAGGTCGACGGCAAGACTGTCGCCAAGCAGCGCCTCGCCCACCTGCTGCTGCACAAGCCGGCCGGCGTCGTCACGACGGCGCGCGATCCCGGAGGTCGCCCCACCGTCGTCGGCCTCGTCCCACACGAGCCGCGCGTCGTCCCGGTCGGGCGGCTCGACGCCGACACAACCGGCGCGCTACTGCTCACGAACGACGGCGACCTCGCCCACCGCCTCGCCCATCCTCGCTATGAGGTGGCCAAGGTGTACGTGGCCGACGTGGAGGGCGAACCTTCTGACGAGGCGCTCCGGGCGCTGGCAGAGGGGGTCGAGCTCGAGGACGGCCGAACGGCTCCCGCGAAGGCACGCCGCCTGGGACCGTCGAAGCTCGAGCTCACCCTCCACGAGGGCCGAAAGCACCAGGTGAAGCGAATGTGCGACGCCGTCGGCCATCCGGTGCGTCGCCTGCACCGGCGCGCCTACGCGGGCCTGACGCTCGGACAGCTCCGGCCCGGGCAGTGGCGAGAGCTCACCCCGGCCGAGGTCGAGGGCCTGCGCGCCGCCGTGGTGCGGCCGCCTACTCGTACCAGGCCAGCGCGGCGAGGATGACGTAGAGCCCGACGAGGGCCCAACCCTCGAACGCCACCGCCTTGCCGTCTCCCGTGATCGCCCACACCGCGATCGCCGTCAGCGCCAGCGCCACCGTCAGCACGGGATTGACCACGAAGGTCAGCCGGTTCGAGAACGCGAGCGAGGCGAGGACGAGCACGGGGTAGAGGAAGACGGCGATCTGCGAGACCGAGTTCTTGACCACGGACAGCGCCAGGTCGCTCTTGCCCTTGGCTGCCAGCGTGATTCCGACCACGTTCTCGACCGCGTTTCCGGCGATGCCGACGATCACGAGCCCGGTGAACGCTTTCGAGATCCCGAGCGACTTCACCGCCGGGTCGAGCGCGGCGATGAACCAGTCCGACACGAGCGCAGCCCCCACACCGGCGGCGGCCAGCAGGACGAGCGCCGTCGCGAAGCGGCAGCTGATCCACGCCCTCCTCGTGCGCGATCGCCGCGTCGTCGCTCCGGAGGTAGCCGGGAAGCCAGGACGCGTAGATCGCGAGCAGGACGATCGCGCCGACGATCGAGATCGCGAGCGTATGGTGGCTGGCGCGGTCGCCGACGCGGTCGGAGACCCCGAGGACGACGATCAAGAAGGCGGCGAGCAGGGTCAGGACGGCCGTGTCGTTCGGCAGCCGCCGGCCGAAGCGCATGCACCCGTCCTCGGCCACGCTCGCTCCCGCAACGATCGAGAGCCCGAGCACGAGCAGGGCATTCGCGAACAGCGAGCCGAGGATCGAGGTCTGCGCGACCAGCGTCTCGCCCGCCGAGAGCGCGAACAGGACGACGAACAGCTCGGGCAGGTTGCCGAGCGTCGACTGGAGGACGCCCGTCACGGCAGGCCCGAAGTGGCCGCTGAGCGCGTCCGTGCCGAGCGCGACGAGCCAGGCGAGACCGGCCAGCGAGACGGCACAGACCACGAAGGTCGCGACCGGCTCGTCCGTCGCGTAGTGGAGCACGCCGCTGACCGCCGTCAGCGCGAAGTGTCGACCGACGATCAGGGCTGCGCGCTTCACGCCCGGGCCGGCGCTAGCGCCGCGTGAAGCCCATCCGGTCGTACATCGCCGCCAGGGTCGGCGCCGACGCCGCCCGGGCCTTCTCGGCTCCGCTTCTCAGCAGCCGTTCGAGCTCGCCCGGATCCGCCGACAGCTCCTCGTAGCGGAGCCGGACCGGCTCGAGCAGCCCGATCACGGCGTCGGCCACGTCGCTCTTGAACGAACCGTACCCCTGCCCGTCGTACCTGTCCTCGATCTCCTCGGGAGGCGTGCCCGTTGCCACCGACATGATCTCGATCAGGTTCGTGACGCCGGGCTTGTCCGGTGCCCGGCGGACGTCTTTCCCCGAGTCCGTCACGGCGACCTTGAACTTCCGGCGGATCACGTCGGGCGGGTCGGCGACGAGCACCGTCCCGAGCGCCGTGCCGCCGGTCGTCGACATCTTGTTCTCCGGATCCTGCAGGTCCATGATCCGCCCGCCGACCGGCGGTGTCCTGACCTCCGGGAGTGTGAACGTCTCGCCGTAGCGGCTGTTGAACCGGGCGGCGATGTCACGCGTCAGCTCGACGTGCTGGCGCTGGTCGTCACCGACCGGGACGACGTTCGTCCCGTAGAGCAGGATGTCCCCGGCCTGGAGGACGGGGTACGTGAACAGCGCCGCCGAGATGAACTCCTGGTGCTCCGACTTGTCCTTGAACTGGGTCATGCGACGCAACTCGCCGAAGCTCGTCACCGAGCCGAGCAGCCAGTTCGCCTCCGCGTGGGCGGAAACGTGGCTCTGCACGAACACGGTCGAACGGTCGGGATCGAGACCGCTCGCGAACAGCATGGCCGCCAGGTCGAGCGTCGCGCGGCGCAGCTCCACGGGGTCGTAGTCGACGCTGATCGAGTGCAGGTCGACGATGCAGAAGAAGGCCTCACCGAGCTCCTGCGTCGCCGCGTACTGCCTGAAACCGCCGATGTAGTTGCCGAGGTGCTTCTGGCCCGTGGGCTGGATGCCGGAGAAGATGCGCATGGGTAGCTCCTTAGTTTTCCACGTTCATCGCGCCGTACGCGCGGTGAACACTGGAGACTTTGAAGGCGGGAAAGGAAGTTCGCCCCGCCTGAAAGTTTCCGCATGACGGGGGTCGGAACGCGGACGAGGAAGGCTGTCGGCGCGTCGTCAGGCGCGCACGCTCCCGCCTCGCCCGCTGCGCCATGACCAGCGCTGCCCTGCGAGGACGGGAGTCATCTCCCGGAGTATAGGCCGCAAACCGGCATCTAGACTGAAACGGTCGTGACGCTTTCGCCCCCCACCTGGTCTCCGTCCTCCTGGCGGGGCCATCCGGCGCAGCACCAGCCCGAGTGGCCCGACGAGGACGCGGCAGAGGCCGCGCGGGCGCGGCTCCAGGCGATGCCGCCGCTCGTGTTCGCCGGCGAGGCGCGGCAGCTCCGCGCGGCGCTCGCGGAGGTGGCTGCGGGGCGCGCCTTCCTGCTCCAGGCGGGCGACTGCGCGGAATCGTTCCACGACTTCTCGGCGATCACGATCCGCGAGAAGCTGAAGATCATGCTGCAGATGTCGGCCGTGATGATCTACGGCTCGACGACGCCTGTGGTCAAGGTCGGCCGAATCGCCGGACAGTTCGCGAAGGCTCGCACCTCGCCGTTCGAGACCGTCGACGGCACCGAGCTGCCGTCGTTCCGCGGCCACATGGTCCACGACGACGCACCGACCGCGGAGGCGAGGACTCCCGATCCGGGCCGGATGATCCAGGCCTACCACCAGGCGGCCGCCACGCTGAACCTCCTGCGCGCGTTCACGAAGGGCGGGTTCGCCGACCTGAACCGCGTGCACATGTGGAACCAGGAGTTCGTCGCCTCGTCGCCGCAAGGCCGGCGCTACGAGCGGATCGCCGCCGAGATCGAGCGTGCGCTCCGCTTCATGGGCGCGATCGGGATCGACCTCGCCGACCTGCAGGCCCTCCACCAGGTCGACGTCTGGACGAGCCACGAAGGCCTGCTGCTCGACTACGAGGAGGGGCTGACGCGTCGCGACTCGACGACCGGCGACTGGTACGACTGCTCGGCGCACATGCTCTGGATCGGTGAGCGCACTCGGCAGATCGACGGGGCCCATCTCGAGTTCTTCTCGGGCGTCTGCAACCCGATCGGCTGCAAGCTCGGCCCGTCGGCGTCGGCCGAGGACGTCGTCGAGCTCGCCGAGCGCCTGAACCCGGGCCGTGAGCCCGGCCGCCTGACGTTCATCTCGCGGATGGGCGCCGACCGCGTGCGCGAGCTGCTGCCGCCGCTCCTCAGGGCCGTCCGCGAGGCCGAGCAGCCGGTCGTGTGGGCCTGCGACCCGATGCACGCCAACGTCTTCAAGACGGAAAGCGGCATCAAGACCCGGCGCTTCGACGTGATCATGGACGAGATCGAGGGCTTCTTCGCCTCCTGCCGCGAGGAGGGGGTCTGGCCCGGCGGTGTCCACCTCGAGTTCACGGGTGACGCGGTCACGGAGTGCCTGGGCGGCTCCGACACGGTGCTCGAGGAGGCGCTCTCGACGAACTACATGTCGCTCTGCGACCCGCGGCTGAACGCGCGGCAGTCGCTCGACCTCGCGTTCCACGTCGCCGAGCTGATGCGCGGCGCGTGGCCCGGGGACGAGCAGCCGACGCCGGGCGAGATGTGACGTGGCCGTCCGGCGTCTCGCCATCGTCGGCACCGGCCTGATCGGCGCCTCCGTCGCCCTGGCCGCCAAGCGTTCGGGCGACACCCACGTGACCGGCTACGACCCCGACGCGGAGATGCTGGCGACCGCCGCCGCGCGGGGTGCGCTGGACGAAGCGGCCCCGTCGCTGGAGGCAGCGCTCGCGGCGGCCGAGCTCGCCGTGGTGGCCGCCCCCGTGGCGCAGCTCACCAGCCAGGTCGCGGCGGCGCTGGCGGCGGCGCCCGAGGCGTGCACGGTCACCGACGTCGGCTCGACCAAGGAGTCCGTGTGCGCGGCCGCGGCGGGCTCCCCCCGGTTCATCGGCGGGCATCCCGTCTGCGGCTCCGAGGCGCGTGGCGCCGAGCACGCGTCCGCCAACCTGTTCGAGGGCGCCACCTGGTTCCTGGCGCCGCTGCCCGAGACCGACCCGGAGCGCTACCGGCTCGTGCACGGGTTCGTCTCGAGCCTCGGAGCGACGCCGGTCGCGGTCGATCCTCGCGCGCACGACCGGCTCGTCTCGCTCACGAGCCATCTCCCGCACGCGCTCGCGAACCTGCTCGTCAACCAGGCGGGCGCGACCCGGGTCGACGGGCACGAGCCGCTCGCCGGCGCCGGCGGGTCGCTGCGGGACATGACCCGGGTCGCCGGAGCCAATCCGCGGATCTGGGTGGACATCTTCCTCGACAACGCGACGGAGCTGCGCGCGGCGCTCGCCGACCATCGTCGCCGCGTCGAGCAGCTCGAGTCGGCGCTCGACGCCGGCGACGCCGGGTTCCTGGCCCGCTGGATCGCCGAGGCGGCCGGCAACCGCCGGCGCATGCTCGAGCGGGAGTTTCCGGAGCCCGGAGAGCTGCAGCGGCTGCGGGTCCACATCCCCGACCGTCCCGGCGTGCTGGCGGGGATCACACAGGCGCTCGGTGCCGAGCGGATCAACATCGAGGACTTCGAGCTCCGTCACTTCTCGCCGGAGCGGGGCGGCGTGCTGACGATGCTCGTCTCCGGCGAGGGCGAGGCCCGTCGGGCGGCCGACCTGCTCGAGGCGCAGGGTTACGGCGTCGTGATCGCCCCGGTCATGGAATAGCCGGCGCGCATGCTGTTCGAGCTCGGCGCCTACAGGCTGTTCCGCAACGACCCCGAGGTGGCGTGGACGTTCATGCGCACCTGGCTGCCCGCGGCCATGCGTGTGCTGGCCCCGACCGCGGGGTACGGGCTCTCGCGCATGCCCGCCACAGGCGGCGCGGTGGTGGCCGCCAACCACCTCAGCGCGATCGACCCGCCCGTGATCGGCGTCTACTCGACCCGTTCGATCAGGTACATGACGAAGGTCGAGCTGCTCGAGGTTCCCGCCATCGGCGAGTTTCTGCGCATGACGGGCACGTTCGCGGTCAGGCGCGGCGAGAGTGATCGCGATGCGCTCCGTGTCGCGCGCTGGCTCGCCCGCGAGGGACACATCGTCGGGATGTTCATGGAGGGGACGCGACAGAGCTTCGGGTACCCCGGCCCGGTTCACGCGGGCGCTGCGCTGGTGGCCATGCAGGAGGGTGTCCCGGTCGTTCCGGTCGGGATCGACGCGTTCGGCTGGTCACTCCGCAACCCCCGGCCGGTCGCGGTCGTGGTCGGCGAGTCGATGGACCTGAGCCCCTTTCCCCGGAACGGGAAGGGCTACAAGGAGGCTGCCGCCACCGTGGAGGCCGAGCTCGTGCGTCTCTGGCGGCTTGCCGCCGAGGCCGTCGTCGACGGCTTTCCGGCGCGGCTCCGCGACGGCACAGAGCGGGGGAGGGTACCGAGGATCCGTGACGTGCATCCGCCTGCGCCTGGACCGCCGTGGCCGACGGAGGAGTGGGCCGAGGGCCCGCTCGGGCCTCTGTACAGGGCGATCCTGTGACGTTCGTTGCGCCTGCGATCAGCCTGCGGGGCGCGGTTGCGGTTCCGGGCGACAAGTCGATCTCGCACCGCGCCGTCCTGATCGGCGCGATCTGCGAGGGCGAGACGGTCGTCCGCGGCTTCGGGCGCTCGGAGGACACCGAGTCGACGATCCGCGCCGTCCGGGCGCTCGGTGCGCAGGTGGAGGAGGAGGGAACGGAGGTCCTGCGGATCACGGGAGTCGGCCTGCGCGGGCTGCGCGCCCCGGACGGGCCGATCGACTGCGGCAACGCGGGCACGCTGGTCCGTCTGCTCGCGGGCATCCTGGCCGGGCAGACGCAGCAGCAGTTCGAGCTCCGGGGCGACGACTCGCTCTCCGCGCGGCCGATGGGCAGGATCGTGGAGCCGCTGACGCAGATGGGCGCAGCCATCGAGAGCACGGATGGGCACCTGCCGCTCGCGATCGAGGGCCGTCGACTCCAGGGGATCGAGTACGAGCTGCCCGTCGCGAGCGCGCAGGTGAAGTCCTGCGTGCTGCTGGCCGGCCTCTACGCGGAAGGGGAGACGACCGTCGTCGAGCCGATCCCGACCCGCGACCACACCGAGCGCATGCTCCGTGCGGCCGGCGCCGGGCTGCGCGTTGCGCCGGGACGGATCGGGATCGCTCCGCCCGAGCGGCTCGAGCTCGGGGAGGTCGAGGTCCCCGGGGACCTGTCCTCGGCGGCGCCGCTCGTGCTGGCGGCCACGCTGCTCCCCGGGTCGGATCTGATCGTCTCCGGCGTCGGTGTCAACCCGGCGCGGACGGGCTTCCTCGACGTGCTGGAGCGGATGGGCGCCCGCATCTCGATCTTCAACCGCCGGACGGCCGGCGGCGAGCCGGTCGCCGACGTCGGAGTCACGCATGCCGAGCTCGTCGCCACCGAGATCGTTCCCGAGGAGGTGCCGCGCCTGGTCGACGAGCTGCCGCTCTTCGCGCTCGCGGCTTCGATGGCGCACGGGGACAGTCGCGTCCGCGGCGCGGAGGAGCTGCGGGCGAAGGAGACCGACCGGATCGCCGCGGTCGCCGAGGGGCTGCGCGCGATCGGCGCGCACGTCGCGGCGACGACGGACGGCTTCAGGATCCGCGGCGTGCCGGCACGTCCCCGCGGCGGCCGGATGGCCTCGGCCGGCGATCACCGGATCGCGATGCTCGCCGCCGTCTGCGGTCTCGCCTCTCGCGACGGCGTCCAGATCGAGGGCTCGGAGGTGGTCGCTATATCCTTCCCCGGGTTCTTCGACGTGATCGACTCCCTCGCGCAGAGATGATCGTTGCCATCGACGGGCCCGCGGGAGCGGGCAAGAGCACTGTCGCCCGGATGCTGGCCGAGCGGCTGGGCTTCCGCTACCTCGACACCGGCGCCATGTATCGCGCGCTGACGTGGCTCGCCATGCGGGAAGGCGTCGACCTCAGCGACGGCGACCGGCTCGGGACCCTCGCCCGCGAGCACCCGGTCGACCTCGATCCCTCGGGCCGGGTCTCGATCGGGGGCGCCGACGTGACGACCTCGATCCGGACGGCCCGGATCGACAAGATGGTCCCTGTCGTGGCGCGTCATCCGCGGGTCCGCGAGGTGATGCGCGAGCGGCAGCGGCGCCTGGCGGAGCGGTCGGACTCGGTGATGGAAGGGCGGGACATCGGCACGGTCGTCGCTCCGTCCGCCGATGTGAAGGTCTATCTCGTCGCGTCGGCTGACGTTCGCGCCGCACGCCGGCGCGCGGAGCGCCCCGAGGTCGGGGATGCTGCGCTCGAGACCGATCTGCGCCTGCACGAGCGTGACCGGGAGGACGCCGACCGCATGAAGCCGGCCGGCGATGCGGTCGAGATCGACACGACGGAGCTCGAGGTCGCGGACGTCGTCGACCGGATCGAAGCGCTCGTCCGCGACCGCCACGCCGCCTAACACCGCAATACTGGTCCGGTGGAGCAACTCCTCGGCAGGGTCGCGATCGTCGGCTACCCGAACGTCGGCAAGTCGACGCTGATCAATCGCCTGACGGCGACTCGCGCCGCCGTGGTCCACGCGACGCCGGGCGTGACCCGCGATCGCAAGGAGCTCGTCTGCGAGTGGAGCGGCAAGCGCTTCGCGATCGTCGATACGGGCGGCGTCGACGTGGCCGACGTCTCCCCGGTGGCGCGGTCGATCGTCGACCAGGCGAAAGCGGCGATCGAGGAGGCCGACCTGGTGCTGCTCGTCGTCGATGCGCGGGCGGGCCTCACGCCCGGAGACGAGGAGCTGGCCGGCATCCTGCGCCGCTCCAACCGGCAGGTGCTCGTCCTCGCCAACAAGGTCGACGAGCCCTCGAACGAGGCCCTGACGCACGAGTTCCACTCGCTCGGGCTGGGTGAGCCGGTGCCGATGTCGGCGATGCACGGGCACGGGACGGGCGACCTGCTGGACGAGATCGTGTCGCGGCTGCCCGGGGGCGGTCAGGAGGAGATCGGTGAGGAGGCGATCAGGGTGGCGATCCTGGGCCGGCCGAACGTGGGCAAGTCGAGTCTGCTGAACGCGCTGCTCGGCAGGGAGCGGGTGATCGTCTCGGACGTGCCCGGTACGACGCGTGACGCGATCGACACCGTTCTGCAGCGCGGCGACGAGACCTTCGTCCTCGTCGACACCGCCGGGCTCCGCCGCAAGCGTCACCAGCGGCAGGGGATCGAGTACTACTCGGAGCTGCGGGCGCTCGAGGCGGCCGAGCGGGCGGACGTCGCCATCGTGCTCGTGGACGCCTCCGAGGGCCTCGTCGACCAGGATCTGGCGATCGCGGACGTGGCGCGGAAGGCCGATTGCTCGACGCTCGTCGTCCTGTCGAAATGGGATGCGTCGACCGTGGTGCTCGAGGACGTCCGGGCACGGCTGGAGACGAGGCTTCGCCAGCGGCCCCCGGTCATCGTCACTTCGGCCAAGAGCGGCCGCGGGATCGGCCGGCTGCTCGACCGCGTGGCCGGTCTCTACGAGAAGCACATCCGGAAGATCCCGACGCCGGACCTGAACCGCTTCGTCGCCGAGCTGCGTGCCTCGCGCGAGCCTCCCTCCCGCGGCGGCAAGCGGCTCAACGTGCTCTATGCGACGCAGACGGGGGTCAGGCCGCCGCGCTTCCGGTTCTTCGTGAACGACCCGGGCCTGATCACGCGCGACTACGGCTACTGGGTGGAGAACCGCCTGCGCGACCGGTACGACATGCAAGGGGTTCCCGTCTCGATCGACTTCGTGCGACGCTCCTAGCGACATGCGCGTTGTGGTCGTCGGCGGTGGGTCGTGGGGCACCGCCTTCGCGTGCCTGCTCCGCGAGCACGGGCACGAGGCGACGATCGCCTGTCGCGATCCGGAGCAGGCGCGGACGATCGCCGAGACCGGCCGTAACCCGCGCTACCTGCAGACTGCCGACCTGAGCGGGATCGCGGCCACGACGGTCGCCTCGGCGCCGGTCGAGGAGGCGGAGCTCGTCGTCGTGTCGGTGCCGAGCCGCGCGTTCGGCGAGGTCGTCGCTGCGCTACCCGGCACGGCGCCGGTGCTGACGCTGACCAAGGGTCTCGATCCCGCGACCGGCAACCTCCTGCACACGCTCGTCGAGGGCCGCCCTGTGGCTGTGCTCTCGGGCCCGAACTTCGCCGAGGAGATCGCTGCCGGGCTGCCGTGCGCCGCGGTGATCGCGAGCCGCGAGGATGGCCTCGCGGAACGGCTCCAGCGCGAGATCAACTCGTCGCTCTTCCGCGTCTACGTGAACACGGATCTGACCGGCGTCGAGTTCTGCGGCGCGGCGAAGAACGTGATCGCGCTCGCCGCCGGAGGCGTGGACGGCCTCGAGCTCGGCGACAACGCCAAGGCAGGGGTGATCACGCGCGGCGTGGCCGAGATGACGCGGCTCGGGTCGGCATGCGGTGCCAGGCCCGAGACGTTCGCCGGGCTGGCGGGAATGGGCGACCTGATGGTCACCTGCTGGAGTCGCCTCGGGCGGAACCGCCGTGCCGGCGAGCTGATCGCGCGTGGCTCGACGCCGGTCGAGGCGGCGGCCGAGATCGGCCAGGTCGTCGAGGGCCTGACGACCGCGCCGGTCCTCCGCGACCTCTCGCACCGGCTCGGGATCGAGCTGCCGATCACGGAGGCCGTCTGCGGCGTCCTCGAGGGCCAGAGCCTCCACGAGCTGATCGCCTCGCTGATGGGACGCCGCCCGAAGGGCGAATAGCCGCCTGCCCCGCGGCCTCGAGGGAGCCGGCGGGGCGACCCCGGCGCTTGGGTAGCCTTCCGCGCAGAGATGGCCGCGCACAGCTTCTCCTTCACGTCAGAGTCGGTCACCGAGGGGCATCCCGACAAGGTCGCCGACCAGGTTTCGGACGCCGTCCTCGACGCCGTCCTCGCCGACGACCCGGACGGCCGCGTCGCCTGCGAGACGCTCGTGACGACGGGCCTGGTCGTGGTCGCAGGCGAGATCTCCACGAAGACATACGTCGACATCCCGACGCTCGTTCGGAAAAAGGTGCGGGAGATCGGCTACGACCGCGCCAAGTACGGCTTCGACGCGGAAACCTGCGGTGTGATCGTCGCGATCCACGAACAGTCGGCGGACATCGCCCAGGGCGTGAACACGGCCTACGAGGTTCAGCACGATCCCGGCGACGACGACCCGCTCGACCGCACCGGCGCAGGCGACCAGGGGATGATGTTCGGCTACGCGTGCCGCGAAACGGACGAGCTGATGCCGCTGCCGATCACGCTCGCGCACAGGATCTGCAAGCGGGTCGCCGAGGTGCGCAAGGCCGACGTGCTTCCCTATCTGCGGCCGGACGGCAAGGCGCAGGTCACCGTCCGCTACGAGGTCGACGAACACGGCCGGCAGCGGCCGGTCGAGATCGAGCGCGTGCTCGTCTCCACCCAGCACCGCGAGGGCCTCGACTGCGAGAGCCTGCTGAAGCCGGACGTCATCGAGCACGTCCTGCATCCGATCCTCCCGCATGACCTCTACGACGAGCGCCGCCTCAGCGAGCGCGACTTCGTGCTCGTCAACCCGACAGGCCGCTTCGTCAAGGGCGGGCCGATGGGGGACACGGGCCTCACGGGGCGCAAGATCATCGTCGACACCTATGGCGGATCGGCCCGCCACGGCGGCGGAGCGTTCTCGGGCAAGGACCCCACCAAGGTCGACCGCTCGGCCGCCTATGCGGCGCGCTATGCGGCGAAGAACATAGTCGCGGCCGGGCTCGCCGACCGGTGCGAGCTGCAGATCGCCTACGCGATCGGGGTCTCGCACCCGATGTCGATCGAGGTCGACTGCTTCGGCACCGAGATCGAGGGGATGACGACGACGCGGCTCGAGGCGCTCGTTCGCGAGCACTTCGACCTCCGGCCGGCGGCGATCATCCGCGACCTCGACCTCAGGCGTCCCATCTATGCGAAGACGGCGGCGTACGGCCACTTCGGCCGCGATGACCACGACTTCACCTGGGAGAAGACGGACAAGGCGGCCGCCCTGCGCGCCGCGGCCGGTCTCGCCGCTCCCGCCGAAGCGCCGGCCTGAGCTAGGCCGCTCGGCGGACGAACAGTCCGGAGGCCTGCTTGTCCTCGATCGAGCGGGGCTCGCCACCGGCGGTCACCGACATCGCGCCGCTGCCGGCTTCGGTGACCACGACCTCCGTCCCCGGGGCGAAGCCTTCCTCGTAGAACCAGTGCAGGAGGTCGCCGTCGTGCTCGGCGAGCCTGACGACGGTCGCTCGATCGCCTGCCCGGAGGTCGGAGAGCGCCACCAGCTCGCGGTTCTCGGACTGCTCGAAGTCGGGATCGACGGGCCAGCCGTGCGGGCAGCGATCCGGATGGCCGAGCCGGTCGTCGATGCGCTCGATCATCTCGTCCGTGAACGTGTCCCCGAGCTCGTCGGCCTGGACGTGCGACTCGGCGGCGGTATAGCCCATGAAGTCCGTCAGGAAGCGCTCGATGATCCGGTGCTTGCGGACGACCCGCTGCGCGCGTTCGATGCCGAGCGGCGTCAGGATCGCCTCCTTCTGCTCGCCGCGCTCGACCAGACCGTCCGCCTCGAGCCGCTTCAGCATCTCCCCGGCGGATGCCCGCGAGACGCCGAGCATCTCTGCCACCCGGGAGGCGATCGCCGCCGAGCCGGTCGCCGGCTGGTACTCGCCGATCGGGAAGGCGAGGAAGTAGATCGTCTCCAGATAGTCGTCGACCGAATGTCCCGCCATCGGCTCCGACTATAGCTTTCGCCTCTTCGCTGTAAGGCTTGCCTTACACCAAAGTGCTGCTGTAAGGTCTCCCTTACACGTGGGGGCGGGACTCATCATGCTGCGGGAGGGATTCGAGGCGTCGCTCGTCGTCGGCATCGTCCTCGCCTTCCTGAAGCGCACCGGCCGCCGCGACGCGTTCTGGCCCGTCTGGCTCGGGGCCGGTATCGCCGCCGGTATCAGCATCGCCGTCGGAGCCCTGTTGTTCGCGGTCGGGGCGGAGCTGAAGGGGACATCGGAGAAGGTGTTCGAGGCGGTCACGATGCTGACCGCCGCCGGGCTCTTGACCTGGATGATCTTCTGGATGCGCCGTCAGGCGCGCTCGATCCGGCGCGAGCTCGAAACCCAGGTGGAGAGCGCGCTTGCGACAGGCTCGACGTTCGCGCTCATGGCGATCGCGTTCGTCGGCGTGTTACGCGAGGGCGTCGAGACGGCGCTGTTCCTGTTCAGCACCGTCACCGGATCGAATCGAGCCGTCGCGACGACGAGCGCCACGATCGGAATGGCGGTGGCCCTGTCGCTCGGGTACCTGTTCTATCGCGGCGCCGCGCACCTCGACCTGCGCCGCTTCTTCCAGGTCACGAGCGTGCTCCTGCTCTGCTTCGCCGGCTGGCTGCTTGCCCAGGGCCTCAAGGAGCTCTCCGAGGCGGGTGCGCTGCCCGAGTCGAACCTCCTGCTGGTCGTCGCGTTCCTGGCGCTGGCCGTGCCGACGCTCTACTTCTTCCTGCGCAGGCCCAGGCCCGTCACCGCCTGACCGGCCTCCCCCGGGGCGGGGGCTAGGCTCGACGGGTGGCGTACGCATCCGTCTATCCGCTCGTCTCGGCCCGGTCGCTCGCGCGCCCGTTCACGTACGAGGTCGGTGCGGAGATCGGCAAGGGCGACGTGCTCTCGGTTCAGTTCGGCGCCGCCAAACGGCGCGGCGTCGTCGTCGGGCTCGAGGACGCGCCGCCGGACGGCGTCGAGCCGATCGCAGCAGGACGCGTCCTCGACACGCTCCCGCCGGCACTCGTCGACCTCGCGCTGTGGACGGCGGACTACTACGGCTCCACGCCGGCCCGGGCGCTCGCGCTGATCGCACCTGCGAAGCCGGCCCGCCGGGGAGAGATGCGACGGCCGAGCCGCGACTACGCGTTCGGCGGCGAGGCGGAGCCCCTGTCGCTGAGCGAGCCGCAGCGCGCGGCGCTCGCGCGGATCGCGGCCGCCGTCGACGCGGGCGGGGGGCACTTCCTGCTCTACGGGGCGACCGGCAGCGGCAAGACCGAGGTGTACCTCCAGGCCTGCGCGGCGACGCTCGAGCGGGGCCGCGGTGCGATCGTGCTCGTCCCGGAGATCGCACTGACCCCCCAGACGCTCGGTCGCTTCCGCGCCCGCTTCGGGGAGCGTGTCGCCGTCCTCCATTCCGGCCTTTCCGAGGCCGAGCGCCGCGACGAGCGCGAGCGGATCGCCGCGGGCGAGGCGCCGGTCGTCGTCGGAGCGCGCTCGGCCGTGTTCGCGCCCCTTCCCCGGCTCGGCCTCGTCTGTGTCGACGAGGAGCACGACCCCTCCTACAAGCAGGAATCGGATCCGCGCTACGACGCCCGGACGGTCGCCGCCAAGCGGGCCGCGCTCGAGGGAGCGGTCGCCCTGTACGGCTCTGCGACCCCGCGCCCCGAGAGCTGGGCCCGGCTCGAGCGGCTCGAGCTCGGCGGCCGGCTCGGCGCCGTCCTGCCGCCCGTGACCGTGGTCGACATGCGCCGCGAGCGCGGCTATCCGCTCTCGGCGCCGCTCCTCGCCGCGCTCGCCGACGTTGCGCGGGACGGGGGGAAGGCGATCCTGCTCCTGAACCGCCGCGGGCTGGTGCCGGCGCTGCACTGCCGTACCTGCGGCGAGACCCGCCGCTGTGCGAGCTGCGACGTCGCGCTCGTGCTGCACGGCGACGGCTCGCTGCGCTGCCACCACTGCGGCTACGAGGAAGCGGCTCCCGAGCTCTGCCCGGCGTGCGGCTCGCCGGAGCTGGCCCGCATCGGCGCCGGCACGCAGCGGCTCGAGCGGGAGCTGGAGAAGCACGTGCCGGAGCTCGAGCGGATCCGCCTCGACTCGGACACCACCGCGCGGCCGGCGGCGCTCCAGGAGGCGCTCGAACGATTCTCTCGGGCCGACCGCGCGGTGCTGCTCGGCACCCAGATGGTCGCGAAGGGGCATCACTTCGGCGACGTCTCGCTCGCGGCCGTGGTGGATGCCGACACCGGGCTCGCGATGCCCGACTTCCGGGCGGAGGAGCGCACCTTCCAGCTCGTGACGCAGCTCGCCGGCCGGAGCGGCCGCACCGCCCCGGGGCGCGTGATCGTGCAGACCTTCCAGCCCGACTCGCGCGCCGTCCTCTTCGCCGCCCGCCACGACGTGCCGGGGTTCCTGGCCGACGAGCTGCGCCGGCGGGAGGAGCTCGGCTATCCGCCGTACCGCCACGTCGTGCGCGTGCTCGTCTCCGGGCCGGGACCCGAGGATCCGCGTCGGCTCCTGGAGGAGGTTCGCGGTGGGCTCGGCGACTGCGACGTGGTCGGCCCGGCGCCGCTGCTCCGCCTCCGTGGCCGTCACCGCTCGCAGCTGATCGCGAAGACGGACGAGCCCCGGCGCGTGGCGTCGGCGGCCGCGCGACTGCTCGCGGCGGCGACTCCGGCGATGCGCCGCGCCGGCCTGGCAGCCGTCGTCGACGTCGACCCCCAGAACCTCTAGAGACGCCCGAATTACACTAGATCCGATGTCAGAGGAGCACGGACAGGTCGTCGAGGACGAGGGCGCCGAGCGAGATCCGGAGCGCGAAGCGCGACGGCGTCTCGCGCTGGCCCAGATCCGGCAGTATCCGGACCCTGCCCTGCGCCTCCATGCGGCCGCAGTGGAGGAGTTCGACGACGACCTCCGCGCGTTGGCCGAGCGCATGCACCGCCTGATGATGGAGGCGAACGGGATCGGCCTGGCCGCGACCCAGGTCGGGACTCTGCGGCGACTGTTCGTCTGCCGGCTCGGCGACAGGGACGACGAGTCGGGCGCGCGGACGTTCGTGAACCCCGTCGTCGCCTCCGTCGCGGAGGAGCAGGCGACGGAGGACGAGGGCTGCCTGTCGCTGCAGGGCGTGCTCGTGCCGGTCGCGCGGGCGACGAGGCTTACCCTCGAGGCCCAGGACCTGTCGGGAGCGCCGGTCCGGGTCGAGCTCGAAGAGCTCGACGCCCGCGTCGTCCAGCACGAGCTCGACCACCTCGACGGCGTCCTGATCATCGACCGGACGACGGACGAGGCGCGCCGGGAGGCGCTCGCCGCGCTCCGTCCGCAGCCTGCTCTCGTCGGCCGCGCCTGACATGGCGCGAATCGGCGTCGCGGCGACGGCGCCGTTCGGCGCGGACGTGCTCGAACGGCTCGCCTCGCGTCACGAGCTCGCCTTCCTCCTGACACGACCGGACCGCCCGCGCGGTCGCGGTCGCCGGGTGGCCCCGCCGCCGGCAAAGCTCACCGCCGAGCGCCTCGGCGTGCCGGTTCTGCAGCCAGACCGTCTCGATGCCTCGGTCGACCTGCCGGCAGACACGATCGTGGCCGTCGCCTACGGCCTGCTCGTCCCGCCTGTCCTGCTCGAACGCCACCTGTGGCTGAACGTCCATCCGTCGCTCCTTCCCCGGTGGCGCGGTGCGGCGCCCGTCGAGCGCGCGATCATGGCCGGCGATGACGAGACGGGCGTGACGATCATCAAGCTCGTCGAGGCGCTGGACTCCGGTCCGATCGGCGCGCAGGAACCGTTCGCGATCGGCCCGGACGACGACGCCGGTGCCGTCTACGTGCGTGCCGCCGAGGTCGCTGCGCGCTTGCTCGACCCGCTTCCTGACCAGTTCGCCCCCCAGCCGGATCAGGGAGCCACGTATGCCGAGAAGATCGCCGCGGCCGACCGGCGGCTCGACCTCTCCCGGCCCGCCGGGGAGCTCGTCCTGCAGGTGCGGGCGCTCTCGCCGCACATAGGCGCGCGCGCGGAGCTGCAGGGGCGGGCCGTCACGGTCTGGCGGGCGCGCGTCGCCGCGGACGGCTCGTTCGAGCCGCTCGAGGTGCAGCCCGAGGGCGGCCGCCGCATGGACTACGCCGCCTGGCTCCGCGGGTTGCGTTGATGTCGGTCACTCCGGCCCGGCGCGCAGCCTACGAGGTCGTCATGCGGGTCTTCGAGGAGGACGCCTACGCCGACCGGGCCTTCGCGACGGCGGCGGCCCGTCTCGACCCGAGAGAGCGCGCCTTCGCGCAGCAGATCGCCTACGGAACCGTCCAACGCGTCCGGGCGCTCGACCACGGCATCGAGACTCTCGCCCGCCGTCCGGTGGCGAAGCTCGATCCGCCCGTCCGCGCCGCTCTTCGGATCGGCGCCTACCAGCTCGCATATCTGTCCGGTGTCGCCCGGCACGCGGCGGTCAACGAGACGGTCGAGCTGGTCCGCGCCGCCCGGCTCGAGCGGGCCGTTGCCTTCACGAACGCCGTCATGCGTCGCCTCACGGTCGGCCTCCGCGATCTGCTCGAGGGGCTGCCGGACGGCCCGTTGAAGCTGTCCTATCCCGACTGGATCGCCGAGCTGTTCGAGCGTGACTTCGGTCGCGAGACGGCGCTCGCGCTGATGCGTGCCCAGAACGAGCCGCCCGAGACGGTCGTCCGTCTCGTCCGGGGCGAGATCGACGGTGAGCCGACCGACGTGCCGGGCGCCTTCCGTGTCGCCCGCGTCGACGAGCGCGCCCTCGACGAGGGCCGCATCTGGCCGCAGAGTCGCGGGTCGCAGCTCGCCGGGCTCGCCGTCGGCTCCTCGGCGAGTGAGCGGACGCTCGATCTCTGCGCGGCCCCGGGCGGCAAGGCCACACAGCTCGCGGGCGAGGTCGTGGCCGTCGAGAAGCACGAGGGCCGCGCCCGCGAGCTGGCGGCGAACGTCGCCCGCCTCGGCGCGGCGAACGTCCGCGTCGTCCACGCCGACGCGCTCGAGCTCCCCGCGGAGCTGGCCGGGTTCGACCGACGCCCTCGTCGACGCGCCCTGCTCGGGGCTCGGCGTCCTCAACGGACGGCCGGACCTCCGCTGGCGCGCCAAGCCGCTCCCCGATCTGCAGCTCGCGCTGCTCCGCGCGGCCGCAGAACGGGTCAGGCCCGGCGGGAAGATCGTCTACTCGGTCTGCACCCTGAACGCCGACGAGTGCGAGGCCGTCGTCGACGCCTCTGGCCTGGAGGTGGACGATCTCGGCGCCGACTGGCCCGCCTTCCGGCACCCGCGGCGGCCCGCGTTCCTGCTCACGCTGCCGCACGTCCACGGCACGTCGGGGTTTTTCGTCGCCCGCCTACGATTGCCGGCGTGACCGACTACCTGCAGCGCGCCCTGGAGCTTGCCGAGGCAACGCGCGGTCGTGCCCATCCGAAGCCCGACGTCGGCGCTGTGGTCGTCCGCGACGGCCAGGTCGTCGGCGAGGGCTCGACCGAGGCGGACGGGCGGCACGGCGAGATCGTCGCTCTCGCGGCCGCAGGCGATGCCGCGCGGGGGTCGACGCTCTACGTGACGATGGAGCCCTGTGCCCATCACGGCACGACGCCGCCGTGCGCGGACGCGATCGTGGCTGCGGGCGTCGTGCGGGTCGTCGCCGGCTCACGCGATCCGAACCCGGAGGCGGCGGGCGGGGTCGAGCGGCTCGGCGAGGGCGGCGTCGAGGTCGAGATCGCCGACTCGTTCGTGGCGCGCGCTCAGACGGAGGCCTGGCGGACCTGGGTCACGCGCGGCAGGCCGTTCGTGACCTGGAAGGTCGCCGTCACGCTGGACGGGCGGGTCACCGTCCCGGGGTCGCGCTGGGTGTCGGGAGAGGAGAGCCGTCGACGTGTCCACGAGCTGCGCGCGCGGTCGGACGCGGTCGCGGTCGGGATGGGGACGGTCCGCGCCGACGATCCGCGGCTCGACGTACGCGGCGTCGACGCGGCGCGGCAACCGCGGAGGCTGGCGTTCGGCCGCGGGCCGCTGCCGGCGGGCTGCGAGCTCGAGCTCCGCACCGGGCCGATCGCCGACGAGCTCCGGCGGCTGGCAGGAGAAGGCGTTCAGTCGCTGCTCCTGGAGGGCGGGCCGACGCTCGCTGCGGCGTTCCTCGCCGAGGATCTCGTCGACAGGCTTCTCGTCTTCGTCGCGCCGACGCTGGCCGGCGCAGGCCCGAGGATGCTCGGCGATCTCCCCGCGGCGATCTCCTTGTCGCGCCTGACCTCCGAACCGATCGGCGAAGATGTCCTCCTGAGCGCCTATGTCCATGAGCCCTGAGCCTCTACCCGTCGCCCGTCCCGAGGACGAGATCGTCAGCGCGCTTTCGCACTGGCTGGCGTTCCACCTCGGGAACGCCGAGTTGCGGACGCGGCTGCGCTCGATCGGCGTCTCGGGGCTCGGGCCGGAGCAGGCAGAGGCGGTCGAGGAGCTGCTCACCGAGCTCGAAGACGCGCCGGAAGGCACGCGCGGCGAGCTCGAGATGATGGTCCGCGAGACGCTCGAAGCGGTCGCGCTCGGCTGAGCGGGTCTGACGCCGCTCCTTAACAGGGTCTGACCCTGCTCTGGCACCTCTCCGTAGCAGGGTCTGACCCTGCTCTGGCACCTCTCCGTAGCGGTGATTGGCCCTGTTCTGGCACGGGGCCAGGTCCGCATCGGCGTGTCAGTACGCTGTCTCGGTGTTCACCGGCATCGTGCGGGAGAGGGGGACGGTCGTCTCGATCGACGGCGGCGACGACGCCATGCGTCTTCGCGTCGCCGCTCCCCGGGCCGCGTCCCAGGCCGCCGTCGGCGACTCGGTCGCGATCTCGGGGGTCTGCCTGACCGTTGTCGCGGTCGCGGGCGACGAGCTCGAGTTCGACGTCGTGGCCGAGACGCTCCGACGCAGCTCGCTCGGGCGGCTCGAGCCCGGCTCGGCCGTCAACGTCGAGCCGGCGCTCCGTGCCGGAGAGCCGCTCGGAGGCCACTACGTGCAGGGGCACGTCGACGCGGTCGGGCACCTGCGCTCCGTCGAGCCGGACGGCGAGGGACGGCTGGTCCGGTTCGACGCCCCCGCCGAGGTGCTGTGCTACTGCGTCGAGAAGGGCTCGATCGCTGTCGACGGCGTGGCGCTCACGATCACCGAGATCGACGAGGACGGCTTCGCCGTTGCGCTGATTCCCCACACGCTCTCCGAGACGACGCTCGCCGGTCTCTCGCCCGGCGACGAGGTGAACCTCGAGGCGGACGTGCTCGCCAAGTTCGTCGAGCGCCTCGTGGACAGGGACTGAGCTCCGTCCACGGCTACGATTCGAGGTGATGACGGCGCTTGCCGAGACCTCGATCTCGCCGTTCTCGCCTCTCGAGGAGGCGCTCGACGACGTCCGCCAGGGGAAGTTCGTCGTCGTCGTGGACGATCCCGACCGCGAGAACGAGGGCGATCTCGTCATCGCCGCCCAGTTCGCGACCCCCGAGGCGATCAACTTCATGGCCACGCACGCGCGCGGCCTCATCTGCCTGTCGCTCACGGAGGAGCGCGCCGACGAACTCGCTCTGCGCCCGATGACGGAGCGCAACGAAGCTCCGCTCGGCACGGCCTTCACGGTCTCGATCGAGGCGCGCGAGGGCGTGACGACCGGCATCTCGGCCGCCGACCGCTCGCACACGATCCAGGTCGCGATCAACCCGCTGACCCGCCCGGGCGACCTCGTCCAGCCGGGCCATGTCTTCCCGCTGCGCGCCAAGCCCGGCGGCGTTCTGGAACGGATCGGCCAGACCGAGGCTGCCGTCGACCTGGCCCGTCTGGCCGGCCTGACGCCTGCCGGCGTCGTCTGCGAGATCATGAACGACGACGGCACGATGGCCCGCGTCCCCGATCTGGCGCCGTTCTGCGCGCGCCACGGTCTGCGGATGATCACCGTCGCCCAGCTCGTCGAGTACCGGCGCCGTCACGAGCGGCTCGTGGAGCGAACAGCGACGGTGCGGCTGCCGACCGACTACGGCGAGTTCAAAGCCGTTGCCTTCCGCGAGACCCTGACAGGCAAGACCCACGTCGCGCTCGTCCGCGGTGAGGTCGAAAGGCGCGAGAACGTGCTCGTCCGCGTCCACTCCGAATGCCTGACCGGCGACGTGTTCCACTCGATGCGGTGCGACTGCGGCGAGCAGCTCGAGCTCGCGCTCCGCCGGATCGGCGCCGAGGACGAGGGCGTGCTCCTGTACATGGCGCAGGAGGGCCGCGGCATCGGCCTGCTGAACAAGCTGCGGGCCTACGAGCTCCAGGAGCAGGGGCTCGACACCGTGGAGGCGAACCTGGAGCTCGGTTTCCCGGCCGACGCGCGCGACTACGCGATCGGCAACCAGATTCTCTCCGAGCTCGGGCTGACGACGATCCGGATCCTCACCAACAACCCGCGCAAGCTCACCGGCATCGAGGGGTTCGGGCTGACGGTCGTCGAGCAGGTGGCGATCGAGGTGCCGCCGAACGAGGAGAACCGTGGCTATCTGGCCGCCAAGCGTGACAAGCTTGGGCATAGGCTCCACCACCAGGACCTGAAGTTCGAGAAGACGGATGACTGACCGCGACCGCCCCGGCACCTACAACCCGTTCGAGGACACGGGCGACTGGCCGTTCCGCGAGTCGGCGCCGCCACCGGTGCAGCCCCCGGAGTCGACGGATGCTCCGTTCGACCTCGAGCAGCACGAGCGCGAGGAGCACGACCTGGATCCGGACCCCGACCTGCCCTTCCGGCTCGATGAGGCGCTCCCCGCGGCTGCCGTCGAGGCGGACCCGGAGCCCGAGTCGGAGCCGGTTGCAGCCTCCGAGCCGGAGCCGGAGCCGGCCGAGGACGCGCCTGAGCCCGAGGCAGAGGCGGAACCAGAGGCAGAGGCTGCTGCCTGCCGAAGCTGTGCCTGCCGAAGCTCTGCCAGCCGAAGCTGTGCCTGCCGAAGCTGTGCCGGCCGAAGCGCCGCCGGTCGAGCCGTTGGCGCCGGCGGCCGGAGCGGCAGAGCCGCCCGAGGAGCACGCGCCCGGCGACCTCCACATTCCGGAAGGCCCCGAAGTGCTCGAAGGAGGGCCGAACGGCTTTCGCCGCACGGTCGCCGTCGTGGTCAGCCGTTTCAACGCCGACGTCACGAACAGCCTGCTCGAGAGCGCGCTCGACGCGCTCACCGAGGCCCACGTGACGAAGGAGTCGATCACGGTCGTGCCCGTGCCGGGCGCATTCGAGCTGCCGCTCGCGGCGATGGCGCTCGCAAAGACGCGTCGCTTCTCGTGCGTCGTCGCGCTCGGTTGCGTGATCCGCGGCGAGACGCCGCACTTCGACTACGTCGCCGGCGAGGCGGCCAGCGGGCTGCAGCTGGCCGCGATCGAGACCGGAGTGCCCGTCTCGTTCGGATTGCTGACCTGCGAGACGAAGGAGCAGGCGGAGGCGCGGGTGGGCAGGGGCGCCGACGCGGCGCGGGCCGCACTCGAGATGGCTGACCTGTTCACCCAGGTCCGCACCCGTGCTGCGCGCTCCGGCTAGCCCTACCGGTTACACTGGTCGGCCGATGTCCAAGATCTGCGCAATCTGTGGCAAGAAGCCGGGGTTCGGCAACAACCGGAGCCACTCGATGGTGGCCACGAAGCGCCGGTTCGACCCGAACCTCCAGCGCGTGCGCGTCCTGCTGGACGGAAAGGCGACTCGCGCCTACGTCTGCACGCGCTGCCTCAAGGCCGGCAAGGTCGAGAAGGCCCTCTAGAGGCCCTCTCGACCTCGTTCTGAACCGCTTGCTACCCAAAAGGGGATCTGCGGAAGCGCGATCGTGAGGTTGTCGATCGCGGCGGTTTGTCAATCGCAATCGCCGTCCGATCCGCCCTCGTATAACTGAGGGATGAACCCCGAGACGCACCCCGTTCCGCCTGTGTCGCCGAGAGGCTTTTCCTCCCTCGACCGGCCGTCTTCCTGGGAACGGCCGCGTCTCGTGCCGCACCCCGAGCGTCTCGAACGCCCGGTCGACGTGCTGCCCGGTGTTGGCCCGACGATCCGCCGCAAGCTCGAGAAGCTCGGGCTCCGCACCGTCGGCGATCTGCTCCTGAACGCCCCGTTCCGCCACGTCGGTGCCGGCACGATCTCGAGCCTGTTCGGCGAGGACGACGAGGTGGCGATCGAGGTCGAGATCGGCCGGATGTCGAAGCGGAGGCCGCGCGCGAGGCTGACGATCGTCGAAGCGACCGTCTCCGACGAGACCGGGTCGATCCGCGCCACCTGGTTCAACCAGCCGTGGGTGGCCGACCAGTTGCAGCCCGGAGCGCGTGTTCGGCTGATCGGCACCGTGCGACGCGGGACGTTCGCCGTCCGCTCGCACGAGGCCTGCGATGCCGTCGAATCCGAGCATCTCGTTCCCGTGTATCACGCGAGCGAGGATGTCTCACCGAAAAAGCTCCGCGAGCTGGTGGGCGCCGCGCTGGGGTCGGTCGGCGACTTCCCGGATCTCCTGCCCGCCGACCTCAAGGCACGGCGTGCCCTGCCGCTCAAGGCCGACGCGCTCCACGCGCTGCACCGGCCGTCGTCGCTTGCCGAGGCCGAGAGAGCGCGCTCCCGGCTCGCCTTCGACGAGCTGCTCGTGCTGCAGCTCGGTCTCGCCCGCAGGCGGGCGGAGCGGGCCGCGGATGTGGCGCCGGCGCTCGAGCCCGCCGGGGAGCTCGTCGTGCGCTATCGCGGGATCCTGCCGTTCCGTCTGACGCTCGACCAGGAGCGTGCCGTGGCCGAGATCGACGCCGATCTCGCCCGGCCCGTCCCGATGGAGCGGCTGCTACAGGGCGACGTCGGATCCGGCAAGACGGTCGTGGCGCTCTACGCGCTGCTTCGTGCCGTCGAGTCCGGCCGGCTAGGCGTGTTGATGGCTCCCACCGAGACGCTCGCGGAGCAGCACTTCCTGACGCTCGAGAGCTACTGCTCCGAGATAGGCGTGACGGTGGGGCTGCTGACCAGCTCGGTCGGCAAGCGCGACCGGGGGCTGGCGGCCGGCGCGAGCATCCTCGTCGGCACCCATGCGCTGATCCAGGAGGGCGTCGACCTCGGCGATGTGGGAGTCGCCGTGGTCGACGAGCAGCATCGGTTCGGCGTCGAGCAGAGGCGCGCCCTCGTCGCGGGCCGAACGCCGCACGTCCTGCACATGACGGCCACACCGATCCCGCGGACGCTCGCGCTGACCGTCTACGGCGACCTGAACGTCACCGAGATCGCCCGCCCACCCGCCGACCGGAAGCCGATCGTGACCGCCTGGGTCGGCGCCGAACGCTCGTCAGAGGCCTACCGGCGGCTGCGGCGCCATCTCGACGAGGGCCGGCAGGCCTACGTCGTCTGCCCGCTGATCGAGGAGTCGGAGACGTCGGTCGCGCGAGCCGCAGAGGTGGAGGCCGAGCGGCTGCGCCACGGAGAGCTCCGTGGGTACCGGGTCGGCCTCCTGCACGGGCGGCTGCGGCCTGCCGAGCGGCGTGAGCTGATGCGCTCCTTCAAGGCGCGCGAGCTCGACGTGCTCGTCGCGACGACCGTGATCGAGGTGGGCGTCGACGTCCCGAACGCGACGATCATGATCGTCCAGGAGGCCGACCGCTTCGGGCTGGCGCAGCTCCACCAGCTCCGCGGGCGTGTCGGACGGGGGGCCGAGCAGTCGTACTGCCTGCTCGTCTCGCGTCCGCGCGAGGAGCTGACCGAGATCGCGCAGGAGCGGCTGCAGGCGCTCGTCGACTCGACCGACGGCTTCGCGCTCGCAGAGCGTGATCTGGAGCTGCGCGGCGCGGGACAGCTGCTAGGGACGCGCCAGTCCGGGCTGACCGATTTCCGCTTCGCGCGCCTCGTCGCCGACCGGCCGCTGCTCGAGCTGGCCCGCGAGGACGCGGCCGCGCTGGTCGACTACGAGGGCCCGCTGGCCGACGAGGCCGAGCGCGCCTTCGCCGAGGTGCCGTCGGTGGCCTGACCCCGTGTCGCTCCGAGCCATGACCAGTGGTCGTTCCCCGGCCGGGACTAGGCTGAACGCGTGCGGATCATCGCCGGCACGAACAGGGGCGCGCGCATCTTCGCGCCGAAGGGGCTCGACACGCGGCCGACGTCCGACCGGGTTCGCGAGGCCGCGTTCAACCTGATCGGCCCGGTCGACGGTGCCGCGGTGCTCGACCTCTACGCCGGCTCGGGGGCGATGGGGCTCGAGGCCCTTTCACGCGGCGCGGAGAGCGCGGTCTTCGTCGATTCCGACCGCGAGGCCTGCCGCGCGGTTCAGCGCAACCTGACCAAGCTCGGCCTCCAGGGCGCCGAGATCGTCTGCCGGGACGTGCTCCGCTTCCTGGCCGCCGAGCGGCGCCGTTTCGAGCTGATCCTCATCGATCCCCCGTACGACATGGTTGAATCCGTCGCCATGCGACTCGCCGTCTACCTCCCCGCCGTCCTGGCCGAGCACGGGCTGGCCGTCGTCGAGTCCGGTGCCGCGACCGAGCCGCAGGTCGAGACGCTGGGGCTGCGCACGAGCCGCCGGTACGGATCCGCGCGCGTGACGCTCTTCGAGGCGGGCGCATGAGCTCGAGTCACCCCGTCACCGCGATCTGCCCGGGAGCCTACGACCCGGTCACGAACGGCCATCTGGACGTGATCCGCCGGACGGCCGAGATCTTCGACCGCGTCGTCGTCGGCGTGGTGCGGGACCCGCAGCACAAGGAGACGATGTTCACCGTCGAGGAGCGCGTCGAGTTCATCCGCACAGCGCTGGCCGACGGGGACGGCGCCGACAACGTCGAGGTCGACGTCTTCGCCGAGCTCGTCGTCGAGTTCGCCAGGCGCTGGGGCGCGAAGACGATGGTCAAGGGCCTGCGCGTGACCTCCGACTTCGAGTGGGAGTTCCAGATGAACCACCTGAACCGGCTGCTCGCACCCGACATCGAGACCATGTACGTGATGGCCAGCCCGCAGTACAGCTTCGTCTCGTCGAGCGGCGTCAAGGAGATCGCCTCCTTCGGCGGCGACGTCGACCAGCTCGTGCCGCCCGCGGTCGCCAGGCGCTTCCGCGAGCTCTACCCGGAGGCGCGACCCGGAGCCCCCGTCAGCCCCCGCGAGTAGACTGAAGCCCATGGACGTACTCGTTTTCATCGACAAGCTCGACGACCTGGTGCACAACGCCAAGGCCGTCCCGCTCACGGACCAGGTGCGGATCGACCGCGAGGAGATCTACGAGATCCTCGACCAGATGCGGGCCACGATCCCCGACGAGATCAAGCAGGCACGCTGGATCGTCAAGGAGCGGCAGGAGATGCTCGCCGAGGCGAAGCGGGAATGCGATCGGATGCTCGGCGAGGCACGCGAGCAGGCGATCCGGGAGGCCTCGCAGACGGAGATCGTCAAGCTCGCCGAGCGCCAGGCCCAGGAGATCACCGACGACGCCCGCCGCCAGGCACGCGAGACGAAGCTCGAGATGGAGGACTGGGCCGACAGCATCCTGTCGACGCTCGAGGTCAACCTCGAGAAGTTCCTGACCGCTGTGCGTCGCGGCCGGGAACGGCTGCACGAGCGCTCACAGGAGACGGTCGTCGCCGGCGTCGGCGCCGGGTCCGAGAACGAGCACCACTAGACGCTCGACCGCGACTAGTCCGACCAGCGGCCGAAGAAGTAGGCGAGCAGCACGATCGCCGCGACCATCCCTGCCGCGATCTCGAGCGCCTCGAGCATCAGTCGTACCCCAGGTCGGCGAGCCCGTCCTCTTCCATGCCGAAGTAGTGGCCGAGCTCGTGGAGCACCGTGATCCGGATCTCCCGTTCGAGCTCGTCCGGCTCGGGGAACGACGCCTGCAGCGCCCGGCGGTAGATAGTGATCGTCGCAGGCATGTAGGGCTCCTCGCGGAACAGCCCGAACAGATCGGGCTCGTCAGGGTCTTCCTCCTCGACGACGACGGCCACGTTCCGGAGTCGCTCGGCGATCTGTGGTGGCAGCGAGTCGAGTGCTCTCCGCACCGACTCGTCGAACGAGCGCCGGGTCACCGGTTTACGGAACGATCAGCGCCAGGAGCGCCTTCTGCGCGTGGAGCCTGTTCTCGGCCTGGTCCCAGACGGCAGAGCGAGGCCCGTAGAGGACCTCCTCCGCGATCTCCTCGCCGACGTGCGCCGGCAGGCAGTGGAGCACGATCACGCCCGGCGATGCGAGGTCGAGCAGGCTCGGCGTGACCGAGTACGAGCCCAGGGCGTGCACCCGCGCCGACCGCTCCGCCTCCTGTCCCATGCTCGTCCACACGTCGGTGTACACGACGTCCGAACCTGTCACGGCCTCGGCGGCGTCGGACACGACCTCGACCGAGCCGCCCGACCGCTCGGCGGCCGCGCGGGCTGTCTCGACGGCGGACTGCGGCGGCTGGTAGTCCCCCGGCGTCGCCGCCACGAACCCGATCGCGAACCGGGAGCACGCGTCCATGAGCGAGACGCAGACGTTGTTTCCGTCCCCGACGTAGGCGACCCGGAGACCGTCGAGCCGGCCGAACCGCTCGCGCATGGTCATCACGTCGGCGAGCGCCTGGCACGGGTGCTCCTCGTCTGTCAGCCCGTTGACGATCGGGATCGAGGCGTGCTCGGCGAACGCATCGACGTCGGCCTGGGCGAAGGTGCGGATCATGATCGCGTCCAGGTAGCGCGAGAGGACGTATGCCGTATCGCGGATCGGCTCGCCCCGGCCGAGCTGGAGGTCGGAGGCCGCGAGGTGGAGCGCGGTGCTCCCGAGCTCGGCGACCCCGGCCTCGAACGACACGCGCGTCCGGGTCGAGGGCTTCTGGAAGATCAGCCCGACGGTGCGGCTCGGGAGCACGTCGGTCGGCTCACCGGCGGCCCTTGCGGCCTTGAGCTCGTCGGCCAGGTCGAGGACCTGCTCGAGATCGCCACGCGACCAGGGTCCGATCGACGTGAAGTCCCGGCCCTTCAGATTCGTCGCGATGTCGATCACCGCCTCGATCCTACTTCCCGGCGACAGGCCGCCTTTCCCGCTAGAGCTCTGCTAGCGGCTCGTCGAGGCCGGCTTCGGCGAGGATGTCACGCAGGCGGCGTAAGCCGGCGAACATCCGGCTCTTGATCGTGCCGAGCGGGACGCTCAGCCGCTCCGCCAGCTCGGACTGCGTGAGCCCGCCGTAGTACGCGAGCTCGAGCGCCTCGCGCTGATCGTCGGGCAGCTGCTGAAGCGCCTGCTGGACGAGGCGGCGGCGGTCGGTGAGCTCGACCTCCTCGTCGGTTGCGTGCCCGAGTGCTTCCGGCTCCTCCGCCGTCTCGAGCGGTGCGGCGCGGCGGCGCTCCTCGCGGCGAACGACGTCGACGGCCCGGCGGTGGACGAGGGTCAGAATCCAGGTGCTCGGCTTCGCGCGCTCGGAGCGGAAGCCGGAGGCGGACCGCCACACGGCCAGGAACGCCTCCTGCACCGCGTCCTCGGCGAGCGCCGGATCACGGACGACGCGGAGTGCCAGCCCGTAGGCGACGCGGCTGTAGCGGTCGTACAGCTCGGCGAGCGCCTCCTCGTCCTCTCGCCCGGCGAGGGCGAGCAGCGCTTCGTCCGGGAAGCCGGAGTAGCCCCCGGGAGCGGGCCGTCGGGCGACGCCGGGGAGGACACTGAGGTTCACGGTTAGACGGCTTGGGACACGGACAGGATGACGGTGGGATGTGTCGCGGCCCCGCCGGCCCGCTCGAGCGACAGGCCGATCTGGGCGCCCCTGGGCACGCGGCGTCCAAGCAGGACGGGAGCGCCGCTTCGACCCTGGCTGAACAGGCCGGCCGGATGCGCCTTGCCTCCGCTGATCACCCAGATCTCGTACGTCTTGCCCTGCGGCGCGCGCGAGAGGCCGGAGACGAGCGCCGCCTGACCGTTCGGGGCGATGACGACCTGGTTCGCGTTCCCGACCTGCATGTGCCTGGAGGCCGGGTTGGCGACGATCTGCAGGGCGGCGCGCTTCTGGTCGAGCGAGCTCGAGAGACTCGATGCCCAAAGTCCGAGGACGATCGCTGCTGCGGCGGCGACGACGGCGAAGGTGGCGACGGCAGGCAGCGCGAATCGCCGCCGGCGCAGGGTCACGACGTTCGTCGGGGCGCGCTCCTCGTGGACGCGGTCGAGCACCCGCTCGCGCAGCTCGGCGGGCGGCGCCGGGCCCTCCGCCACGTAGGCGAGCGCCGCCGCGGCGTCGTTGAGCCCCGCGAGCTCCGTGGAGCACTGCTCGCAGTCCGCGAGATGCTCCTCGAACTCGCGCCGCTCGGAATCGTTCAGTGCGTCCAAGGCGTACGCCGCAGCTAGGTCGTGGATGAGCTCTTTCTCCACCGGCCTCCTCAGGGGTTCCTCGGACGTGACGACGAGGGCTGTTTGAGCGTACCAGAGTGTGTTTTCAGCGACATCCGCCGCTCCTCTCAGGTGACTTTCGGGATCGCCCGGGCGGTCATGATCGCGCCCGCGACGAGAATGACGAGCGCGCTGACGGCGGGCAGCAGCCGGATCAGGCGTCCCTCCATGCTCATGCGACCGAAGGCCCGCTTGGCGAGCACGGCGACGAGGCCGATGCCGGTGATCGTCAGCGCCAGGCCGAGGCTGAAGGCGACGATCAGGACGAGCCCGAACGCGACGCGGTGCAGCGAGATGGCCGCGAGCAGGACGACGAGCGCCGACGGGCAGGGAAGGAGGCCGCCGGAGACGCCGACGGCGAGCAGCGAGCGCATCGACAGGCTGTCCGGCACCTCGTGCGAGTGGTCGTGGCCGTGATCATGCGAGTGCTCGTCGTGGTGATGGTGGTCATGGCCGTGGTGGTGCTCGTGTGCCGGCGGCCGGCGTCGTCTGAGCCGTGAGCGCAGCACCGACACTCCGATCGACACGACCATCACGCCGGCGAGCAGGTTCAGCCAGGGGTAGAGCGTGTCCGGGACGATGAACTGCGACAGGAGCAGCGTCACGAGGCCGAGGCCGAACACGCCCAGGGTGTGGGTGATCGTCACGACGAGGCCGAGCAGGACGGCGTGGCGCGGCGTTCCGCGCTGGCCGACGAGGTAGGCGGCGACGATCGATTTCCCGTGGCCCGGGCTGAGCGCGTGTGCGGCGCCCCAGAAGAGGGCGACCGCGAGCGAGATCAGGATCACGCCGACGCTCAGGTGGTCGCGCGTGATCAGGGACGCGAAGCCGCCGTCGGAGACGGCACGGACGCCGACGCGCTGCTCGAGCACGCTCTTCGGGATCAGCGTCGGCGGAGAGCCGGCTCCCGACCCGGGCGAGACCTGGGCGGTCGCCTCGGTCACGTCGAGCGGGCTCTGCAGCAGGTTCTTGGGATAGGAGAGGAGCTCGTGCGAGAGCGAGCTCGACGGTGCGCTCGAGCCCGTGACGTGAGCGCCCGACCCGGCCTCGACGACGATCTCCTTCCAGCCGATGCGTCCGGCGTAGTTGTGGTCGCGATAGACGAGGGTGCCGCCGTGGGCGAGAGGCGCCGAAGCGAGCAGCACCTCGAGCCGGGTCGTGCGCAGGCCGGCCTGCCCCGGCGGGAAGGCGAGCACGTGCTCGACCGGGGCCAGCGCAACCGGGGTGCCGCCGACGGTGGCGTGGACGCCGCGGGCAAGCGAGCGTGCCAGCGCGGCACCGTAGGCTGCGTCGCCCTTCGCGTCCACGTCGGGCTTGGCCTGGAAGGTGGGGATCTCGGCCATGTCCAGCACGTAGAGGACGTAGAGGCGGTTGCCCGAGGGCTCGATCCGGCTGTAGCGGTTGATCGTGAAGTTGCCGAGCGGGTGGGCCGCGGCGCTCGCCACGAAGGCGAGGGCCGCGACGGCTGCCAGGAGGGCGAGCAGCTTCTTCATCGCGCGAGCCTCTTCGCGACCGGGCTCCACAGGACGGAGAAGCGCGGGTTCAGAGCGAGCGCGCGGCGGAACCAGGTTGTCGCCGTGGCCGTGTGGCCGAGGCAGCGCTCGATCATCCCGCGATGGAAGAACTTGAGCGCGTCCTCGGTACCGAGATGGAGCGCGAGCTTCGAGTAGGTCAGCGCCTCCGCGCAGTTGCCGTTGCGGTAGAGCGTCCAGGCGAGCACGTCGTCGCCGTCGATCGACGGACGCTCGGCCCGGCCGACGCGGGCGCGGAGGAGCGCCTGGTGCAGCCGGATGCCGTGGTCGGCCTGGAACAGGGCGATGTCGACGTCGGTGCGGACGCCGTTTGTCTGCAGAAGGCGATCGATCGCTCCGATCAGGTCGTACTGCCTCCGTGCGAGCACGGGATGACCCGTCACCCGGTACAGGTCGCCGAGGAAGGCGACGTACTGCGGCAGCGGTATCGCGTCGACGGCCTGTTGCTCGAGCACGATCGCGGCCGCGTACCGGCCCTGCGCCGCCCGCGCCTGCGCGAGCGCGTCGAGGCCGTACGCATATCCGGGGAAGATCCTGAGCGCGAGCAGCTCCTCGCGGGCGGCGGCGTCGTAGCGGCCGTGGCCGAAGTAGAGCTTGCCGAGCTGGACGTGCGTCCAGGCGAGCGGCTCCTTCGTGTCGGTGGCAGCGTCGATCGCGAGCTTCATCGCCTTGATCGCCCTGGAGGTCCTGCCGAGCAGCTCGCGTGCGTACGAGACGCGTGCGTACGAGGTCAGGCTCGGCTGGATGTGCGCCATCTCGTTGAACGTCTCGAACGCCTGCGGATAGCGGCCGAGCTCGATCAGCGCGTCGCCGATGACGCCGTAGTTGACGGCGATCTTCGGCGCCAGCGCGTGTGCCTTCTCGCCGAGCGAGAGCGCTTCGGAGAAGCGGTGGCGCGAGAGTGCGAGCGACCCGAGGCCGCTCCAGATCAGGTAGTCCTTCGAGTCGAGTGCCAGTGCCCGGTGGAGCGCCCCGTCCGCCTTCGTGTAGTAGGACGGGTCGCCGGTCTCGCGGGCGCGCTGCTGGTAGGCGAGGCCGAGCAACGCCCAGGAGTGCTCGTCCTTCGGTTTCACGTAGAGCGACGACTGGAGGCTCGCGACGAGCTCCGCCGTCGAGGCGTTGAGCGCGAAGCCTGCCTTGAAGTCCTGGACGGACTGGGAGCCGGCGAGAGCGGTGGGCGGCGTGGACGGCGAGGACGAGAAGGCCCCGCCGAAGAACGCGACGAACCCGGCTCCGATCAGCGAGGCGAGTCCGATGAAGAATTTGTTTGTCATGTCTCCTTGACTCCTGGGGGAGGACGGAGGGCCTGCGAGGCAGGCCCTCCGTGTCGCGTGGGTCCCTAGCCCGTCGCCTTCGAGTTCGTGTAGCCCTGGTGCGGGGTCATCACGTACGGGAAGTGCGCGAGGTAGCCGTCCGCGTCGGCGTTGACACCGTCGCCGAGCGGAACCTTCTTGCCCTGGAGGAAGCCGGCAACCGCCTGCTCCTCGATGTCGACGACGTCGTCACCGAGACGGCGGCCGTTCGGGAAGCCGGCGTTGTCGCCTGCCAGCACGCCCATGCGGTTCGGGTGCGCCGTCGGCGGGATGGACAGGTTGAGCCGGAGCTCGTCCGCGAAGGTGGCGCCCGTGAAGGTCACCTTCGGGATGCCCGTGCCGAGCACGGCGACGAGGTCGGTACGCCCGGTCTCCGGGACGCCGAGCTTGTACAGCTTGTTGAGCACGGCGGCCAGGATCGGGGTGGTGTAGTACTTCTTGAACTGCACGTCGTTCGCCGGGCTGGTGCGGTTCCAGTAGTCCTTCAGCCCGGTCGGGATCACGACCTCGTTGATCAGCGGGTTGCCGAGGCGGGACACCTGCGTCCAGCCGCGGTGGAGCTGGCCGTTGACCGTGACGTTCTGGCGGTCGGTCGACGACCAGACGCCGATCACGTGGCTCCCCGTACTGACCTGCGCGATCGGGATCTGCAGCGCGATCGTGTGGACGTTGTAGCCGGACAGGAAGTCCTTGCCGCCGCCCATGTTCCCCGTCGTGCCCGCCTTGCGGATGGCGACGAGGTCGAAGATGGCGCCGACGTCCGCGTAGAACGGATCGTCACGCTGGCCGGCGAAGATCGAGACACCGCCCTTGTGGACGATGGTCTTCTCGGCCGTGGCCTCGTAGTTCTTGACGCCGACGAACCCGTTGAAGCGCGGGCCGATGTTGTCGATCGGCGTCGAGCCCGTTGCGAACAGCTTGCCGTTCCGCGTCGCGGTCCACGACTGCTGCGTGTTGCCGAGGAAGTAGGGCCCGGTCGGCGTCTTGAACCGGAACGTGTACGTCACGTCCGGCCGGCCGTCGCCGTTCCGGTCGACGTAGATGTTGTAGCGCGCCGACTGCGAGAACGTGTAGTAGTTCGGGCCGGCGGCGGGATCCTCACCCGGGATCCAGTTGGACACGATCGTGAACGTGTTCGGCTTGTCTGGGCTGCGGAACGCGTACAGATCGGTGTTGTCCGCGGTCGGATCCTCCGAGATCAGCGGTGCCTCCCGGTGGCTCGACGCGGTGCTCGCGCTCGGGGCGAAACGCCCGACGAAGAGAGCGACCAGTGCGGCGCCTGCGGCGACCAGAAGGAACAGCGCGTACTTCTTCATGCGTGTGGCTCCTTTCTCGTCGACGGCCGGGTTCGCTTGGGCTTGCACGTGGCCGTCGTCGCGCCTCATTCGCCGGATGCCCGGGACCGGTTCGGACCGGTACAGGAGGCGGTGTCACAGCCGCCTGCCTGGTCTCCGACGTTAGAGTTGGGGCGTGGATCGCTTCCCGGCAGCCGTCAACGAGCAGATCGCCAACGAGTTCGCCGCCTCGCAGCAGTACATCGCGATCGCCGTCTACTACGACGCGGAGACGCTGCCCCTCCTCGCGGCGCACTTCTACCGGCAGGCTGTCGAGGAACGGAACCACGCGATGATGCTCGTCCAGTACCTCCTCGACGCCGACGAGACCGTGGAGGTCCCGGGCGTCGCCGCGCCGAGAACGGGATTCACGGACGTTGCAGCACCGGTCGCGCTCGCGCTCGAGCAGGAGAAGACGGTCACGCAGCAGATCGCCAAGCTCGTCGAGCTGGCCCGCGAGGAGAACGACTTCGTCGGCGAGCAGTTCCTGCACTGGTTCCTGCAGGAGCAGCGTGAAGAGGTCTCGAGCATGTCGGCGCTGCTCGCGATCGTGAAGCGCGCCGGATCGAACGCCCTCCTCGTCGAGGACTTCCTGGCGCGCAACGCCGTGGGCGACCAGGGCGCGCCGGAGGCGGGAGCCCCGGCCGCGGCCGGCGGCGCCCTTTGACACGCGGGAAACGGCCGGTTTCCCCCGTGAGCCCCCTTCCCTGAGCTCTCGGGCCGGCGGAAGCGGCCGACGCCGGCAGAGCCGGCATCGGCGGCGGATGTGCGTTACCGCCTGGTCGAGCGACCGCCGAGACGCTCAGTTCTCAAGAGGACGAGCCCGAGGATCACGACGACTGCCGCGGCGAGCAGCACGAAGGTCTCGGGCCACCCCCAATCCCAACTGCCTCCTTCGCGTCTCGAGCTGAGGGCGATGAGTCCGGCAAAGCCGAAGACGACGCCGACGAGTAGGAAGACGTAGCCGATGAGGCGCCGGAGCCACGATCGCATGACTGAACAGGAGTCTAGAAGCGGAGGGACGGACCTCTAGCGCAGCGTCTCGCGCACGCGCTCGGTGACCGATGCCATGTCGATCTCGGTGCCGGTCACGTCGGCGAGCAGCTCGTCCGCCGTCGGGCCCTGCCCGAGTGACCAGAGCTCCCTGAGCAGCGATCCCGCCTCGCGCCGCGCGAACCAGTCGTTGCCGAACCGCTCGCGGAGGTAGAACGCGAGCTGGGCGTCGAAGGCCCAGGCGCGGAGGTACTTGCTCACGTAGAACCCCGGGTCGACGTCGGCGAGCCAGTCGGTCGGGCTCGGCTGGATCTTGAGCGCGTCGCCGAGGATCTCGACGTACCGCTGCTTCATCGTGACCGGGTCGGGGGTCTGGAAGAGCTCGAGCTCGTAGATGAGCTTGGCGCAGTAGCGGCGGACCATCCAGAGCAGGATGGCCGCGCCCTCGGCGGCGTACTCCTGCGGCCGGGGGAAGTCGAGCCGGCGGCTCAGCCAGGCGGGATTGTCGACCAGGTGCTCGAACAGGAACGCCCAGCCCTCGGTGACCGCGTTGTCGCCCATGCGCCTGCTCTCCACCGGCAGGTCGGGCGATGTGTTCGCGAAGTGCTCCGTGTGCCCGGCCTCGTGGAACAGCGCCCGCCAGTCGTCGGGCCCGCCCATCGGCTTGATCACGAGCACGACGCGGCCGGGAACCTCGATCGGCGCGCAGAACGCCCGCGGCGATTTCTTCTCGCGCGGCTCGACGTCGAGCTCGACGTTCGGCTGCTCGCGGAGATCGATGCCGAGGCCAGACAGCGTCGCCTCGAGCGCCGGGATCATCCGGTCGGGGGGAAAGGCCTTGTCCCACTCGACCGCCCGAATCAGCCGTGCCGAGTCCCAGCGCTCGGCCTCGCCGAGCGACACGCCGACGCGGGCGCGGAAGAGCTTGTCGACGCTGTCCTCGTACATCCGCTCCGTTTCTTCGAGCAGCAGGCGGCACTGATCGGCGAGCTCGTCGAGCCGGAGCCCGAAGCGACGGTGCAGGTCGACGTAGTTGTCGGACCCGAGGCTCGGAACGGCGCTCCGGACGATCGCGGCTCCCTCGAGGTAGACGGGATTCAGATGCTCGTCCCCGAGCTCGCAGCGCGCCTCCTCGAGCGCCCGCCGCTTGTTGCGGTCGGGCTCGTTGGCGATCGCCGGTCGCAGCATCCGGTACGGAAGCGTCTTGCCGTCCACCGTCGCCTCGAGGGTCGCCTCGAGCTCGTTGACCCTCGCCTCCTGGCTCTTGGCCAGGTTCCCGAGGTAGCCGGTGCAGGCGAACTGCCAGAGCTCCTTGATCCCGCGATCCCGGTCGGCCGGCTCGGCGAGGCGGTTCGCGGTCTCGAGCGTCGTCAGGTCCTCGTAGCGCTCGTAGATCGCCTCGATGGCGAGCTCGTCCTTGAGGCCGGCGAAGTGGAGGTAGTACTCCTCGAGCATCTCCGCCTCGAACCGGTCGGCGCGGCCGCGGTACCCGGTCAGGTCGATGGAGTCCACGGACGGCGCGGCCACCGGCGTAGGATATCCCTGTGCGGGAGATCAGCCTCAGGACAGACCGGCGTACCCAGCTCGTCGAGATCACCGAGGAGGTGCGGCAGGCCCTCGAGGGTGCGAACGGCGCTTCGGCGGCGCTCGTCTACGTGCCGCACACGACGGCGGGGGTGACGATCAACGAGCGGATCGACCCGGATCTCGTCGACGACTTCGAGGACGCGCTCCAGAAGATCGTGGACGACGGCTGGACATGGCGGCACGAGGATCAGGACGGCCCGAACGCGCCCTCGCACGTGCGCGGCTCGCTGATCGGCCCCGAGGTGCTGGTTCCGCTCCGCGACGGTGAGCTGGCCCTCGGCACGTACCAGGGCATCTTCTTCTGCGAGTTCGACGGCCCGCGCGACCGTAAGGTCTATCTCGCCACCCTGTCCTGACGGGCCACGTCCCCGGGCCATGGCCGCTACGGACCCTGCCCGAGCCTCTGAGCAGTGCAATTAGCCCTTTCGGACACGTCCTAGGGCCTGTCCCTCGGACCTGGCTCGACGGGACGAGCGGAAGCCGCGGCTAGGCTGGGATCGTGGCCGCCCCTGTCGCCCTGGACCAGGAGCTCGAGCTCCGCATCGACTCGCTCGCCTACGGCGGCAACGGAGTCGCACGCCTGGACGGGTTCGTGCTGTTCGTCCGCCGCGGCCTTCCGGGCGACCTCGTTCGCGCCCGCGTGACGAAGGTGAAGCGAAATCACGCCGAGGCGCTCACCGTCGACGTGCTCGAGCCGGGCCCGGTGCGCGTCGACGCTCCCTGCGCCCACTATCCCGCCTGCGGCGGCTGCCGCTTCCAGGATCTCGCCTACGAGGCGCAGGTCGCCGCGAAGGAGGACCAGGTGCGCGACGCGCTGCAGCGGATCGGCGGCCTGGGCGAGCTGCCGCTCGAGCCGATCGTGCCGGCCGACTCGCCCTTCCACTACCGGAACAAGCTCGAGTACTCGTTCGCCCAGGCTCCCGAGGGCCCGGCTCCCGGGCTGCATCGTGCCGGACGCTGGGACGAGGTGCTTCCGATCGAGCAGTGCTGGCTGACGACCGACCTCGGGAACGCGATCCGCAATGCGGTGCGCGACTGGGCCCGCGAGGAGCGGCTCCAGGCGTACGACCAGGCGACGCACGAGGGCTTCCTGCGCCATCTCGTCGTGCGCGAGGGCCGGAACACCGGCCAGGCGCTCGTCGTGCTCGTCACGGCGCCGGGCAAGCTCCCGGACGAGGAGCACTTCGTCGACGTGCTGCGGCGCTTCCCGGAGGTTCGCTCGATCCACTGGGCGGTCAACGACCGTCCCGCGGAGGTGACGCGCGATCTGCCGACCACGTTGCTGTACGGGGAGGAGGCGATCGAGGAGGAGCTCTGCGGCCTCCGTTTCCGCGTCAGCCCGAACGCCTTCCTGCAGACGAACACGTCGATGGCCGAGCGCCTGTACTCGCTCGCCGGCGAGTACGCGCAGCTAACCGGCGGCGAGACCGTCTACGACCTCTACTGCGGCACCGGCACGATCGCGCTGACGCTGGCCCGCAACGCCCTGACCGTCTGGGGCGTCGAGTTCTCGGAGGAGGCAGTCGCCTACGCGATCGACAACGCCGCGCTGAACGGAATCGCGAACGCCGCGTTCTTCGCAGGAGACGTCGCGCGCTCGCTCGAGGACCTGCAGGCGCGCGCGGGCGATCCCGACGTGGTCGTCGTCGATCCGCCGCGCGCCGGCCTCTCCGGCCGCGCGGTTCGCCACCTCGGCCGGCTGGCGCCGCAACGGATCGTCTACGTCTCGTGCAACCCGACGACGCTGGCCGGAAACGTCAAGGAGCTCACGACCGAATGGGGCTACAGCCTCGAGCGCGTCCGCCCGGTGGACATGTTCCCGCACACCCCGCACGTCGAAGCGGTGGCACTTCTGACGCGTCCCTAGCCAGAGGGCGTCACTCCGTGAGTCGCCGTACGTGGGGAAGAGGGTCGCGCTGCGAAGGGAAGGGCCACGGGGAAACCGGCCGTTTCCCCCGTGATACACGTTGAGGATGTTGACGGCGCGTGCCGCGACGAGGATGAGCGTGACCACGCTGGCGCCCGCCTCGACCATCATCACCATCTTCATCCTGGCCCTGAGCGGCATCACGTCGGTGGGGCTGAAGGCGATCGCGTTCGTGAACGAGATGTAGAGGTAGTCGAGGAAGTCCGGCCGCCAGTTCGTCGGCCCGAACTGGGGGTTCTCGAGCTGGGGCCAGAGAAAGTCGGTGTCGGGCGGGATGCCGCGTTGGCGCATGATCGGCCCGCCCGAGTCCATCAGCCAGAAGACGAACGCCGTGATCACGATCGTCGTCCCCTCGATCCGCGCGGCGATGTGGATCAGTTCGGTGCCGTTGTGCGTGACCTTGTTGTGGAGCAGGAAGTGGACGAGCAGGCTGATCACCCAGAGCTGTGCCAGGCCGAACATCCAGATCAGGACAGCGGCCGCCCGCCGCCAGACCGGGTTTGCGGCCAGCGGGTTGATCAGCGGCTCGAAGCGGGCCGGCGGCAGCACGATCAGGATCGAGACGAGGAACAGCCCCCAGAGCACGGGTGCGGTCCAGCGCAAGGCCGTGAACGTGTTCGAGTGGACGGAGACGAGCCGGTCCGGAAGCGACGCGTAGGAGTAGGCGGCGAGCCCGATCGCGCCGGCCTGCACGAGCAGCGAGTCGACGGATTCGGTCCGATGCAGGATCCCCTCAGCGGCCCGAGTACCACCGCTCAGCCGGCTGCTCCGCTGGCGGAGGGGTCTCGCCCGAGGACACGCGACTCGCCGCGCATCGCGTCACGGCTGCTCAGCGGAGGCGCTACCGCCCGCGACGGCGGCCCAGCCCCGGCGTATCGTCGGCCAGAGCAGGTCGGCGTTCACGCCCAGGAAGGCGATCGACAGCCCGGGCAGCGCCGGCAGGCCGCTGAGGTCGGCGCCGACCGCGATCGCCAACGTGACGCCGAACGAGAGCGAGAGCGCGAGCCACGTCCAGAAGACGCGGAGCCGGAAGCGGTCTGCCGCCGCGAGGAAGAGCGCGAAGAAGAGCAGGTCGGGCGGCCCGAGCCGCGCGGCGTCGTGCTCGCCGGGGATCGGCAGCGCAAACGACAGCGAGGTGAAGATGTGCTGGTGCTTCGAGACGATGTTCGAGGTCGGCCCGCGCCAGACCGAGTAGGCGTCGATCCACGGAATCAGCAGCGCCACGAAGACGACGAGCCCGAGCGTCTCGAACAACGTCATGAACCAGAAGCCGAGCAGGGTCGCCGCACCGAGCTTGGAGAAGTCCGCGAGCGCGTGCAGGTTCGCCTCCTCGAGCCCCCAGGTGACGAGGATGAGGGCGAGCCCGATCGGGAGAATCTCGCGCCGTGTGCGCAGCGGCAGCGCCAGGTAGACGAACCCGAAGACGGCCGGGACGAGCACCAGCGAGACCCAGGCGACGTCCCACCAGGTCGAGGCGTTCCAGAGCGAGTCCGACCAGGCGTAGTACGAACCGACCACGACTGCCAGCGCAGCGGCGATCGCCCCACGCCGCGCCGGGCTCAATACGGCGGCAGCGCCGCCCACCAGTCGCCGAGCGACTTGAAGGCGTTCCAGAAGCGCGTCTTCGCGGATTGCTCGTCGAGCGAGGCGTCGACGTCGGGCACGTAGAGCGCCTCCACCGTGGGGGTGAAGCGCTGGATCTCACCGGCCGCCGCCTCGACCGGCTGCGAGAGCGGAAACTCGATCAGGTTCAGGAACTCGAGCGCGTGCTCGCCCATGACGACGACGAGCTTCGGCTGCACGATGTGGAGCTCACGCGTGAGCCACTCCCGGGCGCGGGCGTCTGGCTCGGCGCCCGCGAACTTGAGGCAGTTCGTGCCGTAGACGGCCATCGGGTCGACACGCAGCCGCTGCAGCGACTTCAGGATCGCCTGCCCGGCCCGGCCGTAGAAGGCGACGCCCTCGAGGAACTCGGACTCCTGCGGCGAGTACTTGAGCAGCAGCACGTCGGCGAGCGGATGCCCCGATCCGAGCACCGTCGCGGCGCGCTCGCCGGCAGCACGGGCGATCTCGTCACCGAGATCGTTGGTCTCGGAGATCGCCTTGTGCAGGTACCTCTCGTAGATCTCGTCCTTGGACAAATCGTCGCTTCGCGCCGATTTCTCTAGAGGGGCTGACAAGAATTCATGCTGATCCGCTGGCGTCAAAGCTCGTTCCTTGTTCGCCGCTGACGGCCTTCCTCATGCTTCCTAGCGCAGCGACGAACGTCGATGCGCCTTGACCTGCGCGGCCCACTTCAGTGTCTGGAGGTAGGCGAGGGACTTCGGGCGCCGCAGAACCTGGGCGCTGTGGAGGCTGATCATGAACTCCTCCGCGTTGCGGAAGGCGCGCATGCTCATCGCGCCGGTGCCGATGCCCGGGAGCACGTGCGCGTCGGAGCCGGCCCCCATCGTCAGGTTGTACTTGCGGGCGAAGCGGAGCGCCTCGTCGTTGTAGGTCTCGAACAGGAGGCGCGCGTTGTAGACCTCGAACACGTCGATCTCGGACAGATGCCGGTGCAGCGTCGCCGGATCCGGGATCGCGTGCCGGCGGTCGAAGGGGTGGGGGAGGTAGACGAGACCACCCTGCGCTCTGATCGCGGCCAGCGTGTCGTCGAACGGCATCCCGCGGGGGATCTCCTCGGACAGGAAGAGCCCGATCACCTCGCCCTGGCCGTCCGTCTTGATCTCCTCGCCGGGGATGACGACGAGGTTGCGACCGCGCGCCTTCTCGACCGCCTCGAGCGCCCCGCCGAACGTGTTGTGGTCGGTGACGGCGATGGCGCCGAGCCCCTGCTCCTCGGCGTAGTCGAGGAGCTCGTCGACCTCGACCGAGCAGTCGTGGGACCAGGACGTGTGCATGTGCAGGTCGCAGAGGATCCAGTCGCGGTCGTACAGCGCCGGCTCGGCGGAGCCGGATCGTCTACGGCCCCCGAGACGACGGTAGAGGCGGTCGAGCTCGCCGGCGACCTCCGCGTAGCTCTGGACGCTCGCCGCTTCCGGCTCGGACGGAGAGGCGGCCGCCGCTGCCAGCTCACCGGGGGCGGAAACGATCGCGCCCGAGGCGACGGCCTCGAGCCGGAGGCCCGGGCTGCCGTCTGCAGCCGGCACGAACACCGACGCGGAGTCGAGGACGGCCGCCCTCGCCGCGGGGTCGCGGGCCGTTCGGACGCGGACGCGCTCGCGCAGCCGTCGCGGGATCGTCGGATGGCCCGAGAGCGGACGCGTCCGGAGCAGGATCAGCTCCCAACCCGGCAGGTCGTCGAGCGCGCGGATGGCGGCACGGGCGGTCGGCCGCTCGGTCGGGTCCCACTCCAGCACGATCCGCCGCTCCTTCGCCGCCGGCCGGAACAGGCTCGTGTCGACGCCTCGGGAGAGAATCCGGAAGTCGCCCGGGAAGCGGAGCTTCGCCGCTTCTGCGACCTCCGGCGTCGTGGCGATCAGGGCGTCGACGCGGGCGAGCAGCCGGTCACGCTGGGCCTTGCCGAGCGGATAGGCGAGCCGGTCGGGCGAGAAGAACGTTGCCACGGACAGCGCCGCCGCCTCCCGCAGCGCCAGGTAGGAGAGGCTGGGAAGGCCGGGCTCGAACCCGTGCACGACGTCGAAGTTCCCGACGGAGAGCGCAAGCGCCAGGTTCGCACGTGACCCGACGGGCACGCCCATGGCGCTCCGCCGCGAGATCGGCAGCGCCGGCCCGAGGGCCACCACGTCGGGCAGCAGCTCCCGCTGCAGCGCCTTTCGGCCCTCGCGGAGATCGACCGCCCGGTTCGACGGCGCCAGCACGGTGACCGTGTGCCCGAGCCGGCGCAGCTCTCGTGCCACGGCGTCGACGTGCTCGTTGACCTCGTGCGGCTGCGACCACGAGAACGGCGTGACGAGGCAGATGCGGAGCTTCACGACACCAGCATAGAACGGGCCTGCCGAAGCAGGCCCGTTCTCATATCCCGTACGGCTCGCGGTGCTCAGGCCTTGGCGGCCGTCTTCGTCTTCGTGCGCCGGTTGTCCTTGATGAAGCGCTCCGTCAGCTCGCGCGCGTCGTCGTCGCGGATCTGCTTCGGCGGCGACTTCATCAGGTAGGAGCTCGGCGCCTCGAGCGCGCCCGCGACGCCGTTGTTCATCGCGAGCTTCGCCATCCGCACCGCGTCGATCACGATCCCGGCCGAGTTCGGCGAGTCCCAGACCTCGAGCTTGAGCTCGACGTTCAGCGGCACGTTGCCGAAGGTTGTGCCCTCCATGCGGATGTAGGCCCACTTGCGGTCGGTCAGCCACGGCACGTAGTCGGACGGGCCGACGTGCACGTTGCCGGCACCGAGGTCGTAGTCGAGCATCGACGTGACCGCGTTCGTCTTCGAGATCTTCTTGGACTCGAGGCGCTCGCGCTCCAGCATGTTCAGGAAGTCGGAGTTGCCGCCGACGTTCAGCTGCATCGTCTTGTCGAGATGGACGCCGCGGTCCCGGAACAGGGTCGTGAGCACGCGGTGCGTGATCGTGGCGCCGACCTGCGACTTGATGTCGTCGCCGATGATCGGCACTCCGCCCTCCTTGAACCGCCGCTGCCAGTAGGTCTCGCGGGCGAGGAAGACCGGCATGCAGTTCACCATCGCGCACCCGGCGGCGATGATCTGCTCGGCGTACCACTTGGTCGCCTCCTCGGAGCCGACCGGGAGGAAGTTGACGACGACGTCGGTCCCGGTCTCCTGGAGGATGCCGACCACGTCGTCGGTCTCGCCGGGCGCCTTCGTCACGACCTCGGACAGGTACTTGCCGATGCCGTCGTGCGTCATGCCGCGCGAGACTTCGATCCCCGTCTTCGGCACGTCGGCGAACCTGTACGTGTCGTTGGGATGAGCCCAGATCGCGTCGGCGAGATCCTTGCCGACCTTGTCGGCCGTGACGTCGAACGCGGCCGTGAACTCGATGTCGCGGACGTGGTAGCCGCCCAGGTCGACGTGCATGAGGCCGGGGACGAACTCGGCCGGATCGGCGTCCTTGTAGAAGTGCACGCCCTGGACGAGCGAGTTGGCGCAATTGCCGACGCCGATCAGTGCGACGCGAACCTTGTCGCCCGAGCGGCCGCGGCCGTTCTGTGATCCGTTCGTGGATGCCATGGTTTCCTTTCTGCGATGGGGGAGCGGGACGTCGAGCGCGTCCGCCAGCGCGCGCAGGATGACGTCGTTGACATTCGACTGCGCTCGGCGCGCCTGCATCTCCAGCTCGTGCTTGAGCTCGGCGGGGACACGGAGGAGCACCACGGGGCTGGCGCCGGGCAGCGGGCTTCTGCGGCCGCTCGGCGAATACGGGACGCCGTAGGCCTCGGCGAGGATCCCTACGGCGACCTCGTTCAGGCTCGTGCCTCTGCGGGCGGTCTCACGCACGAGCGCCCGCTTCAGCGACGCGGGCATACGGACGAGAATGCCCTTCCTCGGAAAAGTGCTAGCAGTCAAACTGCTAGCACTCTATCTCATCTACGGGCCCGCGTTGCGCTGCGCGAGTTGTGCTCGTACGCTCCAGATCCGCTGGACGACGGTCACGCAGGCCGTGACGGCGAGGAGGTAGATCGCCCATTGCAGCCCGCCCCAGGGAGCGATCAGGAGGCCGGCGGTGATCACGATGACGCGCTCGGCGCGGCTGCCGATCCCGACATCGCCCCGCAACCCGATCGCCTCTGCGCGGGCGCGGGTGTAGCTGACGAGGAAGGAGGCCGCGACGGCGACGAACGCGAACGCGAGCGCGGTCTCGTTCCCCTCACTGGCGAAGACGAGGCCGATCGAGCCGAGCATGAACGCCTCGCCGATCCGGTCCGTGGTCGAGTCGATGAAGGCGCCGAAGGGCGTCGCCTTGCCGCCGGCGCGGGCGAGCGCCCCGTCGAGGATGTCGAGCACAGAGCCGACGACGAACACCGCCGCGCCGAGCCAGTAGTAGAGCAGCGCGTCGCGGTACTGGAAGTGGACGATCACGCTGCCCGCGATGCAGAGCAGGAGGCCCGAGACCGTCAGGGCCGTCGGGCTGAGCCGCGTCCGCGCCAGGCCGGTCATCGAGCGAGAGGCGAGGCGGCGCGCCTCGTCCGTATACGTCCGCTTGAGGCGCTCCGGCGCGTCGACTCGGCTCACGCGAGCCACGCTAGCACCGGCGTCGAGCTCCGTTCGGCCGCTACGCGGGTTCGGGCGCGCCGTTCCGGCGGGAGGCGATCAGGGCGACGATCCGGCGCCGGTGGACGATCGCGCCGGCGATCAGCGCGACGAACGCGCCGGCCAGGCAGTCGAGCCAGAAGTGATTCGCCGTTGCCATCACCGAGAAGCAGACCCAGGCAGGCCAGAGGAGCCACAGCACCTTCGCCCACCAGTGCCGGCAGATGTAGGCCAGCGTGACGCCCACGATCAGCGAGTCGGCGGCGTGCAGGCTCGGCATGGCGGCGTACTGGTTCGATGCGAATTCGATCACGCCGCTGCCGTGGTTGAGCGACGCAAACTGCGCAAGCGTGTCCACGAAACCGAATCCGTGGAACATGCGCGGCGGCGCCGTCGGATAGGCGACGTAGCCCACGAACGAGATCACGCCGGCGAGCAGCACCCAGTTGCGGAACGTCCGGAAGTGCTCGTGCCGGCGCAGGTAGACCCAGAGCAACGCCAGGCCCAGAACCGTGAACTCGGACATCCAGTACGTCCACGACACGGCCAGCTCGAGCCAGTGCGAGGAGGCTGCCACCTTCTGGAACGTCAGCTCGACCAGGTCGCCGAGCCGATCCTCGGTGTTGATCACCCAGTGGCCGTGCGCCAGCGCGAGGGCCCGGTCATGACCGGCGAACCCCCTGGCGATCTGGTAGATGGCGAGGAAGCCGAACCAGATCGCGAGCTGGAGGCCGAAGTCCTTCCAGCCGCGCGGGAGGTAGCGGCGCCCGATCGTCGCGACGACCGTGGTCATGCCAGTATCACGCTCGCGCTCAGCACGACTGGGCGATTCTAACGATCTTTGCGGTCGAGTTCATCCCGGCGAAGCAAATTCGTAGGCGCATACTCATTGCGTGACCAATGTCCTGTTCGTGTGCATCGGAAACGCCGGACGCTCCCAGATGGCCCACGCCTTCTTCGCGCGCGAGGGCGGCTCGGTTCGCTCGGGCGGCACGCGGCCCTCACCGGAGCTGCACCCGAACGTGATCGAGTCGATGCGGGAGATCGGGATCGAGCTCGGAGGGGCCGCGCCGCGCAAGGTCACGCCCGAGGACGCGGCCTGGGCCGACGTCGTGATCAGGATGGGCTGCGGCGACGAGTGTCCGGTCGTTGCCGGCACGAGCTACCGCGACTGGCCGATCGACGATCCGATCGGGCTGAGCGTGGAGGAGACACGACCGATTCGCGACGAGATCGCGCACCGTGTCGCGTCGCTCGTCTCCGAGCTTCGCGTCGAGAGCTGACGCTCAGCCGCCGATATAGCTCATCTCGACCTTCGGTCGCGCGGCGGTCTCGGCGGTGCGGAGCTCCGAGTAGCGATCTGACCGCGCGCGCCAGAGGCGGGCGATCGCGTCGTCGAGCTCTTCGTCGGAGGCGCGACTGCGAACGACGGCCCGCAGGTCGTGGCCGTGGACGGCGAACAGGCAGGTGAACAGTCGGCCCTCGGCGGAGAGGCGGGCTCGTGTGCAGCCGCCGCAGAACGGCTGCGTGACCGACGAGATCATCCCGACCTCGCCGCCGCCGTCGCGGTAGCGCCACCGCTTCGCGACCTCGCCGTGGTAGTTGGGCTCGGCCGGCTCGAGCGGGAGCTCGGCGTTCACGACCGACAGGATCTCCGCCGCCGGCACGACGTCGTCGAGGCGCCAACCGTTCGTGTGCCCGACGTCCATGTACTCGATGAAGCGGAGGATGTGCCCCGAGCCGTGGAAGCGGCGTGCCATCGGAAGGATGCTCTGCTCGTTGACCCCGCGCTTCACGACCATGTTGACCTTGACGGGCGCCAGGCCGGCGGCAGCGGCCGCTTCGATCCCCTCGAGCACGCGGGCGACTGCGAAGTCGACGTCGTTCATGGCCCGGAAGACGTCGTCGTCGAGCGAGTCGAGGCTGACCGTGACCCGGTTCAGACCGGCGTTGCGGAGCGCCTGTGCCTTGTGGGGGAGGAGCGAGCCGTTCGTCGTCAGGGTCAGGTCGAGGCCGTCGATCGCGGCCAGCATTGCTACCAGTCGCTCGAGGTCGCGTCTGACCAGCGGCTCGCCTCCGGTGAGCCGGATCTTCTCGACGCCCTGCCGGACGAACGCGCGGGCGAGACGGTCGATCTCCTCGAAGCTGAGCAGCTCGCGGCGCTCGAGAAACCGGTAGTCGCGGCCGAAGACCTCTTTCGGCATGCAGTAGACGCAGCGGAAGTTGCACCGGTCCGTGACGGAGATGCGAAGGTCGCGGACGGGACGCCCGAGCGTGTCTACGAGGCTCACGGCGAAAGCCTAGCCTCGAGGCGCGCCCGGACGGCCGCAGCGAGCCGGTCGGCGGCGCCGTCGCCGTACGCGAGGTAGAGCGAGGGCTCGACGAGCTCGAGCTCGAGCACGAGGCCGCCCAGGAGGTCGACGCGTGCATAGAGCGTCCGGTCGGGAGCGAGATCGAGCGCCGCTTCCCCGATGCGGCGCTCCGAGGGCGCGGCCTCGTACGGACCCAGCTCCTCCTCGAGGTAGAGCACGTCCTGGGCGCGGCCCGACGGCAGCGCCGCCCGCCGGCTCAGCGAGTGGGAGTACACGCCGTCGAGGTAGACGAGCGAGCTCTCGGCGACATCGGAGAGCAGCGGCTGGATCATCGCCGTCTGCCCGGCGCCGTTGATCTCGGAGACGAGAGCCCGGGCCGCCTCGTCACCGGGCTCGAACCGCGCCGAGCGCCTGCCGCCCGCCGAGATCGCAGGCTTGACGACGAACGGCTCGCCGGGCATCCGGAACGGCTCGCCGGGACGCACGAACGCCGTCGGGACCACCGGTACCCCGGCGGCGGCGAGCGCGGCCAGGTACCGCTCCTTGTCCACCCCGAAACGGAGCGCGCGCAGCGGGTTCTCGATCCGGGGGCGGGCCTCGGCCCAGCGGAGGAACTCCGGCCACCGCTCGGCGTAGTCCCACGCAGAGCGCACGACCACCAGCTCGAAGCGGTTCCAGTCGACCTCCGGGTCGTCCCAGACCGCCCACTCGGGCTCGACACCGCGAGCACGCAGCGCCGCGTCCAGCAGCGGCGCCTCCTCGCCCTCCGGAAGCTCCGCGACAGCGTGACCAGGGCGATCAGATCAGCCAGGCGCCGTTCTCTTGCACGAGCTTGCCGTCGAGCTCGATCCGCCCTCCGGCGCGGAGGTCCTTGACGATGTCCCAGTGGATCGAGCTGGAGTTCTTCCCGCCCACCTTCTCGTAGCTCTGCCCGAGCGCGAGATGGATCGAGCCGTCGATCTTCTCGTCGAAGAGGACGTGGCTCATCGGCCGCGTGATGCCGGGATTGCAGCCGATGCCGAGCTCGCCGATCCGCCGTGCTCCCTCGTCGCGGTCGAGAAGTGCGTGCAGCATCGCCTCGTTCTTCGCCGCCGATGCGTCGACCACGGTGCCGTCGCGGAAGACGAGCCGGACGCCCGCGAACCGTTGCCCCTGGTAGCTGGTCGGGAACTCCGAGAACTCGATCGTTCCGCTGGCCGAGTCCTCGAGCGGCGAGTAGAAGAACTCGCCCCCGGGCATGTTCTCGTGCCCGTCGTCGACGTGGCCCGTCCGCCCGGCGAGACTGAGCGTCAGGTCCGTGCCGGCGCCGACGATCCGCACCTGGTCGGCCTCGTCGAAGCGCCGGGCGTACGTCGACATGCGCTCGCGCTCCTGCTCCCAGTCGATCAGACAGGCGCCGTACAGGGCGTCTTCGAACTGTGCGAGCGTCAGGCCCGCCTCCTGTGCGAGCGCCTCGGTCGGGTACGCGCAGCTCACCCACGGGATCTCTCCCGCCATGGAGCGCCGGAAGAAGTAGTGCTCCGCCTGCTTGACGAGGTTGAACCGTTCCGGCGACAGCTCGGAGCCGTCGTGAGTGTTCTCGGGCGCGTCCATCGTGATCCGCGCGTCCATGTGGTCAGAGGCGAACCGGTCGAGCTCGGCCATCTCGCCGAGCAGATCCTCGGGCGCCTCGGCCGCCCAGGGCGGGTTGCTCGGCCAGATCACGAAGCCGATCCGCAGGATCGGATAGGCGCCGCGTCGCGCGATCTCGCGCTGGAGGGCCGCCACGGCAGGCTTGGCAAGCGGCGTCGTCCGGATCAGCACCTGCATACCCGGTTGCACGTCGAGGCAGCGCTCGACCAGGAGCTTGGCGTACGCCTCGACGCGCGGATCGGCGGAGATCAGAGGAGCCACCTCCCGTTCTCCTGCACGACCTCGCCGTCCAGCTCGATCCGGCCGCCACGGCGGAGGTCCTTGACCATGTCCCAGTGGACGGCGCTCACGTTCTCGCCGCCCAGATGGGGGAACGCTGCCCCGACGGCGAGATGGATCGTGCCCTCGATCTTCTCGTCGAAGAGCGTGTTCCGCATGTGCTCCTGGATGCCGGGGTTGCAGCCGATGCCGAACTCGCCGAGCCGGCGCGCCCCCTCGTCCGTGTCGAGCATCGCGAGCAGGAACTCCTCGTCCGAGCCGGCGCTCGCCTCGACGATCGTGCCCTGCTCGAACCGGAAGCGGACGCCCTCGACCTCATGGCCGATGTAGCACGCCGGGTACTCCGTGTACGCGATCACGCCCTCGGCGGAGCCGTCGACGGGGGAGTAGAAGACCTCGCCTCCCGGCATGTTGGCGCCCAGCGCGTCCACCAGGCCCGCGCGTCCCTCGAGGCTGAACGTGAGGTCGGTGTCCTCGCCGACGATCCGCACGGTGCTGCCCGCGTCGAACCGCTCGGCGATCCGCTCCATCTCCTTCCGAAGCGCCTCCCAGTCGATCAGCAGGGCGCCCCAGTAGAACTCCTCGAACTCCGCGAACGTCTTCCCGGCGTCCTGTGCCATCGCCTGCGTGGGGAAGTCGAGCCCGACCCACGGCTTCTCGTGACTCATGAAGGCCATCGTGTAGGGCCTCCTGGCCTGCATCCGTAGCGCCAGCTTCTTCGGATCGATGTCCGACCCATCGCGGGTGTTCTCGGGCGCGATCGCGACGATGTACGCGTCCATCTCCTCGAGCTCGTGGATCTCGATCGCCGAGAGGGTCGAGGCGAGCTCGTCCGGTGCGTCGTTCAGCCACGAGTTCTCGTCGAGCCGGACGCGCAGGAGTGCGTGGGCACCACGGCGGCCGATCCGACGAGAGACCTCCTCGAGCAGCGGCCGCGCCGCCGGATGGCCCATCACGAGGACCTGCCAGTTCGGCTGCACGTCGATGCACCGCTCCACGAGCAGGCCGGCCAGGCGTTCGATGCGAGGGTCGAGCACGGCCGGGGCAGTGTACGTGGCGGCGGCGCGGAACAAGTTGACAAGAGTAGGCTTAGATTTTATTCTGTAGGGAGTCTTAACTACGGAGGAAACGAACTATGTCGAAAGTGATCGGAATCGACCTCGGCACGACCAACTCCTGCATGGCCGTGATCGAAGGCGGTGAGCCCACCGTCATCCCGAACGCCGAGGGCGGGCGCACGACCCCGTCCGTCGTGGCGTTCACGAAGGACGGCCAGCGGCTCGTCGGGGCGCCGGCGAGGCGCCAGCAGGTGACCAATCCCGAGAACACGGTCTCCTCGATCAAGCGCTTCATGGGTCGCAAGTTCGACGAGGTCTCGGAGGAGATGAAGATCATCCCCTACGAGGTCGTCAAGGGCCCGAACAGCGACGTCCGCGTCAAGGCGGCCGGCCAGGAGTACGCGCCGCCGGAGATCAGCGCGATGATCCTGCAGAAGCTGAAGGCCGACGCCGAGTCGTATCTCGGCGAGAAGGTCGAGGACGCTGTCATCACCGTCCCTGCCTACTTCAACAACGCGCAGCGCGAGGCGACCAAGGACGCCGGCAAGATCGCCGGCCTCAACGTCCTGCGCATCATCAACGAGCCGACCGCCGCGTCGCTCGCCTACGGCCTCGAGAAGGAGGCCGACCAGACCATTCTCGTCTTCGACCTCGGCGGCGGCACGTTCGACGTGTCGGTGCTCGAGCTCGGTGAGGGCGTGTTCGAGGTGAAGGCGACCGCCGGCGACAACCATCTCGGCGGAGACAACTTCGACAAGGCGATCGTGGACTGGATGGTCGCCGAGTTCAAGCGCGACCAGGGCATCGACCTCGCGGCGGACCGCATGGCGCTCCAGCGCCTCTACGAGGCGGCCGAGAAGGCGAAGATCGAGCTCTCGTCGACGATGACGACGCAGATCAACCTGCCGTTCGTCACCGCGACGCCGGAAGGGCCGAAGCACCTCGACCTGCAGCTGACGCGGGCGAAGCTGAACGAGCTCGCCCACGACCTGCTCGAGCGCACGGTCGGTCCGACGAAGCAGGTGCTGTCCGACGCGGGCATGTCGCCGTCCGACATCGAGCACGTCGTGCTCGTCGGCGGCATGACGCGCATGCCGGCCGTCCAGGAGAAGGTCAAGGAGCTGATCGGCAAGGATCCGCACAAGGGCGTCAACCCGGACGAGGTCGTCGCCGTCGGCGCGGCCATCCAGGCGGGCGTGCTGCGCGGCGAGGTCAAGGACGTCCTGCTCCTCGACGTCACGCCGCTGTCGCTCGGGATCGAGACGAAGGGCGGCATCTTCACGAAGCTGATCGAGCGGAACACGACGATCCCGACCAAGAAGTCGGAGATCTTCTCGACCGCCGAGGACAACCAGCCCTCCGTGCAGGTGCACGTCCTGCAGGGCGAGTCCGAGATGGCCACCTACAACAAGACGCTCGGCAAGTTCGAGCTGGTCGGCATCCCGCCGGCGCCGCGGGGCCTGCCCCAGATCGAGGTCGCATTCGACATCGACGCGAACGGCATCCTGCACGTGGCAGCGAAGGATCTCGGCACGGGCAACGAGCAGCAGATCCGCATCGAGGGCGGCTCGGGCCTGAGCTCGGACGAGGTGGAGCGGATGATGACCGAGGCCGAGGCCCACGCCGGCGAGGCGCACAAGCTGCGTGAGCTCGCCGAGGCGCGGAACCAGGCCGAGAACCTCGTCTACCAGACCGAGAAGAGCCTCAAGGAGCATCGCGACGTGCTCTCCGAGGCCGACGCGTCGACGATCGAGGGCCGGATCATGGAGTTGAAGGCCGTGGTCGACACCGGCAGCCCCGAGGAGATCACGACCAAGACGGAGGCGCTCGTCGAGGCGTCGCACAAGCTGGCGGAGGCCGTCTATGCGAAGGCGAGCGCCGAGCAGGCCGCCTCGCAGCCGTCCGGCGACGGTACGGCCGCGCCGGGTGAGGACGAGGTCGTCGAGGACGCCGACTACGAGGTCGTCGACGAGGGCAAGTCGTAGTGACGGACGAGGCACCTCGCGTCGAGGCCGGGCCGGGCGGCAACGAGGAGATCGACGAGATCGAGGAGCTCGACGAGCTCGCGGCGGTGACGCGCGAGCGCGACGACTACCTCGATCGCCTGCAGCGGCTCAAGGCGGAGTTCGACAACTACCGCAAGCGGGCGGCGCGCGACCAGGAGCTCCTGGTCGCGCGCGCTCACGAGCGGCTCGTCAAGGAGCTGCTGCCGGTGCTCGACGACCTCGAGCGGGCGCTCGAGGCGGCGGCCCGTCACGAGGAGGCGAAGCTCGAGGACGGAGTCGCGCTCGTCCACCGTGAGCTCCGCGACGCTCTGACCCACGAGGGGCTCGAGGAGATCGACACGGACGGGAGGTTCGATCCCCACGTCCACGAGGCGCTGCTCTCGCAGCCCTCGGAGGCGGATGAGGGCTCGGTGATCGAGGTCGTCCAGAAGGGCTATCGACTCGGCGACCGCGTCCTGCGCCCTGCGCGTGTCGTCGTCGCCGCCGCGAAGGAGGCCACGCCGAGTGGCGACGGGAGCGAGTAGGAACCTCTACGAGATCCTCGGCGTCGCGAAAGGCGCGTCGGCCGACGAGATCAAGAAGGCCTACCGGAAGCTCGCCCGGCAGTACCACCCGGACAAGAACCCGGGGGACAAGGCCGCCGAGGACCGGTTCAAGGAGGTACAGGCCGCCTACGACGTCCTCTCCGACGCGGAGAAGCGCAAGGCCTACGACGACTACGGCTCTCCGGACGGACGGGTCCGCTTCGGCCCCGGCGGCCAGGGCGTCACGTTCGACTTCGGCGAGTTCGGTGATCTGAGCGACCTGCTCGGCGGCCTGTTCGGCGGACGCGGGCCGGGCGGGGGCCAGGGCCGGCCCCAGCGCGGCAGGCGGGGCACCGACGTCGAGGTCGAGGTCTCGCTCTCCTTCGAGGACTCGCTGAAGGGCGTCGAGACGACGCTCCCGGTGAGCCTCGAGAGCAGCTGCCACGTCTGCGGCGGCTCCGGGGCCAGGCCGGGAACGTCGCCGACCACCTGCCCGCAGTGCGGCGGGCGCGGCGTCGTGGCGGAGTCGCAGGGCCTGTTCGCGCTTTCGTCGCCGTGCCCACGCTGCCGCGGCAACGGCACCGTGATCGAGGATCCGTGCCCGGATTGCCGCGGCTCGGGTCGCGAGCGGCGGACCCGGCGGTTCAAGGTGAAGATCCCGGCCGGCGTCAAGGACGGCACCAGGATCAAGCTGCGCGGCAAGGGCGAGGCGGGATACGGAGGCGGCCCGGCGGGCGACCTCTACGTCGTCACGCGCGTCGCGCCGTCGCACCTCTACCGCCGTCGCGGCGAGGCCGATCTCGAGATCGACGTGCCCGTGACGTTCGCGGAGGTGGCGCTCGGCGCCACGGTCGAGGTGCCGACGCCGGACGGCACCGTGTCGGTGAAGATCCCGTCCGGCACCGAGGACGGCAAGCTGCTGCGGATCAAGGGCCGCGGCGCGCCGAAGCTGAAGGGCTCGGGACGCGGCGACCTGATCGCGCGCGTCCACGTGACCATTCCGAAGAAGCTCTCGAAGGCCGAGAAGGAGGCGATCGAGAAGCTGCAGCAGGTGTCGCGCGAGGATCCGAGGGAGAAGGCGTTCCGGCCATGACCCGGACTGACGGTTGCACCGGCAGCTCCAGCCATGTCTCAGTGACTGTCCCATGGGACAGTCACTCGGACCTGTCCGGAAGCGACGAGAGTGATGGACGACCGGCCGCGGTACATGATCAGCGTCGCCGCCGACATCGTCGGCATGCACCCGCAGACGCTCCGCATCTACGAGGCGAAGGGGCTCGTCCGGCCGGGGCGCACGCCGGGCGGCACACGCCTCTACTCGGAGCGCGACCTCGAACGGCTGCGCGCGATCCAGCGGCTCACCACGGAGCTCGGCCTCAACCTCGCCGGTGTCCAGCGCGTGCTCGCGCTCGAGGACGAGATGCAGAAGCTCCGCTCGCGGGTCGAGCGCCTCGAGCGGCAGATGCGCGAGGAGGTCGAGTTGGTGCACAAGCAGTACCGCCGCGACCTCGTCGTCTGGTCGCAGTTCCGGGAAGAGCAGCGACTCCCGACGAGGAGCAAGGGGCACTGATGGACTTCAACAGGCTGACGATCAAGAGCCAGGAGGCGATCGGGGCGGCGCAGGAGCTGGCGCGCCGCGGTGGCAACCCCGAGATCACCCCCGAGCACCTGCTGCTCGCGCTGCTCGACCAGGAGCTGCCCCGAACGCTGCTCGGCGACCGAGCGGCCGACGTGCAGCACGAGGCGGCGCAGCACGTGGAGCGGCTTCCGACCGTGAGTGGGCCGACACAACAGCCGCAGGCGGGCGCCGCGTTCTCGCGGGCCCTCGACCGCGCCGAGGACGAGATGCGGAGGCTCGAGGACGAGTTCATCTCGACGGAGCACCTGCTGCTCGCACTCGACGTCGTCCCGCGCGACGAGCTGCTCGCGAAGCTGAAGGAGGTGCGCGGCAGCCAGCGGGTCACCTCGCAGGACCCCGAGGGCACCTATCAGGCGCTCGAGAAGTTCGGCCGCGACCTGACCGCCCTGGCCGAGAGCGGCAAGCTCGATCCGGTGATCGGGCGCGACGAGGAGATCCGGCGCGTCATTCAGGTGCTCTCCCGCCGCACGAAGAACAATCCGGTGCTGATCGGCGATCCCGGCGTGGGCAAGACAGCGATCGTCGAAGGGCTCGCACAGCGCATCGTGGCCGGCGACGTGCCGGAAGGGCTCAAGGGCAAGCGGGTCTGGCAGCTCGACATCGGCGCGATGCTCGCCGGGGCCAAGTACCGCGGCGAGTTCGAGGAGCGGCTCAAGGCCGTGCTCGAGGAGATCAAGGCGGCCGAGGGAGAGCTGGTCGTCTTCATCGACGAGCTTCACACGATCGTCGGCGCCGGCGCCGCCGAAGGGGCCGTCGACGCGGCGAACATGCTCAAGCCGATGCTGGCGCGCGGCGAGCTCCACGTCGTCGGGGCGACGACGCTCGACGAGTACCGCAAGCACGTCGAGAAGGACGCCGCCCTGGAGCGCCGCTTCCAGCCGGTGGTCGTCGGCGAGCCGTCCGCGGCGGACACGATCGCGATCCTGCGCGGGCTCAAGGAGCGCTACGAGGCACACCACGGCATCCGCATCCGCGACGCGGCGCTCGTCGCTGCCGCCGTCCTCTCCGACCGCTACATCTCCGGCCGCTTCCTGCCCGACAAGGCGATCGACCTCGTCGACGAGGCCGCCTCGCGTGTGCGGATGGAGATCGACTCGTCCCCGCTCGAGCTGGACGAGGCAGAGCGGCGCGTGCGACAGCTCGAGATCGAGCTGGCTGCGATGGCGAAGGAGAAGAAGGAGGTGCGCGAGCCGCTCGAGCGTGAGCTCGCCGAGGCCGGGTCGGTGCGCGACGAGCTCGCGGCGCGCTGGTCGAAGGAGAAGGAGGCGCTCGAGCGGGTCAAGGAGATCACGAGGCGGATCGACGACCTGCGCATGGAGGCCGAACGTGCCGAGCGGGCCGGCGACCTCCAGCGCGTCGCGGAGATCCGCTACGGCGAGCTTCCGGCGCTCGAGCACGAGCTCCACGAGCGTGAAGCCGCCGAGGGTGAGCCGATGGTGAAGGAGGAGGTCGACGAGGACGACATCGCGCTCGTCGTCGCCCGCTGGACGGGGATTCCCGTCTCGCGGCTGATGGAGGGCGAGACCGAGAAGCTGATCCACATGGAGGAGCGGCTGCACGAGCGCGTCGTCGGCCAGGACGAGGCCGTCGAGGCGGTCGCCAACGCGCTTCGCCGCGCCCGCTCGGGCCTCCAGGACCCGAATCGCCCGATCGGCTCGTTCATCTTCCTCGGCCCGACCGGCGTGGGGAAGACGGAGCTCGCCCGGGCGCTGGCCGAGTTCATGTTCGACGACGAGCGGGCCCTCGTGCGGCTCGACATGTCCGAATACCAGGAACGGCACACGGTCTCGCGGCTCGTCGGCGCTCCACCCGGCTACGTCGGCTACGAGGAGGGCGGCCAGCTGACCGAAGCGGTGCGCCGGCGGCCCTACTCGGTGCTCCTGCTCGACGAGATCGAGAAGGCGCACACCGAGGTCTTCGACGTGCTCCTGCAGATCCTGGACGACGGCCGCCTCACCGACGGCCAGGGCCGGACGGTCGACTTCCGCAACACCGTGATCATCATGACCTCGAACGTCCGCTCGGCCGGCGCGCTGCGCGAGTTCTTCCGGCCCGAGTTCCTGAACCGCGTCGACGAGATCGTCGAGTTCGAGCCGCTGTCGCGCGACCAGATCGGCGAGATCGTCGAGCTCCAGCTGCAGCGCCTGCGTGAGCGGCTCGCCGAGAGGGGCCTGGATCTCGTCCTGACGCCGGCGGCGAAGGAGCTGATCGCCGAGGCAGGCTGGGACCCGGCCTACGGCGCCCGGCCGCTGAAGCGGGCGATCCAGCGCCTGGTCGAGAACCCGCTCGCCAGGAGGCTGCTCGAGCACGAGTTCACGGACGGCGACACCGTCATGGTCGATGCCGAGGCCGGCGAGCTGATGTTCGAGAAGACGGAGCGCGAGGTCGCCGCGGGAGCTGCCTAGGGCCTTTCCGGACTACTCCTCTGTCCGGGGCACCCCAGCCCACCACCCACGTTCGATCGTAACCCGAAATGTGTCACGTGTCAGTGACCCGGGTGTGCCCATTCTGTAACCGTTCTTCCACAGGCCGGGCGCGGTAGATTCCCCACGGTGAGCGCGTTCACGGATCTCGGCTCGACGGCTCCGCAGCGGATCTGGGACGGCGTCGTAGGTCGTACGGTGCACGGCGAGCGGGTGACGTTCTCGCTGATCGAGCTCGAGCCGGGTGTGAGCGTGCCCGAGCACAGCCACGAGAACGAGCAGCTCGGCATGGTGCTGAGCGGCTCGCTCACGTTCACGGTCGGCGGGGAGACGCGGGAGCTCGGGCCGGCGGAGGCCTGGTGCATCACGAGGCAGGTGCCGCACTCGGTCGTCGCAGGGCCGGAGGGCGCTGTGCTCGTCGAGGTGTTCTCGCCCGTGCGGGACGACTGGGCCGGACTCGAGCCCGCCGAGCCGCGCCCGGCGCGCTGGCCCTAGCGCTACTTCGAGGTCTTGCGGGCGGTGCCGGACTCGGCGGCGCGCTTGCGCTCGCGGTCCTTCTTCTTGCGCTGGCGATCGTTCGCCCAGCGGCGCGTCGGTCTCGATCCGCGTCCCATGCGGCGTCAAGCGTAGCGCGCCGCGCCGCCGGAGGCGCGCGGCTACGGTTCGCCGCGTGGCGACGACGAAGCCCGAGCGGAACCCGAAGCGGCGCAAGCGCACGCACCAGTTGCCGCCACCGCTCCCGCCCGGCACGCGCACGATCGGACAGCTCGTCGCAGAGACGATCCGCTTCTACGGCAAGCACTTCTGGCGATCCCTCCTGCTCGGCATCGGCCCCGCAGTGGTGACGCTCGCCGGGTACTACACGGGCTTCCACATCGCGCTCGTTGCCGTGGTCGCGGGCTGGATCCTGCTCGCGTCCGCTTCCTACGTGGGTGCCTGCATGATCGTCGCCGGGATGATCCCCCCGGCGGGGATCACACTGCGTGCACTCGCGGTGGCGTGTCTCGTCGCGCTTCCGATCCTCGCCGGATTCGTCTGGCTCGCACCGCTCGGGCTGGCTGTGCCGGCGGTGGTCAATGAACGCGTCTCGTTTCGGAGGGCGTTCCGCCGCGGGTTCGACCTCGCCAAGGCCGACTACTTGCATGCGCTCGGGTCGCTGGCGACGCTCTTGCTCGTCGTCTTCCTGACGCAGGTGCTGCTCACGGCACTTCTCCACGGCGCGAGCAAGCAGTCCCTGCACGTGTCGGCGTTCCTGGCCAGCCTCATCCTCCAGCCGATCCTGTTCCTCGGCGCGGCTCTGCTCTACGACGACCAGGACGCGCGCGTGAAGATAAAGTCGGCCTCCCGGAACCGAAGGAGGCCCGATGCCGACCTATCTCATGCTGACGACGCTGACCGACCAGGGTCTGCGGACGCTCCAATCGCATCCTGAGCGGCTCCGAGAGGTGAATCGCGACGTCGAGGAGCTCGGCGCCAGGGTGCTCCACCAGTGGATCTCGCTCGGCCATTTCGACTTCGTCAACATCATCGAGGCTCCGGACTCGGACACGGTCGCCAAGATCTCGGTCGTCCTCGGAGCCCGTGGCAGCGCGAAGCTGGAGAGCTACGAGCTGATCTCCGTCGACAAGCTCCTGGACAGCCTCTCCGCCTAGGCGCAGGTCCCGACGCGGTGCTCGTCGTCCTCGCGCGTCACGCGCAGTCCGATCTCAACGTCGCGCGCCGCGTCAACGGCGATCCGGCGCAACCCGTGCACATCACCGAGGCGGGGAGGGAGGAGGCACGCGCGCTCGGGCTCCAGCTCGCCAACGTCCCGCTCGACCTCTGTGTGCACACGCGCTTCTGTCGCACGCAGGAGACCGCGGCGCTGGCTCTGACCGGCAGAGGCATCCCGCTCGAGGTCGAGCCGCTGTTCGACGACATCGACGTCGGCGAGCTCGAGGGCGTGTCGCTCGACGAGTACCACGCCTGGCGGAGCGAGCACACGCGGGCCGATCCGTTCCCGGGCGGCGAGAGCCTCGACGACGCGGCCCGCCGCTATGCCGAGGCCTACCGGAAGCTGCTCGCGGCCGGTCGACGCTCCGTGCTCGTCGTCTGTCACGAGATCCCGATCCGCTACGCGCTCAACGCCGCGGCCGGCGCCGCCGACCTCGACGGGCCGGCACACGCGATCCCGAACGCGACGCCGTTCCTCTTCGACGAGCTGTCGTTGGCCCGTGCTGCGGAACGGATCGACGCGCTCAGCGAGACGCGCTGAACGCGACGGCCACCTCGGCGGCGAGCGTCGCATTGTCGGCGACGAGGCGACGGTTCACGTCGAGCGTCCGGCCGCCGCTCCGGTCGTGGAGGAAGGCGAGCACGAACGGTGTCACGGCCTGGCCGGTCACGCCCTGAGCGGCTGCCTCGCGCAAGGCGGCCTGGATCAGCGGCTCGACGTCGTCGAGCCCGTCGACGGGCGGGCGGCCCAGGACGAGCGACGAGTCCGACGCCAGCCAGTGCGCACGGGCGATCGCTGCGGCTTCTGCCGCCGTCTCGACGCGTGCCGACACGGGCGGACCGCCGTGTGCCGTGTAGAAGAGCGGGAGCTCGTCCGTCCGCCATCCGAGCACCGGGACGCCGAGCGTCTCGAGCACCTCGGCCGTCGCGGGAACGTCGAGGAGCGACTTGACGCCCGAGCAGACCACGAGCACCGGTGTCTGCGCCAGCGCCCAGAGGTCGGCCGATGCGTCGGGCCGCGCGGCATAGCCGCGGTGCACGCCGCCGATGCCGCCTGTTGCCATGAAGGGGATCCCGGCCAAACGACAGGCCGCCAGCGTGCCGCCGACCGTGGTCGCGCCCATCGCGGCCTGAGCGACGCAGGCGCCGATGTCGCGCGGCCCCACCTTCCGCGCTTCCGATCCCGCTGCCGCGACGCGTTCGAGCTCGCCGGCGCGCAGACCCACGCGGAGCGCCCCGTCGAGCACGGCGACGGTGGCGGGCACCGCGCCGGCCGCCCGCACACGCTCCTCGCACTCGCGCCCGACCGCGATCCCCTCGCCGGGTGGGAAACCGTGCGCCACGATCGTGGTCTCGAGCGCGACGACCGGCAGCCCGCCGGCCACGGCCTCCGAGACTTCGTCCGAGAGCAGGACGCCGTTCACGGCATCGCGCCGAGCTTCGCGACGCACCGCGCGGCAGCCTCCAGGCCAAGCTCGATGCCCCCGACGAGGAACCCCGCCGCCAGTGCGTCTCCAGCGCCCGTCGAGTCGACGACCTCCGTGGTCTTCGCCTCGTACTCCGTCCGTTCACCGTCGGTGGTGACGACGGCTCCCGCGGCGCCGCGCTTCATGACGATCGTCCTCGCGGCCGGCGCCTCACCGAGCGTCTCGAGCTCCTTCTCGTTCGCGAACACGATGTCGGGCCGCAGATCGTCGAGCCGCCGGAGGAACCGCGCGGAGCCGAAGGCGCGGATCGCCGTCCAGGTCGAGACGTCGACGGCCACGATGCCGCCCTGCTCGCGCACCTCGAGCGCTGCGCGTGCCGCCGCCTCGTCGATCGGCTGGCGGAGCAGCGCGTAGCCTGACAGGTAGAGGGCGTCGCAGCCTGCGAGCCACTCCTCCTTCAGCTCCTCGGCGCGCAGGTCGGCGGCAACACCCGGGTCGGAGAGCATCGACCGCTCGCCGTCGGGGTCCACGATCGAGACGACAACGCCGTTGCGGCCCGGCGCCATCGGCCCGAGCACCTCGACGCGGCGGGCCCCGACCTCGGCGGCCACGAGCCGTCCAGGCGTGTCGCCGCCCCACTTCGCGATCAGACGGGACTGCGCCCCGAGCGCCGCCGCCCACGCCGCCACGTTGGCCGCCTGCCCGCCCGCGCCCGCGCGTGTGAGCGCCGGCGTGTCGTCGCCGCGGGCGAGCGGGCGTTCGACCCGCACGATCAGGTCGAGCATCAGGTCTCCCAGAGAGCACACGATCATCGGCCTAGAATCGTCTCATGGACGGCGGCGAAGGGCGGAATCGTCTGAAGACCTTCCTGCTCGGTGGGCTCGTCGGCGCCTCGGCCGTCTTCGCCGCGGTGCGTCGCCGGCCGAAGGGGCCTGAGTCGAGAACGCCGCGCGGGCTCGCCGCCTTCGAGGATGCGCCCTGCTACCGGGAGCAGGCGGCCCGGGACGCGACGCGTCCGCCCCGCTGAGCGCTCGGGCTCAGCACGGTTTCGGGTGCTTCTCTGCGTCGAGCCGGCGCTCGGCCTGCAGCACGGTGCCGAGGTTGACGTCGGCGTCGCCGAGGTTGAGCGACGGAGAGGTTCCGACGACCTCCACGCGGCGCGCCAGCTTGAGGTAGTTGGCGACGCAGCGGGTGGGCTGCACCGTGCGGATGACGAGATAGGGCCCGAACGCCGCGACCTCGAAGTCCGAGGCGGGCTGTGGGAAGGCGAGCGCGATCGTCTGCTTGCGCACGCCGTTCGTGGTGTCGCTCGCGTCGAAGACCCAGACACCGTGGCCGAGAGGCTTGGAGGCGCTCTCGAGCGTGGCCAGCGCCAGCTTCGCGTCCGCGCGCGGAACCACGAGCTTCGAGACCTTCCCGCCGTCGTCCCACGCCTGCAGATACAGAGGCTCGTAGCCGAACTGGACGTCGTCCGGCCGGGAAGTCTTCGCGAGCCAAGCCGAGGCCGCAGCTCGGGCGGTCACGTGCGACCGGGCCTCGCCGCGGTAGAGCTCCGGGGTTCGGTGCCAACCCCAGGCCACCTCGGCAGGGAGCAGTGCGAGCACGCCGACGATGGCCACGATCGGTGCCGCTCTCCGACCGAGTGCCGCGACGCGGAGCACGCCCTCGGCGACGACGAGCGCGAAGAACGGCAAGATGAAGATCAGGTGCCGCGACATGGGCGCCGCCGAGCCGAGCTTGGCGAGGATCAGCGCGGCGAGCGGCGTCACGACGACCGCGGCGACGAGCACGGCGCCCCGCGGTCGCCTCCGGGTGAGGCTGACGAACCCGACGAGCGCCAGCAGCAGCACGATCGCGATCACCGGCGCGTAGCCGGCCGTGAAGTCGCTCGCGACGGTCTCGAGGTAGGCGGCGATCGAGGACGGGCCGCTCAGGGTCGTCGATCCGTGCGCGACGCCCACGTCGAACCGGCCCGCCAGCACGAGGTCGGTGCGCCAGAACGGTATCCCGAGGATCACGACGGTCGCGAACGCCGGCACGGCGACCCGTAACGGCACACGCACGAGCAGGACGTACACGCCCTGGGCGGCGAGCACGAGCGCGCCGTAGGGATGCGCCGCGACGCAGAGCAGCACGGCAACGGCCCAGAGCGACCAGGCGCGCCTGGTCCGCCGCTCGATCGCGGAGAGGAGCGCCAGAAACGAGAGCGCGCTCGTGAACAGGAAGAGGCTGTACATGCGGCCGTAGACGCCGTGGAACAGGAGCATCCAGCTGCACGAGAGGAGCACGGTCGCCGCCAGCGCGGTCGCCCGGCCGGCGATCCTGGCGCAGAGCAACGCCACGACCGGCACCGTGGCGGTCGCGAAGATCGCCGAGATCAGCCTCAGGCCGACGAGCCCGCCGCCCGAGTGCGCGACGATCCATGCGAGCACGAAGTGGAGCGGAGCCCCGCCCCGCTGGTCGAGCACGGTGTCCAGGAGGCCGCCGAGCGACTTGCGGCCGACGAACAGGGCCAGCGTCTCGTCCTCGTGCGGGGGCCAGGCGGTGAGCTGCACGATCAGGAAGGCGCCGACTCCGAGTACGCAGGCGGCGACGCCGAGCTCGAACCACCGGCGCCGGAGCTCTCCGGCGACGCTGACCGCTCGTCCGGCCGGGCGGTCGGCCGAGACGACGGCCGGATCGGTGGCTGCCCGGCGCATTCCCGTCACCCTAATCGACGCGGAACCGCCTCCAGACCCGCTGCTAGCCTTGCCGCGAATGCCCATCTACGACTACCGCTGTCCGAAGGGTCACGAGTTCGAGGCCCTCCACCGCATGGACGACCCGCCTCCGAAAGCCTGCGAGGTTTGCGGTGCGGCTCCGCTCCAGCGGGTGTTCCATCCTGTGCCGGTGTTCTTCAAGGGATCGGGCTTCTACTCGACCGATTACGGGCGCAGCAAGCGCAAGGTGGAGTCGTCGAGCGAGGGCGACGGCGCCAAGCCGGCCGGCGAAGGCTCGAAGGCCGCCGACAAGCCGGCCGAGAAGAAGACGAAGACCGCCGACACCTGAACCATCTAGTGCGGGAACGGCGTGTTGCCGACCTCGCAGCCGGGCTGATAGGCGCTCGATCCCGGTGGAGGCGGCTGCGGCACCGACTCGCCGGTGAACATCGAGATCACGCCGCGGTTGTCCTCGCTCGAGCGGAGTACCGCGTTTCCGTTCACGTACTCGGGGTCACCGCCGAGCCGGCAATGAACCGCTCCGCCGTTCCCCGAGCGCCACTTCACCCAGCCGAGCTGGACGAAGTCGCCGGCCGAGAGATCGGTGGCGAGCGGCTTCATCAGGTCGCTGCCGATGAACGGCAGGTCGAGGAACGTGCCCAAGCCGGCGAGCTTCGAGGAGATCGCCTGGAGCACCTGCTGCTGCCGGGCGGCCCGGGTCAGATCGTTCTCGCCGGGGTCGAGCTTGTTCTCCCGGATCCGCGAGTAGATCAGGGCGCGCTCGCCGCTCATGTGCTGCTTGCCCTTCGGCGAAGCGCCATCCCTGCCAGGTCTGGCACTGCGCGGCCGTGTACGGGCAGTCGAACCGGTTCGACTGGATCGGCTTCGGGACGTCCACCGTGATGCCGCCGATCTCGTCGATCACCTTCTTGAACTGGTTGAAGTCGACGATCGCGATGTGGTTGACCTGCAGGCTCGTGAGCGCTTCGACGGTCTTGATCGCCAGCGCCGGCCCGCCGAACTGGTACGCGGCATTGATGCGGTTCTGTCCCTGTCCGGGGATGTCGACGTAGAGGTCGCGAGGGATCGAGAGGTAGTAGATCCGGTCGTGGCCGGGGTCGGTGCGCATCAGCATGATCGAGTCCGAGCGATGCGACGACTCGCGACCTGCCACGCTCGAGTGGTCCGTCCCGAGCAGCAGGATGGTCGTCGAGTGGTTGAACAGCAGGCCACCCTGGTGCTTCAGGGCGTGCTTGGCGGCGATCGGGAGGCGGGCGTTCGCGGAGTCGACGCCGTCCCGGAACGAGAAGTAGCTGGCCAGGATCCAGGCGGCGAGCCAGGCGACGAACAGGCAGAACAGGATCGCGACGACCTGGAGCACACGTCTCCGGGTCGACTTCGGCTGCCTCGGAGGCTTCGGCCCACGCGGGCTACCCAGTGGCCCCGGCTTCTTCCCGCGCCCCGGCAGGCCCGGAAGCTTGCCCTGGCCACGCCCGCTCTTGTAGACGCGGTAGGGCTTCTCCTCACCGGCCATCCGCAGGGAAATGGTAGCCACGCCGCTCGGCGTGTACCGCGACGACCGGGGGCGAGCTATCGTCGGCGCACGATGAGCACGCAGCGGACGAGCGGTGTCGACGCCGCCGGAGCCTGGGCGAAGGCCCGCTAGGCGGTCGTCCGGTGCCGCTCGCCGTCTGCGCGACTCCGATCGGGAACCTCGAGGACGTGACGCTTCGCGTGCTCGACGCGCTGGCATCTGCCGACCTCGTCCTCTGCGAGGACACCCGGCGGACGCGAGTCCTGCTCGACCGCCACCGGATCGCCGCGCGGCTGATGAGCTACCACGAGCACAACGAGGCTCGCCGGACAGCGGAGGTGCTGCCGCGCCTCGAAGCGGGGGAGACGATCGCCCTCGTCAGCGATGCCGGACTGCCCGGCATCAACGACCCGGGCATGCGACTGATCGCCGCCGCCCGGGACGCGGGCCTGCCCGTCACCGTGCTCCCTGGCGCATCGGCCGTCGAGACGGCGCTCGCCGCGAGCGGCTTCGAGCTCGAGCGGTATCAGTTTCTCGGCTACCTGCCCCGGCGCCCTCGCGCGCTGGCGACGCTGTGGGACGAGCTCTCCTCATGGCCGCACGCCGCGGTCGCGTTCGAGTCGCCGCAGCGACTGCCGGCGACGCTCGAGTCGCTTGCCGCCGCCCTGCCAGACAGGCCGGTGGCGGTCTGCCGCGAGCTGACGAAGGCCTTCGAGGAGGTCGTCCGGGGACCGGCATCGGAGGTCGCCGGCCGGTTCGCGTCGCCTCCGAAGGGCGAGATCACGCTGGTGGTCGGGCCGGCACCGGCCCGCGGCGTCCCGGATCAGGCCGGGCTCGAGGCGGTGGCCGAGCTCGTCGCTGCCGGTGTTCCGCGCCGCCAGGCAGCGGATGTCGTTGCACGCCTGACCGGTCTGTCCCGGAACGGCTTGTACCGTGGCTCCCTCGAGGGTCTATAGTCCGCGCCTGTGTTTCGGGGCCTGCTCGTCTGCTCGCTTCTGGTGGCCCTGACGGGTGTCGGCGCAACCTTGTCGTCCGGGACGGCGACGGCCTCACCGGCCCGATCATCCGCAACCACCGTCGTCTATCCGGACAATCCGCTGATCAGCTACACGGAGTACGCGCACGCGGCGATCAGCCATGCCGGGGCGGTCTTCGACCGTCCGGGAGTGAACAACGGAAACGCGGTCGCGAGCCCGGGAACGCGTGCCAACTTCCGCACCGACGCGACGCGGGTGTCGATCGTGGTCACGTACTCGTATGCCTGCGGATACAAGGGCTGCGGACGCTTCGCGGTCGAGCAGGACGGCAGGCTGCTGCCCGCGAGCGTCGGCTCCGATACGACGAGCGGGCAGGGGACGTACCTGCTTGCAACGCAGAGCAGGCGGACGCCGCACAGCTACAGCGTCATCTGGCCCTACGGGACGCAGGTCGTGTTCAACGCGCTGCAGATCGACGGCGGTGCGAACCACCTGCTCGCGCCGGCGCCCACACGTCCGGCGCGTCTGTACGTCGCCTACGGAGATTCGATCACGCAGGGGTACGTGGCGTCCGGGACGATCCACACCTACCCGGACCAGGTCGCTCGCAAGAAGCACTGGAGCGTCGTCAACATGGGGTTCGGCGGCGAGACAACCGTGCCATCGGACGGGACGGCCGTCGGAGCCCTGAGGGGAAGCATCGTCACCGTCGCGATCGGCGTCAACGACTGGGGGACGTCGAAGCCGCTGAACACGTTCGTCTCTGATTACAACGGGCTCCTCGACGCGATCCGGGCTCTTCAGCCCCTGGTGCCGTTGTACTGCCTCACGCCGATCTGGACGACCGTAGAGGGGCTCGCGAACAGCCAGGGCCTGTATGTCCAGGACATCCGGAGCGCGATCGCCACGATCGTGCAGCAGCGGATGGCGACCGATCCGAACCTGCACCTGATCGGCGGGCTCGCTCTGGTGCCGAACGAGTCTCGCTACTTCGTCGACGGTGTCCACCCGAACGACACCGGCTTTGCGTTGTACGCCGCCAACCTGGCGGCCAGGCTTCCTTCCTGAGCCGGGCTGCGCCTGCCGAGGCTCGAAGCGGGTTCTGTCTGCTTGAGACGTGGCTTGTGTAGGCAGTATTGACAACATCCGACGCTCACGCTACCTTCTGCTCCGGATGTTGTCCGCTTCGAGAACAGGAGTTGCCCATGCGTCGTGTCGTTCTGCTCGCCCTCGTCGTCGCCTGTCTCGTGCCCGCGTCCGCACACGCCTGGACGTGGCCCGCCGGTGGACGGGTTCTCCGGCCGTTCGTCCTCGGAAGTGACCCATACGCCGGTGGCCAACATCGCGGCATCGACGTTGCCGGCGACCTCGGAGCCGCGGTCAGCGCTCCGGCCTCCGGGACGGTGTCGTTCGCGGGAACCGTGCCGAAGGGCGGCAAGACGCTCTCGATCCGAACTCCTGACGGGTACACGGTGACGCTGCAGCACCTCGGCTCGATCAGCGTTCGCAAGGGTGATCCCGTGGCGGAGGGATCTGCCGTGGCCGCGGTCGGCACGAGCGGAGAGCCCGACTGGCCCGAGCCGTACGTCTACCTCGGCATCAGGGTCACCTCGGATGAGCAGGGCTACGTCGACCCGCAGACGCTGCTGCCGGTGCGACCGCCTGCAGGTGCCGGAGAGCCTTCGCCGGGATCAGGGGGCGCGCCGGACCCGGCACCGGGCGCCTCACCCAGCCCGCCGCCGGTCGCGACGCATCCGCATCCACGAGCCGCGCCGCCGGCAACGGCGCCGGCCCCGACGCCGCAGCCTGATCCCTCTCCGCCTGCGGTCGAGCCGGTCGCGTCATCGACGCCTGCGCCGGCGCCTGATCCCTCGCCGCCTGTGGCTCCGGTGGTGCCGCCGAGCCCGCGATCGGTGCAGGCCGGGCCGGTCGAGGTCGGAGGAGCCCCCGGTTTCGCATCTCCCGTTCGGCTGAAGCCTGGCACTGCTCGCCCTGGTGTTCGTGTCCGGGTTGCGGCTCCGCAGGGCCGGTTCGTCGGTCGGTCACCCGTTGCACCACGTGCACGTCGACGCGCCGACCGGACGGTTGGAGTCCGGGCACTCGTCGGCAGGAAGCGGACCGAGGTCGCGGCGCCGTTGTCCCTTCCAGCCATCGCTCACGCTCGACACGGAGTGGGTCACGCCTACGTGCGCTCGATGCGGAGCTCGAAAGCCGCCTCATTGTCGAGCACCGGGCGCGCGCTCCCGAGAGCCGATTCAGTCTCGTCACCGGCGCGTCGACTCGCGGTACCGGCATCGTTGCTCATCTCGGTCCTGCTCGCGGCGCTCGCGTGGGCGCGGCGGCGACGGTGGCCGGGGGCGTCTCGGCCCGTGGCTGTCGCCCCGGAGCCGCCGCCTATCATCCCAAGCGATGCGGTTCTACGTGACGACGCCGATCTACTACGTGAACGACGTGCCCCACATCGGGCACGCGTACACGACGATCGCGGCCGACATCGTCGCCCGGAACCGCAAGCAGCGTGGCGAGGAGACGTTCTTCCTGACCGGGGTCGACGAGCACGGCACGAAGGTTCGCCAGGCTGCGGAAGCCGAGGGCGTCGCACCGCAGGAGTTCGTCGATCGCATCTCGGTCGCCTGGCGCGAGCTGCCCGAGCAGGTCGGGGCGGAGCCGGACTTCTTCATCCGCACCTCGGATGATCAACATGCGGAGTTCGTTCGCGACTTCTTGCAGCGGATGCACGACAACGGCGACGTCTACGAGGACGTCTACGCAGGGCTGTACTGCGTCGGCTGTGAGGCGTTCAAGCTCGAGTCGGAGCTCGTCGACGGGAAGTGCCCCGATCACGGCGACCGTGTCCAGCATCTGGAGGAGAAGAACTACTTCTTCCGGCTGTCCGCATACCAGGATCGGCTGCTCCAGTTGTACGACGAGCAGGCTGACTTCGTCCTGCCGCAGTTCCGCAACAACGAGGCGCGGAGCTTCATCGAAGGCGGTTTGCGGGACTTCTCGATCAGTCGCGCCGGCGAAACCTGGGGCATCCCCCTGCCGTGGGACGAGAGCCAGGTCGCCTACGTCTGGGCCGATGCGCTGGTCAACTACCTGAGCGCGCTGACCTATGCGCGGCCGGGGCAGGATCTGCGCTCCGAGTTCTGGCCGGAGGTCCGTCACCTGATGGCGAAGGACATCCTCCGCTTCCACTGCGTCTACTGGCCGGCGATGCTCCTCTCGGCCGGGTACGAGGTACCGAAGCAGATCTTCGTGCACGGGTATCTCATGCTCGAGGGACGAGGGATGTCGAAATCGCTGGGCAATGTGATCAGCCCGTCCGAGGTCATCGACACGTACGGTGTCGACACGCTCCGCTTCTGGGCGATCCGGTCGGTCTCATTCGGCCAGGACGGGTCGGTCTCGCTCGACAGCATCCACGAACGCTACGAGCGGGAGCTCGGGAACGAGCTGGGCAACCTCCTTTCCAGGACGACGGCGATGATCGCTCGCTACCGCTCCGGACGCCTCGGTGCGACGGGCTCCGAGCCGGCCTGGCCGGAGCTGACCGGCCTTGCCTCTACGGTCGCCGGCCGGATCGACGCGTGGGACCTGACCGGTGCGCTCGAGGAGATCTGGAAGGTCGTCCGCAGGCTGAACGCGTACGTCGAGGAGACGAAGCCCTGGGAGCTGGCCAAGACCGACGGGGGTGCCGACGCGCTCGACCGCGTGCTGTTCGACCTCGTCGACGGGCTCCGCTGCGTAGCTATTGCGCTCTCCGCGTTCGTGCCCCGGACAGGACTCGCGATCCTCGATGCGCTCGAGCAGCCTGCCGATCTCCGTTGGGAGAACGTCGCGCCGGGAAGAGCTCAGCCTGTCGACGGCATCGAGGCGGCACCGCCGCTCTTCCCGCGACTCGACGCCCCGGCCGCGGCGTGATCGACACGCACGCGCACCTCGACGCGTGCGCAGAGCCGGCTGCCGCCCTTCTCGACCGCGCCCGAGCGTCGGGCGTCGATCGCGTCATCGCGATCGGCTCGGGCATCGCATCCTGCCGAACTGCGCTCGAGATCGCCGAGGCGGAGCACGGAGTCGCCTGCGCGCTCGGCATCCACCCGCACCAGGCAGGCGGTGAGGAGGCGGGCCGGATCGGCGAGCTGCGAGCGCTGCTCGCCGAGCCCCGAGCGGTCGCGGTCGGCGAGATCGGGCTCGACTTCTACCGGGACTACGCTCCGCACGCTGCCCAGCTTCGCCTCTTCGAGGAGCAGCTCGCTACTCGCCGCGGAGCTCCGCCTCCCCGTCGTCGTCCACACGCGTGACGCCGACGAAGCGACAGCCGAGCTGCTCGGCGGGTTCGCCGGCACCGTGATCCTGCATTGCTTCTCCTCGCCCGGGCTGCTACCCGTTGCGCTCGAGCGCGACTACTACGTCTCGTTCGCAGGCAACGTCACCTTTCCCAAGGCAGTGGAGCTGCGTGACGCCGCCGGCAGAGTTCGCGCGGAGCGCATCCTCGCCGAGACCGATTGTCCCTACCTCGCCCCTCAGCCGATGCGAGGCCGTCCGAACGAGCCCGCGTACGTCGTCCACACCGTCGCCGCGCTCGCGGCTGCCCGGGAAGAAACGGCCGAGGGGCTGGCAGCCCAGATCGAGGAGAACGCAACCCGGGCCTTCGCATTGCCGTGAACGCCGGCAAGGTCACCGCTCGACGGAGCCTCGGCCAGCACTTCCTGGTCGACCGGAACATGCTGGGCGTGATCGGCCGCCTGGCCGAGCTGCAGCCCGACGACGTCGTGCTTGAGATCGGCCCGGGCCTCGGCGTGCTGACGCGATACCTCGCGGAGCGCGTCTCGCGCGTGATCGCCGTCGAGATCGACCGCTCGCTCGAGTCGCGGCTCGCGGAAACGCTCACCGGCCTCGGGAACGTCGAGCTCCTGTTCGGCGATGCGCTGGTCCTCGACCTCGGATCGCTTTCGCCCGCTCCCGGGAAGCTCGTCGCCAACCTGCCGTACAACGTGGCGACTCCGATTGTCGTCGAGAGCCTGGACGGCCTCCCGAGCATCGAGCGCTGGTGCGTGATGGTGCAGCGCGAGGTCGCCGAGCGCTTCTTCGCCACCCCCGGGACCAAGGCGTACGGCTCGGTCTCGGTGCTGCTGCAGTTGGCGACCGAGCGCACCGGCTTCCATCCGGTGGCGAGGACGGTCTTCCGGCCGCAGCCGAACGTCGACTCGGCGCTCGTCGCGTTCATCCGCCGGCCGCTGCCGCCGGGCTATGCGGAGATCAAGCGTGTCGTCCAGGCGTCGTTCGCGCACCGTCGCAAGACGCTTCCGAATTCGCTCGAGCTCGCCGGCTTGACGAGTCGCGACCGGGCGGCAGCCGCGCTCGCCGACCTGGAGCTGAGTGCGTCGACGCGGGCGGAGGCGCTCAGCCCCGAGCAGTTCACACAACTCGCGAGGCTCCTCGCGTGAGCACGGCCAGCGCACACGCGAAGATCAACCTCGCGCTCGTGGTCGGGCCGCAGCGCGAGAGACGGCAAGCACGAGGTCGCAACCGTCCTCCAGCGGGTCGATCTCGCCGACAGCGTTGTGGCTCGAGCCGGGAGCGGCCCTTCAGGTCACCGGCTTCGAGGACGACACTCTCGTCGAGCGGGCGCTGAACGAGCTGGCCGTAGCTGCCGGCGTCGAGCCGCACTGGCAGGTCCGCATCGAGAAGCGGATCCCGGTAGCGGCAGGGCTGGGAGGCGGGAGCTCCGACGCCGCAGCGGCACTCCGGCTCGCCAACGAGACCCTTTCCGATCCACTCCCGGAGGAGGCGTTGAGCCGAGTCGCCGGCCAAGTCGGCGCCGACGTGCCGTTCTTCCTCGCGCCGGGACCGCAGCTCGGCACCGCGGACGGCACCGAGCTCGAGCCGCTCGATTTGTCGCTCGGCTACCACGTCGTTCTCCTCTTGCCCGAGGGCGCGTCGAAGGGCTCGACGGCCGCCGTCTACGACGCCTTCGACCGTCGGGCGGGAGGGAACGGATTCGAGGCCCGGAGAGCGGAGCTGCGCGAAGCCCTCGATGCAGTCCAGCAGCCCCGCGATCTCGCTGCGCTGCCACGAAACGACCTCGCGTCCTCGCCGCTCGCAGCCGAGCTGGAGGCCCTCGGGGCGTTCCGTGCCGACGTCAGCGGCGCCGGCCCGGCGCTCTACGGCCTGTTCGAGCAGGCGGACGACGCGGTCGCCGCGGCGGGCGCGCTCAGGGGGCGCGGCGCCACGTGGATCTGCGTGCCCACGTGGTAGGTTGACCGGCGATGGAAGGGCAGGTCCACCCGAGCTGGCTCTGGACGAACCGGATCAAGATCGCGCTCGGGCTCGCAGTCCTGGAAGGGCTGATCGTGAGCTTCGAGAAGGACTTTTCGCGCATCACGGTGATCGTGATCGCGGTGCCGATCATCCTCTTCTACGTGCTCGCCGGCCGCTCGCTGGACTCGCAGCTCGGCCGGGAGATCTCGTGGGTGCTGGCGGCCTCGCAGGCGCTTGCCGTCGTCGCCGTCATCCTCGCGTTCATCATCGGCTGGCTGGCGCTTCTCCTGGCCGGCGCCCTCGCCGTCGTGGCCGTCTACCTGCTCATCCACGACCTTCCTGACCGCTCCCGTCCACAAGCGAAGTAGTGGCATCTCCGTCCGGTGGGGCGTAGCCAAGTGGTAAGGCAGCGGGTTTTGGTCCCGCGATCCCAGGTTCGAATCCTGGCGCCCCAGCCATCTCATCCCCACTCATGAGCGTCCGCGAGACTCCCCTAGCCGCCGTGGTCATGGCCGCGGGCCTCGGTACGCGCATGCGCTCGAGGCTCCCGAAGCACCTGCACCCGCTGCTCGGCCGGAGGCTGATGGACTGGCCGATCGCTGCCGGGCGCGCGCTCGCTCCGGAACCGCTCGTCGTCGTCCTGTCACCGGAGACCGCGGAGGCAGCCGGCACCCTGGACGGGGTGGAGACGGCGCTGCAGGTCGAGCCGCGCGGGACCGGCGACGCCGTCGCCTCCGCCCGCGGGGCGCTCGAGGGCTTCGACGGCGATGTGCTCGTGCTCTCGGGGGACACGCCGCTGCTGACACCGGGCCTGCTCGCCGAGCTCGTCGCCGAGCATCGCCGTGCCGCGGCCGATGTGACCGTCCTGTCGTTCGAGCCCCCGGATCCCGCCATGTACGGGCGCGTGCTGCGGGATGCCGACGGGAGCCTGCGCGGGATCGTCGAGGCGGTCGACGCGACGGCCGAGGAGCTCGCCGTCCGAGAGGTGAACAGCTCGATCTACGTCTTCTCCTCCAAGGCGCTGTGGGCGGCGCTCGACCGGCTCGACCCCCACAACGCACAGGGTGAGCTCTATCTGACCGATTCGGTCCGCCACATCGTCGAGAGTGGCGGCACCGGAGCCGTCCACCTGGCGCCGGATCCCGTCGAGACGGCCGGGGTCAACACCCGCGTCGAGTTCGCCGCCGCCGCGGCCGCGCTCCGCACGCGGATCAACGAGGCGCACATGCTGGCCGGCGTGACGATCGTCGATCCGCAGACGACCTGGATCGAGCCGGAGGTGGAGATCGCCGAGGACGTCGTCGTCCATCCGTTCACCGTTCTGCGAGGACGGTCGCGCATCGAGGCGGGCGCCGCGATCGGCCCACATGCGGCGGTGGTGGACGCCGTGATCGGCGCGGATGCAACGGTCGGCCCGTTCTGTTACCTTCGCGCCGGCACGGTCGTCGAAGCGGGGGCGAAGGCGGGCACGTTCGTTGAGATCAAGAATTCCCGCATCGGCGCGCGGACGAAGGTGCCGCACCTGTCGTACATCGGCGACGCCGACATCGGAGAGGACACCAACATCGCCGCCGCCAACGTCACAGCGAACTTCTCTCACAGGCCCGGACAGGGCAAGGGACGGACGACGATCGGCAGCAACGTCAGGACCGGCGTCGACAATACGTTCGTCGCACCTGTCGAGGTCGGCGACGACGCATGGGTCTATCCGGGAACCGTCATCACCGAGAACGTGCCGCCGGCGGCGCTGGCCGGCTTCCCGCCGCGCCAGGTGAACAAAGAGGGCTATGTGACCAAGGAACGTGCCACCAGGGAACAGGATGTCGATCGAGAGCCCGGCGACTGAGGCCTTTCGGCTACCGGGCCTCGAGTCGCTCGAGATTCCGGAGCGGCCCGACGTGAGCGCGGGCCACTGGATCGAGCGCGGGCCGTCGAAGCGCCTCATGGTCTTCTCCGGGCGCTCACACCCGGAGCTGGCCACGGCGATCGCGGAGAAGCTCGGGGTCGAGCTCGGCGAGATCGAGCTCGAGACGTTCCCGAACGGTGAGACGTACTGCCGCTACTGCGAGTCGATCCGCGGTTCCGACCTCTTCCTCGTCCAGACGGGGTGCCTTCCCGTCGACCGCAATCTGATGGAGCTCTGCCTGATGATCCAGGCGGCGAAGCTCGCATCGGCCAAGCGGATCACCGCCGTCATCCCGTGGTTTCCCTATTCGCGCCAGGATCGCAAGGCCAAGCCGCGCGAGCCGATCTCGGGACGCTACGTCGCGGACATGCTGCAGCTCGCGGGCGCCGACCGGATCCTGACCATGGACCTGCACGCCGGTCAGATCCAGGGGTTCTTCAACATTCCCGTCGACCACATGACGGCGCTGCCGCTGTTCGGTCGGCACTTCCGCGACCTCGGGCTCGAGGGCGAGGGAGTCGTCTCGGTTGCACCCGACGCCGGCCGCGCCAAGCACGCCGTCCGCTTCGGCGAGATGATCGGCGCGGGGTTCGCGGTCATGCACAAGACCCGGCTGAGCCCGGACACCGTCGAGATGACCGAGGTGACGGGGCGCGTTCGAGACAAGATCGCGATCGTCGGTGACGACGTCTCGACCACCGGCAGCACCCTGATCGTGGGCGCCAAGGCGCTCAGGGAGCACGGCGCAACCGAGGTTTGGGCCTTCCTCACGCACGCGCTCTTCTCCGAAGAGGGGCTGAAGGCGATCAGTGAATCCGACCTGGCGGGCGTCGTCGTCACAGACACCGTGCCGATCGACCCCCGGCATCGTCCGGAGAAGATGACCGTCCTACCGATCTCGGGACTGCTGGCGGAGACGATCATGAACGTCTTCTCCGACGACTCGGTCTCCGCGATCTTCGGCGGCGACACCCAGCTCTTCTAGCCGGCACTCGTACGGTCGTTCAAGCGGCGGCAGCTACAATCGGCCGCCGTGGCAGGAGAGCGCGTCAAGCTGGAGGCACGCGAGCGCGAGAGCGTCGGCTCGAGCGCGTCTGCACGCCTGCGGAGAGAGGGCCTGATCCCGGGCGTTCTCTACGGGCGGGGCAAGACGCCGCACGCGATCGCCGTGCCCGAGCGCGAGCTTCGGACCGCGCTGAGCGGCTCCGCGGGCCGGCACGCCATCCTCGACGTCGTCCTCCAGGGGCAGAAGACGTCACACGCATCGATCCTCAAGGACTACCAGGTCGATCCGATCCGTGGCCGTATCACGCATTTCGACCTCTACGAGGTGCGCCTCGACCAGGCGATCACGGCGCAGGTTGCGATCGAGCTCGTCGGAGAGTCTCCCGGCGTCAAGGAGGGCGGAGTGCTGTCCGCGCTCGTCCGGGAGGTGAACGTCGAAGCACTGCCGCTCGAGGTTCCCGACCGGCTCATCCTCGACATCAGCGGCGCCGAGATCGGGACGGCATTGCGCGTCGCCGACCTCGTCGCGCCGGAAGGAGCCAGGATCCTCGACGATCCCGACACCGTGGTGGTGAACGTTGCCGCGCCGCGTGTCGAGATCGAGGAGGAAGTGCCCGAGGAGGAGCTCGCCGAGGGCGAGGAGGCTCCCGAGGGCGGGGAGCCGTCCGCCGAGGCGTCGGCCGGCGAGGCCGCGACCGGCGGCGAGGCCGATTCCGGCACCTCCGAGGGGTAGATCGTGCGCCTGTTCCGTCGAGGCGCGGGAGCCTCGACGCTCGACCTGCTCGTCGCGGGTCTCGGCAATCCCGGGCGCGAGTACGCCGCGACTCGCCACAACGTCGGCTGGCTGGTCATGGACGAGCTGGCGGCCCGGCGGGGAGGCTCGTGGCGCTCGAAGTTCTCGGGGCAACTGGCGGAGGTGCGGCTCGGCGACCGGCGGCTCGCGCTGCTCAAGCCGGAGACGTACATGAACGAGTCGGGCCGCTCGATCGGGGCCGCGGCACGGTTCTTCAAGGTCGATCCCGGCGCGCTGCTGGTCGTGCACGACGACGTCGATCTCGACGAGGGCCGGCTGCAGGCCCGGCTGGCAGGCGGCCTCGCCGGGCACAACGGCCTCCGCTCGATCGCACAGGTGCTCGGCGGGCAGGACTTCCTGCGCCTGCGGATCGGCGTCGGCCGCCCGGGTCGCGGCGACCAGCGCTCCGTCGCCGACTACGTCCTGTCGGGATTCGATCCGAGCGTCGACGTCACCGCGCTCGTCGCGCGTGCTGCCGACGCGGTCGAGACGATGGCGAGCGACGGGCTCGAGGAGGCGCAGAAGCGCTTCAACTGACCCTTGTCCCGAAGGTCGACCTGTGGACGGATCGGCACACAATTGTCACATTTTCGTGACAGACACGCGACAGTTTCGGGGCTAGCATCGACGCCGGGTGGCGGGTGGACGAACTCCCCACCCAAGGGTGGGGATATGGGTGTTCGGGCCGTCGGTTTCGGCCTGGACGGTTCGGCCTGACCTCGTGGTTTCGGCCTAGACGTTTCGGCCTAGACTGGGGGGTGGCGGAACCGCGTGGTCCCGCCCTTCGTCATGGACCGGCCCGTGCTCAACATCCTCGCGCGAGAGCTCGCCGACAGCGAGCGTCTCGCCGCGTTCGCAGACGAGGTCGGCCAGGCGAACGCGCGGGTATCGGAGCCGGCGCTGCCGCTGCTCCTGGCGGCGCTGCGCCTGCGGCTCGGACGGGGCCTGGTCTGCCTGCTCCCCGAGGATGCGGAGGCGCGCGACGCGGCGGAAGCCGCCGCGTGGTTCCTCGGCGATGCGGAGGTCGCCTTCATGCCGAGTCGCGGCGTCGCGTTGGACTCGGGGCTCGAGCCGCCGCCTCACCTCGTCGGCGAGCGTTTCCGCAGCCTCGACGTGCTGGCCGACGGCGGGCTCGTCTGCGTCTCGGCGACAGCGCTCGCGGAGCAGCTCCCGTCGTCCGGCGTGCGGCCGGAGCGGATCACGATCCGACCCGGCGACGAGCCGGGCGTGGACGGTCTCGCCGAACGGCTCGCGCTCGCCGGGTACGAACGCGTCGAGCGTGCAGAGGAGCGCGGGCAGTTCGCGGTGCGCGGCGGAATCGTCGATGTCTACCCGACGACCGGCCGCGAGCCGATCCGCGTCGAGCTGTTCGGCGACGAGGTCGAGGCGATCCGCGTGTTCTCGCCGTTCACGCAACGCGCCCTCCGCGCCGTCGAGGAGGCGGTCCTGTACCCGGCGGCCGAGCGGAGGCTCGATCTCGTCGAGCCGAGGTTGCCGGACGACGAGGACGAGCACCGCGCGCCGCCTGACGATCTCGTCCCGGCCTTGCCCGCTCCGCCGGATCTCATCTGGCGACCCGAGGCGGTGCGCGAGACCTGGCGCGACGAGCTGGGGAAGGAGCTCGAGCTCGCACCGGCCTCCGAGCTCGATCCGCTGCCGCAGGGCCAGCCGTTCGCCTTCGAGGCGCAGCGGCCCGCGCTCGCGGCACGTGGGCTCGCGGAGGCCGAGAACGAGCTGCTGAGCTTCCTGCGCGCAGGCATTCGCGTCGTCGTCGCTTTCCCGCACCGCGGTGACGCTCTCCGGACGCAGAACCTGCTCCGCCGGGTCGAGGCCGGGCTTCTCGAGGCAGGAGAAGGCTTGCCGGGGGAGGCCGAGGTGCGGTTCGCGGTCTCGCCCGCCCGCCGCGGCTTCGTCTCGCGGGAGCTCGGTCTCGCATTGCTCCCGGACACGCAGGTGTTCCGGAAGCGCGCACCCCGCGCCGATGCGCGCATCGGTCGCGCGCTGCAGTCGTTCGCCGACCTGCGAACCGGGGACCATGTCGTCCACGAGGATCACGGGGTCGGCAAGCTGCTCGGCTTCGAGACGAAGACCGTCGCCGGCGTGACCCGCGACTACCTGTTCGTCGGCTTCCGCGGCGAGGACAGGCTCTACGTGCCGCACGAGCAGATCGGCAAGGTCTCGCGGTACGTCGGCGCCGATGCTCGCGCTCCGGCGCTCTCGCGCCTGGGCGGCAAGGCATGGCAGCTGATCAAGTCACGCGCGCGTGAGTCGGCGCGCGAGCTCGCCGGCGAGCTGATCGCGCTCTACGCGCAGCGCCAGACGGCCCCCGGCGTCGCCTACGACCTGACCAGCGACTGGCTCGAGAAGCTCGAGACGAGCTTCCCCTACCGCGAGACGGAGGACCAGCAGAACGCGATCGAGGCGGTGAAGGAGGACCTCGAAGCGGCGCGCCCGATGGACCGGCTCGTCTGCGGCGACGTCGGCTTCGGCAAGACGGAGGTCGCCGTCCGGGCGGCGTTCGCGGTCGCCTTCGAAGGCCGCCAGGTGCTGATGCTCGTGCCCACGACCGTGCTGGCGCAACAGCACTGGAACACCTTCCGCGAGCGTTTCGCCGATTTCCCGGTACGGGTCGAGATGGTCTCGCGCTTCCGGCGGCCTGCCGACGTCAAGCAGGTGCTGGCCGACTTCACGGCCGGCAAGGTCGACGTGCTGATCGGAACACATCGCGTGCTGTCGCGCGACGTGATCCCGAAGCAGCTCGGGCTCGTGATCGTCGACGAGGAGCAGCGCTTCGGCGTCGCGCAGAAGGAGCTTCTGCGCTCGCTGCGGCTCGAGGTCGACGTGCTCGCGCTGACCGCGACGCCGATACCCCGCACGCTCCACATGTCGCTGGCCGGCCTGCGCGACATCTCGGTGATCGAGACGCCGCCCGAGGGGCGGCAGGCGATCCGCACGCACGTCGGCGAATACGACGAGGATCTCGTCAAGACGGCGCTGGCCCGCGAGCTCGAGCGTGGCGGCCAGTCGTTCTACTTGCACAACCGGGTCGAGACGATCGAGGAGGCCGCGTCCAAGCTGCAGGAGCTGTGTCCGGAGCTCCGCTTTCTCGTCGCGCACGGGCAGATGCGCGAGCGCGAGCTCGAGGACAGGATGATGACCTTCCTGCGCGGCGACGCCGACGTGCTCGTCTCGACGACGATCATCGAGTCCGGCCTCGACATCCCGCAGGCGAACACGCTCGTCGTCGAGCGGGCCGACCTGCTCGGGCTCGCCCAGCTGTACCAGATCCGCGGCCGCGTCGGCCGCTCGGAGGTGCCGGCGCATGCGTACCTGTTCTATCCCGACGCGATGGAGCTGCCCCCCGAGGCCCGCGCCCGGCTCTCGACGCTGGCCGATCACACCGAGCTCGGCTCGGGCTTCTCGATCGCGATGCGCGACCTCGAGATCCGCGGCGCCGGGGAGCTGCTCGGGGCGGAGCAGTCCGGCCACGTCGCCGCGCTCGGGTTCGAGCTCTACGTCGAGCTCCTCAACGAGGCCGTCGCCGAGCTCCAGGGCGGCCGGCGCGTCGTGACGCGGCCGATCCGCATCGACGCCCGTATCGATGCGTTCATCCCGGCGAGCTACATCGCATCCGAGGCGCTCAAGATCGATCTCCACCGCCGGCTGGCGCTCACCGATTCCGAGGACGAGCTGCGTGAGCTGAGAGTGGACGTCGAGGACCGGTACGGGCCGCTTCCGGAGCCGGTCGAGAACCTGTTCACGATCCAGGAGGCGAAGCTGAAGCTGGCGCAGGCCGGAGCCGATTACCTCGTCTTCCGAGGCGGCCGGCTTGCCGTCGGCCCGCTCGTGCTCGGCTCCGACGAGCTGCGATCGTTGAGGAGCGCCCTCGAAACGGCGGTCTATTCGACGGGCAAGCAGGAGGTGACGCTGCGGAGCGACACCTTCGACGCGGCGCTCGTCCTCGCTGATGCTATTCTCGAACTGCGCCGGGCAGCCTGAGGCGCTTTTTCAATGACCGCAGTCCTTCGTAATCGTCGCCTCGCCGTCTTGCTCGCCTGCTGTGCGGCCGTCGTCGGCCTCGCCGCCGGCTGTGGGGGCTCCTCGAGCAGCAACGTCGCTGTCGTGGACGGGCAGCCGATCACGAAAGCGGCGTACCTGGCGGTGCTCACCCCGTACCTCAAGAGCCTCGGCAAGACGGCGCCCAAGGAGGGTACGGATCAGTACAAGTCGATCGTGCAGAAGGTCGTCCAGTACCTGGTCTCGAAGGCGGAGTTGGAGCAGCAGGCGAAGAAGCTGGGCATCACAATGACGCCCAAGGACGTCGACGCCGCGCTGAACCAGGTCATCAAGAGATACTTCAAGGGCAGCCGGGCGAAGCTCCTCGCCGCGATCAAGCAGCAGCACAGCACGCTGGACCAGGTCCGCCAGACCGTTGCGCTTCAGACGCTCCAGGGCAAGCTGTCCAAGAAGCTGACTGCCGGGATCACCGTGACGGACAAGGAAGCGCTCGACTACTACAACACGAACATCGCGCAATACAAGAAGGCAGCCTCGCGCGATATCGCGCACATCCTGGTGAAAGACAAGGCGCTCGCCGAGAGCATCTACAAGCAGCTGCAGAACGGGGCGAGCTTCGCGGCGCTGGCGAAGAAGTATTCGATCGACACGGGCAGCAAGGCGAACGGCGGCAAGCTGGGTGTCCAGCCCGAGAACCAGCTCGTGGCGCCGTTCGCGAAGGTCGCCTTCGCCCTTCCGACCGGCGTGATCTCCAGGCCGGTGAAGTCCAAGTTCGGCTGGCACGTCATCAAGCCGCTCGGGCCCGTGATTCCGGCGTCGCAGTCGCCGTTCAGCAAGGAGAAGGCGGCGATCATCACGCAGCTCCGCCAGGCGAAGGACAGTGACGCGTCATCCGCCTTCCAGGCCAAGGTCACGAAGTACTACGTGACGCGGGTCAAGTACTCGAGTGGCTTTGCGCCGGCGACAGCGGCGCCGGCCTCCACCTCGGCCATCCCGACGACGGGTTGAGCCTCCACGAGGCGCTGACCGAGCTCGACACGCTCGCTCGCCGCCTCCGCCGGGACTGCCCGTGGGACCGCGAGCAGACGGCGAAGACGATCGTGCCGCACACGGTCGAAGAGGCCTACGAAGTCGCTGATGCCGCGCTTGCGGACGACGACGACAAGCTGCTGGACGAGCTCGGCGATCTCCTCTTCCAGGTCTACTTCCTCGCGCTGCTGCTCGAGGAGCGCGGCCACGGCGATCTCGAGCAGGCGGCGCGGCTGATCCACGAAAAGCTGGTGCGGCGCCACCCGCACGTGTTCGGGGACGTCGAGGCGGACACCCCGGGCCGTGTGCGCGAGAACTGGGAGCGGATCAAGCGCGAGCAGGAGGGGCGCGAGGGGATCTTCCACGACGTGCCCGAGGCGCTGCCGGCGCTGCTCTACGCGCGCAAGGTGCAGCGACGGGCCGCGGATGTGGGGTTCGAGTACCCCGACGCGGACGGCGCGCTCGCAGATCTCGACGACGAGCTCCGCGAGCTCCGCGACGAGCTGCGGGCGGGCTCGGACGATCGGCGATCGGCGGAGCTCGGCGACGTGCTGTTCGCCTGCGTCAACGTCGCGCGGCGGATCGGGGCCGACCCGGAGCTCGAGCTGCGCCGCGCGACGCAGCGGTTCCGCGGGCGCGTCGAGACAGCCGAGCGCCTCGCCGGCGCGGCCGGGGAGACGTGGACCGAGCTAGCCCTCGAAGAGCAGGACCGATATTTCGACGAGGCCAAGGAGGCCGAATGAGCAACGTCGCCGATGTCAACGCCCGTCAGATCCTCGACTCGCGAGGGAACCCGACCGTCGAGGTCGACGTCCGGCTCGAATCCGGCGCGCTCGGCCGGGCTGCGGTGCCCTCGGGGGCATCGACCGGCCAGTTCGAAGCAGTGGAGCTCCGCGACGGCGGCGAGGCGTACGGCGGCAAGTCGGTCACGCGGGCTGTGGCGAACGTCCTGGGGGAGATCGCGGCGGCCGTCCGCGGCCTGGACGCGTCGGACCAGGATGGCCTCGACCGGCGGCTGATCGACCTCGACGGCACGCCGAACAAGGGAAGGCTGGGCGCGAACGCCGTTCTCGGTGTCTCCCTGGCGACGGCCAAGGCTGCCGCGGCCGAGCAGGGCGTTCCGCTCTATCGCTACCTCGGCGGCGAGGCCGCGAGCACCCTGCCAGTGCCGATGATGAACGTGATCAACGGCGGCGTGCACGCTGCCAACTCCATCGATCTGCAGGAGTTCATGGTCGTTCCCGTCGGCGCCGAGACCTTCTCGGAGGCGCTCCGGATCGGCGCCGAGACCTATCACGCTCTTCAGAAGGTGCTCGCCGGCCAGGGCCTCGCCACGGCGGTCGGCGATGAGGGAGGCTTCGCTCCCGACCTGCCTTCGAGCGAAGCCGCGATCGCGGCGATCCTCGAGGCGGCGGAGCGCGCCGGGCACCGCGACCGGGTCGCAATCGCGCTGGATCCGGCGTCGACGGAGTTCTATGCCGACGGCGTGTATCGGTTCGAGGGCCGTGAGGCGAGCGGCCCCGAGCTGGTCGACTTCTACGCCGGCCTCAGCGACGAGTTCCCGATCGTGTCGATCGAGGACGGCCTCGCCGAGGACGACTGGGACGCGTGGAAGACGCTCACCGAGCGGCTCGGCGACCGGCTGCAGCTCGTCGGGGACGACCTGTTCGTCACGAACCCGGAGCGGCTCCGGCGCGGGATCGACGCCGGAGTTGCCAACTCGATCCTGATCAAGGTGAACCAGATCGGCACGCTGACGGAGACGCTCGAGGCGATCTCGCTCGCCCGCTCGGCCGGCTACTCCGCGGTGATCTCGCACCGCTCGGGCGAGACGGAGGACGCCACGATCGCCGACCTCGCGGTCGCGACAGGAGCCGGCCAGATCAAGACCGGCGCCCCGGCACGAACCGACCGGGTCGCCAAGTACAACCAGCTCCTGCGGATCGAGGAGGAGCTCGGCGAGCGTGCGACCTATCCAGGCTGGTCGGCCTTTCCTCGGTCGCGCCGGGCCTGACCCTCTGGGTACGCTCAGGGTCGATGTCCCGGATCCCGACTCTGCGGCGGACGAAGATCGTGGCCACGATCGGCCCTGCCTCGGCGAAGCTGATCGACGAGCTGATCGCCGCCGGAATGGATGCCGCCCGGCTCAACTTCTCCCACGGGACGCACGACGAGCACGCTCGCAACGCCGGGCTCGTGCGCGAAGCCCAGGCCGCGCACGGCAAGCCGCTGGCGCTGATCGCCGACCTGCAAGGCCCCAAGCTCCGCGTCATCGACCTTCGAGAGCCGATCGTGCTGACGAAGGGCGACCAGGTCGTGATCGGGCCTGACGGCGGCTCGCCCGGTGTCGACCTGCCGGTGAGCCCGTCCGTGATCGGCGACGTCCTCCAGCCGGGGAACGACATCCTGATCGACGACGGGCACATCCGCCTCCGCGTCGAGAGCGTCGAGCGGCCGCGGGCGATCTGCTCGGTCGTGGTCGGGGGCCGGGTCACGGCGAACAAGGGCGTCAACCTGCCGGGCGTCGTCCTCCCGATCCCGTCGCTGACGCCGAAGGACCTCGCCGACCTCGCGTTCGCACTCGAGCTCGGCGTCGACTTCGTGGCGCTCTCCTTCGTGCGATCGGCTGACGACGTCCGCGACCTGCGGCGACGCATCGAGGAGGCGGGCTCGGCGGCGCTCGTCATCGCGAAGATCGAGAAGGCCGAGGCGATCGAGGCGCTCGACGAGATCATCGCCGAGTCGGGCGCCGTGATGGTCGCCCGCGGGGATCTCGGGGTCGAGATCGGCCCGGCGTCGGTGCCGCTGCTCCAGAAGCAGATCATCCTCCGTTCGCTCGAGCAGAGCCGGCCGGTGATCACGGCCACGCAGATGCTCGAGTCGATGGTGCACGAGCCCGAGCCGACGCGGGCCGAGGCGAGCGACGTGGCGAACGCCGTGCTCGACGGCACTTCTGCGCTGATGCTCTCGCAGGAGACGGCGATCGGGGACTACCCGGTCGAGGCGGTGAGGGTCATGGATCAGATGGCTCGTGCGATCGAGCCGAGCCTCGGCTACCGGCACGAGCTGCCGGAGGCAGGCGACGAGCCGACGGTCGGGCAGGCGCTCTCGAACGCGGCCTGCGACATCGCCGAGGTGCTGAGGGCGCGGGCGATCGTCGTGCCGACCTACAGCGGCCGGACAGCCTCTGCCGTCGCGAGGCTGCGACCGCGGCGCCCCATCGCGGCGATCACCCATCTCGAGGCGTCGGCGCAGCAGATGGCCCTGGAGTGGGGGGTGCTGCCGCTCGTGATCCCGGAGGCGACGGACGTCGAGGACCTCTGGGCCCGGTCGGTCGCCGCGGCTCGTGAAGCAGGCGTCGTCGAGGCGGGCGATCGCGTCGTGATCGCCGCGGGCACGAACGTCAACGTCGCGGGGTCGACGAACGTGATCAGGGTCGAAACGGCCTAGGCCCGCATAGAGGAGGTCCGGTCCGCGGCACGAATCGGTTGTGGCCATGCTGCTCCGCCGCCAGCCCGGCCGGTCTGCGGCACGCCGCCGGTCGCGACTCTGGATCGTCGCGATCGCGGGTGCCTGCCTGATCGGCTTCCTCTACTACCGGCCCGTCAAGGCGTACATCTCCACGTCGCACCAGCTCGCGGCGCGCAAGGCCGAGGTGCAGGCGCTCGCGCGCGAGAACGCCGTGCTCGAGAAGCGCCTGACCCTCTCCGGAACCGGGCAGACACTGCTCGAGGAGGCGCGGCGTCTCGGCTACGTGCGGCCCGGGGAGCACCTGTTCATCGTGCGCGGGATCAAGGAGTGGCTGAAGGCGCACCCGCGTCCGGCCGGCTAGCCGGGCTACGCTGGCACGGTGAGTGAGGACGACCGGGCCGTCGTCGAGCGGCAGATCGGCCGCGCGCCGCGCGCCTTCCGACGGGTCGCCGTCCGCTGTCCGTTCGGTCTGCCGGCGGTCACCGAGCAGTCGCCGTACGACGTCGAGGGTGAGCCGTTCCCGACGACGTACTACCTGACCTGCCGCCATCTCGTCGCTGCGGTCGCGCGCCTGGAGGCGGCCGGCGGAGTCGAGCGGTGGACCGAGGCGGCGCAGGCTGACCCGGTGCTCCGGGCCAGCCTCGAGGAAGCCACGACCCGCCAGCGAGAGCTTCGTCGGAGCCTCGTGCGGGGCGTGGACGGCATGGACGGCGGCGCCTCGCTCGAGCTCGGCATCGGCGGTGCGGCGCGGCCCGAGCGGCTGAAGTGCCTGCACGCCCACGTCGCGTTCGCGCTCGCGGAGCCCGGCTATCTGCTCGGCGAGCGGATCCTGGCCGGGGTCGAGCCGCTCTGGCCCGAGCAGTGCTGCTCTCTCTAGGCGGACGCGCCCTTTCTGCGCGTATGGCTAGCATCGCGCGCGTGGAGGGATCGGTCGAGCTGGCGCGCCAGCACTGGGCGGAGGGTTACCGGCGGCTCGTGCGGGCCAGGGAGCCCGAGCCCCGGCTCCATGCCCGGCTTCTCGAGCAGGTCGATGTGGTGACCGCGGAGCTGCGGCGCCGGATCGGCAAGTCGTTCACGCTCGCCGAGCTCGCGGCCGTCTACGCTCGCGCCGACCGGTGGGCCTACGACGCAGTCGAGGGGCGCGCGGGCGGCGCCGACTGGATGTCCTCGGCCGCAACGGCTGCCGACGCCGCGTTTCATCTGTACGCGCGGGGCGCGCGAGACTACCGGCCGTGACACTCGACCGGGAGACGCTGGAGCGTCGGCGCGTGCGCCGGCGCCGACGAGGCTTTCCGTGGCGTTGGGTCGCGGTGGTCGCCGTGCTCGTCTGCGTGTTCGGGGTCGGAGTGGCACTGGGGGAGGCGCTGCACGACAATCCGAAGCCGGGCGGGACGACGACGACGCAGCGGACGCTGAAACCGCTCCCGCTCACGCCGGTGCCGGCGACGGTGACCGTCACCGTCAACGGCACGGGCTGAAGCCGCAGGTGGTCGGCGGGGCATGATCGGTCTCGACCACAGGCTGGAGCGTTGGGTGGTCGAGCACCGGGTGAGCTGGCTCGATCAGGTCTTCGTGTGGCTCTCGAACATCGGAGTGTTCGGGTGGGGGTTCCTCGTGATCGCGCTGGTCGCCGCCGTGGTGCTCAGGCGGCCGCAGGTGCTTCTGCTCACGCTCGGGGCCGCCGTTGTCGCCGACCTGCTCACGAGAGGGCTCAAGGAGGCAGTCGGCCGGCCCCGACCGCACCTGCCGCCTGGAGAGCCGCACCGGCTCGTAGGGCTGCCGTCCGATCCGTCCTTTCCGTCCGGCCATGCGGCGGTCTGCTTCGCGTGCGCCACGATGCTCGCGCTCCTCGTGCCGAGGCTGGCCGCTCCTGTCCTGGTGCTTGCCGCCGCGATCGCGTTCTCGCGCGTCTACGTCGGCGTCCACTACCCCGTGGACGTGCTCGCCGGGGCGGCGCTCGGAGCGGCCGTCGCTATAGCTCTTCGGCGGCTTGCAGCAAGCCGGATGCGATCACGGCCATCGCCGACGCCAGGCTGATCCAGATGCCGATGCTGCGGCCGCTCGTACCGACCACCGAGGCCGGTATCGAGATCAGCCTGATCAGCACGAAGACGGTTGCAAGCGAGCCGAGCGCGACCACGATCAGTGGCTCCGGGGCCGCAGTCGGAAACTGGAGCCCGAACCGGCGCAGGGCGGCGAGGCAGATGACGGCGATGCCGATCAGGAAGACGAGCTTGCCGAGCGTGCCGGTGTTCCAGCCCGTGACCGACAGCGTCGGGCCTTCGACCGACTGGCCCGAGTACCAGCTGGTGAACGCGGAGACGGCGAGCACCAGGCCCGTGACCCAGGTGAGCTGTGCGCCGAGGGCCGTGATTCCCGAGCGCGCGCCCAACCGGACGTCGCGAAGCTCCCGGGAGGGCGGCTGCGTTCCGCGCGGCTGCGGCGCGTCAGTCATCTCGTCGCTAGATGCCGAAGATGTTCTGTATCTGCTGCATGATCAGCACGCCGATCACGGCCACCGCCAGCAGGAGACAGACGAGCACGAGCCAGAACCGGAGCCGGGCCCACTTCCGCTCGCGGCGGTGCCGGATGCGTGCGGCGCGTCGTGCGCGGTGGTAGTGGTAGGCCTGCTCGACCGAGCCAGGATCGGGGAGGGGAGGCTCGTCGAGCTGGGTCGGGATCGGTGCCGGCTCGCCCATGTGGAAAAGTCTAGACCGGATGTCCTGCAACGTGGCGTGCTCACCGCCTGAGGAGGGCGATCCGTTGCCGTTACAAGCCGTGTCGTCGCCCGCGGTGCGGGCTACACTGCGGCCGTGAAGCGTGCCGCGCTCCTCGTGTTGCTCGTTGCCTTCGGAGTCGCCGGAGCGGCCGCCGCGTATGCGCTGGCCGATTCGCCGCCCCCGACGACGGGCACGACGTCGACCGACACGACCCCGTCCGACACGACCCCGACCAGCACCACGACGGCACCCACGCCGCCGCCCCCGCCCGCGAAGCGGACGAGGATCGCCGCCGGCGTGACCATCAGCGGTATCCACGTCGGTGGGCTGGCCTACGGCTCGGCGTACTCGGCCGTAGGGGTCGAGTTCCGGTCGCCGCTCACGCTGACGCTCGGCGACAGGACGATCACCGTCTCGCCGTGGAAGCTGGGCGCAAAGCCCTTCATCGGCCCGGCGGTCTCGCGCGCCCTCCACGCCAGGGCGGGAACGGCCGTGAAGATGGTGGTCGACGTCAAGCGCGCCCCGGTCGTCGACTATGTGGACACGCTCGCCACGCGTTACGACCGTGACGTCGCCGACGCGCACATCGTGCTTCACGCGTTGCGGCCGGTCGTCGTGCCGGACGTCCAGGGAAGCACGATCCAGCGCTCGGCGGCCGTGACCGCGATCGTGCTCGCCCTGCAGCAGAGCCGGCGCGAGCCGCTCGAGCTGCCGGCGCACATCGTCTCGGCGCAGGTGACGGCCGACAGCATCAGCTCGATCGTCGTCATCCGCCGCGACACGAAATGGCTTTACCTCTACAAGCAGGTGACGACGGCGAAGCCGGTGGCGTTCGTCCGGCGCTTCGAGGTCGCGACCGGCCAGCCGATCTATCCGACGCCGGTCGGCTCGTTCAAGATCGTCGTCATGGAGCGCGATCCCTGGTGGTACCCGCCGCCCGACGCACCGTGGGCGAAGGGAGCGAAGCCGATCCCGCCTGGCCCGGGCAACCCGCTCGGGACGCGCTGGATGGGCCTGACGGCGCCCGGCGTCGGCATTCACGGAACCCCTGACCCCGCTTCACTCGGCTACTCGGCCTCGCACGGCTGCATCCGCATGTTCATCCCGTCCGCGGAGTGGCTCTTCGCGCACGTCACTGTCGGGACGCCGGTGATCATCGTGCCGGCCTGATGGCGGCGCGGCTCAAGCTGACAGGGCAGGTGCTGGCGGTGGCGCTCGTCGCCGGACTGCTCGCACTGCTCGTCTGGAAGATGGCGCACGGCAGCGGCAAGACGGCCGAGCCGAAGAACTTCAACCTGCCGCGGCTCGACAAGCAGGGGAAGCTCGAGCTCGCCTCGCTGCGCGGCAAGGTCGTCGTCCTGAACTTCATGGCCTCCTGGTGCGTTCCGTGCAAGCAGGAGGCACCGGCCATCGAGACGCTCTGGAAGGAGTTTCGCTCCAAGGGCGTCGTCGTGGTCGGCGTCGACTCGAAGGACTTCAGCGGCGACGCGCGCAGCTTCATGCGCCGCTACGGACTCACCTACCCGGTGGTCCGCGACGGCGACGGCGCGCTCTGGGGCCCGTACGGGATCACCGGCGTCCCGGAGACGAGAGTGATCGGCCGGAACGGCAAGTACATCGGGACGCAGTTCTACGGCGCCACGACCGCGTCGGACCTCCGCGCCAGCATCGAGCACGCGCTGCGAACGTGAGAGCGATCGCCGCCGCCCTTGCCACTGCGGCCGCCCTGGCGGTCGCCGGGCCGGCGATGGCGAGCGAGCAGCATCCGACGCTTCCCGAGCTCGAAGGCGAGGTGATGTGCCTGGTCTGCGGCACGACGCTCGACCAGTCGAGCTCGGCGTTCGCGGATCGCGAGCGGGCGATCATCCGGCACTACATCGCACAGGGCGACACGAAGAGCCAGATCGAGGACAAGCTGGTGGCGCAGTTCGGTGAGCAGATCCTGGCAGCGCCGCCGCGCAGCGGCTTCAACCTGCTTGCCTGGTGGCTGCCGATCGTCGGCGTGATCGGCGGTGCTCTCGTGCTCGGCTTCCTCGCCTGGCGTTGGAGCCGCGGCCGTCGTGAACCGCCTGCGGCGACAGCGGGAGCCCCGCTCGACCCGGCCGCCGAGCGGCGCCTCGACGACGAGCTCGCCCATTTCGACGCCTGACATGGCCGAGCGGATCCCGATCGCCTTCCTCGCCGGCCTCGTCTCCGTCATTACGCCGTGTGTGCTGCCGCTCGTGCCCGGGTACCTCACGGCCGTTTCCTCGGTCGAGGCGGAGCGGCTCGGCGAGAAAGGCGTCGCGAGGCGGATCGCGATCGCCAGCATCCCGTTCATGCTCGGATTCACAGTCGTCTTCGTCGCGCTCGGCGCCGGGTCCGCCGCGATCGCGTCTGTGTTCGACATCAACCGGCAGAACGCGATCGCAGGCTTCGTGCTCGTCGTGCTCGGCCTCGTGTTCATCGGCCTGCTGCCGTGGCCCGAGCGGATCGTCGGCTCGGGCCTGATCGGGCACGCTCGGCGCCGCGAGTCGAGCGCTCTGCTCGGTGCCGCCTTCGCCGTCTGTGCCGCTCCCTGCATCGGGCCGGTGCTCGCATCCGTGCTCGTGCTCGCCAGCAGCGGCAGCACCGTCCTGCGGGGCTCGGTGCTCCTGCTGGCGTACTCGCTCGGGATCGGCGTCGCCTTCCTGCTCGCCGGAATCGCGTTCGCGCGTGCGATGGGCGCCTTCCGCTGGGTCCGCGACCACTACGCCGTGATCCGCATCGCGAGCGGCGCGACGCTGATCGCCCTCGGCCTGCTGCTCTTCTTCGGCAAGGACTGGTGGCTCCACGTGATGCTGAACCGCGCCCTCGAGTCCGTGGGCCTCGGCACTGTCTAGCCTCCTTTGGCCTGTCACAGCTGCGTAGCAGTGTCTGTCACTGCTACGTCATTCCTCCGTAGGAGCGTCTGACGCTGCTCCGGCACTTCGACTGGCACTGCTCTGGCACCGCTCTGGCACTGCTACGTAGCAGTGTCGGTCACCTGATCGGTCCAGGCGGCTCTAGATGCGGAGCGGCGGGAGATCGAGCGAGCCGCCGGCAACGAGCATCGACGCCGCCTCGACCTGCTCGAGCACGTCGGCGACATCGATGCCCCGGTGGGTCGGCGCGTACGCCGCGAGCCGCCGGCGTGCCTTCTCGAGCTGGCTCGCGCAGGCGCCGGGCCGGTCTCGCCCGGCCTGGTACCAGGCGACCGTCACGTGCACGAGTCCCTGGAGGAAGTCCCGCTCGCCGGCGGGCGCCGCGCGCCAGGCGACCTCGAGCTCCTCATGGGCCTCGAAGAAGTCGCTGCGCCGCATCAGCTCTATTCCTCGCCGCAGCTCGATATCGCCGCTCACGAAGCGGATTCTCGCTCGAAACCGTGGTACGCTCCGGTCGTGGCGACGATCCTGCTGGCGGGGGTCGATCTCTTCTTCCGTGGCAAGCTCGAGGCGCTCCTGCCCGGGCACCATTTCGTGACGACGGACACCGTCGAGGCGCCCGAGCTCGTGATCGCGGACATCTCCCGCATCGATCCGGACGAGGTGGCAGACGCGTATCCCGACATCCCGATCGTCGGCTTCACGAACCACACGGACACGAGTGGACTGCGGGCCGCGCACGCCGCGGGCTTCGATCAGGTCGTTGCCAAATCAGCGCTCGTCGAGCGTGCGCCACTACTGATCGACGAGCTGCTGGCCTCGATAGAGTAAGGCCCCGTGACGTACATCATCGCCGAGCCCTGCATCGACATCAAAGACCGGTCCTGCGTCGACGTCTGCCCGGTCGATTGCATCCACGAGTTCGGGCGCCTGCTCGTGATCGACCCCGAGGAGTGCATCGACTGCGGCGCCTGCGAGCCCGAGTGTCCCGTCGAGGCGATCTTCCCCGAGGACGCGCTGCCCGAGAAGTGGGAGCCGTTCGTGAAGATCAACTACGCCTATCCCGACGCGGCCGCGATCGACAAGCTCACCGACGAGTACGCGGCCGAGCACAACGTCCAGAACGAGCCGATCGCCTAGCTGCACGTCAGTCGAGCGTCAGCGCCAACTGCTCGGGCTCCGGGGCGGGCCGCAACGGTCTCGGCCGCTCGACCGGTGGGCCGGCCTCCTTCCGCAGGCGGGCGACGAGCTTCCGGACGGGAGCGGTCTGCTCCGCGCGCAGATACGCCCGATCGGCGTAGAGCTGCTCGTAGGCGGCCAGCTGCCCAGGCCAGTCACGAGCCAGCTCGGCGAGGAAGTGCTCGCGCGTCCCTGGGCGGAGATGGAGCACTCCCGCCCACAGGTGGGCGGCACCGGCCTCCCGCGCGGCCTGGACGACTGCGCGGAGCTGCTCGGGCCGGTCGGAGATCCCCGGCAGCACGGGGGCGAGAGCCACGCCGGCGTCGATGCCCGCGTCCACCAGTGAGCGCAGCGCCCGGAACCGCTGACGCGGTGGCGGAGTGCCGGGCTCGGTCTTCCGCCAGACCTCCTCGTCGAGCGTCGGGATCGAGAAGCTGACCGCGACCTTGGCGCGTGTCGCCGCCTCTGCGAGCACGTCCGCGTCGCGGACGATCATCGGGCTGCGCGTGATGACGTGGAACGGCGTCCGCGCGTCCCGCAACGCCTCCAGGCAGGCGCGAGTCAGCCGGTAGCGACCCTCGGCGGGCTGGTACGGATCGGTGGCGGCGCCGATCGAGACGTCCTCCCGCTTCCAGGTCCTCCGGCCGAGCTCGGCCCGGAGCACCTCCGCGACGTTGATCTTGACGCGGATCGAGCGGCCGTACGCGTCCCCTGACGGCCGCTCGGCGCGCAGCTCGTACGCACGGACGTAGCAGAACGTGCACCGGTGCACGCAGCCCATGTACGGATTGAGTGTCCAGGCGAACGGCATGCCCTTGACGCGGTTCAGGGCGACCCTGCACGGCTCCTCGCGGTACTCGACTCGTTCCATGCCGGAACGCTACCGAACATACGTTCGTCATGGCAAGCGCGATTCCTGGCCGACAGACCGGTTCCCTATACTCCGGTGAAGCTGGTGGCCGACGACTTGCCCAGTACCGGCGCCCCGCGGAGCGGGGCATGACCACTACGCTCCTCCTTCTCGCCGTCGCGGCGCTGATCCTCCTGAACGCGTTCTTCGTGGCCGCCGAGTACGGCCTGGTGACGGCGCGCAGGACGAGGCTCCAGGAGCTCGCGGACGAGGGAAACCGCCGGGCGAAGCTCGTCCTGCGGATCACGAGCGACCCGCCGCGCTTCATCGCCGCCATGCAGCTCGGCGTCACCGCCGCCAGCCTGGGTATCGGTGCCCTGGGCGAGCCCGTGCTGAAGCAGATCTTCGATCCCGTGATGGCCACGGTCGTCGCGGTCATCCTCGCCTTCCTGATCATCACCTTCTTCCACGTCGTGATCGGCGAGCTGATGCCGAAGGGCCTTGCCCTCGCCTACTCGGAGCGTGTCGCGCTCGGCGTCGCCGCTCCGGTGCGGGCGTTCTTCCTCGTCTTCAAGCCGCTGATCTGGGTGCTGCAGCGCTCGAGCGACGCCGGGCTCAACGCGCTCGGCCTCAAGTCGCCCACGGGCGAGGTCGGCGTGCTCTCGGAGGCGGAGCTCAAGATGCTGCTCTCCCGCTCCACCGAGGAGGGCGAGATCGAGCACGAGGAGCGCGAGATGCTCTACAACGTCTTCGACTTCGCCGACAAGGAGGTCTCGGACGTGATGGTGCCGCGGCCGGAGGTGGTGGCGCTCGCGGTCGACATGCCGCCCCAGGAGTGCCTGAAGGTCGCGGTGGCGTCGCCGTTCACGCGCTATCCCGTCTATCGCGGGTCGCTGGACGAGATCGTCGGCGTCCTGCACGTCCGTGACCTGTTCCGGGCGTCCGAGGAGACCGGCGGCATCGCCAACGTCGAGATCGAGCCGCTGCTCCGGAAGGTGCACGTCGTTCCCGAGACGAAGGACCTCGCCGCCCTGCTGCGGGAGTTCCGTCGCACGAAGGAGCACATGGCAGTCGTGGTCGACGAGTACGGGGCGATGGAAGGCATCGTCACGCTCGAGGACCTGCTCGAGGAGATCGTCGGCGAGATCGAGGACGAGTTCGACCTGCCCGACGAGTCGGTCGAGCGGGTGGACGAGAACCGGATCCGCATCCACGGGACGTACACGATCGACGACTTCAACGAGGACTTCCACGTGTCGCTCCCCGAGGAGGACTACAACACGGTCGGCGGGTTCGTCTTCGGGGAGCTCGGGCACGCGCCGCACAAGGGGGACACCGTGGAGCACGACGGTCTCCTCTTCACGGTCTACGAGACCGACGGGAACCGGATCGAGCGCCTGGAGGTCGAGTTCAGGCGCGTTGCCCGCCGCCCCGAGCACGAAGAGGGGCCCGAGGCCGACGAAGCCGCTTGAAGGCTTGCCCGCCGGCCCCATGCAGTTTGTCTCCCCCGGGGCGCTTTCGCGCCCTGCCCCCGATTCGAGCGTAGCGTGAAAATCGTCACATGTCTGTGACGTGGGTGTGACGAAAGTGGGGAGTCGCCCCGGCCCGGGTCAGCCCGAGCGATACGCGATCTGCTCGCGCGCGCCGGTCTGGTTCGAGCGGACGATCGCGTCGCACACCTCGGCGGCCCTGTAGCCGTCCTCGAACGTGGCGCCGTACGGCGCCACGTCGCCGTCCTCGGCGATCGCCCGCAGGAGGTGGTGGATCTCGTGGACGAAGGTCTCGCCCCAGCCGATGATGTGGCCGGGCGGCCACCAGAACTCCCACCACGGGTGGTCGGCCTCCGAGACGAGCACGGTCTTGAAGCCGCGGGCGCGGTCGCCGTCGGCGCGGAACACCTGCAACTCGTTCAGCCGCTCCATGTCGAAGGCGAGCGACGCCTTGGAGCCGTTGATCTCCCACTGCAGCGCGTTTCGGCGGCCGAGCGCGAGCCGGGTCGCCTCGACGGTGCCGACCGCACCGCCCGCGAACGAGACGGCGGCCTCGATCGCGTCGTCCACCTCGCGTCCCGGGAGGAACGTCTTCACCAGCGCCGAGACGGACTCGAACTCACCCACGAGGTAGCGCGCCAGGTCGACGACGTGCGCGCCGAGGTCGCCGAGCGCCCCGGAGCCTGCCTCGTCGGGGTGGAAGCGCCAGGTGTCGAGCGTCGGATCGTCGCCCCAGTCCTGCAGGTACCGCCCGCGGAAGTGGCGGATCTCACCCAGCTCGCCCGCCTCGATCATCTCCCGGGCCAGGCGGTTCGCCGGGACGAAGCGGTAGTTGAAGGCGCAGAGGTGCTTGACGCCGGTCGCAGCGACACGCTGCCAGATCTCGTAGCTCTCGTCCGCCGTCCGTCCGAGCGGCTTCTCGCAGATGACGTGCTTGCCCGCCTCGGCGGCGGCGATCGTCGGCTCCGCGTGCAGCGAGTTCGGCCCGCCGTTGTCGAACAGGCCGATCGCCGGATCGGCGACGATGTCGCGCCAGTCGGTCGTCCAGCGCTCGTAGCCGTAGCGCTCGGAGGCGTTCCGGACCGCCTCCTCGTTTCGGCCGGCGATCGAGACGAGCCGCGGCACGAGCGGCGGCGGCCAGGTCATGTAGGCGATCTTCTTGAACGCGTTCGAGTGCGCCTTGCCCATGAAGGCGTAGCCGAGCATGCCCACGCCGATCTCCTTGCGCTCGCCGCCCGCGGCGACCTCGGGTGCGGCCCCGATCCCGCTCACGCGCCTGCTTTCTGCATTGCGGCGTCGAACGCCACCGTGGACGGCGTGAAGTCGGTGCGCCGGACGAAGGCGAGCGCATCCTGCGCGCCCCACTCGCGATCCATCCCGGAGTCCTCCCACTCGATCGAGAGCGGCCCCGTGTAGCCGATCCGGTTCAGCGCGCGGATCAGCGCCTCCAGGTCGACGTCGCCGTGCCCGGGCGAGACGAAGTCCCAGCCGCGCTCGAGCTCGCCGAAGTTGAGGTGCCCGCCGAGGATCGACTTCCGGCCGTCGAGGGTCTTCTTCGAGTCCTTGACGTGGACGTGGTAGATCCGGTCGGCGAACTCGAGGACGAAGGCCGCCGAGTCGAGGTGCTGGTGGGCGAAGTGGCTGGGGTCGAAGTTGATGCCGAAGCCGGGCCGCCGGTCGATCGCGTCGAGCGCCTTCTGCGTGGTCACGAAGTCGTAGGCGATCTCGGTGGGGTGGACCTCGAGCCCGAAACGCACGCCCTCCGCGTCGAACACGTCCACGATCGGGCCCCAGCGCTCGGCGAAGTCCTCGTAGCCTCGCTCGACCTCGCCGAAGTCGTTGGGCGGGAACGAGTAGAGGAGGTGCCAGATCGCCGAGCCGGTGAAGCCGTTCACCTGGGTGACACCCAGCCTGGCCGCCGCGCGGGCCGTGTCCTTCATCCGCTCCGCCGCGCGCTTCCGCACGCCCTCGGGCTCGCCGTCGCCCCAGACCTCGGGCGGCAGGATCGCGCGGTGGCGCGAGTCGATCGGGTCGCAGACGGCCTGGCCGACGAGGTGCGCCCCGATCGCGAAGCAGTTCAGGTGGTTGCGCTCGAGCACCTCCTGGACCGTGCGCACGTAACCGTCCTCGGCGAGCGCCCGGTCGACCTCGAAGTGGTCGCCCCAGCAGGCGAGCTCGAGCCCGTCGAAGCCCCACTCGCCGGCCTTGCGCGCGAGCTCCTCGAGCGGGAGGTCCGCCCACTGGCCGGTGAAGAGTGTGACGGGACGCGCCATTGCCGCACGGATACTACGACTCTGGGCTTAAATGGGCGGATGGCAACGCCCGCTGCCGTGCCCGCCGGCCGGCCGACGCTGCAGATCGGAGGCACGCCCTATCCGGTGCTGCTTCCGACGCTGCGCGACCCGCGGCTCCACCTGGCGGCGGTGATCATCTCGCTGCAGGTCCTCGGGCAGGTCGCGTTCGACTTCCGGCTCTCGATCGCGCAGATCCTGATCGCGATCGGCACCTGCGCCGTGCTCGAGATGGGCATCGCCTTCCGGCGGCAGCACGTGATCATGTGGCCGGCGAGCGCGATGCTGACCGGCAACGGCGTCGCCTTCGTCCTGCGCGTGCCGGGCACGCAGCACGGCGACTGGTGGAGCACGAACGGCTGGTGGATCTTCGCCGGCACGGCTGCCGTCTCGCTGCTCTCGAAGTACGTGATCAAGTGGCGCGGCAACCACGTCTTCAACCCGTCGAACTTCGGGCTCGTCCTCTGCTTCCTGATCCTCGGCAAGGACCGGGTCGAGCCGCTCGACTTCTGGTGGGGGCCGATGTCGCCGTGGATGGCGCTCGCGCTCGTGATCATCGTCGCCGGCGGCCTCGCCATCCTCCTGCGGCTGAAGCTGATCCAGATCGCGATCGGCTTCTGGCTCACGTTCGCTGCGGGCATGGCCCTGATCGCGGTGACCGGTCACGACATGACCGCGCGCTGGCACCTCGGGCCGGTGACAGGGCGCTACTTCTGGTGGGTGCTGATCACCTCGCCGGAGGTGCTCGTCTTCATGTTCTTCATGATCACCGACCCGAAGACGACGCCGAAGGGAAGGCTGGCGCGGCTCGCGTACGGGGTCGGGATCGGGCTGCTCGCGACGATCCTGATCGCGCCGATGCAGACCGAGTTCGCGGCCAAGGTCGCGCTGCTCGGCTCGCTCACGATCGTGTGCGCCGCGCGGCCGCTCCTCGAATGGCTCCTGCCGGCGCCCGGGACAGCGGACGACGGGATCGCCGCCTGGGTCTCGCGCCTCGCGGCGCGCGGTCGCCTGGGCGTGGCGAAGCTGGGTGTCGCCGCGCTTGTCGGCGTGGCCGTGTTCGGCGGTCTCGTCACGCTCGCGGGGATCCCCGCCCGTCCCGGGAGCGCCGCCGCGGCGCTCAGGGACACGGGGCATCTCCCGGTGGTGACGATCCTGCACTCGTCGGGGGTCTCGAACCAGCTCGACCGCAAGACCGCGCTTCTCATCGCACGCAGCCTCGTGGCCGACCTCGGGGACGAGAGCACCGCGCTGCGGACACGGAACGAGAAGCGGGCGAGCCCGGGCTCGTGCTGCGACTCGCTCGCTGCCGTGCAGAAGCTCGTCAAGCAGCCGAAGACAGCGCCGATCACCGTCCCCACCTACCGCCTCGACACGATGCGTGTGAAGCTCCGCCCGTCGGAGGGGCAGGGGGAGCCGGTCGCCGTCGCCGCCGTGACCGGACTCGTGCAGCGGTCGGAGTACATGGGCGTGCCGCCGCGGCTGGTCCGTCGGAGTGCGGCGGTGCCGTTCGCGGCGACCTTCCAGCTCGACCTGGGCAGCCGCGGCTACGAGCTGATCTCGTTCACGGGCGTGAAGGCTGCGCCGCCTGTCTCGTCGACGGCACCGCAGCTCGTCGCGAAGACCTTCGCGGGCGTGCACCTCGAGGACGTTGCCGCCAAGTCGGGCTGAACTTCCGGCAAGGCGACTTCCACTTCGGGATGTATCCCTCCGACGTCCACTCGATGATGGGCGGCGGACTGTGCTGGCTCGACTACAACAACGACGGTTGGATGGACCTGTTCGTCGTCAACTCGTACTCCGACAACGACGTCGAGAAGTGGAACAGCCACGGCGGCCTGCCGCGGAGCGCGCTGTACGAGAACGTGCACGGGAAGTTCGTGGACGTCAGCGCCACGAGCGCACGCGGACGTCGCCGTGCAGGGGAACGGCTGCGCGACCGTCGATCTCGGTAACGGCTACCCGAGCCTGTTCATCACGACGAACACCTACAACGTGCTGCTCTGGAACAACGGGAACGGGACGTTCACCAACATCACGCACGCGGCCGGCATCGACGCCTTCGGCACCTACGGCTGGCACACCGGTGCGGCGGTGGCGGACGTCAACGGTGACGGGCGGCCCGACATCTTCGCCTCGGGCTACGTCGACGTGAACGCCCCGATCGACTCCGCGAAGGGCTTCCCGCTCAACTACCAGGCCTTCCCCGACCTGCTCTACCTGAACGAGGGGCCTGACGCCCACGGGCACCCCCGCTTCCGCGAGGTCGCGGCCAAGGTGGGGATCGATCGGGCTGCGACCGACCACAGCCTGGGCGCGGTCTTCACCGACGTGAACGGCGACGGGCGGCCCGACCTGTACGTGGCAAACGACCTCGACCCGAACCGGCTCTATCTGAACGAGCCGCGGCGGCCCGCTCGGCTTCCACTTCGTCGAGCAGGGGCACAGGTGGCGGGTCGCCGACCACAACGCCGGCATGGGAGTCGCTGCCCAGGACTACTCCGGGAACCAGCGCCCCGACCTCTTCGTGACGAACTCACGTGGGCAGGGCGACGTCGCCTTCCGGAGCGTGCCCGCGCGTACGCACTTCGCGAACGTCACGCCCGAGTTCGCCGCCGCGCTCGGGCCGGGTCAGACCGGGTGGGGCGACTCGTGGGTCGATCTCGCGAACAACGGGCGACTCGACCTCGTGCTCGCCAACGGCGACATCCCGGTCGCGAACCTGAAGAAGAGCGCCGGCCGGACCCAGGTGCTCGCGAACACGGGTCACGGCTTCGCGAACGCCTCCCGGGCGGTCGGCCTCGATCCCGGCCCGCTCGTAAACGGCCGCGGGCTGGCGGCCGCCGACTACGACAACGACGGGCGTATCGACATCGCGATCAACTCGATCGGCGGCAAGCTGATCCTCCTCCACAACACCGGCGCGACCGGCCACTGGCTCGAGGTGAGCCTCGCGAGGTTCGCGCCGGGGGCGGTCGTGACGGCCGTGCTCCCGGACGGCACGCGCCTCACGCACGAGGTGCAGGCGGGCAGCAGCTACCTCTCGTCGGAGGACCCGCGCGCCCACTTCGGCCTCGGCACGAACACCAGGCTGAAGGAGCTCGACGTCCGCTGGCCGGGCGGCAAGATCGACGCGCCTGCAAGACGTCGCCGCCGACCAGATCCTGAAGGTGACGCCCTAGCGGCCGGAGCGAGTCTGCAGCCGGCGCGCGATCGTGTCGAGCGTCACGGCGAGCAGGAGGATGATGCCGGTGACGATGTAGATCGTGCCGGGGCTGTAGCCGGCCGTGTTGAGGCCGTTCGCGACGGTGGCGATCACGGCACCGCCGATGAACGCGTTGCGAACTTCGCCGCGCCCTCCGAAGAGGCTGGTGCCGCCGATGACCGCCGCCGAGATCGCGTCGAGCAGCAGCGTGCCGCCGCCGAAGTTCGTGTCGACCGAGTTGACGTTGGCGGCGAGGATGATGCCGCCGATCGCCGCCATCGCGCTCGAGATCATGAAGACGATGATCCGGATCCTGGGCACGTTGATACCGGCGCGGCGCGCCGCCTCGGCGTTACCGCCGACGGCGTAGACGTGGCGGCCGAACGTGGTTCGCTTGGCCAGGTACGTGAGGATCACGAGGAAGACGACGATGATGACGCCGGCGAGCGGGAGCCCCCCCGGCACCTTCGAGTGATTGCAGATGGCGACGGTGCCGAAGGCGGCGACGCCGATCCCGACCATCTTGGCGATGATGAGCCCGGGATTCCGGATCGCGACTCCGCCGCGCCGCTTGCTTGCCATGCCCGCAAGCGCTCCGAGCACGTAGAGGCCGGTTATCGAGGCCGCAATGAGCCAGCCTGCGAGGTGCGAGAAGTAATAGCTGGCGGTGTAGTTGATCCAGCGGTCCTGAATGATGATCGAGCCCGGTTGCTCGAGCTGATACACGATCACGCCCTGCCAGATGAGGAAGCCGGCGAGCGTGACGACGAACGAAGGCACGCCCACCTTGGCCACGATCGATCCCTGGACGAGCCCGATGATTCCGCAGATCGCGACCGCGCAGACGATCGCGAGCAGGCCGTTGATGTCGTGCCCGCTGGCCGGCAGCTGGAGCTCCGCAACGGCGAGCGCGCCGATCCCGGCCACGTAGCTGATCGACAGGTCGATCTCCCCGAGCAGGAGGACGAACACGACGCCGTAGGCGAGCATCGTCGTCCCGGCCATCTGGACGATGATGTTGTTGAAGTTGTCCGCGGTGAAGAAGTTCGTCGCCTTGAAGCTGAAGAAGACGACGATGAACAGGAGTCCGATGACGATCGGGAGTACTCCGAGGTTGCCCGACCTGATGTTGGCGAGTGCTGTCCGGCCGAGCCCTGCCGCGCCAGAGGTGTCCTCCTGGGGGGGCGGCCCGGTTGCCTGACCGACGGCTTCGACGTCGACGCTCACGGAGCCGCGCCAGCAGCCGTCGCCGGAATGCCGGAGACTTTCGTCGGCACGCCCGCCGTGATCGCCTCGACGACCTCCTGCTGGGTCGTCTTGTCGCGCTCGTAGACGCCGACGTTCCGTCCCAGGCGCAGGACGGTGATGCGATTGGCCGTCTCGAAGACGTCGTGCAGGTTGTGGGAGATGATCACGACCGAGAGCCCTTGCTCGGCGAGCCGGCGGACGAGCGCCAGCACCTGCTCGGTCTGGGCGACGCCGAGAGCGGCGGTCGGCTCGTCCAGGATCACGAGCTTCGAGTTCCACTGCACGGCCTTGGCGACGGCGACCGACTGCCGCTGGCCGCCGGAGAGCGTGGCCACGGGCTGCCGGATCGACTTGATCGTCGTCACGGCAAGCGACTTGAGCGTGTCGGCCGTCTTCTGCTCCATGACGGGCTCGTTGAGCCGCTGGAACCAGTTGTGCTCCTCACGGCCGAGGTACATGTTCTGGACGACGTCGAGGTTGTCGCAGAGGGCGAGGTCCTGGTAGACGACCTCGATCCCGAGGCGGGCCGCGTCCTTCGGCCCGTGGATGTGGACCTCCTTGCCGTCGAAGACGATCTCGCCGCTGTCGGCCGTATGGGTGCCGGCCACGCACTTGATCAGCGTCGACTTGCCGGCGCCGTTGTCGCCGACGAGCGCCATCACCTCGCCGTTGCCGCACCTCGAAGTCGACGTCGGTCAGCGCCTGCACCGAGCCGAAGGACTTGGTGATGGAGCGGAGCTCGAGGAGCGGTGTGTCGGTCACGGTGGCGGGTTTCCTACCACAAACGTGGGTGGAGGCGCCCCGGAGGGCGCCTCCACCGTGATTCACAGCGACTACTTGCAGTACTGCTTGTACTGGCCGATGCAGACCTGGCTCGGCTTGAGCCAGCCGTCGGTGAACAGTCGCTTGTAGTTCGCCTTCGTGATCCAGACGACCGGCAGCGTCAACGTCGGCTCCTTCTTGCTGCCGTTCTGCCCTGAACCCGTTCGACTTCGGCGTCTTGCCCTTGAGGAGAGCGATCGCGGCCGCAGCAACGGCGTTCGCCTCGGCGGGCACGTACTTGTAGACCGTGCCGCTCTGCCAGCCGGCGAGGATGTACTGGACTCCCTGCGCGGTCGCGTCCTGCCCGCTGAGCGGGATCGGGCCTAGCTTCTTGGCCTTCTCCGTTGCGATCACGGCGCCGGCGATGTTGTCGTTCGCCGCGATGGCCGCGTCGATCTTGTTGTTCGTCTTGACCAGCATCTGCGAGAAGATCGGCGCCGCGTTCGTCGCGAGCCAACCCGGAACGAACTGCTGCGGGCCCTTGGTCAGCGTGCCCTTCGAGAACAGCGGGTTGAGAACGGCGTCGTTCCCGCTCTTGAACCAGAACGCATTCTGGTCGGTCTGCCCGCCCCAGAGCTCGGCGACGACCGGCTTCTTCGCGTAGATGCCCTTCGCCTTCATGGCGGCGACGATGCCGCCTGCCTGCGCCACGCCGACCGCCTTGCCGTCGAACGTGACGTAGACGGATGCGGTGCCGCCTGTCACCTGGCGGTCGTAGTCGATCGCCTTGAGGCCCTTCGAGGTGAACGACTTCTCGATCGCCGACGCCGACCCGTTGTCGAGCGAGACCACGATGACCACCTTCGCGCCGGCGGCCAGACATGCCTGGGCCTGCGCCTTCTGCTTCTGCGGATCGTTGAGTGCGTTCGTGATCTGTGCGGTCACGTGTGCGGCCCCGAACGCCTTGGCGAGGTCCGGAGCGTCGAACTGCACCCAGCGGACGGACGACTTCGTATCCGGCAGCAGGACGCAGACCTGAACGCTTGCCGTCCTCGCGGCGGTGGCGACAGCCACGGCGACCAGAGCGGTGACGGCGATGACTCCCAGCGCCGTCCACTTGCTCAACATTCGTTTCACTAGCCCTCCCCTAATTGGTTGACCGACATGCGCCGCCTGCCCCCACCCGGCGGGTTGCGACACTGGAAGCCTCACTGACGAGCGGGTCGATAGTCAAGCCGCATCGAATGCCGCATGCGGGATACTAGGTCCGCGATGAAGACGAGCCTCGGGATCTGGGCATTCGGATCGATGATCACCCGCTTCGTTCCGGGCGGCTACCAGCCGCAGTGGGCGGGCGAGACGACCGCGCAGAAGGTGCAGCGCGCGGTCGAGGGTCTCGGGGATCTGATCGACGGCTACGAGTTCCACTACCCGCAGGAGCTGTCCGAGGCGAACGTCGAGGAGGTGACCGCCGCGCTCGGCGGCCACGACGTCTACTGCCTCGCGGGCGGGCTCCATCTCGATCCGCGCTTCGGCCGCGGCGGCCTCGTCAACCCCGACGCGGACACGCGTGCCGAGGCCGTGCGGATCGCCGTCGCCGCTGCGGACTTCGCCGGCCGGCTCGGCGTCCCGCTGATCGTCTGGCCCGGGATCGAGGGCTACAACTACCCGTTCCAGACGCCCTACAAGGAGAGCTGGGCCTGGTTCGTCGACGGGATCGGGCAGGTGGCCGTGAAGTGCAAGGAGCACGGCGTCGAGCTCTGGCTCGAGCACAAGAACTCCGAGCCCGCCATGAAGATCCTGATGCGGAACATCGGGATGACGCTCCACGTGATCCACAAGCTCCGAGCCCAGGGGATCGACAACGTCAAGGTCAACATGGATTGGCAGCACCTGATCATGAACGGGGAGAACCTGGCGGAGTACGCGGCGATGCTCTCGGCGGAGGGGTTGATGGGCCACCACCACGCGAACTCCGGCTGGGGCACGTTCGACGACGACAACATGCTCGGCGCGACGGCGTTCATGGAGACGCTCGAGCTCGCCGTCGAGCTCCGCCGCGCGGGCTACGGCGACGACGGGCGGCGGCTCGGCTTCGACCTCTACCCGTACACGGAGGACGCAGTGGCAGCCGTGAAGCGGAGCGTCCTGCAGTGGCGGTTCATCGACGGGGTCGCGGCGAAGATCGACGACGCGGCGCTGCGGGAGGCGCAGATGCGCAAGGACGCCGTCGCCGCCTACGAGCTCGTCTACGCCGCACTCGGTGCCTGAAACCCCGCTCGGGGTCGTCCAGGTCGGCGTCGGGCTCTGGGGCCAGAGCTGGGCGGAGCTCGTCGCCCGGGCGCGCGGGTTCCGGCTCACGGGCGTCGTCGACGCCGGGGCGCCGGCCCGTGAATGGGCCTCGGGGCTCGGCGTGCCCGTGTTCCGGCGGCTCGAGCAGGCGCTCCGCGCCGTCCGTCCCGATCTGGTCGTGCTCGTCTCGCCACCGGCGACGCACCGGCCGCTGGCGGAGGCGGCGCTCGCCGCCGGCAGCCACGTCGTGATCGAGAAGCCGCTGGCGCCGTCGCTCGCCGACGCGGAGGCGATCGTCGCCGCCGCTCGAGCAAGCGGTCTGGTCGCCATGGTGTCGCAGAACTACCGCTTCCGTCGCCAGCCCCGGGCGCTGGAGGCGCTCGTCCGCGGCGGTTCGCTCGGCCGCGTGCTCGGCATCCGCAGCGAGTGCCGGCGCGATCTCCGCGACGCCTGGATCTCGCCGCGGGACTGGCGCGGACGGATGCCGCACCCGTACCTCTTCGACATGGCCGTCCACCACGTCGACCTCGTCCGGTCGATCACCGGCCAGGAGATCGTCGAGGTGGACGCCAGGAGCTGGCCTGCGCCGGACGGGCCGTTCCGCCACGACCCGACCCTCGAGGCGATCCTGACCCTCGCCGGCGGAGCGCCGGTCGCCTACCACGGCACGTGGGCCGAGCCCCTGGGCCGCGAGACCTCCTGGAACGGCGACTGGGAGATCGTCGGCACGCTCGGCCGGGCCACGTGGACCGGGGGAGTCGGCGACGCGCTGCGCGGCACGGTCGGCGTCGAGCTCTACGGCAAGCCGCCTCGCCGCGTGTCGCTCCCGCAACTGGGGGCGATCGACCGGCTCGGCGTCCTGCACGAGGCCCGCCGCGCGATCCGCACGGGAGAGGAGCCGGAGTGCTCGGCAGCCGACAACCTGCGGACGCTCGCGACCGTGCTCGCGATCGCCCGGTCGACCGAGGAGCGGCGCGCCGTGCGGGTCGACGAGGTGCTGCGGTGACGGCGCTCGTCGGGCTCGACGTGGGCACGACGGGCGTGAAGGCGGTGGAGATCTCGCCGACCGGCGAGCTGCTGGCCTCGGACGAGGAGTCCTACCCGCTCTCGACGCCGCAGCCCGGCTGGGCCGAGCAGGACCCCGAGGACTGGTGGCGTGCGGCGGAGGCGGTGCTGGCTCGCCTGCCGGTCGAGGAGCCCCGGATCGGCCTGTCGGGCCAGATGCACGGGCTCGTGTGCCTCGACGAGCACGACCGCGTGCTGCGGCCCGCGATCCTCTGGAACGACCAGCGAACCGGCGAGGAGTGCGCCGAGATCGAGGAGCGGATCGGCCTCGAGCGCCTGATCGAGCTGACCGGCAACCGGGCGCTGCCGGGCTTCACGGCGCCCAAGCTCCTCTGGCTGCGTCGTCACGAGCCCGACGTCTACGCGCGGATCCGCCGCATCCTGCTCCCGAAGGACTACGTGCGCCTGCGGTTGACGGGAGAGCACGCGATCGACGCGGCGGACGCCTCGGGAACGCTGCTCTTCGACGTGCGCGGACGGCGCTGGTCGGACGAGGTGACGGAGGCGCTCGAGATCCCGCCCGAGTGGCTGCCGCCCGTCTCCGAGTCGACGGTGAACGGCGGAGCGGGCGACCAGCAGGCCGCAGCGCTCGGGGTGGGCGTCGTCGAGCCCGGCACGCTGTCGGTCGTGCTCGGGACGTCGGGCGTCGTGCTGGCCGCGCTGCCGGCCTACCGGGCCGAGCCGCAGGCGCGCGTCCACGTCTTCTGCCACGCCGTGCCGGGCGTCTGGGAGGCGATGGGCGTGATGCTGAACGCGGCCGGGGCGCTCCGCTGGTTCCGGGACACGCTCGCGCCTGGAACGTCGTTCGAGCAGCTGGTCGCCGAGGCGGAGGAGTGGCCGGCCGGAGCCGAGGGCCTGACCTTCCTCCCCTACCTGGCCGGTGAGCGCACGCCCCACGCAGACCCGTCCGCGCGCGCCATGTTCGAGGGCCTGTCCCTCAGACACGGCCGCGGGGGACTCGTCCGGGCTGTCCTCGAGGGTGTGGCGTACGGTCTGCGCGACTCGCTCGACCTGCTCCGTGGGCTCGGCGTCGAGGCCGGAGTCGGCCGGGCCTCCGGCGGCGGCGCTCGTAGCCGGCTGTGGCTCGAGATCGTCGCCTCGGTGCTGGGTGTCCCGCTCGAGCTGACCGAGGTCGAGGAGGGCTCCGCCTACGGCGCCGCGCTGCTCGCGGGCATCTCGAGCGGCGCCTTCGCGGACGCCGCGCAGGCCGTGGCGGCGTGTGTCCGCGTGCGCGAGCGCATCGAGCCGAACGAGGCCTGGGCCTGCGTCTACGACGAGGGATATGCTCGCTACCGCGCGCTCTATCCGGCCGTCAAGTCTCTGGAGGAACGATGACCTACGACCCCGTCAGGTGGGGGATCATCTCGACCGCCCACATCAACCGCCTCGTCATCCCACCCGCGCAGGCCTCCTCGAAGGTCGACCTCGTCGGGGTCGCGAGCCGCACGCAGGAACGCGCCGACGCGTACGCGGCGGAGTGGGGGATCCCGCGCGCGTACGGCTCCTACGAGGCGCTGCTCGACGATCCGGAGATCGAGGCGGTCTACATCTCGCTGCCGAACACGATGCACTGCGAGTGGTCGGTCAGGGCCGTCGAGGCGGGCAAGCACGTGCTCTGCGAGAAGCCGATGGACAGCAAGCCCGAGCGGGTGGCGGAGTCGTTCGACGCGGCGGACCGGGCCGGGAAGCTGCTGACGGAGGCGTTCATGTGGCGTCACAACCCGCAGACGAAGCGGCTCCGGCGGCTCCTGGACGACGGCGCGATCGGCGAGCTGCGCGTCGTCCGCTCCTGCTTCGGCTACGGGCTCTACGACGCCGACAACATCCGGCTGCGGACGGATGTGGAGGGTGGTGCGCTCATGGACGTCGGCTGCTACTGCGTGAGCGGGTCGCGCCTCGTGGCAGGGGAGCCGGAGGTCGTGACCGGGCAGCAGTGGACGGGCCCGAGCGGGACGGACTGGGTGTTCGCCGCAACGCTTCGCTTCCCCGGAGATGTGCTGGGGCTGTTCGACTGTGGCACGGCGCTGACCGAGCGGGACGAGCTGGAGGCGATCGGCAGCGAGGGCTCGCTCTTCCTGGACGACCCGTGGCACTGCCACCGGCCGGTGATCGAGCTGCGCCGGGGCGGCGAGGTGGAGCGGATCGAGGTGGAGCCCGCCGACTCGTATGGGCTCGAGCTCGAGAACCTGAGCGACGCGATCCGTGGCGAGGGCGAGCCCCTGCTCGGCCGCGCCGACGCGGTTGCCCAGGCGCGCGTCATCGACGGCCTGGTCCGCTCGGCCGCGTCGGGCACCGCGGTCGAGCTCTAGTCGAGAAGCGTCCGCAGTTCCTGCGCGCCGCGCTCGAGCACCGGCGGGCCATGAGAGGCGAGCACCCGCTCGACGGGAAGATCGAGCAGCGGGCGCAGGCTCGCCCGAAGCTCCGCGTGGCCGACGCCGTCAGGAAGCCAGGATTCGGGGCAGAAGCGCAGCCCGCCGGTGTCCAGCCCGAGGATCACGTCGCCGGCAACGAGGGCTTGGTGCTGTCGCGCAAAGAAGAGTGCCTCGTTCTGCCTCGCCGTCGCGATCGCTTCGATCCCGCCGGGAAGCGCATCGCCGGGCCGGAAGGTGTGCACCGGCCCTGCGCGCCGCTCGACCGCGGCGCGGCTCCGTGACGAGCCCCACACCTCGGCGCCGTACCGCTCGGCGAGCTCGCGCGCGCTGCGCGTGTGCCAGAAGACGGTGACGAGGATGTGGACCGGCACGCCCAGCCGCTCGACGTCGCGGTCGAGCGCGGCCAGGAAGTGCTCCCGGTCCTCGGGCGGCACGAGCGGGTCGATGAGGCAGATCGCGTCGCCGCTCTCCAGGTAGACGCAGCCGACATCGTGCTTCCACTCCTCGTGGAAGCCCGTCCAGCGCCACAGTCCGTCGGTGATCCGTGTGACGTCCATCAATCCAACCGCGCGCCCACGCTCGTATCTATCCTCGATACCACCAAGCGAGTCAAGGAGGATTCAGTGCGCGTACGCATCGCAGCTGTCGCCGCCGTTGCGACCATGATGACCGCAGGCTCTGCGATGGCCCTCAGCTCGGCTGCACCGCCCGTGCTCAAGGGCACGGTGGGGCCGGGCTACACGATCAGCCTCAAGACTTCCGCCGGCAAGAAGGTGAAGACGCTGAAGGCCGGTAAGTACACGTTCGTTGTCGTCGACAAGGCCCACATCCACAACTTCTACCTCGAGAAGCAGAAGGGCGGGACGTACCACAAGATGATCACGAGCGTCTCATTCGTGGGGACGAAGTCTGTCGTGATCAATCTGACGAAGGGCAAGTACAAGTACTACTGCCAGCCCCACGAGAGCTCGATCTTCGGGTTCTTCACGGTCACCTAGAACGCAGGCGTTGACGGGCGGCCGCGGATCCCGGGCCGCCCGTCACTCGATCTCGAGCTCTTCGGCGCGCCCTTCGGCGATCCGCCAGGCGCGGAGCTCCCCGGTCGGGCGCGACAGGATCAGGTAGGGCCGCCCCTCCCACTGGCCGATGTTCTGGACGTCGGTTCGGGACGGCTCTGCCTTGTCGGTCGGGTGGGAGTGGAAGACGGCGAGCTCGTATCCCTCGTCCTCGAGGAAGAAGTCCTGCGGTGACCCGGGCTTGAGCTGGAAGCGGTACGGGCTCGCGGCCTCGTTCGCGGCCGGAAGGTAACGCTCGGCCACGCCGTCCCGGAACGCCAGCAACCCGCACGCCTCGTTCGGAGCCTCCGCCGCGGCATGCGCCTCGAGCGCCTGCCGTACGGCGGCGGGCACTACCACCAGTGGCCGCTCTCCATGGAGGCTTCCGGGTCGGGGGCGTCCCAGAAGTCCGCGGAGAGGTACTTCCAGCCGGCGTCGGCGAGGACGCAGACGACGATCGAGCCTTCGTCTGCCTCCTCGGCGAGCTTGCGCGCCACGTGCACGACGGCTCCTGCGGAGACGCCCGCGAAGATGCCCTCGCGCTCGAGCAGCGCCCGCAGGCCGGCCACCGACTCGGCGTTCGAGACGAGCAGCTTGCGGTCGAGCTTCGACACGTCGAGGATCGGCGGCACGTAGCCGTCCTCCAGCGAGCGGAGTCCCATCACCGGGTCGCCGGGGAGCGGCTCGGCGGCGGCGATGACCACGTCGGGAAAGCTCTCGCGGAGCCGTTCGCCCGTCCCCATCAGCGTCCCGCCGGTGCCGAGCCCGGCAACGAGCACGTCGACGCGGTCGAGCGCCTCGGCGATCTCCGTTCCCGTCCCCTCGTAGTGGGCGCGCGGGTTGGCCTCGTTCGCATACTGGAAGGGCATGTAGTAGCGCGGCTCGCGCTCGGCCAGCTCGAGTGCGAGGCGGACGGCACCGTTCGACCCCTCCGCTCCCGGCGACTCGACGATCTCCGCGCCGTACAGCCGGAGCAGGCGCTTGCGCTCCTCGGTCGCGTTCTCGGGAATGACGCAGGTCAACCTGTAGCCCTTCAGCCGCGCGATGAACGCGAGCGAGATGCCCGTGTTGCCGCTCGTCGGCTCGAGCAGCTCGCGGCCCGGCTCGAGCTCGCCGGAGGCCTCCGCGGCCTCGATCATCGCCTTCGCCACCCGGTCCTTGATCGACCCGGTCGGGTTCTGCCCCTCGAGCTTGGCGTAGATCGAGACGCCCTCGGGCGAGAGGCGAGACAGCTCGACGAGCGGTGTGTGGCCGACCAGGTCGAGCAGCGACGGAGCGAGGTCGAGACGCTGGCCCCCGGCCATTGCGGGCAGCAGGATCACGGTGCTCCCCTCGGCGACCTCGGTCTCGAGGCCGTCGAGCGTCCGGACGTCCTCGCCCTCGACGTAGACGTTGACGAAGGGCGCGATCTCGTCGTTTTCCCACACCTGGCCGCGCAGGCTGGGGAAGCGCTCGGCCAGGTCGTCGAGCAGGTCACGGACGGTGTCGCCGGAGGCCTCGACCTCGCGCGCGCCGCCCGTCGCCGTGCGGAGTGTGGGCGGGATGCGAACCGTCGCCATCAGTGCCCCTTCCGGTGATGCCGTCGTGGTTCTGGGTCGTGAGCGCCAAGCGATGTAAGGACGCAGGGAGCGCTCGTAGTGGTAACTACGGGCGCGACTGAGGACGCAGCCGGCGTAGGCTCGACGGAGCCGGCCAAGGAGCGGAGGCGCTGGCTTCGCCGGCGCTGGAGCGGGAAGGCAGCGCGCAGCGTGATCGCGGGCCAGAGCCCGACATGTATCGCCGGGAGGGGCACTAATGCACCTCCATCGGACGTCCCTGGCAGAACTCGACGTAGTCGACGTACTCGGTGATCGTCGGCGACTCGCCGCACACGGGGCAGGCCGGGTCGCGCCGCAGCGTCACCTCGGTGAACGAGGGCGCGAGCGCGTCGAAGAGCAGCAGCCGGCCGACGAGCGGATCGCCGATGCCGAGCGCGAGCTTGATCGCCTCGTTGGCCTGCATCGAGCCGACGATGCCGGGGAGGACGCCGAGCACGCCTCCCTCCGCGCAGCTCGGGGCCAGCTCGGGCGGCGGCGGCTGCGGGAACAGGCAGCGGTAGCACGGCCCCTCATGCGGCTTGAAGACGGTGACCTGGCCCTCGAAGCGGAAGATCGAGCCGTGGACGACCGGAATCCGGTGCCACACGGACGCGTCGTTCAGGAGATAGCGGGTCGGGAAGTTGTCGGCGCCGTCCACGATCACGTCCCAGCCCTCGGCGAGGATCCGGTCGACGTTCTCCGAGGTGAGCCGCTCCTTGAAGAGGCGCACCTGCACGTCGGGGTTGAGCGCCTCGATCGTCCGCTTCGCGGACTCTGCCTTCGACTCGCCGAGCCGATCGGTCGAGTGGACGATCTGGCGCTGCAGGTTGCTGGCGTCGACCACGTCGTCGTCCACGATGCCGATCGTCCCGACGCCCGCGGCTGCCAGGTAGAGCGAGGCCGGAGAGCCGAGGCCGCCGGCACCGATCAGGAGCATGCGGGAGTCGAGCAGCTTGATCTGGCCCGCCTCGCCGACCTCCGGAATCAGCAGGTGGCGGCTGTAGCGCACTCGCTTCTCCTCGTCGAGCGTGCGCGGCAGGACGGTCGGAAAGCCGTTTCGCTTCCAGTCCGTGTAGCCGCCGGCGAGGTTGTAGACGGCCTCGTAGCCGAGCTCGCCGAGCGTCTTCGCGGCGAACGCGGAGCGCGAGCCCCCGGCGCAGTAGACGATCACCGGGCCGGCGCGGTCGGGGAGCGTCTGCTCGATCTGCGACTCGAGCGAGCCGCGTGGGACGTGGACGGCGCCGGGGATGTGGCCTTCCTTCCACTCGTGCAGCTCGCGCACGTCGAGAAGGACCGGCGCGTCGTCGCCCTCGAGCTGCCGGGCGGCGGTGGCGGCGTCCAGCTCGTCGATCTCGGATCTGACCTGTTGGAGGAGATCGCGGTAGCTGGCCATTGGTTTCAAAAGTATAGCTTCACGGTTTACTCAGGAAAGTCTCGGGATTTTGCGGCCCGTTCCGGCGGTAACGACACTGAACGAGGGGACGGCCTGTTCGGATTCCCGACCGGCAGCGCCCGCGGCGCCGGAGGCGACCCGAGTATCGTCGGATCGTGTCGCCCAGGACACGAACACGGGTGCTCGTCGCCGCCGTGGCGCTCGTCGTCGCGGGCGCGACGGTCGGCGCGACGCTGCTGACGCGGACCGGGAGCGGTGGTACGACGCGCGCCGCACCCGTGCAGCAGAAGGGGCGGCCGCCGCTCCTGCTCGACCTGGGCGTCCGTACCGATCCCGAGGCGACCGCGCTTCGGAATGCGGAGACCCTCTATGCGCGCGGACGCGCTCGGGCCGCGGCCGCGGTGTTCAGGCGGTACGGGTCGCTCGAAGCACACGTCGGTGCCGCGCTGGCCGACTGGCCGGGCGGATTCGACCGGCTCGGAACGCTCGCCCGCGCCAATCCGCGGAGCTCGCTGGCGCAGCTCACGCTCGGGGTCGGGCTCTTCTGGCGGGGGTTGCTGGCGCCGGCGCAGGCGGCGTGGAGGAAGGCGAAGGCCGCGCAGCCCGACACGGCCTACGCGGTCCGCGCCGGCGATCTCCTCCACCCGCGCGATGCCCCCGGGCTGCCGCAGTTCGTTCCGGGCTTTCCCGCGCCGGCGGCGTTGAGCCGTCTCTCGCCCGTCCAGCAGTTCGCGTTCCTCCGTTCGCAGGCGAGGCGTGGAGGCGCGCACGCGAAGCTGCTGTACGGCGTCGAGCTCCAGAACCTCGGGCGGCCGGTCTCGGCCGAGCGGGAGTTCGCCGCCGCCGCAGCGCTGGCACCGAACGACCCCGACGCGCAGGTTGCGGCCGCTGTCGGCCTCTTCGACAAGAGCCGGCCGGCGGTCGCCTTCGGGAAGCTCGGGCCGCTCGTCCGGGTCTTCCCGAAGGCGATCACGGTGCGCTTCCACCTGGGGCTGATGCTGCTCTGGATCGGCCAGCTGCAGGCCGCGAAGGTGCAGCTCCAGCGTGTCGTCGCCGCGGGGCCGTCGCCGTTCTTCGCCGACGCGAAGCTGCTGCTCGGCAAGCTGCCGCGCTAGAGGTCTGGTGCGGCGCTGCGTCTGGGGCGTCACCCGGCCCGGCCGAATTTTCGCACCAGGCCTCCAGTAGGGTTGGGCGTGTGACCACCGCGACGCAGCCGCTGCTGGACGAGCTCGCTGAGCTCCTGCGCATTCCCAGCATGAGCGCCGATCCGGCGCATGCGGCCGATGTTCGCGAGGCGGCCGAGTGGGTCGCGCTGTTCATCCGTGGGGCAGGCGGCGACGCGGAGGTGGTGGACTGGCACGGAAGCCCGCTCGTGGCCGGCGAGCTCCGCGCGTCGACGGACGCCGATGCCGCGCCGACCGTGCTCGTCTACGGCCACTTCGACGTGCAGCCGCCGGACCCGCTCGACGAGTGGGAGAGCCCGCCGTTCGAGCCTGACGTCCGCGACGGCTGGTTGTACGGACGCGGCGTCGCCGACGACAAGGGCCAGCTCTATCTGCTGCTGAAGGCGGCCGCCGGGCTCGCCGCCGAGGGTGCGCTGCCGGTCAACGTGAGGTTCGCGTGCGACGGGGAGGAGGAGGTGGGCGGCCACTCGATCATCGACTTCCTCGCCGCCGACGGCCGCGATGCCGACGCGTGCATCATCTTCGACGCCGACATGCCCGAACGAGACGTCCCGGCCTTCTACGTGGCCACACGCGGGATCGTCTACATGCACGTGCGGGTGCGGACGGGTGACCGCGACCTGCACTCGGGCATGTACGGCGGCGCCGCGCTGAACGCGACGCACGCATTGCTCCAGGCGCTCTCGGGCGTGCTGCCGCGCGACGGCAGGCTGCCCGAGCCGCTGCGCGCGGGCCTGATCGCGCCGACCGCGGAGGAGCTTGCGGGCTGGCGATCGCTCGCCGCCGGAGGAGACGTGCTCGCGGACCAGGGCGCTCGGCCGGCGGATCCCGCCGCCGCCGACGAGTTCTACGTGCGCACCTGGGCCGAGCCGTCGCTCGACGTGAACGGCCTCGCAGGCGGCTCTCCCCACCTGCAGAAGACGGTTCTCCCGGCACTGGCCGAGGCGAACCTCTCGGTCCGCCTCGTCGCCGGCCAGGATCCGGACGGGATCTTCGCCACCGTGGAGCGGCTCCTGAAGGAAGCCGCGCCGGCCGGGGCGGATGTCGAGCTGGAGCTCATGGCGAAGAGCCCGGCGGGTCTCGTCGACCCCGGCTCACCCGCGATCAAGCTCGCGCGTGACGCCTTCGAGCGGGCGCTCGGAACCCGGCCGCTGCTGCTCCGCTCCGGTGGCTCGCTGCCGATCGTGCCCGCGCTCGGCGAGCGTGGGATCCCGGCCGTGATCACCGGCTTCGCGCTCCCGGACAGCAACGTCCACTCGCCGAACGAGCGCCTGCTGCTCGAGTACCTGCCGCTCGGAATCGATGCGGCGCGCGCCCTCTACGCGGGCTTCGGCGAGCTGCGCTAGCCGGTTCGGGCGAGGTCGGCCGAGTGGTCGTGCTCGGGCACGAGCCAGGCGTGGCCGAAGTCGCTCATCGCCTTGATGATCGGCAGAAGCGACGCGCCCTTCTCCGTGAGCTCGTACTCGACACGCGGCGGCGTCTCGCTGTAGCTGCGACGGAGGACGATCCTCTCCTGCTCGAGCAGCCGCAGCCGTTCCGACAGCGTGCGCGGGCTGATCCCGCGGCACGAATGCTCGAGCTCCGAGAACCGGCGCGGCCCCTCCGAGAGGTCGTGGACGAGCAGCGCCGTCCATTTCGCGCCGATGATGTCGGCGCAACAGGCGACGGCACACGTCTGATCGTGCACCTCCTTCATCGTGCGTACAGCCACACACCCAGTGTACTCGGTACGGTTGCGCCCGTGATCGACCTCCATTCCCACATCCTGCCGGGCGTCGACGACGGCCCGGCGACGATCGAGGAAAGCCTCGAGATCGCCCGGAAGGCGGCGTCGGACGGCGTCCGCGTGATCGCGGCGACCCCTCACGTGCGCGACGACTACCCGACCGAGGCGGCGACGATGGAGCGGCTCGTCGCGGAGCTCCGGGCGGCAGTCAAGCGCGCGGGGATCCCGGTCGAGGTGCGCCCCGGAGGCGAGATCGCGATCGACTGGCTCGGCCGGCTCTCGGAGGACGATCTCGCCCGCTTCGGGCTCGGCGGCAGCCCGCGCTATCTGCTGGTCGAGTTCCCGTACGCCGGCTGGCCCCTGTCCCTGCACGAGTGGGTGTTCCAGCTCGTGAGCAGGGAGATCACGCCCGTGATCGCCCATCCGGAGCGGAACGCCGAGGTGCAGCGCGACCCGGACGAGCTGCGGCCGCTCGTCGACGCCGGCGCGCTCGTCCAGATCACGGCCGCGTCGCTCGACGGCAGGATCGGCCGCTCCTCGCAGTCGGCTGCGTTCGAGCTGATCGAACGCGGGCTGGCGCATCTGCTGGCGAGCGACGCGCACACGCCGGACGTGCGCGAGGCGGGGCTGGTCGGCGCCGTCGAGGCGGTCAACGACCCCGTGCTCGCGCGCTGGCTGACGCTCGAGGTGCCGATGGCGATCATCACGGACGCGCCGATCCCACGCCGCCCGGAGACACGGAAGCGCCGCCGGCTGCGCCGCTGAGGCTCTACCAGCCGGACTCGATCAGCTCGCGGACCTCGCCGACCGCGACCTCCCAGAGCCGGAGCATCTCCTCGTCAGGGCGCTCGTAGGCGCCGCCGAACGTGCCGTCGCCGAGCATGCGACGCACCTCGTGCGGGTCGCCGAACTCGTCGATCTCCGCCATCGGTTTCGGCCCGTCCGGCATCGCCACGCCCGGAAGTCGAGTCCACGGGAAGTTCTCGAACCAGTTGGCGTGCGTCGGGTTCGGGTGGAGCGCCTCCGCTGCAGCCACGGTGCGCTCGCCGGCGTACCAGCTGTGGAAGCGGAGCCGTGTCTCGTCCCGGTCCCTGCGCCCACGCGACGAGTGGCGCCTCGGCGCCGGCGTTGCCGCCGTGGCCGTTCACGACGAGGAAGCGGCGGAAGCCGTGGCCGTGGAGCGCGTCGAGCGCCTCGGTCAGCACCTGGACGAGCGTCTCGAGTCGGATCGACACCGTGCCCGGGTACGCGGTGAAGCCCGGCGCGACGCCGAACGGCAGCACCGGCATGACGGGCACGCCGAGCGGCTCGGCGGCCTCCACCGAGACGCGCTCCGCCAGGGTCACGTCGGTGGCGAGCGACAGGTAGCCGTGCTGCTCGGTCGAGCCGATGGGCAGGACGACCCGGTCGTCGCGCTCGAGGTACTCCTCGACCTGCATCCAGTTCAGGTCGGCGATCCTCATGGTCTCAGTGCCAGGGGGGCGGGTTGAACGCCCAGCGTCCGCCGACCATCGTCGCGACGACGCGCACCTCTGCGAGCTCCTCGGGCGGACACGTCACCGGGTCGCGGTCGAGCACGACCAGGTCGGCGAGGTAGCCCGGGAGCAGCTTGCCACGGCGGCGTTCGTCTCCCGTGAGCCAGGCCGGGGCGACGCAGGTCGCGACGAGCGCCTCCTCGACCGTCACGGCCTGCTCGGGCCGCCAGGCGGGACGCTCGTCCGTTGTTCGAAGGGCCCCCGCGCGGATGCCGGCGAGGGGGTCGAGCTCCTCGATCGGCGCGTCGGAGCCGTTCGCGAGCACGGCGCCCGAGTCGAGCAGCGAGCGCCAGGGATACGCGCCGTCGAGCCGGTCGGGCCAGAACCGCTCGGCCAGCTCGCGGTCGGACGGCGCGTGGGTGAACTGGACGGAGGCGGCCACGCCGATCGCTCCGAACCGGGCGACATCCTCCGGTGCCAGGCACTGCGCGTGCTCGATCCGGTGTCGCAGCCCGCGGGGGCGCCACGCGTCGGCCGTCTGCTCGAACGCGTCGAGCGCGTTCCGGTTTGCCCGGTCGCCGATCGCGTGGACGGCCACCGGCCAGCCGATCCGGGCGGCACGGCGGACGATGTCCGCGAGCTCCTCCGTGCTCGTGATCTCGACTCCGGAGCCGTCCAGCATGAGCGCCGTCTCGGAGCCGAGCGTGCCGTCCATGAACACCTTCAGGTAGCCGATCCGGGGGAAGTCGTCTCCGATTCCCGAGCTGACGCCGAGCGCCTCGAGCGCGCCGATCCGGTCGTGGGGCAGCGACTGCCAGACCCGGATTCCAAGCCCGCCCTCGGCCTGTAGGCGCTGCCACAACCGTGGCGCGCCGAGCCAGCCGTCCTTGTCGTGGACGGCCGTGACGCCGCGGGACAGGGCCAGCCGCACGCCGGCCCGCATCGCCTCCACGTACTCGTCGTCGGAGACGACCAGGTAGCGCTGCTTGAACCGCCAGGCCGCCTCCTCGCGCAGCACTCCGGTCGGCTCGCCGTCCTCGCCGCGTTCGACGACGCCGCCTGCGACCTCGAGATCGCCGTTCGCCTGCGCCAGAGCGGCGGAGTTGAGCCACAGCGAGTGGTAGTCCTTGGAGATGAGCGCCGCCGGAGCCGTGCCGGTGATCGCGTCGAGATCGGCACGCGTGGGCTCGACCGGCGGTGACCAGTCGCCGCTCCGCCAGCCGTAGGCGCGGATCCAGTGGCCGGGCTCGGGCGAGGGCGCCTCTCGGATGCGGGCGAGCGCCTCGTCGAGCGTCCGGCAGCCGTCCAGGTCGATCTGTCGCTGCGCGAGCGCCCAGGTCGGGAAGTGGACGTGCGCGTCGCTGAATCCCGGGACGACGGCGCGGCCGCCCAGGTCGACGACCTCCGGGCTCGCGAGTGCGAGCTCGTGCGTGCCGACGCCGCCCGCGATCCGCTCACCCGCGATCGCGAGTGCGCGCGTGACCGGCAGCGAGCGATCGAGCGTGCGGACGACCGCGTTCTCGAGAATCACGACCGGCACTCTACGCTGCTCCCGCTGGAGCCCCGAGCCGACCGGGGCCGCGTTGTGGCTACGCCTTCAGCCGTACGCAGACACGCGGATCGAACGCCAGCGGCGCCGGCCCGTGCGATGCCACGACGAGGCGCCGGTCGCCCAGCTGGATCTCGCTGCCGACCGCCGGAGGCCGGCCGTCGAGCTCGAGGAGCGAGTGGCCGCCGCCGGGACGGGGCGCGAGCGCCAGGTAGCCCTCGGCCTCCGTGGCGGACGGTGCGGGCTCGCCGGCCGGCTTGCCGTTGCCGACCGCCGATTCGAGACGTCGAACCGCCTGGAGCGCCGACTCCTGCAACTGGACCTCGGCGCGCAGCGCGTCCAGCAGGCGTCCCCGTTCGCGCTCGGACGCGTGGAGGCGGGACTCGAGATCGGTGAGCCTCGTGTCGCGAGCGGCGAGCTCCAGCGTTGCCTGCTCGAGCCTGCGCGTGAGATCGCCGATCTGGACCTCGGTCGTGCTGCGCAGCTCCTGAAGCTCGGCTTCGGCCTGTGCACGGGCTTTGCCCCGGCGGAACCGGCGTGACCCGCCCGAGCTGCGGGTGTCGCCCTCCGCGGGCCGATGCTCGTCCGGAACCACGGCGGCGGCCGTCTGCACGGGCTCCGTCTCGCCGCCGATCTGGGCCACGAGACCGGCCGTCAACTCCGGTGCCGTGATGATCCCCTTCGAGACGAGGATCGAGCCCAGTCGCTTGTGTGTGATGCGCTGCTCGAGGAGCGCGTCCTCGAGCTGTTCCTCCGTCAGCGAGCCGCTCTCGAGGAGCAGTTTCCCAAGGAGAAACGGCGCGGAGTCAGAGACATCCATGCTCCCACTATGGTCGCTTCAGGCCGGGTCCGCTAGAGGTTTCGCTCAGGTGCCGGTGCCCCGGGCTCCGTCTCCACAGTCGGCAGCGCGGCGCTTCCCGACCAGTACTCGAACCATGACGTCGTCTCGTCCAGTCGGGTCAGCTCCGCCCGCAGCTTCTCGAGCGACGATCGGAGCTCAGAGGTCTCGAGACGAGCCTGGCCGCGGGCCTGGTCGAGCTCCTGGATCACACGGCGGTGGCCGGAGCGCTCCGCCTCGAGCTCCTCGAGTGACTGACGGTGTTTTGCCCGCTCGTCGGCGAACGACGCCTCGAGCGCGGCGAGGCGGGCGTTCAGCGCCTCCATCTGCTCACGGGCTGCGGTGGCGATGTCTTCCGCGTCGTCGGCCGGGGCAGGTGTGGCAGGCGTGCTCGGCGGAACGTCGGGCTGGGGTGGGGCGCTGGGGCTGAGGCTCGGGCTGGGGCGGGGCCGGGGCTTTGGCAAGCGCGGCCTGCAGCGCCGCCCGCCGCTCGTTGAGCGCGGCTTCCAGGCCCTCGCGCTCCTCCGCGAGCGCGGCCTCGAATGCCGACGGCGTCGATGCCGGCTCGGTCTCGTGCACGTCTGCGGCGTCGGACCCATTCCGGTTCGGGGAGTCGTTCGGGGCCTCGACGGCCGTCAAGGTGGGGTGCTCCGCACGCGCGTTCTCGCGCTGGCCACGATCGAAGGGGCGCAATCTCGACTCGCCGTCCTTCTCGAGCGACCGGCCGAGCTGGTCGACGAGCACCCGCGTCAGCTCGGGCCCGGAGACCAGTCCCCTCGAGACGAGGATCTGGCCGAGCCGCGCCTGGGTCTCCCTCTGCTCGGTGAGTGCTTCCTCGAGCTCGTCGTCGCTGATGAGGCCCTGCTCCACGAACAGCTCCCCGAGCGGGCGCCAGTTGATCTCGGCAGCGTGCATCGGTCTGGTTATCGTCCGTTCGGGGTCACCACTTGAGGGATACGGGGCGCCGCCGCGGACGCCGACGAGCCTCCGGGCGGCGCTCACGCAACGTGCCGGTGCCCCTTACGTCTGGAGGGCCGCGAGGAAGACGCAGCTACGAGCGTCGGACGGGAGCGGCGAGCGCCCGATCTTCGTGACGACGTACAGGAGCTCTCCGACCTTGACGACCTCGTCCACCTCGGGAGCCGCCCCTTCGCGCTCGACGAGGTCGTAGCTCTCGTCGTTCGGAACGAAGTACAGGAAGCCGGCCTCGGAGCCCGCCGTCTCGTGTTCCGGAGGCGACGCCTCGGCCTCCACGTCAGGCGCGGGCAGCGTCTCGGTGGCCGGGGCGGCAAAGCGAGTCGTGGCAAGCACCTCGAGGACGTGCGCGGCCGCCGTGGCGCGACCGGTGAGGTCCTCGATCTCCGCCTCGAGCTCGGCGACGCGAGCCGACCACGTGGCGGCCACTGCCTGTGTCTCGGAGAGCTCGTGCACCTTGTCGGACAGCTTCCGCCGAAGCTCGTCCAGCTCGGCGGCAGCCCGCTCGGCCTCCTGGCGCGCGCCTTCCCAGCGGGTGATCTCGGCCGAGAGCTCGTTCTCGCGCGTGCGAAGTCGTGCCTGCGTCGCGTCGAGCTCGAGCGCGAGCGCGGGCGTGGAGAGGCTGTGACTCTCGAGCTCGGCCTGGGTCTGTTGCAGCGCCTGCCAGACTTGTCCGAGAGCCGCCAGCTCGGCCTCGGCGGCATTCCGGCGGCTGTCAGCTTCCTGGATCAGGGCCTGAGGCTCGGGTGAGTCGCCTCCGTGCGTCTCGGGAGACGGGAGGCCGGCCGTGACCGCGACCGGCACGGATGCGCGATCGTCGGGCTCGCTCGTCTGTCGACGCAGGCGCGGTCGCGGCAGGCTCCGCGTCGAGGCGGACTTCGAAGGCCGGCTCTTCTGGCGTCTGGTTCTCGCCGTCGAGCAGCACGAGCTCGGGCTTCGGCCCGGAGGCGGATTCGGCGGGGTCGACGGCGGACGTCTCGGGCTGCCCTGCCGCCGGACGCGAATTGAACTGGTCGAGCTGCTCCATGAGCGCGCTCGTGATGTCGTGTCCGCTGACGAGCCCGCGGCGGACGAGGATGTCCGTCAGGCGCCGGTTGGTCGCGGCCTCCTCGGCACGAGCCAGCTCCAGCTCGGACTGCGAGATCAGGCCCCGCTCGACGAACAGCTCGCCGAGCGATCGCCCGGAACTGTCTACCGCTTCCATATCTCCCCTTATCGTCACGAGATCGAGCTGGCTTGAGATTTCGCCCGGCGTGGTCGCCGCGCCCGTTCGCGGATATCGACAGGTCGTAGGCCCGGCTTGAGGTTCGAGCGTCGAGGCCTTGCGCCGGTCATCGCGCCCGCACGCCGAAGTCGGCCGTGATCAGCGTGACGTCCTGTCCCTGGAGGGAGCCGGGGTCCGAGGACACGTGCAGCGCGGAGACGCCGATCTCGCGGAAGGCGGGCGTGAGCAGGATCGCCCGGTGTTCCGGGCTCGCCAGCCATTCGCGCACTGCGACGGCGGCGTTCACGTCGGGCGAGTACCAGAGCAGCGTCTCGCCGACCTGCCAGCGCCGGTATCCGGTGGAGGAGTAGAACTGCGCCAGCCGCTGGAAGGCCGAGGTGCCGTCGGCCGAGTCGTGCGAGAAGTACCCGAGCCGCGCCATCTCGTACGAGTGGAAATCCGCAGCCGACCTGAGCCGGAGTGAGAGCCGCAGCCGCCCCAGCCCGCGTTGGACGCGGACGGCGTTGATCCTGGCCACGATCCGCGTGTCGAGCGAGGTCAGGGCCGTGACGTCGTACCCGGCCCGGGCTCGATGCGCAGCCGCAGGATGTGCGACGGCATCGGGAAGAGCGGAGACGGACAGGCCGATGGCCGCCGTCATCGCGGCCGCTCCCAGAGCGGCGCGTCGGCGCGGGAGCATCGGGCGGCCTTACCGGGTTGGGCGAGCTGCAGCGGACACGTCAATGTCCGTCATCGGCCGGCCAGCTCCGAAACTGGAGTAGCGGGTCGCGCCAGATCCCGTGAAACGCCGGGCCGGGTGGAGAGTCGCCGACGCCGAGATGCGTGTACACGGTGCCCGTCTTCGTCGCCTGGCCGAGCAGCACGTAGCTGCCGTCGCCCCACGGGCCGGCAAAGGAGAGCCAGGGGGCGCTCCCGGACGAGATGTCGACGATGCCGAGGGCGTTGGTGGCGATGCCGGCGGGGCCGTAGTTGACCTGCCCGGACGTGAAGTCGGGCTCGAGCAGCGGAATGCCCGAGAACCGGGGCGTGATCACGTGCGGGACTCCCGGGACACCGTGGAAGCCGGGCGAGAGGTAGTTCGCGTGCGAGCCGAGCGCCGGATAGACGACCGGGTGGGTGCCGCCGACGATCCGGGCTCGTGCCCAGGTTCTCGTCACGCCGAGGTTGTGCTGGCTCGCGGCGATCGAGACAGGCCTGCCGGCGGCGTCGAGCGCGACCGAGACCTCCTCCCAGTCGCCCTCGTGCATGTGCCAGAGCGTCGGCCTCGTGGGCGAGTTGCGCCAGTCGTCGAGCGGGTAGAAGAACCAGTACTGGAGCACGGTGCCGATCCCTGCGGATGCGGTCGGGCTGACCCAGACGCGGCCGTAGACGGTGGCCGGCAGCGTCGAGCGCGGATAGCAGGCGTCGAGGTTCACAGCGGGCGTGCAGCCGCGCGTGTCGAGTCTCAGGCGAGAGGAGCCGCCGGCGAGCGCGGCGGCAGGGGGGCTGTGGCGAACGAGGCGCCAACGGCTGCCGACGAGGCGCTCGAGGTCGGCGCCGGCGAGGAACGGCTCGACCGCGCTCGGCTTCCAGTCGGAGCGGTACATCTCGACGACCGGCTCGTACCGGGCCAGGAGCGTCGCAGCGGGTGGTGCCGCCGCACGCCCGCCGGCCGTGCCCGACAGCGCGGCGAGGCCGAGCACGGCGAGCGCGATCGCCCTCCTGAGCATGGAGAGACGGTAGCTCCATTGCTCGGCGACGCGTATCGGGAGCGTGCTCGAGCGGGGCGGGTCAGCGGGCGATCAGGTGGACGTGATGTGCGATCGTCGTCGGATGCGCAGAACTCTGCGCGACGGCGACGCTTCAGCCGGCGCCGAGCGCGAGGAAGACCAGCAGGAAGGGCAGGAGCCGTCTCATGAGCACCTCCGATCGGTGTGGGACGAGCCGATCGTAACGTGGCTCGGACGGCGGTGGAAGCGGCGTACACTGAGGCGGTGCCGTACGACCCGCTGACCGACGAGCAGCGCGAGATCCGGGAGCTGGTGCGCTCGCTGGCCCGTGAGCGGATCGCGCCGCGCGCGGCGGAGATCGACGAGTCGCACGAGTTTCCCTGGGACGTCGTCGAGCTGTTCCGCGAGCACGATCTGTTCGGGCTCTTCTTCGAGGAGCGCTACGGGGGGACCGGAACGGGGACGCTCGTGTCGCTGGTGGCGATCGAGGAGGTCTCGAAGGTCTGCGCGACGAGTGGGCTGATCCTCGCCGTCCAGGCACTCGGCTCGCTGGGGCTCATGCTGGGCGGCTCCGACGAGCAGCGGGAGCGCTACCTGCCCCGGCTCGCCTCCGGCGAGTGGCTGTCGGCCTACGCGCTGACCGAGGCAGGCTCCGGGTCCGACTCGGCGGCGATGCGTACGGAGGCACGGCGCGACAACGGCGAGTACGTCCTGAACGGGTCGAAGCGGTTCATCACGAACGCCGCCGTCGCCTCGCTGTACACCGTGTTCGCGAAAACCGACCCGTCGCAGCGGCACGCGGGGATCTCGGCCTTCGTGGTCGAGTCCGACACGCCGGGGTTCGAGGTCGCGCGCCTCGAGCCGAAGATGGGGATCTCCGGCTCCACGACGGGCGAGCTCACGTTCACGGACTGCCGCGTTCCCGAGGCGAACCGGCTCGGCGCGGAGGGCGACGGCTTCCGGCTCGCCATGCGGATCCTCGACCACTCGCGGGCGGGGGTCGGGGCGCAGGCGCTCGGCATCGCGCAGGGCGCGACCGACTACGCGCTCGAGTACGCGAAGACGCGCGAGACGATGGGCAAGCCGATCGCGGAGCACCAGCTGATCGCGGCCAAGCTCGCCGACATGGAGACGGCGTGCGAGGCGGGGCGCGGCCTTCTGTACCGCTTCGGTCAGATGGTCGACGCCGGCCTGCCGGACGCGGAGCTGACGAAGGCCTCGGCGATGGCGAAGCTCTTCTGCGCGGACACGGCGATGTGGGTCACGACCGAGGCGGTGCAGATCCTCGGCGGTTACGGGTACATCCGGGAGTACCCGCTCGAGCGCATGATGCGCGACGCGAAGATCACGCAGATCTACGAGGGCTCGAACGAGATCCAGCGGCTCGTGATCGCTCGCGAGATGGTCAGGGAGCAGCGTGCCTTCCTGCTCGCCGGTGTCGGCTGAGCCGCTTCGCGGTGTCGGCTGAGCCGCTCTGAGCAGGCTTACTTGGAGTGGGGGCGGAGCGACGAGGTGTTCACGACCTCGAAGGCCGAGCCCGGGACGCGCCCCAGCGTGTGGAGGTCGTCGTTCGACCAGTGTGAATTCGGCTCGCCCGAGATGAACCAGTTCGAGCCGTTGTCGGCCACGATCATCCCGTACTTCTTCAGCGCGGCCAGCACCACGCGTGCCTGCGGAGGGAAGCCGGCGATCGGATAGTCCGCGCGCAGTCGCACGCGGAGGCCCATGGGCGGCAGGTTCGAGTCGGTGAGGTCGCTCGCGTAGTGCCGGGCGGGATAGATGTAGGCGCGCCTCGTCCGCTCGACGGTGAAGCGGACGGCGTGGTCGATGTGGCCCTGCGCGACCTCGCTCCAGCGGACGAGCCCCGGCAGGATCGGCAGGCCGGCCGCGTCCGCCGACGTCCAGCCGGCAGGGCGGACGGCGTTCGACCGCAGGCTCCAGATCGCTCCCGAGCCGGCGTGCCAGCTTCCGCCCGAGCGCTGGAGCGCGTAGAGCTCGTAGAGCTTGCAGGCCGAGGAGTCGAGGATCAGCGCGTGGCGGTCGCTTCCGCCCTCGATCCTCACGCCGGCCGGGATCGGGTACGGCCCGCGGTCCGACTCGTCGGCGTAGTCGAAGGAGACGCGCGCCTTCGGCACGCCCGCGCGGGCAACGGTGATCGGGATGCCGATCGGCGCTCCGTCCCACAGGCCCGATCCGAAGTCCGGGTGGAGGCCTGTATCGGCGCCGATCGAGTCGATGATCGCACTCGAGCTCCCGGCCACCGGCAGCCTGTCGACGCGCTGATTCCAGGGGTTGTCCGCCGGGAAGACGGGACAGCCTGCGAGGCGCGGTGCCTGCGCCGACGACCCGGCGAGCGCGAACACGATCACGGTGAGCGCGAGCGTCTTCATGCAAGCTGCAGGTAGGTGGGGTCGGCGCCGTCCCAGAGCTCGAGGCCGGGCTCGACTGCTACCCAGCGGAAGGCGAACACGAGGCCCGCGTCGTCACCGTCTCCATGAACCACGTGCTCCCATGTATCGGGCGCATCGTCGCTTTCGATGTGTACCTCGAACGCGTGGTTCTCGTAGCCCGACCGGGTGACCCAGTCGCCGAGCACGGGGATCTCCCGCACGATGCGGACGCGGTCGAGACCGGCTTCCTCGTGCAGCTCGCGGAGCAAGCCCTGCTCCAGCGTCTCGCCCGCATCGAGCCGTCCGGCGGGTACCTGCGTCCCCTGGAGGAGAGGCGAGTCGCAGTCGAACACGAGCAGCTCCTTGCGCCCCTCACGCTCGCGTGTCACGTACGCGAGCACCCGTTGTCGCTTCACGCTTTCGCGGCCCGCTGTGTGGCCTTGTACGCGCGCTTCTTGGCCTGGTAGTCCTCGAGTGCCTCCGCGGAATCGACGTCGCCCGAGCGTCGGGTGGGGAGGAACGAGGCCCTGAGCCGCGGCGACGCCGAAGCGTTTCGCGAGCACCGACCCGAGCGCCTTCACCTTCATCTCGCCGAATCCCGGCAGCGCCTCGATGCGGCGGCGGAGGTCGTCGGAGTCCTTCGCCTCGGTCCAGAGGCGCGACGCGTCGCCTCCGTACTCGCTCACGACCGCGCGCGCGAGCTCCTGCACGCGGGTCGCCATCGTCCCGGGGAAGCGATGGACGGCGGGCTTCTCGCGGAAGACTGCGTCGAGCCGCTCGGGCTCCGTGCCTGCGATCTCCTCGGCGTCGAGGCTTCCGAGCCGCTGCTTGATCTTGAGCGGCCCCGAGAACGCCGTCGGCACGGTGACCTGCTGGTCGAGCGCGAAGCCGATCAGGAGCGCCATCGGATCGCTCGCGAGCAGCCGGTCAGCCTCGTCGTTTCCCGTGAAATGCAGGGCGTCGGGCACGTCGTGATGCTAGTCGACGATCTGCCCGGGGTGCTAGTGGGAGAGCGAGAACAGCGTCAGCTCGGGCTCGCGCTCGCCGCGCAGCATCGCGAGCTCGACCTCGACGCACGCGATCCCGCGTGCCTCCGCCAGCGTGACGGCCTGCGGCTTGAGCTGCTCGGCCGCCAGGATGCCCCGGCAGCCCGCGAGCGCGGGATCGAGCTGGATGCGCTCCAGGTAGCGGGAGAGCTGCTCGACCGCGTCGATCGTCGCGACCCGCTTGATCTCGACCGCCACCCACCCGTCGCCCGAGTCACGGCACATCAGGTCGACGGGACCGACGTCGGTGGGCCACTCCCGCCGAACGAGCCTGAGCCCCTCGGCGAGCGCTTCCGGCTGCGCCGCGAGCTCCTCCTGCAGGTGGCGCTCGACGCCGTCCTTCTCGAGCCCGGGAGCCTCGCCCATCTCGTGCTCCACGTCGCTCAGCACCTCGTGGAGCCGGATCTCGAGCCGGTCCTCCGTCTTGCCCGAGCGTTTCCTGACGACGAGAGTGCCTTCGACCTCCTCGATCACGGTCGGCGGCGTCATCCAGTTGAGCGGCTTGTAGCCGCCGGCGTCGGCGTGGACGAGAACGCTGCCGTCGGACTTCAGGATCAGCAGGCGTGTCGACTCGGGCAGAAACGCGGTGAGCCGGCCGGTGTAGGAGACCTCGCAGCGGGCGACGATGAGGCGCATGTGCAGACCGTACTGGCTCTTCCGGACGTGTCTGCATGAGACGTCTAGACGAACGTGTGTTCTATCGCTAGTCTGGCGATGTGAACCCACTTTCCGTGTTCGGCGACGCGACCCGGGCCTGGTTCGAGGGCACGTTCGAGGCGCCGACACCCGCGCAGGCGCTCGGCTGGCCGGCGATCGCGAAGGGCGGGCACGTGCTCGTCCAGGCGCCGACCGGCTCCGGCAAGACGCTGGCTGCCTTCCTGTACGGGATCGACCGGCTGACGCCGTCACCGGGGGAGGGGCTCCGGCTGCTCTACGTCTCACCACTGAAGGCGCTGAACTACGACATCGAGCGCAACCTGCGCGGGCCGCTCGCCGGCCTCCGCTCCGAGCTTCGCGTCGCCGTTCGCACGGGCGACACGCCCGCCCGCGAACGGCAGGCCATGTTGCGGAAGGCGCCGGACATCCTGATCACGACGCCCGAATCGCTGTTCCTGCTCCTCACCTCTCAGGGCCGCGAGCTGCTGCGAACCGTCGAGACGGTGATCGTCGACGAGGTGCACGCCGTCGCCGGAACCAAGCGGGGTGCTCATCTCGCGGTGAGCCTCGAGCGACTCGACCGACTGACCCGGCAGCCGGTGCAGCGCATCGGCCTCTCGGCGACGCAGCGACCCCTCGAGGAGATCGGCCGCTTCGTCTCGGGCGCACGGCCGATCGAGCTCGTCGACGCCGGGCGCGCGAAAGAGCTCGACCTCGAGGTGGTCGTGCCGCTCGAGGACATGACCGACCTCTCGGCGTCGCAGCCGATCCGCCAGCCCGAGGTCGTCGACGGCAGCTACATCACCGACGGAGTCGGGCCGTCGACCAACTCGATCTGGCCCTCGATCTACCCGGCGTTGCTGCGCCTCGTCGAGCAGCACCGCTCGACCATCGTGTTCGTCAACAACCGCCGGCTCGCCGAGAGGCTCGCCCTGCGCCTGAACGAGCTGGCCGAGAAGGAGATCGCGCGGGCCCACCACGGGTCGCTGGCGCGGGAGCAGCGCATGGAGATCGAGGAGCTGCTCAAGCGCGGTGAGATTCCCTGCCTGGTTGCGACGTCGTCGCTCGAGCTCGGCATCGACATGGGCGCCGTCGACCTCGTCGTGCAGGTCGAATCGCCCAAGTCGGTCGCCCGCGGGCTGCAGCGGATCGGCCGGGCGGGGCACGAGCTCGGCGCCGTCTCGAAGGGGCGCATCTTCCCGAAGTTCAGGCTCGACCTGCTCGAGTCGGCGGTGGTGGCGCGACGCATGCGCGCCGGCGAGATCGAGGAGACCGTCATCCCGCGCAACCCGCTGGACGTGCTCGCCCAGCACATCGTCGCGATCTGCGCCGACGAGGAGATCGCGGTCGACGAGCTCCACGAGCTCGTCCGAGGCGCCTATCCGTTCGCCGACCTCTCGCGCGTCCAGCTCGAGAACGTGCTCGACATGCTCGCCGGCCGCTATCCGTCCGACGAGTTCGCCGAGTTGCGGCCCCGGATCGTCTGGGATCGGACCGGGGGTCTCGTGCGCGGCCGGGCCGGTGCACGGCGGCTCGCCGTCACGAACGCAGGCACGATCCCGGATCGCGGCCTGTTCACGGTTCAGCTCGTCGACAGCGGCAGCCGCGTGGGCGAGCTCGACGAGGAGATGGTCTACGAGGCCCGGGCCGGGCAGACGTTCATGCTCGGCGCCTCGACCTGGCGCATCGAGGAGATCACGCGTGACCGGGTGCTCGTCTCGCCGGCGCCGGGCGTGCCCGGAGCGGTGCCGTTCTGGAAGGGCGAGGGAGTGGGGAGGCCGTACGAGCTGGGCGCGGCGATCGGCGCCGCGTCGCGCGAGCTCGTGGCGCTCTCCGACGAGCAGGCGTTCGGCAGGCTGCGCTCGGACTACCACCTGGACGAGCTGGCGGCGCGCAACCTGCTGCGATTCCTGCGCGAGCAGGAGGCGGCGACCGGTGCGGTCCCGTCCGATCGCACGATCGTCGTCGAGCGGTTCCGCGACGAGATCGGCGACTGGCGAGTCTGCATCCTGACCCCGTTCGGGGGCCGGGTGCACGCTCCGTGGGCGCTCGCGCTCGCGGCGCGCCTGCGCGAGTCGCTCGGCCTCGACGCGCAATCGATCTGGTCCGACGACGGCATCGCCCTGCATCTGCCCGAGGCGGACGCGGCGCCCGCGCTCTCGGAGCTGCTCATCGCCGCGGAGGAGGTCGAGGAGCTCGTCGTTCAGGAGGTCGGCCAGAGCGCACTCTACGGCGCCCGTTTCCGCGAGAACGCGGCGCGCGCGCTGTTGATCCCCCGGCGGCGCCCGGGAGAGCGGACGCCGCTCTGGCAGCAGCGGCTCAAGGCGCAGTCTCTGCTGCAGGTCGCGCGCCGCTATCCGGCTTTTCCGATCGTGCTCGAGACCTACCGCGAGTGCCTCCAGGACGTCTTCGACCTGCCCGCGCTCCGGAAGCTCCTGCACGGGGTGGCGACGCGCCAGGTCGACGTCGTGGAGATCGAGACGCCGTCGGCCTCGCCGTTCGCGGCCTCGCTCCTGTTCGACTACATCGCGACCTACATGTACGAGGACGACACCCCGCCGGCCGAGCGCCGGGCCCAGGCGCTGTCGCTCGACCGCGAGCTGCTCCGGGAGCTGCTGGGGCAGGAGGAGTTGCGTGATCTGCTCGATCGCGACGCGGTCGAGGAGGTCGAGAGCCGTTTGCGCGGTGACCCGAGAACCTCAGATGATTTGCATCATGTCTTACTTCTACGAGGAGATTTGCGAACTGGAGAATACGATCTACTTCTGGCAGAGCCGCTGCTGGCCGAGCGCCGCGCGCTCCTCGTCCGTTTCGGGGGCGAGGAGCGGCTGATCGCGGCCGAGGACGCGGGCCGGTACCGCGATGCGCTCGGCGCCATGCCGCCCTCCGGGCTTCCCGACGCGTTCCTCGAGCCCGGCGAGCTCCCGCTGCGCACGCTGCTGGCGCGGTTCGCACGCGGGCGCGGGCCGTTCACGACCGCCGAGGTCGCGGCGCGCTTCGGGATCGAGGCCGGGCGCGCCGAGGGCGAGCTCGAAGCCCTGGAGCGGGACGAGCGGCTCGTCCGCGGGGAGCTTCGGCCGGGCGGCACCGAGCGGGAGTGGTGCGATCCCGACGTGCTGCGCCGTCTTCGTCGGGCCTCGCTCGCGGCGCTCCGGAAGGAGGTCGAGCCGGTCGAGCAGACCGCCTACGCACGCTTTCTCCCCTCCTGGCACGGCGTCGACCGGCGCGCTGGGCTGCGTGAGGCGCTCGTACCGCTCCAGGCGCTTGCACTGCCCGTGGCGCTCTGGGAGTCGGACGTGTTGCCGCGCCGCGTGCCCGACTACCGGCCCGAGGCGCTCGACCAGCTCTGCGCGACGGGTGAGGTCGTCTGGATCGGTGCCGGCCTGGATCGGGTGGCCATGTACTTCCGCGAGGATGCCGCGGCTCTCGGCCGTCCGGCGTCGACGCCGGCGCCCGAAGGCGAGGTCCACGACCGGATCCGCGCGGCGCTGGCGCGTTCGGCCGAGTTCTGGGTCGATCTGCTCGCCGTGGCCGGGCTCGACGGCGAGGAGCTGCTGCCGGCGCTGTGGGACCTCGTCTGGGCCGGCGAGGTCACGAACGACGCCTGGCAGCCGCTCAGAGCGCCGCGCCGCTACGGGGTGCCGAAGACCGAGCGGCGGCCGCGCCGCTTCTCCCGCAGGCGCGCGGCCGCGATCACGGCCACCCAGGGACGCTGGTCGCTGACGGAGCGCCTGTTCGCCGGCTCACCGGACAGGCGCGCGCTGGCCGAGCTCCTGCTCGAGCGGCAGGGCATCGTCACCCGCGACGGCGTGCGCGCCGAGGGCATCGCCGGCGGGTACGGCGCCGTCTACGGCGAGCTGCGAGCGCTCGAGACGCTGGGCCTCTGCCGGCGTGGCTACTTCGTCGAGGGGCTCGGAGGCGCCCAGTTCGCGCTCGGGGGCGCGGTCGAGCGTGTTCGCGAGCTGCGTCCGCGCGAGGGGGAGGAGCCGGAGACGCTCGTTCTCCCCGCAGCCGACCCCGCGCAGCCGTACGGCGCGGCACTTCCCTGGCCGAAGCGGGCCGGTGCCCGCGCGGCGAGGGTCGCGGGGGCTCTCGTCGTCCTCCTCGGCGGTGAAGCGGCGCTCTTCGTGGAGCGAAGCGGCCGCTCGCTCGTCCCGCTCCGCGAGCCGGACGAGTCGTGGCTGCGGCCCGCGCTCGCCGGGCTCGTCGGACATGCGAAGCGAACAGGGGTGAGGCGGCTGTCGGTGGAGCGCTTCGACGGCGTGCCGGTCGCCGAGTCGGACGTGATGCCCTTGCTGGCGGAGGCGGGCTTCGTCGCCGGGCCCCGCCGCGCCGTGCTCAGGCCCTGAGGCTAGCCGTCGGCGGCTCCGCCGGCGGCCGTCCAGGGCGCGAACGGATTCTGGACGCCCTCGAGCGCCGGGCCGAGCTCGGGGAAGTGGCGGAGCAGGAGGGTTCGCATCGTGTTGTTCTCCACCCAGTCGAAGCCCGCCTGCGTGTAGATCTCCGGGCGGTAGTCGGTGGTGAAGAACCGGTCGCTTTCGAGTCGCCGTGACGCCATCAGGATGAAGACGCGAAAGGCCGTGTCGCTGAACCCGAATCCCTTCGGTTTCGGCTCTGCGTACATTCCGATCATCACGTCGACACGCTCGACGTCGCCGTAGATCCGCTCCAGCTCTCTGGCCCATACGGGGTTGTCGGTCAACTCGTCGAACGATCGCACGGGCTTCAGGTGGAAGAGCCGCCGGAACTGGTTGTAGCGGGGCACTCCCCGCTCACGGAGCCTCAGGATGTCGATCGCGGCGAGGTCGATGTGATCGCCCGAAGGCCTGTGGAAGTCCTGGAGGAACCGCGGGTAGTTGTGCAGCGTGATCGCTCCGGGATGCAGGCGGCCGAAGGAGTAGAACACGTCCGCCATCGACATCTCGCCGAGCCGGTTCCGCACCTCGAGCGCCCCTACCTGCGGCAGCTCGAGCTGCTGGAGCACCGAGTCGTCGGCATGCGAGCGGAAGACGAACTCGTCCGGGATCAGCGGATGCATCCGGTAGACGGCCACGAACTCCTCCGTGAGCGAATAGGGGACGCCGTGGTGGTTCGTCGGCGAGCCGGGGATGCCGCGAATCACCTCACTCTTCGTCAGCCGCCCGAAGGTCTTGTCGAAGTGCTCCCCGAGCAGGCCGAACCAGTTCGCCCGCATCCCGATCACCGTCGTCGGGTGCGCGATGATCGCGGGAGTCCAGTCGATCGTGTGGATCTTCGCCATGAGTGCCGCCACGACGAGCCGCGCTTTCTCGTAGAGCTGCTGATCCGTCATCTCCGGATACGCGGCGTGCAGGTGGTCGCAGACGACGTTGTGCTCGCGCATGAACAGCGAGTGCAGGAGCGCGAGCCCGATCCAGAAGTTCCCGGCGACCCCCTTGAGATCGATGTGCTCTTCGAGCTCCTGCGGCGGGAGGCCTTCGGCGTCGATCTTGAGCTTGCCGAGCTCCCCCGTCCGGAGCGCGGCGGCGAACTGCGGGGTGTTGCCGTAGACCTGGGACCCGTCCCACCAGTGGGTGTCCTTGGTGACGAACGTCGCGGGCTTGCCGGGCTCCGAGCTCGGATCCGGGAGCGTCCTGTCGATCCGCATGGGACGCTGCGGCCAGGGGTCGTCGTCCTCGAGCGAGATCTCCCAGGGGTGCTCGGGGTCGTTGTCGCCGTGGCTGAACCAGTCGTGCACCTCGAACTGGATCCAGGCCCCGGCGAGGAGATTCAACGTCGTCGCCGGCTGGAAGGTCTCCCGCGTGAGCAGCTCCCTGCTGATCAGGCGCGGGTTCGGCTCGAAGAGCTCGGGGGGCTGGTCGGGCCACGTCTCCTCGAGTGGCACGTTGCGCCCGAACCTGCTCCCGATCGCGCCCATCAGCGGATCGCTCAGGTCGTTGTAGGTCCCGTCGAGCGTGCGCGCGCCGTGGTAGTCGGCCTGGTTCGGGTCGGTGAACGGCGGCTTGTCGAGCGCCCCGCGGCCCGTGTCGTAGAGGTTCTTCTCCCGGAGCCGGTCGCGCAGCCCGATCAGGACGGGCAGCGCGAGCAGCGTCGGGAGCTTCGACCAGCCGATCCGTCTGTCGACCGCCTCAGCGGCATCGGCTACGAGCCTGGAGAAGAGAGAGTTGGCCATCCGGCGCCCCTTTGCTCGATCGTTGCAGACGCCACCCGACTCGCCTCACTGCTCTAGCCCCGGGCGACGGCCGCCCCAGTGCAGCGGATGAAACATACACCGGGATCGAAAGTCAATCTGGTCTAGATCAGGCCAGCCGGCCGAGAACCCAGCCGAACAGCGCGTGTCGCCAGGTCGCCTGGACGAAAGCGCGGCCCGTCATCAACGGCGGCAGACCGGGCTCGCCGCGCGCCGGGTGGTAGCGGTCGACGAGGGCGCCGAGGGAGAACAGCACGGTGTGCTCGCCGAGTGCCATCGCGACCGCAAGCCGGCGCGGCTCGACGTCGAGCCGTCGCTTCGCCTCCTCGTAGACGAGCCCGAACACCGCTCCGTTCGCGACATGGACGGCGAAGCCGGCCCGCCACCAGCCGGGCCCGCGCGTCACGAGCTTGCCGAGCATGGCGACGTCGGAGTAGCCGTAGTCGAAGAAGCGCTGGTCGAGCGGCTCCTGGAGGGCCCAGACGGCTGCTGCCACCGCGCCGGCGGCGGCTGATCGAGCTCTCGCCATTCCCCTAGTGTGTCCGACGTGCCCGAAGGAGACACGGTGCACCGCGCGGCACGGCGCCTTCGGGTGCTGGTCGGCGAGCGGATCCGGGCCGAGGCGCCGAATCCGCGGGCGCGCGCGACCGGGGTCGCCGAGCGGCTGGACGGGCGCGTGCTCGAGGGCGTCGAGGCGGTCGGCAAGAACCTGCTGCTCCGCTTCGAGGGGGGCTACGTGCTCAGGAGCCACCTCCGCATGTCGGGAAGCTGGCGCGTCCTCCCCGGCGGGGCCGAGATCGCCGGCAGGCCGTGGCTCGTGCTGCGCGGGAGCGACCGGCAGGCGGTGCTGCGCGGGGGCGCGGTGCTGGAGTTGACCGATCGCGCCGTCAGGCCGCTCGGCCCTGACATCCTCACCGATCCGCCCGACGCCGATTCGATGCTGGCCAACCTGCGAGCGGCTGACCCGCGGCGCCAGCTCGGGGAGGCGCTGCTCGACCAGCGGCTCGTCGCGGGCATCGGCAACGTGTGGCGTGCCGAGGCGCTCTGGCAGGCGCGGCTCTCGCCGTGGCTCCGGCTCGGCGAGACCACGGACGACGAGCTGCTCGGCGTTCTCTCCGAAGCGGCGCGCCTCATGCGGGAATCGCTCGACGGACGGCGTCCGGAACGGCTGGTCTACCGCCGCACCGGCAGGCCGTGCCCGCGCTGCGGCACGCCGATCACGAGCCGCGGCCAGGGTGACGACAATCGCATCGCCTACTGGTGCCCGGGTTGTCAGAGAGGAGAGGACGCGAGCGGGGCGTAAGGGAAAACGTGGGCTTACGTTCTCCGCAGCTCTACGA
>CAVUNV010000002.1:0-162444 GCA_963742925.1 uncultured Actinomycetes bacterium | reverse complement strand
ACTCGACCGTCTCAGTCGAGCGATTCCTGGCCGCGGCACTTCGCAACGCCCTTGCCGATTCGCAGAACGCACCGAAGCTCCCGCCACCGGCTCGACACGGGCGAGGATCGCCCGGAGCAGACCGGCGGCCACGTGCCCTCCGCTCCTCCGCTGTCGCCCGCCGGGCGGCCACTCGGCCTTGTTCCCGCCTGGACGACGTCCGCGGACACGAGGGCACGTACGGCCCTCGGCAGGGCGTGCCGCGGTTGTCGCCGTCGGTAGCTCGGATGTCAGTTGACGTCGCGGCGGTCTGTGACGAGCGCGCCAACGAGGACGAACGCGGCGGCATACCCGGCGAGGAGCGCGCCTCCAGCTGGCGCGGTGAGCAGATGCACAGGCGAGTCACCCGGGTGTCGCCCGTCATGGCGCTGCTGGCGGCGACGGGCGTGTACCGGCCGACTCCGGGCACCTACTGGGAGATGAGGAGCTCGACGACGAAGACCCAGACGAAGACACCGATGACGGCCAGGACCTGGTTACGGAGCACCGCTCCAACCCCGACGCCGAACGCTGCCCAGAGCGCGGACATCGCGAGCGTGCCGAGCACGAGCCGGCGGACGTCGTCGCCGTGATGAGCAGGACTCGACGCCGCGGCCGCGGATCACCGCGGAGCCGACGCCGAGCGTCAGGTCTGGTGCCGAGCGCGCCGAAGCCGACGCCGACGAGCAGGCTGGCGAGCACCTTGGCGGAGACCACCCGGATGCGCGCGGGCGTGAAGACGAAGGTGGCTCGGATCGTCCCGTGCCGGAACTCGCTCGTCATCGCCATGATCCCGATCAGGGCGGCGAAGACGCGCTGCGGCCGTGCCGTTGCCGAACAGCGCCCTCTGGTTGTCGGAGCTAACCGATCGGACTCGCTACCCGTCAGGCCGCTGACCACCACGGTGAACAGGACGATCGCGACCAGGCCGAGCAGCAAACCCAGGTTCGTCCTGGTCGTCCGCATCTTCCTGAGCTCGGAGCGAAGCTGCGCGATCATGGCGCCTTCCCGACGTGAGCTCGAGGAAGACGTCCTCGAGCGTGGAGGACTCCTGCACGAGCTCGTGAAGGGCGATTCCCGCGTCCGGAAGGCAAGCTCGCCGACCGTGGCGCTCGTCGCGCCGTGGACGAGCAGCTCGTCGCCGTCCAGCACGGTCGACTCGATACCGGCCGCGGCGAGCAGCGGCAGGAGCCTGTCGGCACCCCAGGCGCTCGCACGCGGACGTCTCCCGCCACGCGCGCGGTCAGCTCGTCGAGCGGGGCGAAGGTGACGAGCCGACCCTTGTCGATGATCACGACCTGGTCGACCGTCTGCGCGACCTCAGCGAGCACGTGGCTCGACACGAGCACGGTCCTGCCGGTGCGCGGCGAAGTCCGCGGAGGAAGTTCGCAGCCAGTGGACGCCCTCCGGGTCGAGCCCGTTGGCCGGCTCGTCGAGGATCAGGAGCTCAGGGTCGCCGCAGCAGCGCGGCCGCGAGCCCGAGCCGCTGGCGCATCCCGAGCGAGAAGCCGCCGACGCGGCGACGGCCCGCCTCCCGAAGCTCGACCAGCTCGAGCACCTCGTCCACCCGCGTTCCGCGGCAGCCGCGCGGCGAGCGCGAGCGTCATCAGATGCTCGCGGCCGGAGCGGCCGGGGTGGAAGTCGGACGCCTCGAGCACGGCGCCCACACTCGGGCCGGATCCTCGAGTCGCGGTAGCAGCCTGCCGAACAGCAACGCCCTCCCCGTCGTCGGCCGAACGAGCCCGAGCAGCATGCGGAGCGTCGTCGTCTTGCCCGCACCGTTCGGCCCAAGAAAGCCGGTGACCGTGCCGACCCCCAGCCGGAAGCTGAGATCGTCGACCGCCAGCACCTTCCCGAACCGCTTGCTCAGCCGATCCGCGACCAGCACCCAGCCGTCATCGCCTCCGGCCGGAGGCACCGCCTGCGCCAGCGCTGCTGCCTGCGTCACACCCAACACCTCCTACAGCGGAAGGATCGCCGCCCGCCACGATCCGGCACATCGGGGCAACCCCACCCCCGGTCAGTAGTTCGAGGCAGCGGCGCCCGGCCGCCCGCACTCCACCACCCGCCGCCCGACCCCTAGCTCGCGGCCTCTGCCCGCACGCGGCCACGTGGCCTCCGGTGCCCCGCTGTCGCCCGCCGGGGCGCCAGCCTGCCCTTGTGCCCGGCCGGGCGGCGTCCGAGGACACGAGGGCGGACGCGGCCTCGGCTTGCGGTAGCGGGGATGGGTGCCCGGGCTTGCTTGAGGTGTTGGGCGAAGAGCCAGCGCCAGAGGCCGGGGTCGGCGTAGGCGCGTGTCCAGGAGTGGAAGTGGTCGACGCCCGGGTAGAGCGTGAAGCGCACGACGCTCGAGCCGCAAGCTCGCAGAGCGTTGACGAGGACTTCCGAGTGATATGGGGTGATGATGGTGTCGAGTGCGCCGTGGAAGGCCCAGATCGGCGTGTTGCGGAGGGCGCAGATGTTCGGGGGGATGCCGCCTTGCTCGTAGCCGCCCGCGATCGGCACCAACGCGGCGAACCGCTTCGGGTGCCGGAGGGCGTACGTCCAGGTGCCGTAGCCGCCGGTACTGAGGCCGGTCAGGTAGAGGCGATGTGTGTCGATCGGGTAGCGCTCGGTGAGTCGCTGTAGGAGCGCGTCGACCGGTGCGATCATCTCCGACCAGCCGTTGAACTGGAGCGGTAGCTGCGGTGAGAAGACGACAGCGGGGAAGCTGGTCGTGTGCGCGAGGGTCTCGGGGAGTGGCTGGGCGGTGAGCAGCTTCGGGTCGTCGCCGCGTTCGCCGTAGCCGTGCAGGAACACGATCAGCGGCCATGGCGGGCGTGGTTCTTTCGGATGGCGGCGGGCGCGTAGAGCAGGTAGTTGACCTGCACCACGCGTGCGCCCCCGGACGCGACCGCCACTCGCACCCCCGAGGCGTACGCGTGCTGGCCGGGCAACAACGCCCGTGGCGGTGCCGGATACGCCCCAGTCAGCGCAACCGACTCGTCCGATGACGCGGGCGCCGCTCGTCCCGACGCCGCACCAAGACCGCCCGCCACCATGGTGCCGAGGAGCAGAACCCCCACGCCAAAGAGCCACCCAAGCCGCATCACTAGGCGAATGTTGCCCCCTCCTGCCCTAATGCTCGCGTGGCAGCAGGTCTCGGGTGTCTCCTCGGTGATGGGTCGACGTCCAGCGCGCGCGGCTCACTCGGTCGGGCGTGTGTCGAGGTGGAAGGGCGGGTACGGCTCGACCAGCGAGGCCAGGTAGGCGAGCAGCCGCGCCTGCCAGCGGACGACCCCGCGCTGGAAGCCGAACAGGCTCTCCGGGTAGGTCTCCTCGATCAGGATCCAGACAGCGGCGATCAGCCAGACGATCCCGGAGACGAACATGAGCAAGACGAGCACGAACGCGCTCGGGATCGCCTTAACGATCCGCAGCAGCGCCGAGCCGACGGTCGGCGCCCCTGACCGCTCGACCTCGAACCGAACCGTCTCCTCGCCGGAGACGGGGAGGCGGTCGGTGAGCATCCACATGTAGGCGATCACCGCCATCACCCACTGAAGCCACCGGGTCACCCGGGGGCCATCCTCTCCCAGGTAGCGGGCACCGTCCTTCTGCGAGATCAGCACCGCCGCCAACACCGGGAAGCCCAGGTACAGGATCCAGCCAAACGGGATCCCGATCATCGCGACCAAGACCACGATCACGATCCGCAGAGCAACCTGGACGCGGGCGAAGCGCTGCGGATAGCCCACGTCAAAGACAACCGGATCCACGCTCAGGGAGCGATTCTCTTCCCCCAGCTCACGCGGCGGTTGGATGGCAGCCATGGCAGCCCCTCCTGCGCCAGAACAGCACCACGCCGAAAACAGCGAACGCAGCCACGAGCAGATTGCGCCTCTTCAACATCCTGACCACAACTCCCTTCCTCGCTCTTGCGAGCATTGCTTCGAGATCACGTTGCCACCGGCGTTCCGGGCGCGTGACGCACGTGCCGCAGCGTCGAGACGGCCCAGAGCAGGACGAACGCAACGACGAGCAGCGATAGGGCGGTCAACGATCCCGTTATCAACGCGACGATGGCCAGAACGAGCGCCGCACTGCCGAGCACCGCAAGCAAGCTCGTCGCACGATCCTTACCGGGCGAACCCAACGAGCACGTCGCCATGCCAAGCACCAGCACCGCGCCAGCCGCCCATCTGACGCTACCGCCGACAAGCGGTACTCCCCAACCCTCATGAGCCGCCGCGAACACAAGCACCGCCAGACCAGTCAGCGCCGTCGCAGCCAAGTCCTTCCGAGTCACACGTCATTCCACTCGACCCCCTTTCAGCCCCGAGAATCGCTGCGAACCGTCACCCGCGCATCAGGGCACCCGCTGACCCGGACTGCCGCGATCTACCGACAGCCATCGCGTGTCGCTCAAAGTGGTTGCACACAGCCGCCCGCTCGCCGATTGATTCGGTCGGTGATGGGTAAGCCAAATGCCTACTCTCGCTCCACTCCCTCGGCGGCGCCGCCCTCTAGTTCGCCTGCGTGAGGCGGTGGGCGTCTGCGCCTTGAGCGTTGACGGCGATCAGCGGGTAGTACCCGGCGGACGAAAGGTTGCCGCCAAACACCAGGCGACCTGCGGGGAGCCACGAGTACGCCCGCGCATAGCCGCCCGCGCATTGCTTCTGAGGATCGACCGAGACGCGCCTAACGACTCTCCCATCGGCGGTGGTGATGTAGAAGCCGCTGACCACGCAGAGGTTGGGGTCGTAACGGGTGAAGGCGATTCGCTTGCCGTCGCGCGACCACACCGGTGCGCTGTCCATTTCGTAGTCGTCCCTAGCGGCGATTGGATGCGGGTTGGTGCCGTCGCTTCCCATCACGTAGATGTCGCCGCCGTCAACGGCGATCCGTCGGCCGTCGGGTGACCAACTCGGCGTATACCAGTAGCCGTGAGACCGGGAGATCGTCCGCTTCACATGGCCGTTGCGTGTGACGACATTCAGCACCCTAGAACTAGAAACGAGCGACGAACTCACCGAGAGTCGAGTCACGGCCAACTCGGTGCCGTCCGGCGACCAGGCGAAGCGCGCGACATCCGGGACGATCCGATGCTGGCCTGACCCATCCGGCTTCATCACGTACAGGTCGGTCACGTCGAAGATGCCCACCTTCTTTCCCACGCGTTCGAACGCGATCAGCGAACCATCAGGCGACCAGGCGGGGAAGCGGTCGATCGCATGGGACGTCAGCTTGCGGAAGCCACGGCCGTCGGCATCGACGCGAATGATCGAATCGGACGCTGCAAACACCAGCGAGCGTCCGTTCGGAGACCACGACGGTTCACCCGCCCTAATCGACACAGGCGTCACCTTCCTGTCCTGGCCTGAACGCAGGTCGAGGACCCAGATGGCCATCCCGTTGCGAACGAAGGCGATCTTCCGTCCATCGGGAGAGGCCCGCGGCATCGTGTCCGTCCAGCGAAGGTTCGGACCCGATGGAATCCCACCCGGCTTAACGACCGCCGAAGACGACTCGATCCCGCTCGCCGTCGGCCCCGACACGGCCATCGCCGCACCAACCAACCCAAGCAGACCGACAAAGGCAAGCATTCGACGTGTGGGACTCATGTCCACTCCCTTCATCAAAAAACGGCAGCTGCTGTCAGCAACGCCGTTCGCTCAGCTCGTACCTGTTTCTCGTTCGAGGGGCAACAGCACCCAACACGCACCTCCCAAGGCCAATACGCCTACCCCGGCAAGAGTCCGCCTGTGTCGTCTGCCCGACATCAGGGTGTCTGCTGACCCGGACTACCGCGATCTACCGACCCGTGCCTCGCCCGCTGCCCTAGCCGCGAGGCCCCACACATGCCCACCCGTGCCCCGTTCTCGGCCACCGGCCGCACTCCCCGCCCTTGTGCCCGTCCCGGCGGCGTCCACGGACACGAGGGGCGGACGCGGCTGGTAGGCCTTGCCCGGCAGGCCGGTCTTGGAACGGACTTGGAACGCAGCGGTGGCCACTAACGGCGAATACAACGGCCCCGCAACGCGTCGAATTGGCCCACACAAGCCGAATCGGCTAACAACGGCGACTACCGGCTAAGGCCGACGCTCACCTGTCACGCCGGAGGTCGCGGGTTCGAGTCCCGTCGCTCCCGTCTCGAAAGGCCCTGCAAGCAGGGTCTTTTCCTTCAAAGGCGTTACGGGCTGCTTTGAAGCACTCTCACCAAGCTGACCGCGCTTCCGGCGGCGGCGCAAATCCGTTCCCCGCGCCGGGCCGCCATCAGTGTGTCCGCTGACCCGGCCGGCCGTGATCTACCGAGCGGATCGCGTTCGGGGGTTGGGTTTCCAGGCGGGGTTGGAGCTTTCGGGGCCGTTCGTGACCCTGGCCAGATCGGTGCCGTCGCTGTTGACGACGTAGATCTGCCAATCGCCCCCGAGTTGGCTCGCGAACGTGATCCGTGTTCCGTCGGCTGACCAGGACAGACCGCGGATGTTGGTGGAGAGATCGGTCAGCCGGTGCTGGTCGGTGCCGTCCCGGTTCATCAGGTAGATGTCGGCGTACCCGTCGCGGCGGGTGCTCGCGAACCCGATCCGCGAGCCGTCCGGGGACCACGTGGGCAGCGCGTTGTCTCCCGAAGCCGTGGTGAGCTGCCTCAGGCCACCTCCATTCGGGGCGACGACGTAGATCTGTTGCGCCCGGCTCGGGCCGCGGCTGAAGGCGATCAAGCGACCGTCCGGAGACCAGGCGGGATCGTCGCCTTCGCCTCCGGCAGGGAAGAGAAACCGCATCAGATCGCCGTCAACGACGCCGATCTGATGCGGACTAGTGAAGATGGTGAAGGCGATGGACCTGCCGTCGGGCGACCAGGCAGGGAAGGACATGTGATAGCCACCCCAACCCGTGCCGAGAACGCGTTGCTCGCTCCCGTCACCGTTCATCACATAGAGCCGATAAAGGCGTCCTTGCCGTGCGCTCGCGAACACGATCCTGCGCCCGTCCGGCGACCAGGCAGGCAACACGCTCCGGCCGTCACGGGTGAACTGCCGCGCCGCGCTGCCGTCGACGCGCACCGTCCAGATGTCGCTGCCACCGTCGCGAGCCCGGTCGAACGCAATCACGCCCGTCGCTCCCGCCCGGGGCGCGGCCACAGACGGTGACCCGACCGGCACGTTGTACGCGATCCCGAACAGGACGGCGCTCAACAGGACGAGGACAATCACCCCACCGGACACGAACACGCGGCTGATCCGGCCGCGCTCCGAAACCGGGTAGCGCCGCCGCGCACGCCACCAACCCCCGGCCGTCAGCACGAAAGCGAGCAACTCGGCACCAATCAGCGAGACGACGACAAGCTGGTAGGTGGCCTGAGTCGGAAGCGGCCCACTGCTTCCCGCGATCACGAGCACCGCGAGCATCCACACCGCAAAGAAGCCGCCCAGCGTTGCCAACAACGCGAGGAACAGACTCCGGAACCGGCGCGGGTCGCCGAACGGGAAACCAGGACGCGGCGAGGTGCCCGTCCGGGCTGCCACCCGCGAGCCAGGCGCGGGCGCGAACGGATCAACCCACTCCCTGCCCTGCGCCAGCGCCGCGCGGCGACCCAGGAAGCGAATGTTCTGCTGGGCGCTGAACGCGAGCCTGCCCGCCTCACCCTGACGCTTACCCTCCGTCCGCCCATAGACGAGCGCCGCGAGCGCAAGCACCTCCTCCAACTCCTCAACGCGCCCCGCAGCCAACGACTCCCGACGAACCCGCTCCAACGGCTTCAGCGCCGCCTTCGCCTCACCCCGCTCGATCAGCGCACGCGCATCCGCAAGCTCACGCTCAACCATCTTCTTCTCGTCAGAGGAGGCGACCGTGCTCACAGCAACACCTCTCGGAGCCGTACGCCGACCCTCAAAGAATCCCGCTCCACGCACCCAACACCACCGCGATCCACACGAGAAGGCCGACCAGCACACCGACGAACACGACGAGGAACCACATCGCCCATCGAATCCGCCCAAGCTGCCCTTCTGACCGAAGTTCTGTAGGACTCATCCCTCCACCCCGGCGACAAGGATGCGCGACAAGGATGCGCCGACCCGCCTACGCCGCCATCAGGGCGTCCGCTGACCCGGACTGCCGCGATCTACCGAGCCTTCCGCAGCCGGTGATGACTGCTGACCGCCGGCTACCCGCCTCCCCCGGCCGGAGGAGGCGAGGCGGCGAAGGTCGCCTGGAGACCGCGGATGAACGCCTCCTGGTCACGCTTCGACAGGCCGGCGTTCGGGTGGAGGACGACGTAGAACCAGGGGGGCATCGAGCCGCTCCTGATCGCGTCCGCGATGTCGCCGACGCCGGCGTCCTGTGGGCGGTTCCATTCGGAGAAGTTGAGCGCGGCGCGGCCGTCGATGACGTCTCGCTGGATCAGCCAGGAGGCGGGCGCGACGTTGCTGTACCACTTCCAGCTGGTCTGGTTGCTGTGGCAGTCGAAGCAGGACCGCACGGCGAACGCACGGGTCGCCGGGGAGTCCCATTGTGGCTCCTTGAGGACGGGCGGGTTCGTGTGGTCGCGACCGTAAGGAACGGCCTGGATGAGCAGGAAGACAACGATGAAACCACCCACGCCCCAGGCGATGAGACGCTTGATGGACAGCCGTCTTCGGCCGATCCTCACCCGAATCACTGTCCGCGCACCGTGCCGACGCCGAATCGGTGGATCGCCTCGCTGAAGCTACGGGCAACTACCCATCTTCGAAGCGTACGTCCCGCGCACGCTCGTTCAATCCGCGCGACGTTCCCGGTTGTGTGATTGGCCGAAGTCGAGACGGCCCGAGGCGGCGTGCTCCTCGTGGTGGAGGTCGTAGATCTTCTCGTGGTGCTCGAGCGTGTGGTGGTGGTTGCAGACCTTCTGGAGCGTTCCGTCGACCTGGTGCTCCCCGGTCCGGAGGCAGTACGGGACGGCGCAGGTGCGGTGCCAGCGCGTCCAGGCGGCCACCGCCAGCGCGGCGATCAGCGGAACGGTGCCGATGATGCCGAGGAGGTTGCTGCCGCCGTTCGAGTAGCGGCTGTTCGCGAAGACGTCGGCCCAGAGCCCGATGGCGATTGCGAGCGAGACGGCGATCGCGAGCCCGATCAGGACAGCGCCGAGCTCGTTTCTCTTCACCGGGCACTCCCGTCGGCCAGCACGTTCTCGAGGAAGGCGATCGCCTTCGGGTACGCGTCCAGGCGGTTCGAGAGCCGCTTCAGCCCGTGGCCCTCGTCGTCGTACACGACCAGCTCGCAAGGGATCCCGCGGTCGGTCAGCGAGCGGTGGATCTGCCTCGCCTCGCCGACCGGAACGCGTGGGTCGTTCGCTCCGTGGATGATGAAGAGCGGCGCGCGGATCCGGTCGACGTGCGTCAGAGGCGACACGTCGAGAAGGAACTCGCGGTCGCGCTCGAGCGAGCCGTACTCGCGCTCGCGGAAGGCTCGACGCCAGGGAGCCGTGTGCTCGAGGAAGCTGACGAGGCTCGAGATCCCGACGATCTCGATCGCCGCGGCCCAGCGCTCGGGGTGGAAGGCGAGCCCGGCGAGCACCATGTACCCGCCGTACGAGCCGCCGTAGAGGATCGCCTGCGCGGCGTCGACCCACTCGACGGTGCCCAGCCAGTCGTGCGACGCGGCGAGGTCGCCGACCGAGTCGAGGCGCTTGTGGACGTCGTCCAGATGCTCGTAGCGCTTCCCGTAACCGGTCGACCCGCGCACGTTGGGCGCGGCGACCGCGAAGCCGTTCGTGACGAAGAACTGCGCGAGCGGGCTGAAGATCGGCCGAAGCTGCGCCTCGGGACCGCCGTGGATCATGATCACGACCGGAAACGGGCCCTCCCCGGCCGGCCGGTAGAGGAACACCGGCACCGACTCGCCGTCGAAGGACGCGAAGCGGTGGAGCTCCGGCTCGACCAGCTCGCCGGCCGGGACCCCGCTCGGGCTCTCCGTGAGCCGTTCGCTCGCGCCTGTCTCCGTGTCGCAGATCCAGACGTCGCCGGCGACGAGCGGCGAGGAGAAGTGGTAGGCGAGCCGGCGGCCGTCGCGCGAGAAGACGAAGGCGGCTGCGACTCCCCGCCCGGGGAGCTCGACCTCGCGGCGAAGCTCGAGCGAGCGCGGGTCGCGGAGCTCGAGCCGCGTGTAGCCGTCGGCGTTCCAGTCGACGAGGAGCGTGTGGCCCGCCTCGTCGATCGCGCAGCCGAGGTCCCACTCGGCCTCGATCACGTACCGCCAGCTCCGCTCGGCGACGACATAGCGCGCGATGCCGACCGTGTCGCGTCCGACGCTGGTCGCGAACAGGAACGCGTCGCTCTCGGGCAGCCACGCGGGCGGGCCGACCTCCGAGTCGTCGTCGTGCGGAACGGCGGAGAACGACTCGCCGCTCTCGACGTCGACGAGGTGCAGGTCGTTGTCGCCGCTCCGTTCGGTCGCCACGAGGACGGCCAGCGTCGTCCCGTCCGGCGAGAAGCCGGCGACGTCGCACCAGCCGCCCGGGGCGAAGACGAGCCGCTCCACGCCCGAGTCGAGCTCGCGCACGTAGACGTCGAAGTCGACCCCGTCGCGCCGGTTGCACGCGTACGCCAGCAGCCTGCCGTCGCGGCTCGCGCCCGGGGTCCGGTGGAAGTAGCCGGGCTCGACGACGAGCGGCTCCGGGACGGCGCCCGGCTCCGGCTCGGCGTCCAGCACGTAGAGCTGCTCGAGCTCGTTTCCGCCCTCGTCCATCTGGAGCAGGATGCGCCCGCTCGCCGGCAGGAAGAAGCCGCCGACCGGCTCGGGCAGGTCGGTGAGCTGGACGAGCTCGCGTCCGCCGACCACCTGCCGGTAGAGCTGCATCGTCCCGCCCAGATCCGAGGCGACGAGCGCCGACGAGCCGTCCGCCGTCAGGTCCGCCGGCACGGCCGTCCTCATCTCGAGCAGGTCGCGGAGCGTCGGCACGAACCTGAGCCTACTCAGGCCGCGACGCCGAGTACGGTGCTAGTAGAACTTGTCTTCGGGCTCGGTCTTGTGCTGCTCCTCGCGCCACTCGGCCTGGTAGGCCTCCGCCTTCTCGAACTCGTCCTCGTACTCCTCCTGCTCGGCGGCCCGGGCGGCCGGATCCTCCTGCTCGGGGTGCTCGCCGCGTTCGGTCTTGCGACGGTTCGCAACGAACGCGATCACGAGGAGCGGAACGGCGACGGCCGCCACGATGATGATCGGGAGCACGTCTCCCACCTTACTAGTGAGCAGCAGCGAGACGGGGGAGGGCCGCTGCGACGCGACCCTCCCCGTGTCGTTCGGCGGCGCTACTTCGCGCGCGCCGGAGCGGTTCCGAGCGGGCGCTCGGTGGGCCTGCGCTCGTGCTCGAGCCTCGGCAGCCCGTCGAGCCAGGCCGGCAGGTACCAGTTGCGCTCGCCGAGCAGCTTCATCGTCGCGGGCAGGAGCACGGCCCGCACGATCGTGGCGTCGATGAGGACGGCCGCCGCCAGGCCGATGCCCATCTCCTTCATGTCGATGATCGGGAGCGTTGCGAAGACCGCGAACGCACCGACCATCACGGCCGCGGCGCTGGTGACGACGCCGGCCGTCGTGGTGATGCCGTGTGCGACTGCGTCGTCCGTGCTCATGCCCCGGTCGTAGGCCTCACGGATCCGGCTGAGGATGAAGACGTGGTAATCCATCGACAGGCCGAAGAGGATCACGAACAGGAAGATCGGGAGCCAGGAGGTGATGGCGCCGTTCGACTTGAAGTCGAGGACGCCTGCGCCCCAGCCCTTCTGGAACACGAGCACCAGCAGCCCGTACGCCGCCCCGACCGACAGCAGGTTGAGCACGATCGCCTTGATCGGGATCACGATGGAGCGGAAGGACACGAGCAGGAGCAGGAACGCCAGCGCGAGCACGAAGCCGAAGACGAGCGGCGCGCGCGACTTCATCAGGCTGTTGAAGTCGGCGGTGTTCGCGGTGATGCCCGTCACGGCGTACTGGGTGCCGGGCACCTTGCCGATCGTCGCCGGCAGCACGCTCTTTCGAAGCGTGTCGAGCGCCGTCGTCGAGGCGGTGTCGGTGCCGCCGCCCGGCAGGTCGATCGAGATCTCGGCCACGGAGCGGTCGCGGCTGATCGCGATCAGCTGGGCGTTGTGCATCCCGCCCGTGCGGTTCGCGCCGGCGAGCAGCGCCGCGATGCCGTCCTGGACGGCGGGAGCCTCGACGTTCGCCGCCTTGATCGCGACGAGCGCCGGCTGCGGGCCGCCCGGGAACGCCTGCTGGAACCGATCCAGCACCTGCACCTCGGTGATCGACTTCGGGAGCGCGTCGATGCCGGTGCGGGCGGTGTGGATGCCGAAGGCCGGGACGGTCAATGCGATGAGCAGAGCCGCCGAGGCGCCGGCCGAGATCCACGGGTGAGCGAGCACCGGCCGGAGGATGGCCTTCCACACGCGAGGCTCCGACTGCCTGGAGCGCAGCCGGTGCAGGAACGGGATCCTGCCCTTGTCGATCCTGTCGCCGAACTTCGAGAGCAGCGCCGGCAGGACGGTCAGCGAGCCGATCATCGCGACGGCGACGACCATCATCGTCCCGACGCCGAAGGACATGAACGTCTTGTCGCCGGAGAGGAACATGCCGGCCATGGCGGCGATCACGGTGAAGCCCGAGATCAGCACCGACCGGCCCGAGGTGGCGGCGGCCGCCTCGAGCGCCGCCTCGGCACTGCGCCCGGCCGCACGTTCCTCGCGCTCGCGCTTCACGTAGAAGAGCGAGTAGTCGACACCGACGGCGAGCCCGACCAGCAGGATCACCTCGGAGACCGACCTGTCCATCGGGATCAGGTGGCTCGGGAGGGCGACCAGGCCCATGGTCGCGAGCACGGCCGAGATGGCCAGCAGCAGCGGGATGCCCGCCGCGACCATCGCCCCGAACACGACCAGCAGGATCGCGAGCGTCAGCGGAATCGACAGCTCGCCGGCTTTCTTCAGCTGCGAGTTGAACATCCTGTCGAGCGCCCTGCCCGCGCTGGCCGAGCCCGTCTCGCGCAGATACAGCGCGGGGTGCGCCTTCTGCACCTTGTCGACTGACGCCAGGACCGGGACGACCGCCTTGTAGGCCGCCGCCTGGTCACCCTTGACGTCGAAGGCGACGTAGGCCGAGTGGCCGTCCTTCGAGATCTGGCCGTCGTTCCCGGGCGTGTAGGGGGAGCGGACGCGATCGACCGACGCCGAGCCCGACACGGCGGCGAGCGTGTCGCCGATCGCCGAGCGGAAGGCCGGATCGGTCGCCCGCAGCGTCCTCGACTGGACGAGGACGAACTCATCGAAGCGCTTGGCCGTGTTGAAGCCTGCGCTCCTCAGGATGTGGTCCGCCGTCCGGGACTGTCCGGTGTTCGTGTCGGCGTCGTTGATCGTCTTGGTGCCGACCGCGTGGCCGGCGAAGAGAGCGATGGCGACGAAGGCCAGCCAGCCGAAGATCGCGGTCTTGCGATGACTCGCGCTCCAGCGGCCCATCCGCGCCGCGATGTTGTTCGATTTCTTGATTGGAGACATGGCTGGCTCCTTCCAGAGTCGTCGCTGTGTACGGGCACAGCGTCGCGGCCGGAGCGCCGGGTGGCCATGCGGCTGCCAGGGGTCTCGGGGTGCGGCCAGCCGTACTCGAGAAGCGCCGCAGGACTAGCGCCAGCCGGGCGGGGGCTCGCGGCGACCGTCTTCCATCGCCCAGTAGTCCCGCTGCTCGGCCACGCGGCCGTCGGCACCAAAGCGGATCATGGAAACGCCGGCCAGCGTCTGCTCGCGCCTGCCGGAGCGGAGCAGAGCCCAGTACTCGACACTCGCGCAACCGTCGCCGACGACGGGCTCGCCGAAGCGAACCTCCGCCTCGTCCTCGTCGCTGAACGCCCACGCGACGTAGTCGCCCGGCGCCTGCGAGTCGCGGAACGGGTGCGAGACGAAGACTGCGTCGGCGCGTAGAGAGCCGCGATGGGCTCCGGGTCGTGAGTCGACCACCCGCGCCCCCAACCGTCGATCCAGCGCTGGACTGCGGCGGCCGTGTCCATCCTGCGGAGGCTAGTACTGCAGGCCTTCTCCACGCAGGATCACCCGCGCTGTCTGGACGAGGATGCCGAGGTCGTACCCGGCGAGCCGTCGTGCGCTCCAGGTCCGGCAGGCCTCGACGTAGCCGAGGTCGAGTTCGGTGTAGCTGACCGGGTCTGGCGTGCCTTTCGTCACCTGGGCCGGGCCTGTCCACCCTGCCTGGACGAGGTTGCGGTAGTCGTGTCCGTTCGCGACCTGCGCACGGACCATCACGGCGGGCCAGGGTCGTGGGCCGACGAGGCTCATATCGCCCCGCAGGATGTTCACGAGCTGGGGCAGCTCGTCCAGATACCAGCGCTTCAACAAATTTCCGGCGCGGGTCAGGTTGTCCGGGTCGGCCTCCGGAATGCGGACGTAGTCGTCGACGCCGAGCCCGGCGAGCACGTCGGCGCGAAGCGTCCTGAACTTGAGCAGGTCGAACTCGCGTCCGCGGGAGATGCGCCGCTCGCGATGGAGGAAGGGGCCCCGGTCGCGCGGCACGAGCAGCATGTCGGCCGTCATGGCCGCGTAGACGACGAGCGCGAGCGGCGAGACGAGCAAGAGCATGAGGGCGCTCAGCGCCTTGTCGGTCAGGCTCTTGAGGGCCGGGTATGGGACCAGGTCGGTCAGGGCGCGACTCGAACCGCCAGGGAGAAGGCCGATACCCGCCCGCCCCGGATGACGGCCGCGAACAGTGCATGGTTGCGGGCGCGGTCCGACTTCACGAGCCAGTAGCTCGACGAGTGCGCGGCCGCCGTCGGGTAGAGCAGCTGGAGCTTCGACACCGGATCGCCGACGGTGAGGCCGTTCGAGGTCCTCCAGCGGGCACCGGTCATGGTCAGCGTCTGCACGAGTACCCCCGCGGCCGTCGAGCACACGCTGCCATGCGCGGCAATGAACTGCATGGCGAGGCCGAGCGTCGGCCACACGGCGCGACTCTTCCTGCCGATCAGGAGGCGGCAGCTCGTCGCGGGCCCGAACGCGGCCGTCGCCTGAGCGAGCGTCCCGCGCAGCGGTGGCCTCCAGGCCGTGTACGGGCCGATCTTGATCTGCGTGGCGCTCGCCCTGATCACGAACGAGGGAGCCGGAGCAGAGACCGGCGGCGGGGGCTGGCAGGGGTCGACGCAGGCCGTGAGGATCAGCGGACGCAGGAGCCTCGCGAGTCCCCAGGCGCCCGCCGAGTTCAGATGGATGCCGTCGGAGTTGAACCAGCCCTGACCCTGGCCGGCCGCGTTCCAGTCCGCGATCGCGACCTGTGGCCACTTCGCCGCCTCGGACCGGATCGTGGCGTTGATGTTCCGGTAGTCGTCGCGGACCTCGTGCAGGGTCGTCCAGATGACGTGCGTGACGCCCTTGGCGATCAGCGCCCTGATCACGGCGTCCATGTCGCTCTGGTACTGGTCGACGTAGTCGTTGTATCCGACGTCGACGACGGCGATCGTGCCGAGCCCTCCCTTCGCCGATGCCTGCACGACGTCGAGCACCGTCGGCGGGCGCACGTCCTGGTACGGACAGCTCAGCTGGACGAGCCGGCGGCAGACCTTCAACTGCCAGTTCACGTCGAGCCCCTGCCCGATGTACTGCTTCGCATCGGGCACGTAGTCGAGAACCTCGGCCGCCGAGTCTCCGAAGATGGTCACCCTCGCCGCAGCCCGCGTGGCAGGCGACGCGGACGCTGCCCCGAGCGCCGCCGCGATCAGGACGGCGACAGCGAGGAGGCGACAGACGCTGCCGGCGAACGAACGACCCACCCGACCGGCCATGGTAGCCGGAGCCGGCGGCAGGCCCTCCCTAGCTCTCGTCCGCGATCATGCGCCGCTCCCACCAGCGCAGGCCGAGCACCACGCCGATCACCACGACGACGATGACCCCGGCCGCGTACAGGCCGTACGTTGCGATCGCGGTCGCTGCGGCCTGGCCGACGTAGTAGGCGACGAGCCCGACCAGCGTCGCCCAGAGGATGCCCCCGGCCGCGTTGAAGACCAGGAACCGCCCCCAGGGCATGTGGGAGATGCCGGCCATCCAGGCGGCCGTGATGCGCAGGATGGCGACGAAGCGGCCGAAGAACACGGTCTTGCCGCCGTGCTTGGCGAAGATCCGCTCAGCCCGCGGCAGCACCTTCTGCCAGTGCTTGCTCACGAACGACCAGCGATCGAGCAGTTCCCGGCCGCCCTTTCTGCCGATCCAGTAGCCGCAGTTGTCGCCGAGGATCGCCGCGAACGAGGCGATGGCGATCACGGCGACGATGTTCAGCTTCCCCTGCGATGCGAGCACGCCCGATGCCACGAGCGCGGTCTCGCCCGGCAGCGGCACCCCGGCCGACTCGGCCCCGACCAGCAAGAACAGCAGGACGTACGCCCAGGACTGGTGGTGCTCGATCACATGCGACACGCGGTCAGTCTAGGTGTGTGAGCCGGGCAGAATGGGCGCGTGGAGTTGCGCAGGCCCGTGCTGCTGTACGACGGAGGCTGACGGCTCTGCCGCTTCGCGGCGCGTGGCGTCGCGGCCCTCGACCGTCGCCGGTGCATCGCGCTGCTGCCGCTCGACGACGAGGCTGCAAACGTACTCCTGGCCGCGCTTCCCGAGCAGGAGCGACCGGCGTCGTGGCACCTCGTCCAGCCGGACGGACGGATCTCGTCCCGCTCCGCGGCGGGCGTCGACCTGCTCCGGGCACTCGGCCACGAGCGGCTGGCAGATGCGGCGTCGCGACGGGAAAAGCCACTCGGGCAGCTGTACCGGCTCGTCGCCGACAATCGCGACAAGCTGGGACGCTTCGTACCGGACGGGCCGGCCCTGCGGCGGTTTCCCTAGATCGGCATCAGCTCGCGACAGCGGCGGTCACCGAGCTCCGCGCCAGCGACACTCCACGCGCGTCGTACTGCTCGACCTCGAACGTCACCCCCTCCCGCCTCGAGATTCCGGACACGGTCGTCACGCGAACGGGCAGGCGCCCCGCCACCGGGTAGACCTCTCGGAATCCCGGCTGGTCGACGACGATCCACTGCGCGCGCGGCAGCGGATTGATCCAGCCGAACGCGACCACGGGCTTCCCGTGCCGCTCCTGGCAGATGACGAGCCGGGGGTCGGAGACACGGCCGTTCCGGAACAACCATCCCGCGCCACCGCACCAGGGGGTTCCGTTTGCGTGCGGATTGCGGTCGCAGCCCTCGATCGTCGACCCGAGCCCGAGAAACGTGAGATCGCGCCCATTGACCCCGATCCGCTCCACCACCGCCTCCGCGCCCGGCAGCCGCTCGCCCGGAACACAGCTTGCGACACGGCGCGGTATCGCCCGCACCCTTCTGACGCGAACCGTGGTCATCACGAACGTGCTGCCCCGGGCTCGAAGCGGCACCGGAACGGCGCGCGGAACAGATCCGTCGATCAGCCGCCCGGGGGCTCCCGCGCCCGACCCGGTCGCGAGCGCAGGGATCGCGAGCGTCAGGACGAGGGTGCAGAGGGACGCGGTGAACGTCCCTCTGTACCTCGGCTCCATGCTCCGGGTCATCCCCACGCCAGGCGCCGCACACCGCTGTATGCCGTCTGCGCGCGGTAGCTCTCGATGTTCTCGTCCGTCCCGTACGCCTCACCGAGCGCCTCCCAGACGAAATCGCTTCCGCTGTCGATCTGGAACTGCTCGAGCGCGATATGGGAATCGCTGACGAGAGCGTCCATCATGATGATGCTCGACTTGTCGTACTTGACGTGCGGCGCGCCGTTCCCTTTTGTCGAGTACTTGAACGCCTTCGTGTCATACGGACCGTGGTCGTACATCGAGCGCTGCCAGAAGTAGAACGAGTTGTTGTTCGGATAGGCGTAGTTCGACTCGCGCCAGACGCGCCAGACGAGTCCGGAGCAGTCGGGCCCTTCGCCCAGCGTCGACTTGGTCTCGCGAGGATAGGCGTTCGGGGTCGGATCCCGATCGCTGTTGTCGTAGCAGCCTCCGGCCCACTGATAGCCCTCCTGCATCGCGATGTTCGCGACGTCGGTGGCCGCCGCGCGCGTGTAGCCGAACGGGCCCACGCTTCCGGGGTTGTAGGAGATGTCGACGGCTGCGCAGCTCGTTCGTCCCTGGTCGGCGGTGTGCGAGTAGACCCAGCACTTCCAGTTCGGGCCGTAGTAGCACCCCTGGGGATCGCCCCACCAGGGAACCCCCTGGGTATGACGACTGCTCGCGGCTGCGGTGGACGCCATCGCGAGGCAGAAGCCCACGAGCAGCAGCACCTGGACGAACTTGCCTCTCTTCGACTTGTCACGCCTGACTGACATCTAGTTCACCCCCAGGTCGTAGCGATCGACGAACACGCCGGTGTCGGTCGAGCCCAGCTCGTAGAGCGACGAGCCGACGAGCCGGAAGCGGGACAGCGGCATCGACTGGGCCCACTCGGACGCGGGCAGCGCGAACTGGTCGACGAGAGCCCCCGTCGGGTCGATCACGGCCACCTCGTACTCGTGATCCGTGTCCGTGTAGACCGAGAACACGACGACGAGCCGGCCGCCGGGCAGCTTTTGCGCCAACTGGATGTCTGCGACGGGAGTGGCGCTCGTGATCCGGACGGTCGCGAACTGGTACGCGGCTCCGTTCGGTGCGTAGGTGCCGATCCGGATCTCGTCTCCCAGGCTCAGCACGACGACGTCCCCGTCGACGGCGGGCGCACCTGGAGTCGCCTTCGCCATCTGGATCGGCCCCATCGACAGCCGTCCGCCCGTTGTTCTGGAGCACCGGCGCCCACATGCCGGACGGATACTCGGAGACGTAGGCCGTGCTCCCGGAGAGCCGAACCTGGGCCGCCGCGATATCCGCCACCGCAGATGAGCTCAGGACGCCGCCCTGCAAGGTGTACGCACGCAGCAGCGGCTGTGGTTGCCCCGCGTTCGCCATCTCCAGCACGTAGGCGGTTCCGGACACGTCACTGACGCGCAGATCTCCCTTCACCCCGACGAGGCCTGGAAGCGGAATCTGCTCCGGGACACCTCCGGCGCCGAACCTGAGCAGTCGTGAATTCGCCTCGTCGAGCAGATACACGTTCCCGGCGCCGTCGACGTCGAACGACGCCCCACCGGCAGGCATGTCGATCCCGCCCTCGAGGCCGACCTGGCCGGCTCCGCTGCCCCAGCCGACGCTCGCCACGCGGGCAGCAGCCGGGCGGGTCGACCCGAAGACGTGCGAGCCCAGGTCGATCGTCGATCCGTTCATCGAGAAGCTGAGCTGAGGCGCACCGGCACCGCCCTGCGGAAGCACGATCGATCGACCCGTCGTGTTGTCGCGGATGACGGCGTAGTAGCTGAACCACGACGAGTTCCAGATGCTCGACGGCACGGCCGCCACGTACCGGCCGACCTGCGCATTCGGATCGAGCTGCAGCGAAACGCTCGCCGACAGGTTCGCCGCACGGAAGTACACCGTCCCGCCTCCGTCACACACTCCGGCTCCCTCGGCGTCGCCGTCGGGCGGGAGGCAGGAGATGTCGTACCGCACTTCCTGCGGGTCACCGGGCGCCCGCAGCTTGATCGGGAGGTACGTCGCCTTCAGGAACTGGTCGGCCGTGGCGATCCGATGCTTGCCCGCACCCGCGGTGCCCGTGATCGCGAGCAGCGCAGCCGCGACTGCCAGTCCGGCGACGATGCAGACGGCGCTCCAGAACATCCGTCGCCGCGTCCGATCCCGAGAAGAGAAGTTGACCACGCACGCCTCCTTTGTCGTTGTCTCGTCAGAGAACAGGACGGAGCGCGAAGCGTCAATGCCACTGGACGAAAAGTTGCACTCTTGTCACGAACCGGTCACAGACACGGCACACCTGGGCGGCTACCACTGAAAGCCCAAGCGAAAGGAGTGTTATGCCCCAGGTTTTCCGTGTTCGACGCGCCCGGCTGCTCGTGCTTGCGGCGCTCTTCGCCGTTCTCGCGGGTGCGGGCGCGCTGGTCGGGCTCGCTGCGACGAGCGCAGCAGATGGCTCGGTGATCCAGGCGTGCCGGCAGAAGATCACCGGCGTGCTGCGCGTGGTCTCCGATCCGTCGAAATGCACGAAGCGCGAGCTGCCGATCGCGTGGAACATCCAGGGACCGATCGGAGCGACCGGCCCGGCCGGCTCCCAAGGCCCCAAGGGAGAGCAGGGCCCCGCCGGCCAGCAGGGAGCGCAAGGTCCGCCCGGGCCACAGGGGCCGGCAGGCCAGCAGGGAGCTCAGGGCCCGGCGGGCGCTCAGGGACCAGGCGGACCGCCAGGCGCGGCCGGAGCCCAGGGACCCGCCGGAGCGCAGGGCCCACCCGGCCCGAAGGGCGACCCCGGAGCGGGCCTCGCGAAGTTCGAGGATCTGAACGGGCTGCCGTGCACCGCAGGGACACCGGGCACGATCGCGATCTCGTACGACTCGGCACGGCACGCGATCATCACGTGCGTCGCCTCGAACGGCCAAGCGGTCGTCCGCATCAACGAGTTCATGACAGGCGTCACCGGGGCAGCGGCGAACGAGTTCGTCGAGATCGTCAACTCCGGCACCGCATCCGCCGACCTTTCGGGCTGGAAGCTCGTGTACCGCTCGGCCACAGGCAGTACCGACACCGTGCTCGACACGATCCCGAACGGGACGATGCTCGCCCCCGGTGCCTTCTACCTGTTCGGCGGCAGCGGCTACACCGGCCCGCCCGCGGCCGACCAGTCGTTCGCGACCGGTCTGGCGGCCGCGGCCGGCGGCGTCGGCCTGCGGGACGGAAACGGGACACTCGTCGACTCCGTCGCCTGGGGATCGACAGCGTCGAACGGCTTCGTCGAGGGAAGCCCCGCTCCGGCACCGCCGGCCACCTCGGCTCCGGGCTCGAGCGATGCCCGCCACCCGGACGGCCACGACACGAACGACAACTCGGTCGACTTCACGGTCGTGACGCCGCCGACGCCGCGAGCGACGAACGGCTCGTAGCGCCGCGGCAGGGCTAGACCCGTAGCTCCATGCCCTCGAACGCGAGCTCTGGTGGGGCCCCGTCGCCCTGCCAGAGCTCGCGGGCCCTGGCCTGGTGCAGATCGAGATCCTCGTCCGAGTGCACCGGGTCGTGGTGGAAGAGCAGCAGTCGACCGGCACCGGTCATCGCCCCGAACGAGAGCGCCTGCGAGATGCTCGAGTGGCCCCACCCGACGTGGCTGACGTACTCCGCATCCGTGTACTGCGCGTCGTGGATGAGCAGATCCACGCCTTCCGCCAGTCCGAAGCCGGAGATCCAGTCGCTCGTCAGGTTGTCGAGCTCGACGCCGACAGCGGGCTCGTGATCGGGGAGGTAGGCGACTGAGGTGCCGTCCGCCTCGATCCGGTAGCCGAGCGTCGCGCCCGGATGCGAGATCGGCGCCGCCTGCAACCGTGCGCTTCCGATCTCCCAGGGCTCGTCTCCGACGTCGTGGAAGGCAAATGTCGCCGGCAGGTCGCCGAGCTCGACGGGGAAGAGCGGTGCCGACAGATATCGCGCCAGCCGCTCGTCGAGACTGCGCACGGACGAGGGCGGGCCCCAGACGTGCACCTCGGTCTCCGGGTCGTAGATCGGCGCGAAGAAGCCCATCCCCTCGATGTGGTCGAGGTGGAGGTGGGTGAGACAGAGGTGGATCGGCCCCGAGCCGTCGGCCCTCGGCCGGCGGCCGAGCACGCGGATGCCGGTCCCCGCATCGAGGATGATCCGGGTGCCGTCGTCACACTCGACCTCGACACAGGACGTGTTGCCGCCGTAGCGCAGCGTTTCCGGACCCGGCGTCGCCAGCGAGCCCCGACAACCCCAGATGCGAACGATCATCGGGCGGCTAGATGGTTGGCCGGAAATTGTGGTGCCGGCGGGAGCGTCTATGACCAAGCGTGAGGCCGCGATCGCCCGCGGCGCGTGCCCGCAGGGCACGTGTTAGGGCGAGCGTGGACTCAGGCGCCGTGTCACGGGCGGTCCCGGCGGTGCCAAGGGTCTCGGTCAGTTTCCGGTCAATCATCATTCAAGGGAGTTCCCAGAAGATGGCCATGATTCCGTGGAACTCACCGTCGGGGCCGAACAACGGCAGCGCCGTCGTCTCCACCGTGTGCCGCTCGCCGTCGAGGCCGGTGACACGCATCGTCCCGTGCGCGGGCCGGCGCTCGGCGAACGCGATGCCGCCGGGCATGTCCTCCCGCGCGAGCGGCTTGCCGTCGACCGTCTCCGGCGCCAGCAGCCTCACCCAGTCGTTGATCGAGGTCTCGCCCCGCTCAGCGAACCGGCCGCTTGCGATCTGCTCCGCCGGCTCGTTGAAGTAGACGAGATCCCCGACCGCATCCGCGATGTAGATCGGCGTCGCCAGGTTCGTGGCCAGCTCCCGCGCCAGGATCAGCACGAGGCTCTTCTGCTTCCGCATGCTCATCGTCCGCGCGAAGCCTATGTCCTCGAGGTGCCCCGGCGCGAGGTCTCCCGTTTTTGTTAACCTAGTTAACGATATGTCGACGACAACACAGGCTCCGAGCGCCGTGTCGGTGGCGAACCGGCTGAGGCCGGTTCTGCTCCGGATCAGCCGGGAGCTGCGGCGCGAGGCCCACGCCTTCGGCGTCACCGGCAGCCAGGCGACGCTGCTCGCAGTCGTCAAGCGGCACCGCCGGATCGGGCTCGGCAAGCTCGCCGCAGGCGAAGGGGTTTCGCCTGCGGCCATGTCCAAGCACGTCGACAGGCTCGAGGCGGCCGGGCTCGTGGCGCGGGCCCCGGGCGCGAGCGGCGACCGCCGCCGCGTCGAGATCGAGCTGACAGCGGAGGGGGAGCGCGTGCTCCGGCGCGTCCGCTCGCATCGCACCGCCTGGCTGGCGGCGCGCCTCGACCAGCTCGGGCCGCGTGACCTGGCCGCAATCGACGAGGCGATCGAGCCGCTGGCGGCGCTGCTCGCGGAGCGCTCGTGACCGGCGCCATCGTCGCGCTCAACCGGCGGACGTTCGCCAGCCTGGCGCACCGCAACTACCGGCTCTACTTCGGCGGGCAGGTCGTCTCGGTGACGGGAACCTGGATGCAGAACATCGCGATGGCCTGGCTGATCCTGGACCTGACCCATTCGCCGGTCGCCGTCGGCGTACTGGCGCTCTGCCAGTTCCTCCCGTTCACGCTCTTCGGCCTGTTCGCCGGCACTCTCGTCGACCGGTTCGACGCCCGCCGGCTCGTGATCGGGACACAGGCGGCTTCGATGGTGCTCGCGACGGCGCTGGCCGTGCCGACGCTGCTCGGCCACGCGACGGTGGGGCTCGTCTACGTGATCGCCGCGTTGCGCGGGACGATCCTGGTGCTCGACGCCCCGTCCCGGCAGGCACTCACCTACCGCATGGTGGGACCGCGCGAGCTGCCGAACGCGGTCGCGCTCAACTCGAGCCTGTTCAACGGCGCCCGCGTCGTCGGACCGGCGCTCGGCGGCGTGGTCGTGGCCCTCGCGGGCGCCGGCTTCTGCTTCGCACTCAACGCCGTCAGCTTCCTGGCCGTGCTCGCCGGCCTGCTTGCGATGCGTCCGCAGGAGCTCCTCCCGACCGAGCAGAACGAGAAGCGCCCGCACCTCCTGGCCGGCACACGCGAGGTGCTCGGCTACGTCCGGCGGACGCCACGCGCCGCCGTGGTGCTCGCTCTCGTCGCCGTCGTCAGCACCTTCGCGTTCAACTTCAACGTCCTGCTGCCGGTTCTCGCCAAGGAGACGTTGCACTCCGGGCCGGCCACGTTCGGCGTCGTCACGGGCTGCTTCGGAGCCGGCGCGCTGGTCGGCGCCCTGCTCTCGGCAGCGCTCGGCCGCGCGAGCATGCTGACGCTGTTCGTCGGGATGACGGGCTTCGGCCTCGCAGAGCTCTTCCTGGCTCCGCTTCACTCGGTGGCCGCGACGGGCTCACTGCTCTTCGTCGTCGGGCTCAGCTTCACCCTGTGGACGTCGAACGCCAACTCGACCTTGCAGCTCGAGGCTCCGGGCCACCTGCGGGGGCGCGTCGTCGGGCTCTACTACTACGCGTTCAACGGCGCAGGCCCGGTGGGAGGGCTCCTCGCCGGGTGGCTGGCTGCGACCGGCGGCACCGGGCTCGCATTCGCCGTCGGCGGAGCGGTGACGCTCGGGGCGATCGCAGTCGCTGTGCCGCGGATGGTCGACCGGCCGGCCGTCCGGCTCGCACACCTGCTCAGCCTGAAGCTGTAAAACCGGCGGCCGCACGCGCCGGCTTTACAGCCGGCTGCGGAACGCTTTTCAGAGCGCAGACGCGCCCATGACGGTCCTCGACGACAGCTGTGGGGGAATCGTCAACGACCCACGGAGGTGGATCGATGCAAGGGAAATTCCGAGCGCTCGCGGTGGCCCTCGTCTCCGCTCTCGCTCTCGCAGGCGCCGCGCTCGGCGCCACCAAGGCAGTGTTCGTCGGCACGCCCGGGCCTGACACGCTCTACGGCACCCCCGGCGCAGACGTCATCTACGGCAAGGCGGGCAACGACAGCCTGCACGGCCGGGCAGGCAACGACGTCATCTACGGCGATCGGGGCAACGACCTGATCAAGGGCGGGGACGGCAACGACGTCGAGTACGGCGGCGACGGCAACGACGTGATGTGGGTCGGTCACGGCGCGGATGCCGAGTACGGCGGCCCCGGGAACGATGTCCTGCACGCGCTCGCCGACGACAACCAGGTCGACATCGTCGACTGCGGCCCCGGCAATGACGTGGCCTGGTTGAACGTCAACGAGAGGGGCAAGTACGTGATCCGCGGCTGCGAGGTGCAGAACTGGATCGTTCCTTCCGGAGACCAGCTCGCCGAGGAGAGCGGCGACTAGGCCGTCCCTCCCAGCGGAGGTAGCGAACGAGCCCGCCCGGCCGGTGGGCTCGTTCGCTACCTTGGCCCGCGTGCGCCTCCGGCTCCTCGCCGCGCTGACTCTGCTGTTCCTGGCCGGGCCGGCCGGCGTGCTGGCCGCGACGATCAAGGGCACGAGCCGCGCTGATCGCCTCGTCGGCACGCCGAATGCCGACGCGATCGACGGAGGCGCCGGCAATGACACGATCCTCGGCCGCGGCGGCAACGACCTGCTGATCGGCGGGCCCGGTCGCGACGCCATCTTCGGCGGCGCCGCCAACGACTCGATCGCGGCCAACGGGGACGGCGCCCGCGACACGATCTCCTGCGGGCCGGGCAACGACATCGTCAACGCGGATGCCGCCGACTCGGTGGCGCGCGACTGCGAGGTGACGAGCCGCCAGATCTCCATGGACACGATCACGGGCGGCGGCGGGCAGCACGCGACCGAAGTCGAGCCGGACAGCTTCGCGTTCGGCCAGACCGTCGTCGCCGTCTTTCAGGTCGGCAGGATCGAGAACGGCGGCGCGACGGCGATCGGCTTCTCGACGTCGGTGGACGGCGGTCGCCACTGGCGAGCCGGCCTGCTGCCCGGAGTGACCGCATTCTCGCCGCAGCCCGGAACCGATCCGCGCGCGAGCGATCCGACGATCGGCTTCGACGCCGCGCACGGTGTCTGGCTCGCCACCTCACTCGGGATCGCAACCGACAGCTTCCAGATCCTCGTCAGCCGCTCACCGGACGGGATCACATGGAGCCGGCCCGTCATCGCGAGGCAAGCCGGGCAGGGCACGCTCGACAAGGATTGGGTCGCCTGCGACAACTGGCCGTCGAGCCCGAACCGCGGCCGCTGCTATCTGTCCTACCTCGACGTCGCGAGCGGCCTCATCGTCACGCAGACCAGCACGGACGGGGGCCTCACCTGGGGCACACCGGTACAGACCTCGTTCCAGCCCCCGCGAGGTGTCGGGGCGAACGGGGCTCAGCCGCTGCCACGGCCTGACGGCTCGCTCGTCGTCGTCTACTTTGCGATCGCCGACCAGGGGCCGTCGTTCTCGGACGAGGTGCTCGCAACGCGGTCCACGGACGGCGGCGCCAGCTTCGAGCCGAGCGTCGAGGTCTCGAGCCTGTCGTGGGCGCCGACGGCGGGCGTGCGCGCCCCGCCGCTTCCCTCCGCGGACGTCGCCTCCGACGGCAGGCTCTTCGTCTCCTGGGAGGATTGCCGGCTCGACCCGTCGTGCAGCCGGGACAGGATCTTGCTGTCGACGTCGCTCGACGGCGAGACGTGGACCCCGCCGTCGCCGGCCGGGCCGGCGACTCCGCGCGCCGATCAGCTCGTCCCGGGCCTCGCCGCGGACCCGGCGACATCCGGGCCGGCGCAGCGACTCGCCGTCGCGTACTACTCGCTGCCGGCCGGGTGCACCAACCGGCTGAACTGCCCGGGCGTGGATGCGTGGCTGACGACCTCCGCGAACGGCGGCACCTCATGGACCCGGCCGCAGCGGCTCGACGCCTGGTCGATGCGGCTCGACTGGCTGCCGGTCGCCGAAGGCCGCTTCCTCGGCGACTACATCTCGACCTCGTTCGTCGGGGGCCGGGCCATGCCGGTCTACTCGCTGGCGGTGGCGCCGGCCGGCGGGACGCTGCGCCAGGCGATCATGGCGCTCGCGCCCTGAGCCTTGCCCGGAGTCCCGACCTGGGGACGAATCGTCACGCTTTTGTCACAGATCGGGCACAGACACGCGCGGACTTCCGCGTTACGCTCGGAGCGGGTGGCGGGTGGCCGACTCCCCACCCAGGGTGGGGATACGCGCGCGAACTCGGCCGGAGTGGCCGTGGCCGCGGAGCCGCGCTCGGCTCGAGCCGCCGGGCGCTCGGGACCGGCTAGGAGATCGTCCAGGTGTCGTTGCCGTGCAGCAGGGCGGCGAGATCTCCCTCGCCCCGCTGCTCGATCGACTGCGTGATCTGCTCTGTCATCAGGTCGTCGTAGACCGGCTGCTCGACATCGCGGAAGACGCCGACCGGCGCCACGCCGAGCTCTTGCAGCATCAGGCGGCTGAGCGCGAACGCGAGACTCGGCTGCACCGCGTGCTCGTCGTGCACGAGCAGCTTGTCCTCGCCCACCTCGGCCACGTCGACGATCTCGACCGTCCCGTCGCGGAGCCCACGCACGCCCCGCTCTCCGTCGGCGCCGAACCGGACCGGCTCGCCGTGGCGCAGGTAGATCCGGTTCGCCTCGTCGTCCCGGACGGCGTCGAACGCGCCGTCGTTGTAGATGTTGCAGTTCTGGAGCACCTCGACGAACGCCGCGCCGCGATGTGCCGCCGCGCGTCTCAACATCTCCGTCAGGTGCTTCCGGTCGGTGTCGATCGCGCGCGCGACGAAGGTCGCCTCCGCGCCGATCGCCACGCCGAGCGGGTTGAAGGGCTCGTCGATCGACCCCATCGGAGTCGACCCCGACCGCTGCCCCCGCGGTGACGTCGGCGAGTACTGGCCCTTCGTCAGCCCGTAGACCTGGTTGTTGAAGAGCAGCAGCTTCAGGTTGACGTTGCGGCGCAGGGCGTGGATCAGGTGGTTGCCGCCGATCGAGAGCATGTCGCCGTCGCCGCCCACGACCCAGACCGACAGATCGGGCCGAGACGTGGCGAGACCGGTGGCGATCGCGGGCGCGCGGCCGTGGATCGAGTGCATCCCGTAGGTCTGCATGTAGTAGGGGAAGCGCGCCGCGCAGCCGATCCCGGACACGAAGACGATCTTCTCGCGCGGGAAGCCGAGCTCCGGCATGAAGCTCTGGACCGAGGCGAGGATGGCGTAGTCGCCGCAGCCCGGGCACCAGCGAACCTCCTGGTCGGACTTGAAGTCCTTGGCCGTGAGCGTGAGACCGCCCTTGCCGTTGGTGGTGCCGTTGCTCGCCAGTCACAGCATCGTCCCGATCGCGTCGGCGAGCTCGCTGGGACGGAACGGCACGCCGCGCACGCGGTTGTACCCGACTGCGTCGACGAGGAACTCCGCCCGGATCAGCATGAGCAGCTGGCCGAGGTTCATCTCCGGCACCAGCACGCGGTCGTAGCGGGAGAGCACCTCACCCGTGTTGCGCGGGAACGGGTTCAGGTAGTGCAGATGCGCGTGTGCGACCGAGCGGCCCTGCTTGCGCAGGCGCCGCGCCGCGGCGGCGATCGGCCCGTAGGTGCCGCCCCAGCCGAGCACCAGCAGCTTGGCGTTCCCGCCCGGGTCGTCGACCTCGAGCTCGGGGATGTCGGCCGCGATCCCGGCGACCTTCTGCGCCCGCAGGCGGACCATCGCGTCGTGGTTGTCGGGGTCGTACGAGACGTTGCCGGTCACGTCCTGCTTCTCGAGCCCGCCGATGCGATGCTCGAGACCGGGCGTGCCGGGGATGGCCCAGGGCCGGGCGAGCGTCTGCGGATCGCGCAGGTAGGGGAGGAACTGGTCGCCGGAGTTCGGCGCGGTCGCGAACTCGACGCTGAGGTCGGGGAGCATGGCGGCGTCGGGAACCAGCCAGGGCTCGGAGCCGTTCGCCAGGTACGCGTCCGAGAGCAGGTACACGGGCGTCCGGTACTTGAGCGCGATCCGCGCCGCCTCGATCGCCGTCTCGAAGCAGCCGCCCGGCGTCGAGGCGGCGAGCACGGGCACCGGCGACTCGGAGTTGCGCCCGAAGAGCACCATCAGCAGGTCGGCCTGCTCGGGCTTCGTCGGCATGCCGGTGGAGGGGCCGGCGCGCTGGACGTCGATGACGAGCAGCGGCAGCTCGAGCATCACGCCGAGGCCGACCGTCTCGCCTTTGAGCACCACTCCGGGGCCGGCCGAGGTGCAGACGCCGAGCGCGCCTCCGAACGAGGCGCCGAGCGCCGCGCCCGCCGCAGCGATCTCGTCCTCGGCCTGGAACGTCCTGATGCCGAAGTGCTTGTAGCGGGCCAGCTCCTCGAGGATGGACGAGGCCGGCGTGATCGGATAGGCGCCGAGGTAGACCGGCAGCCCGCTCTGGATGCCGGCCGCGACCAGCCCCAGCGACAGCGCCTGGTTCCCGGTGATCTGCCGGTAGACGCCCGGTGGCAGCTTCGCCGGCTTGACCTGGTACGAGACGACGAAGTCCTCGCTCGTCTCGCCGTAGTTGAAGCCGGCCCTGAAGGCGCGCGAGTTGGCCTCGACGAGCTCGGCCCGCTGGGCGAACTTCTCGTCGATGTAGGAGAGCGTCGTCTCGACGGGACGGCCGTACAGCCACGACATCAGGCCGAGCGCGAAGAAGTTCTTCGACCGCTCCGCCTCGCGAGGCGTGATTCCCTCGATCCCCTTCAACGCCTCGACGGTCATCGTCGTCAGCGGCAGCGCGTGCACCTTGTAGTCGTCGAGCGAGCCGTCGGCGAGCGGGTTGGACGCATAGCTCGCCTTCTGGAGGTTCTTCTCGCTGAAGGCGTCGCGGTTGACGATCAGCGTCCCGCCGGCGCGCAGGTCGTGGAGGTTCGTCTTCAGCGCCGCCGGGTTCATCGCGACGAGCACGTCCGGCTGGTCGCCCGGCGTGAGGATGTCGTGGTCGGCGAAGTGGATCTGGAATCCGGAGACCCCGGGGAGCGAGCCGGCGGGGGCGCGGATCTCGGCGGGAAAGTCGGGCAGCGTCGACAGGTCGTTCCCGAACGCGGCCGTCTCGCTCGTGAAGCGGCTCCCGGTCAGCTGCATGCCGTCCCCGGAGTCGCCCGCGAATCGGATCGTGACCTGCTCGACCTGCTGGATGCTCTTCGCCATGCTCTTGCGTTAGGTATAGCGCATGCAGCGACCGACCCGACAGCTGTCGTGATCCTCGTCCTCGCGATCCTGCTCGCGCTCTTCGTCCTCGACTCGCCGTGGAGCTGGATCGTGCTCATCGCGGCGGCGCTCTGGGAGATCGCTCAGCTCATCGGCGGGATCTGGTGGTCACAGCGGCGGCAGGCCCGGACGGGTGCCGAGGCACTCGCCGGGGTCGCGGCGAGAGTGGTCGGCCGCTGTGACCCGTTCGGCAAGGTCGCCGTGCGGGGCGAGATCTGGAATGCCCGCTGCGAGGGAGGCGCGGAGGTCGGCGAGCACGTCCGCGTGCGCGGGCTTCAGGGGTTGACGCTGCTCGTCGAGCGCGACCAGCCCACGGTCAAAGACCCTGCGAGCCACCAGAGGCAATAACCGAGCCAGGGGATGCCGTAGGCGTCGGTCTGTACGGCGATCAGCAGGATCGCGGCCAGGGCGGCGGCGACGCCCGCGGCACCGTCCCGGACCGGGCCCGGCGGCTCGTCCCAGGCCCGGCGGACGAGGCCGGCGAGCAGCGCCAGGTTCCACACGATGAAGACGAGCATGCCGGCGAGGCCCGTCTCGACGCCGATCTCCGTGTAGTTGGACTCGCCCGCCTTCAGCTTCACGCCGAAGCGAGCCGCCGTGACGCCCGCGTTGCCGAGCCCGTAGCCCTGCGGGTGGTGCGCCACGGTGCTCAGCCCGTCGCGCAGGTTCGTGAGGTGGCTCCTCCAGGAGGGCTCGTTGAAGTTGAAGAGCTGGTTCTTCGCGCCCGGATGCTTCTTCGCGTTGGCCTCCTGTGCCTTGATCTCGGACGGCAGGAAATGGGTCGGGGGAGCGACGTGCGTGTAGGCGCGGTCGAAGCCGATCCCGACCCCGATGACGACAACGGCAGCGGCGAGCGGCCACAGCTCCCGCCGCGCGACCGCCAGCACGATCAGACCTGCGAGGAGCCCCGCAAGCGCCGACCGCGAGAGCGTGAACACGAGCCCGGCGAACACGAGAGCGGCGAACGGAAGCGCGAGCCGCCGGAGCGGAGCAAGAAGGAGCGCGACGACGAACATGTACCCGGCCGCGAGCGGGCTGACGAAGGTCGAGATCAGCCGCCGGTAGAGCTGGTTGTGCCCGGTGTTGAACGCGAAGTTCTCCGGCATCCCGCCCGGCCCCTTGTAGTCGAAGCCGAGCTGCCGGTGGAAGTAGCCGACCGCGCCCGATCGGTGCCACCAGCCGACGCTCACCGTGTACTCCTCGATCAGCCCGAAGCCCGCGACGGCGGCGGCCGCTCCGAGCACCGTCCAGGTGATCGAGCGGACCTGCGCCACGGTGATGCCGAGCGAGCGACCGAGAAGGAAGGCGACGACGGGGACGAGGTCGTGCCGAATCGCGTGCAGGATCGCGCTCCCGCCCGCCTGGCCGCCGAGCGCGCTCTGCGGGATGACCGCGTAGAGCAGCACCAGCGCCGCAAAGGCGAGCGCGAGCGCGTCGATCGGCCCGGGCCGGAACGGCAGGCGGCGGGCTCCCAGCGCGTCGACGGCGACGCGCGCGACGGCCACCGCGAGCAGGATCTCCTTCCACGCCGAGATCAGCTCGAGCGAGTCCCCCCGCACGCCGCCTCCCCAGAGCAGCGACATGACGATGTTGTGCGCGGCCAGGCCGACCACGAAGAGGTAGAGCGCCACGATCGGCCGCCGCCAGACGGCGACCGCCGCTACCCCGGTCGCGACGACGAAGATCGCGATCGCGAGGGCGGTCATCGCTCCCGCTCCAGCCGGAGGAAGACCTCGCGCGCATAGCGATACGGCGAGGACGCGCTCTCGTCGCGGGCGCTCACGCGCAGGCCGGCGGCGGCGAGCGCCCGGGCGAGCTCCGGCTCGGTCAGCCGGAAGCCCCGGTACTCCGGCCGCTCCGCGATCTCCCGGTGGAGGCTGCCGAGCAGCGGGAGAGCGATCCCGCGCCCGAGGCGCCATCCGCGTGCCCGCAGCCCGGGGCCGAGCACGGGCAGCTGCACGAAGGCGCGGCCGCGCGGGGAGAGCACACGCGCGAACTCGCTCAGGTACGTGGCAATCAGCCCTCGGCTCGGTAGGTGCTGCAGGACGAGGTAGCAGACGAGCGCATCGGCGAGCCCGTCCTCGACCCCGTCGAGCCGGCTTCCGGAGACGAGGCGGAACTCCGCGTTGGCGGCGCCGACGCTCTGCCGGGCGAGCTCGAGCATCGCGGGGCTGACGTCGACCGCGATCACCCTGTCGAATCGCTCTGCCAGATGAGCGGTCATCCGGCCCGGCCCGCAGCCGACCTCCAGGCAGGTGCCACCGCGCGGGTCGTCGCCGAGCCGGGAGAAGAGCGAGTCGAGCTCCGCCTTCGCCGTCGCGGGGTCGCCGACGTAGTGCTCGACGCGGTCGGAGGCCGCGGCGGCGTCCCAGGTCGTCCGCATCCCCTCGCCCACGCCGCCAGAGCGTAACGGGGCCGTCCGAAGGAAAGCTTTAGGTTTTCGCAATGGTCCAGGTCGCCGTCCGCCCGGTTGGGCCCTACTCGCTGGCGCAGACGGCCCGGCACGCGAGCGACGCGACACGCGTGTTCCGAGACGGCGTCCTCGAGGCGCTGGTGCCGGTGGAGGGCCGCGCCGAGCGGGCCGCCGCCCGCCAGCTTCCCGACGGTTCGCTGCGTCTTGCCGCCGAGAGCGAGCAGTCGCTCGAGACGCTCCGCTTCATGCTCGCGATCGACGCCGACCACTCCGAGTTCCTGCGGCGCTTCCGGAGCGATCCGATGCTCGGCGCCGCGACGCGACGGCTGGCCGGGCTCCGCCAGCTCCGCACGGCGACCGTCGCCGCCTCTCTCCTCCGCGCGCTGTGCGGCCAGCTGATCGAGGCGAGGCACGCGCGCGCGATCGAGCGGCGGATCGTCCGGACGGTGATGCCGGAGCACGGCGGTCTGCACGCTCCACCGACGTCGGCCGCCCTCGCGGCACTGGCGCCCGCGGAGCTCCGCCGACTCGGCCTGCACGCACGCCGCGGTGCGACGCTCGTTCGAGTCTGCGGCTCGCTGGATCTCGAACGGCTGCGCGTGCTGCCGGCGCCGGTCGTCGCAGCGCGGCTCGGCCGGGAGCGCGGCCTCGGGCCCTGGTCGGTCGGAGTCGTGGCGCTCGAGGGCCTCGGGCGCTTCGACCTCGGACTGGTCGGCGACCTCGGGCTGATCAAGCTGCTGTCGGCGATCCGAGGCCGGCGGGTGGAGGGATGGGAGACGGAGGAGCTGCTCGCGCCGTACGGCGAGTGGGCCGGGCTCGCGGGCGTCTACATGCTCGCCGGCTGGTCACGGGGCCTCCTGCCGATCGCACCGGCCGCGCGGCACGCAGCCTAGACTCAGGGGGTGAACGGCCGCGTCGCCATCCTCGGCTGCGGGAAGATCGGCGAGTCTCTGCTCGCCGGCCTGCTCAGCTCCGGCTCGACCGACCTGATCGCAACGGCCCGGCGTGCCGAGCGCGTTGCGGAACTGCAGGAGCGGCACGGGATCGTGGCGACGCTCTCGAATCCCGACGCCGTCTCGGGCGCCGGCGTCGTGGTGCTGGCCGTGAAGCCACAGGACTTCGAGGAGCTGCTCGAGAGCATCCGCGGCGCGGTCACGAAGGAGCAGACGGTGATCTCGGTAGCCGCGGCGATCCCGACCGGGTACATCGAGCGCCGCCTCGGGCCGGAGGTGCCGGTCGTCCGCGCGATGCCGAACGCGCCGGCGATCGTGCACGAGGGCATCACCGGCCTCTGCGCAGGCGCCCACGCGTCCGAGCAGAGCGTCGCCGTCGCCGAGGAGGTACTCCTCCACCTCGGACCGGTCGTCCGCCTCCCGGAGACGTACATGGACGCCGTCACCGCGGTCTCCGGATCGGGGCCCGCGTACTTCGCGCTGCTCGCCGAGGCGATGATCGAGGCGGGCATCCTGCTCGGCCTGGCGCGCGAGATCTCGACGCAACTCGTCGTCCAGACGATGCTCGGCACGGCCGTGCTCCTGCGGGACGAGCAGATGCACCCGGTCGAGCTTCGCGAGGCGGTCACGTCGCCTGGCGGAACGACGATCCGGGCGATCCACGAGCTCGAGCAGGCGGGCGTGCGAGCGGCGTTCCTGAACGCCATCCAGGCGGCGATGGAACGCTCGCGCGAGCTCGCCTCTGGGCACGACTAGCCCGCCGGCGCCGGCGGCAGTGCCCGCGAGCGCGGCTTCGAGCAGGCGCGCTCTGCTCCATTCGTTTCCCCCGGGGCCTGCGACGCTCGGCTCTATTCGTTTCCCCCGGGGCCTTCGGCCCTGGCCCCCCGGTTTTGAGCGTAGCCGGAAAATCGTCACGCGTGTGAAACGCACCTGTGACGAATGTGTGCCAAACGGCGCCTGCCCACAGGGTTCGCGGGTAGCCTGCAGCCTGCATGGCACAGGACGACTGGCGCATCCGGATCGAGCTCGAGGAAGAGCACGCGGGCGGTTTCCTCACGCGGCTCGGCCACGGCCTCGGCTCGCAGGCGAGCGAGCTCGCGAAGGATCTCGAGCAGCACCGCCTGGCGGTCTCGCGGGACGACGAGACGATCTTCGTCTACGCGTCGGCCCGGGCCCAGGCCGAGCAGGCGCAGAAAGTCGTCGAAGCCGAGCTCGGCGAGGCGGGCATCGAGCCGGTCGCCGTGCGGCTCGAGCACTGGCTCGCCGACGAGGACCGCTGGGACGACGAGCCCGAGCACGAGTCGTGGGAGGAGGAGGCCCGGGAGCAGGGCTATGCGCCCTGGGAGGTCCGGGTCGAGTGCAAATCGCATCCCGAGGCGGACGCCCTCGCCGACCAGCTCGAGCAGGAGGGCCTCCAGGTCGTGCGGCGCTGGCAGTTCCTGATCATCGGCACCGACTCGCGCGAGGAAGCGGAGCAGCTCGCCAAGCGGCTGCACGGTGAGGTCGAGGCCGGCGGCGAGCTCGTCTGGGAGGTCGCGCCGAAGAATCCGTTCGCGATCTTCGGCGGGCTCGGCGGCTGACGGAAAGCGCGAATCGCCAGCGCCCGCCGCTCGATTCGTTATGCTTTGAGAAGCGCCGCCTGCAGAGCCTCGCGGGCGCACCTTCTCGAAAGTTGCAGCACCGGCGCGTGCTGCGCGCATGCAGAAGATCATCGACCAGCCGACGAAAGCTCCGCTCGGGGCGGACGGCCTGGAGGCCACCGCGCTCCAGGCCTCGACCTGGGCGGGTGAGCCGTTCCTGCACGAGGGCGAGGATCCTGCCGTCGTGCTCGCGCCGGGCACCGCGCGGCGGCAGGCCCTCGACGAGGCTCTGGCCGAGATCGAGGCGGGCCAGGCGCGGCCGACCCCGGAGTGGAAGGTGCGCTTCGCCCTCATGCTCGGGCTGGAGCGCGTCCTCAGCGAGAAGCCGCCGCACCTCGCCTCCGGCACCGAGCTGCGCCGCCATCAGATCGACGCGCTCGCCGGCATGCTCACCGAGCTGATCGCTGCGAATCAGCCGGGGCCCGAGAACGGCAACGGGGCGAACGGTCACACCGAGCCCACGGTCGACGAGGACGAGGACGAGGACGACGAGCTCGAGGGCGTGCTCGAGGGCGTCGACGAGATCGAGGAGGCCGCGCCACCCGATCCCGGCGCCGTCCGCCGCTATCGCTTCCGCCATCCGACCGCGTCGGGCAAGACGATCGCCGCCGCGGGCTTCGTCGAAGCGGCGCGGTCGATCGGAGTCCTGATCCTCACCCATCGCCGCCTGCTTGTGAGCCAGTTCATACGCGAGCTGACCGACGAGGGCTACGGCGCCCGCCTGACCCCGGAGATCGTCGATGCCAAGCCCCTCCCCGCAACGAGCCCGATCACGATCCAGACCTACGCCTGGTTCGCGCGGCACGTCGGCGACCTCCGCCGCGACGCGTACCAGCTCGTGATCTGCGACGAGGCGCACACCGCTCTCGGCGAGAAGACGAGCGCGGCGATCCGCAGCTTCCCGGAGCCGCTCTACGTGGGCATGACCGCGACCGAGCAGCTGATCGCGAAGCAGGTCGCGGACGTGTTCCCGGCCTCGGTCGACGATCTGCCGCTCCAGGACGCGGCCCGGCGCGGCTTGATCGCCTCGCTCCGCTGCCTGCGCGTCCCGCCGGTGGCCGCGATCAACTCGGTGCCGATCGTCGGCGGCGACTTCGACCAGCAGGAGCTGGCCAAGGTGTTGGATCACCAGGCGCTGAACCAGGCCGCCGCCAGCCTGTACCGCGACCGCTTCGGCGACACGCCCGGGATCGTCTACGCGGCCGGCGTCGACCATGCCTACAACCTCGCGCAGGAGTTCCGCGCGGTCGAGCTCAAGGCCGTGGCGGTGTCGGGCCGGACGCCGCCCGTGCAGCTCGCCGAGACGCTCGCGGCCTACGAGCGCGGCGAGATCAACGTCCTGATCAACGCCATGCTGCTCGCCGAGGGCTGGAACTCACCGCGTGCGACGGTGGTCATGCACCTGGCGCCGACCGCGAGCCGCCGCGTCTACCAGCAGCGGATCGGCCGGATCATGCGGATCCATCCGCGCAAGGAGGCCGGGATCGTCGTCGACTTCATCAACAAGGGCGCAACCCATTCCGAGCGCGTGGTGACGCTGCACTCGCTGCTCGACGCCGACTTCTACCGCGAGGGCGCCCGGGTGATCCCGACGCCGCGGCGGCGGATGCAGCGCCGGGCGCGGCGGAGGCTGACGCCGGCACCGTGGCTCGTCCCCGTCACGCCGGACGTCAAGCGCCGGATGAGCGTGATCGCGCGCGAGTGGCAGCGGATCGACCCGCGCTACCTCGACGACGACGAGCAGCGCTACTGGGCCACGTTCGCCGGCCGCAACCTCCGCTTCGAGGAGCGCGACGGCTTCGTCCAGAAGTTCACGGACGGGCGGGCGAGCAAGGTGGCGCTCGAACAGTTCCTGTTCACGTGCGCGGCAGAGAATCCGAATCGCCGGCTGCGGATGATGGCGCTCGCCGACCGCGTCTCGATGCGTGTCGACCGGGCGAGCTTCGACGACCTCGTCACGCTGGTCACGCAGGCGCCCACGTGGGACAAGGACCGCCAGCCGGGTGTCCGCACGCTGCTGCAGGCGATCGGGGCCGGCAAGCCCGATGCGCCCGAGCAGATCCTCGCCCGCTGGACGTGGAAGCTCGCGCGCGCCGCGCGGAAGGCGCTCGACCGGAAGGCGAGCGGCGAGTTCCCGGAGGCGAAGCGGCTGCTCGGCGCGCTCGCCAACTCCCGCGGCCACCGGCACGAGGAGAACGCGGCCAAGCTCGTCGTCGCGGTTCGCGAGCTGCCGCTGCCCGTCGCCGCTGCCCTGCTCGCGTCGGCAGACGGGTACACGCCGCGCGCGACGAAGCTGCTCGAAGGCGCCCGCGAGGAGATCGGGACGGTCGAGGAGATCGCCGCTGCACTGGCCGAGGACCTCCCGGAGCCCAAGCCTCCACGCCGGTCGCGGCGCAGACGGCGTCGCAAGAAGCGCGTCGGAGCGGGCGAGGCTCAGGCCACGGCCCAGCCGGCCGCCGAGACCGCTGCTGCGCAGCCCGAAGCCCCGGAGCCGACAAGTCCAGAGCCGACAAGTAATACCTCTGTAACACCCGAGCAGGCACACTCGACCGAATAAGGGTCGAATGCTCCTAGCAATCGGATTGGCCTTCGTCGCAGGGCTGATCACGGCGATCTCGCCGTGCGTCCTGCCCGTGCTGCCGATCGTGCTTGCAGGCGGGGCGAGCGGCGGGCGGCGGCGGCCCTACGCGATCGTCGCGGGCCTCGTCACCTGCTTCCTCGTGTCGGTGCTGTTCGCGGTCTGGATCCTCGACCAGCTCGGGCTGCCCCAGGATCTGCTCAGGAACATCTCGATCGGCCTCCTGTTCGTGATCGCGGCCACGCTGATCGTCCCCCAGTTCGGCGCAATGATCGAGCGGCCCCTCGCGCGACTGGCCCGCGGGCCGTCGAGCGATCTCGGCGGCGGCTTCCTCCTCGGCTGCGCGCTCGGATTCGTCTTCGTCCCGTGCGGCGGGCCGGCGATCGCGTTCGTCACGAGCTCCGCCGCGTCGCTCGACTTCGGGTTCAAGACGGTCGCGGTCGCTGTCGCGTACACGATCGGCGTGGCGGTGGTGCTGCTTGCCGTCGCGATCGGAGGCCGCCGTGCCTCCGGCCGGCTGAAAGCGGGGGTCGAGCGCTTCCATGTGCTCTTCGGCGTCGTCGTCGCCGCCGCGGCATTGGCGCTCGTCTTCAACCTCGACACGAGGTTCCAGAAGTGGCTCCCGAACTGGACGCACTTCCTGCAGCAACAGACCGAGGCGAGCCCGGCCGGACAGGGCGCGTACCAGCGGGGCACGAACGTGGCCGAGCGGCAAGCCGGTTGTCCACAAGAAGCGGACGCTGAGCGGCCTGAAGGACTACGGCGCGGCGCCCGACTTCCACGGCATCCGGCAGTGGCTGAACACGCCGGGTGGACGGCCTCTGACGTTGACAGCCCTGCGCGGCAAGGTCGTGCTGGTCGACTTCTGGACGTACTCCTGCATCAACTGCCTGCGGACGCTGCCGTATCTCGAGACGTGGTACCGCACGTACGCCAACGACGGGTTCGTGATCGTCGGCGTGCACACGCCGGAGTTCGCCTTCGAGCACGACGTGTCGAACGTGAGGGCGGCGACGAAGGAGTACGGCGTCCGCTATCCGGTCGCGATCGACAACAACTACGGCACCTGGAACAGCTACGGCAACCAGTACTGGCCGGCCGAGTACCTGATCGACGCTCGTGGACGTGTCCGCGAGGCCCACTTCGGCGAGGGCGAGTACTCGAAGACCGAGGACGCGATCCGCTCGCTGCTCGCGGAACGCGACGCCGCGCTTCCGAAGGCTGTGCACCTCGCCGACCACACGCCCGGCTACGGCGTCACCCCCGAGTCCTACCTCGGCTCGGCCCGGCTCGATCGTTACGCCGGCTCCCCGCTCAGGCCGGGGCGCATGGCGAAGTACACCCTCCCGTTCGTGCTCGACCAGAGCCAGCTCGCCTACGGCGGCGACTGGAACGTCGGGCCGCAACGCGCCGTCGCCGGCCGAGAACGCGGTGCTCGCGCTCCACTTCCTCGCCCGCAGGGTGCACCTCGTCCTGGGCGGGAAGGGCTCCGTGGACGTGTTCCTGAACGGCAAGCTCGTGCGCCGCGTGCAGGTCACCCAGGACCGGCTGTACACGCTCGTCGACCAGGGCCACGACGCGGACGGACGCGTCAACCTGCACTTCACGCCGGGCGTCTCGGCCTACGCCTTCACGTTCGGCTAGCCCGGAGGTTTCTCCCAGACGGAGACGTGCTTGGTGCTCTCGCTCGTGAACGGCTCGCGCTTCCAGCCGCTCCAGCGCTCACGCAGCCGCATCCCGCCGAGCCGCGCCATCAGGTCGAGCTCCGCCGGCCACACGTAGCGAAACGGGATCGATCCCCTCTCGAAGAAGCCGTCGTCGCGCCTTCCAAAGTGGTGTGAGATCAGCCCTTGATTGACGACGTCGTACTCGTCGAACCCGAGGTGGGCTGGACTGACATCGAAGGGCACGAACGTCTGCCCCGGCGGAAGTCGCTGCAGATCGGGGACGATCACCTCGATCACGAAGCAGCCGCCCGGCTCGAGGTGCGCGCCGACGTTCTGGAAGCACGCCACCTGCTCGTCCTGGGTCGTCAGGTTCATGATCGTGTTGAAGACGAGGTAGGCGACCGAGTACGTCCCCTCGACCGTGGTCGCCGCGAAGTCGCCGACGGTCACCTCGATGTCTTCCGCGCCCGGCTTCGCCCGCAGTCTCGCGACCATCGCCGCCGAGAGGTCGATGCCGTGCACCCGAACGCCGCGCTGTGACAGCGGCAGCGCGATCCGCCCTGTCCCGATACCGAGTTCGAGCGCGGCTCCGTCCCGCGCAAGCTCGACGAGGAAGTCGACGACCGGGTCGACTACGGCAGGGTCGAATATCGCTGCGTCGTTGTCGTACCGCGCCGCCACCCGCTCGCCGAAGTAGTCCTCGGGCATGCGTGGACTCTGTCAGAGTGCAATCCGTGACGGAGCGAGCGCATCTTCTCGACCTGACGACGGCGACCCGGCGGAACTCGCTGACCCCGGAGGAGCGCGAGGAGTTCCTGTTGCGAAAGCTCGTCGGACGGCTCGCGACCCAGCGCGAGGACGGCTGGCCACACCTGACACCGATCTGGTACATCTGGGAGGGCGGCCGCTTCCACCTCACGCTCGGCAACAGCCGGAGGCATCTCACGAACCTGCGGCGCGACCCGCACGCCACGATGTGCGTCGACCTCGATCCACGCGTCGAGGACCCGACCAAGACGCCCCGATCGGTGGTGTGCTACGGCCTCGCCGAGCTCGTGGAGGACGAGCCCGCCGTCCGCGAGCTGACGGAGAAGATGGAGATGCGCTATCTCGGCGCGATCCCGCCCGAGTTCGAGGAGGCCCTGTGGTTCGAGGGCCGGACGGCCGTGGTCATCACCCCCGAGCGCTGGCTCGCCTGGGACCAGGGCAAGACGACCTAGACCCGGGGCGCGAGCTCGCCGTAGCGGAAGCACGAGGTGACGTGGTCGTTGACCATGCCCGTCGCCTGCATGAAGGCGTAGCAGATCGTCGGGCCGACGAAGCGGAAGCCGCGGCGCTTCAGATCCTTGCTCAGCGCGCGCGACTCGGCGGTCTCGGCCGGGATGTCGGCCATGCTGCGCCGGCGCCCGACGATCGGCTCGCCGCCGACGAACTCCCACAGGTAGTCGGCGAGGCTGCCGCGCTCGGCCTGCACCGCCAGCACCTGCCGTGCGTTCTCGATCGCGGAAGAGACCTTGAGCCGGTTGCGCACGATGCCCGGGTCGCCGAGCAGGCGCTCGACGTCGGCCGGGCCGAAGCGGGCCACACGCTCGATCTCGAACCCTGCGAAGGCCCGGCGGTAGCCCTCGCGCTTGTGCAGGATCGTCGACCAGGAGAGGCCGGCCTGCGCGCCCTCGAGCACGAGCAGCTCGAACAGGTGCCGGTCGTCCCGCGAGGGAACGCCCCACTCCTCGTCGTGGTAGGCGAGATAGAGCGGGTCGCCGGCGAGGCTCGACCACTCGCAGCGCTGCGGACGGCTACTGGTCGCTGGCGACGTCGGGCGGAGTGTCCTCTTCGTCGCGCTCGCGCAGGAAGCGCGTCAGCTCGGCAGCGAGCGAGTCGCCGGTCGGAAGGTCGTCCTCGTCGATCATCTCGGAGCGGCGCTCGAGCTCCTGGACGTATTCGGCGGTGTCCTCGTCGGTGGAGACGGCCTCGGTGACGCGCTGCGTGTAGGCGTCGACCGCCTGCTCGAGCTCGGCGGTGTCGATCGGGGCCTCGAGCAGGTCGCCGAGCCGCTCGCAGAGCGCGAGCGCGGCCCGCGGGCTCGGAGCGAGCGACACGTAGTGAGGCACGGCGGCCCAGAGGCTCACGGAGGCAATCGACGCCGCGCGACAGGCGTCGTGGAGGACGCCCACGATGCCGGTCGGCCCCTCGTAGCGGGAGACCTGGAGCCCGAGGCGCTCGACCAGCTCGGTGTCGCTGGCGGTGCCGGTGACCGGAGCCGGACGCGTGTGCGGGACATCGGCGAGCAGCGCGCCCATCGTCACGACCAGCTCCACCTTGTGCTCGACCGCGAGATCGACGATCAGGCTCGAGAACCGCCGCCAGCGCAGGTTCGGCTCGACGCCGAGCAGGAGCAGGGCGTCGCGGCCGAGCCCCTCCGGGTGTGCGTCGTAGAAGTCGTTGTCCGGCCAGTCGATGCGGCGCGTGATGCCGTCGACCAGCGAGACCTGCGGCCGCGTCGCCTGGAAGTCGTAGAACTCCTCCGGATCGATCGACGCGAACTTCTCCGCGTTCCAGGTCTTCGCGAGGTATCCCCCGGCGAGCGATGCCCCCTGCGCGCCGTCGTTCCAGCCCCGGAAGGCGGCGATCAGAACCGGGCGCTCGACCTCGGGGCGACGCTCGATCTTGAGCTCGCCTGACATTCAGTCCAGTGTACGGACAGGGGCGAGCCAGCTGAGCGGGCGGCGGAACAGCGCGGCGAGCGCGACGATCCCCACCCAGACGGCGCCGGCGACGGCGACGTGGATCAGCACGAGCCACCAGGGCAGGTGGGTGCGGTACTGCGCCTCGCCGATCGCCATCTGCACGAGCAGGAGACCGAGCACCCCGCTCGAGAGGAGGAAGAGTCGCGGCGAGCAAGCCCGGCGGGCGGCGAGATAGCCGAGCGCGAACAGGAAGCACACGCCGAAGACTGCAGTCGCGCCGGCGTGGACGTAGATCGCGCTGCCGAGTCGCCAGAGCCGGCGCACCTTCGACGAGTCGCCCGGATGCGGCCCCGACGCGGTGGTGATCGTGCCGCTGACCAGCAGGACGAGGGCGGCGACCGCAGCCACTTGCATGATGCGCTGCAGCTCTCGCGGAACGAGCGGCGCCGTCCCTCCGTAGCGAAGCTCGAGCGCCGCCAGCGCGACGACGACGGCGCCGGCGAGCACGACCGCCGAGAGGAGGAAGTGCGAGATCACGAGATACGGGTTGAGGTGGAACCGGACGGTGAAGTAGCCGAGCGGCGCCTGAGCGAGCGTGCCGATGAAGACGGCGAGCGCCAGTCGCCGCTTCGGCCGGGGCAGCTCGCGCACACGGAAGGCGCCGAGCGCTGCGGCGAGCGTGAGCGCGATCGTGACGGCGCCGACGAGCCGGTTCCCGAACTCGATGTACGAGTGGTAGCCCTTCTCGGGGAACGGCTGCCCGGCCTGGCAGCCCGGCCAGTTGTCGCAGCCGAGCCCGGAGGCGGTCAGCCGGACGGTGGCTCCCGTGATCAGGATCAGGTAGAGGCTGACCGCCGAGCCGAGCGCCAGCCAGACGAACAGGCGCGGGCTGACGGCGATCGCGCGGAGTCGTGCCGCCCGGCCCGAGGCGACGCTGAGCTCAGGCGAGGACAACGCCCTCGCCTTCCTCGACGGCGCCGATCCGGGTCAGGTGCAACCCGGCCGCGTCGAACGCGGCCTGCAGCGTCGCGGCCCGTTCCGCCGGCACGGCGACGAGCAGCCCGCCCGAGGTCTGCGGGTCGAACGCCAGCGCGACGAGCTCGTCCGGGATACCGTCGGTCGTCGCCCGGTCGCCGACGAAGTCGCGGTTCCGGGAGTCGCCGCCGGTCCGCTCCCCCGCCCGAGCGACCTCGAGCGCGCCGTCCAGGGCGACGAGCCGGCCGGCGTCGATCCGGATCCGCACGCCGCTCCGCGACGCCGTCTCGTGCGCGTGGCCGACCAGGCCGAACCCGGTGACGTCCGTGACCGCGCTGGGCGTGAACGGCCGCACGGCGTCGGCGGCGGAGCGGTTCAGCGTCCGCATCCACGCCACGGCGCCGTCGCGCTCCCCGTCGCCGACGAGCCCACGCTTGTGGCCGTGCAGGACGAGCCCGGTGCCGAGCGGCTTGGTCAGGAAGAGCGCGTCGCCGGGGCGGGCGGTCGACTTCTGCCAGACCGCGTCGGGACGCACGGTGCCGACGACGGCGAGGCCGTACTTCGGCTCGTGATCGCGGATCGTGTGCCCGCCGGCGAGGATCGCGCCCGCCGAGCGCACCGTCTCGTCGGCGGCGCCGATGATCGCCGCCAGCATGGCGACCGGCAGCTCCTCGGGGAAGGCGGCGACCGAGAGCGCGAGCAGCGGCACCCCGCCCATGGCGAAGACGTCGTTGAGCGCGTTCGCCGCCGCGATCGCGCCGAAGTCGGCGGGGTCGTCGACGACGGGCGGGAAGAAGTCGACGGTGAAGACGAGCGCCCGCTCGTCGTCGAGCCGGTAGACCGCCGCGTCGTCGGCCGGGTTGAGCCCGACGAGCAGATTCTCGGCGTCGGCCGGCAGGAGCCCGGCGAGCAGCTCCTCGAGCCGCCCCGCCGCATACTTGGCCGCGCAGCCACCCGCGACAGCCAGGCTCGTCAGCTGCACCGGCTCGGCGCTTGCCTCCACGGGCTGAACGTTAGCGGGCCGGATTACGACAGATGCTGCCGCACGGCGGCTGCGAGCTCGCCCGTCGACACCGAGCCCTCGAACCGCGCCTTGATCCGTCCGTCGGCGCCGACGAGGAACGTCCACGGCTCGGTCGGCAGATGCCACTGCTTCACCCACTGGTTGTCACCCTTGCCGGGGTTGTTGTCCTTGTAGATCTCGACGTGGATGAAGCGGATGTCGCTGCCGGCGAACTGCTTGCGCACCGCATCGACGACGTCCACGACCGGCCCGCAGGTGCGGCTCGTGCAGAACTTCGGCGTCGCGAAGACGAGCACGAACGGCTTGTGAGCCGCAAGCGAGCCGGCGACCGAATAGCGAAGCAGCGCGGTATCGGGCGGCGTCCTCGTGGTCAGCATCTTCAGGTTGCCGTGGGTGCCGGCGATCGTCGGCGTCTGCGACGCGATCGCAGGCGAGCCGACCGCCGGCGCCTGCGGATGCTTCCGCACCTGGATGTGGAGCTCCGCCTGCATCGGCTTGCCGCCGCGCGCCGTCGTCTGGGCGACGAGTGTGTAGATCCCCGGGCGAGGCACGCTGAAATGCGCCACGTAGAGCTTCGTGACGTCATTCGCGGCCGCCTCCGATCCGGGCAGGCCCACCGGCTGGAGAGCCGCCGTCGTCTGCGTGAACGGGCGGGCGTCGTCCGAGGCTGCCACCCACACGTGCGCGGCCGGCCGGTTGACCGGGGCACCCTGGTTGTCGATCAGCAGGAAGGAGACGCGGACGGGCCCCGGCGCGTAGTCCTCTGTGCCCGGAACGGCGCTGATGTTGGCTCCAGGCCGAGCCAGGATCGCCGCGATCGACCCGGCCGGGGGCGGCTTCGGCTTCGCGGCCGTCTGCCGGGCAGAGCCGCCGCAGGCGGTGACGAGGAGCGCTCCAGATGCGACGAGGGCCGCTGCGGCGAGGCCTCGAGCGCGCACGCATCGAGTGTAGCCGGGCCGTTCAGAGCTCAGGAAGAGGACATGGATAGGGCGAGAGCGACGAAATGCTTGCGGGGACTCGCGGCCGCTCTCGCCCCGGCTGCCTACGTCTCTACTTGCCGTCGAACATGCCGAACTGCCCCACGATGGCGAGCTGCCCGGCGACGAGTACGACGGTGGTGAGGATGAAGAGAATCCTCGCCTTGCTCATCGCGACTCCTCCTTGTCGGCCCCGAGGGGCTTTGCCTTAGAAGCGAACGTCCTGCAGAGCCTCGGCTGCCCGCCGATACAGCCGCGCTGCATCGCGATCGTCGTCTCGCCGGTGGGCGAGGTCGCCGAGCGCGATCCAGGCGGACGCCCGGTGGCTGACCGATGCCAACTGCTCGAAGCTCCTATCGGCGGCGCGGAGAATCTCTTGAGCCTCGTCGAGGCAATCCTGCTCCATCAGGGAGCGGCCAAGCGCCAACTGGGCGGTGCCGATTTCGGACAGATAGTCGACCCGATCGCCAAGCAGCTCGAGGGCCTTGCGGGCCTCGGCCTCGGCCTCCTCGAAACGACCCATTCCGAGGTGGACTTCGGAGAGCGAGCAAACCACGTGCGCGGCCTCGATGTCACTCCCCTGGTCGAGAAGCGCACGGAACGCATCCTTCAGATACCCCAGGGCTTCCTCGGGCTTGCCGAGCATGTAGGTGAGGCCGCCGAGGTTGTTCAGGAGACGGCCGACGGTGGCGCGATCTGCGATCTCCTCGAAGCCCGACCTCGCGCGCTCGGCGTACGAGCGGGCGAGCACCAGATGTCCCTCGCGCTCGGCGACGAGCGACGCCTGGAAGTAGGCGTCCGCCGTCATGCCGGGATGCTGCAGCGCCTCGGCGAGCTCGAGCGCCCGCTGGACGTTCTCACGGGCGGCGAGGTAGTCCCGCTGACGCCGGTAGCAGCGCGAGCGCCACAGCAGGATCTCGGCCCGCAGCCGGTCGCAGGGCAGGCTCGTCCGGTCGGCAAGCAGCATCGCCTCGTCGAGAAGCGCTGCCGAGGTGGAGATACTGGACAGCTTGTACCGGCAGACGCCGAGCCGGAAGAGGATGTCGGCGCGCTCGACGTCGCTGAAGGGCGGGCCCTCGGCGAGCCCCCGCGCTTCCAGCAGCAGGTCGATCGCCGGCTGGAGCTCACCGAGCTCCTGGCGGGCCCAGGCCTGGCCGGCGAGCGCGCGGACGGTCAGATCGACGGCGCCCAGCGCCCTGGCCGCGTCCAGCGTCGATTCGAACTCGCGAACCGCCTCGTCGTAGCGGTGCTGCTCGACGAGCGCCTCGCCGCGTGCCAGCGCGGCCTCCCACCGGTAGCGGTCGCCGGAGGAGACGCCGCTCGTCAAGAAGGCCGGATCGGCCCCGAGCCGCTCGGCGAGCCAGACGAGCGTGTCGGCCGTCGGACGCGTCTTGCCGCGCTCGATCTGGCTCACGTACTCCTTCGAGAACCGTCCAGCGGCAAGCTGGGTCTGCGAGAGGCCGGCCTCGATCCGGAGCCGCCGCACGCGTTCACCGAGCTCGGCGGCGTGTCCGGCCTGCCCGGTTCCGACGGCTCCTCTGACCTGCGTCAGCGACGCAGCTACGTCGTCGGATCCTTCGAGCCCCACTTGCTCCATGCGCCGCTCCGTCTCCCGCACCTTGTCCCGCTCGGTCACGTGAAGTGACTGTAGCGAATATCACTTCACATTGCTACTTGACTTTTTCGGACAAGGGCAGTACAGTCGGCGGCACCTTGCAGGGCGAAAGCCCGAAGCGGGGGGCACGCCGATAGTCGCGCGAGGCTCCAGGGCTCGACTGGGCCGCAGGGTCGAGTCTTATGGGCACCGCCGCGCTATCCGATGTGCACGCAGTCCAAGTGAGACCCCCGGGTGGCCGCAGCCGGGGGTCTCACTCATTTCACGGGGGAAACGGCCGGTTTCCCCCGTGTGCCCCCTTCCCCCGGGGAGCGCGTGGCCAAGGGCTCGAGCTACGCCCGGGCTGAGCCCGGGCTTCGCCGCCACTCGTGGCGAAGTGACGAGGGCTGCAGGGAAAAGCTACGTCGGGCCGAGCAGGGAGGCTCGGCGGGCGGTCAGGATCGCGGTGAAGTCGTCGGGGGTGAGGAGGCCGCCGAGGCGGTCCTGGACCGAGCGGAGCAGGCCGATGCCGATGCCGATCCAGGCTTCGGCGTCCGGGTCGCGGTCGGCGGGCATCCCGCCTTCTGACTGGGCGCGCCGGTACAGCTCGGCGACGAAGCGGTGCACCTCGCGGATGTGCCTGCGCAGGTAACGGCGGACCTCCGCGTCCTCACCGGCCTCGCTGAGCGCCTGGATCCACAGCTGGTTCGGGTGAATGCCCTGCTCACGGAGCGCCAGCGCCGCCTTCGGCATGGCGAACAGCCACTCCCGCGCGTCGGGCTCGGCGGCGACCATCTGTTCGACCTCGGCCCTCAATCGCTGCCACATCTCGTCGAGGCAGGCGAAGTAGAGGTCGCGCTTGCACCCGAAATGCCGGTAGAGGATCGGCTCGCTGACGCCGGCGGCGCGCGCGATCCCGGCCGTCGTCGCTCCGTCGTAGCTCCCCTCGCCGAACACGCGCAGGGCCGCGTCCACCACCGCGGCCCGGCGCTCGACGGCGGGAAGACGCGGGCGGACGGGGTCTGCGCTCATGCTGCGACGGCCGCCTCGCTCGGCTCCACGTGACGGACCTGCCGCACCATGGCGACGGCCACGACCGCGCCGATGAAGGCGATCGCCGCCGCGACGTACAGAGCGAGGTGGTACCCGTCGACGAACTCGCTCGGCCAGGCCGGGCTCGTCCGCGGGACACTGACCTGGCTGGCGACGACCGCGCCCATCACGGCGATCCCGAGGGAGCCTCCGACCTGGCGGAAGGCGTTCAGCACCGCCGACCCGACACCGGCCTTGTCGACCGGCACCGATCCCATCGCGGCCGCGGTCGTCGGCGTCATCGCCAGGGCCATGCCGAAGCCGCCGGTCACCAGCCCCGGCAGGATGTTCCAGAAGGTCGAGCCCGCGTCGAGCTGGGCGAACAGGAGCAGCGAGAGCGTCACGAAGCTGAGCCCCGTCCCGATCAGCCAGCGCGAGCCGATCCGGTCGGACAGGCGACCCGCCTGGGGTGCGACGAGGATGATCAGCATCGTCATCGGCAGGAAGAGCGCGCCCGTCTGGACGGGGCTGTAGCCCAGGATTCCCTGGAAGAACAGCGAGTTGAAGAAGAAGATGCCGAACATCGCCAGCGAGACGAGCAGCATCGCCAGGTTGGCGCCCGTGTAGGTGCGGCTCCGGAAGAGGGACAGGTCGAGCATCGGCAGCCGCTGACGCTGCTCCAGGAGGACGAAGGCGACGAGGGACACGACCGCGACGGCGAAGAGCGCGAGGATCCGCGTCGACGTCCAGCCGTAGCTGTTCGCCTCGATCAGGCCGTACGTGAGCGCGAAGAGGCCGATGCCGGATGTCGCCAGGCCGGGAACGTCGAGGCGCTGCTCGTGCGAGGTGTCGCGGCTCTCGTCGACGGCCCAGCGCGTGATGACGATGCCCATCACGCCGACCGGCACGTTGACGAAGAAGATCCAGCTCCAGTGGACGTACTCGGTGAGCGCACCGCCCACGAGCGGGCCGATCGCCAGCGCCATCGCCGAGACGCCGGCCCAGATCCCGATCGCCATGCCGCGCTGCTTCGGCGGGAAGGTCGCGGTGATGATGCTGAGGGTGGCCGGATTCATGATCGCTGCGCCGACGCCCTGGACGACGCGGGCGCCGATCAGGAAGTTGACATCGGTCGCGAGGCCGCACGCGAGCGACGCCCCGGTGAAGATGACCAGGCCGATGATGAACAGCAGCCGCCGCCCGTAGCGGTCGGCGAGCTTCCCGCCGGTCAGCATGAACGTGGCGAACGAGAGCGCGTACCCGACGACCACCCACTCGAGCTCGCTCAGCTTGACGTGGAACGACTGCGCGATCGACGGCAGCGCGACGTTCACGACCGTGTTGTCGAGCATGATCATGAACAGGCCGAACGAGACCGCGAGCAGCGTCCACCACTTGCGGTTCTCCTTGGCCAGAGCAATCTCGAGCAGACGTGCCTTCACCGGATCGAACCTCCCCTTGCCTGTTAGTCCGCACTAAGTTAGCAGCCACTAGCTTTGCTGCGCAAGGACTACGCTTCGCGCCGTGACCGAGATCGTCTGGACGCCGAGCGAGCAGGTGCTCGAGCGGTCGAACGTCTACCGGCTCATGCGCCGGTACGACATCGCCGACTACCGCGAGCTCGTGCGGCGCTCGATCGACGACCCCGACTGGTTCTGGCCGGCGGTGATCGAGGACATGGGGATCGAGTTCTTCGAGCCCTGGGAGCAGATCGTCGACACCTCGCGCGGCCCGGAATGGGCGACGTGGTTCACCGGCGGGAAGCTCAACATCGCCTGGAACTGCGTCCATCGCTGGGCCGCCGGGCCGTCGGCGGCCGCGGAGGCTGCCGTCGGGCTGGGCGAGGACGGCTCCCGCCGCTCGCTCACGTTCGCGGAGCTGTCACACGAGGTGGTCAGGCTGGCTGAGGCGCTCCTCCGCCTCGGGGTCGAACCGGGCGATCGTGTGGCCATCTACCTGCCGATGTCGCCCGAGGTCGCGATCGCCTCCCACGCCTGCGCGCACATCGGCGCCGTGCAGGTGCCCGTCTTCTCGGGCTTCGCCGCACCCGCCGTCGCTCAGCGGCTGCAGGACTCGGAGGCGAAGGTGGCGATCACCACCACGGTGTCGAGTCGCCGCGGCCGCGCCGTCCCGATGCTCGCGATCCTGGAGGAGGCACGGAGGGAGGCGCCTTCCCTCGAGCACGTGATCGTCGCCCCGTGGGACGAGCTGACCGCGGACTGCCCGGGGCTGACCGAGGCGCTGTCCGTCGACTCCGAGCATCCGTACCTGCTCACCTACACCTCCGGGACGACCGGACGGCCGAAGGGCGTCGTCCACGTCCACGGCGGCTTCCTCGTCTCGATCGCCCGTGAGGCCTGCTACCAGGCGGACGCGCGGCCGGGCGACGTGATCCACTTCGCCACCGACATGGGCTGGATCATGGGCCCCTGGACGGTGGTCGGGGGCGGCGCGATGGGCGCGACGATCGTCTTCGCCGAGGGTGCGCCGGACTGGCCGCACGACCGGCTGTGGCGTTTGATCGAGCAGGAGAACGTCTCGATCCTCGGCTGCTCGCCCACGTTGATCCGCGCGCTGATCCCGCACGGCGACCCGCAGGCCGACCTGTCGTCGCTGCGGCTGATGCTGACGACCGGCGAGCCCTGGAACCCCGATCCGTACATGTGGCTTCACGAACGGGTCGGCGGCGGCCGCTGTCCGATCATCAACGCCTCCGGCGGCACGGAGATCGGGGCGTGCTTCCTGTCACCCTCCGTGGCGATGCCGATCAAGGCGTGCTCGCTCGGGTTCGAGGCACTCGGGATGGCGATGGACGTGCTCGACGACGAGGGCCGCTCGCTCGCCGGCACCGGCGCGGTCGGCGAGCTCGTCTGCCGCAAGCCCTTCCCCGGGATGACGCGGGGCTTCTGGCGCGACTCCGAGCGGTTCCTCGACACCTACTGGCGGCGCTTTCCCGGGATCTGGACGCACGGCGACTGGGCGTCGGTCGACGCAGACGGCTACTGGTTCCTCCACGGCCGCTCCGACGACACGCTGAACATCGCCGGCAAGCGGATCGGCCCGGCCGAGATCGAGTCGGCGGTCGTGTCCCATCCGGCCGTGTCCGAGGCGGCCGCGGTCGGGGTGCCGCACGAGGTGAAGGGCGAGGTCGCGTGGGTCTTCTGCGTGCTCGTGCCCGGCACGGACGCCTCGGACGCGCTCGCCGAGGAGCTGCGCACGCTCGTCGCCGCCGACCTCGGCAAGGCGTTCGCCCCGGAGCGCGTCGTCTTCGTGTCCGCGCTGCCGAAGACGCGCTCGGCGAAGATCGTCCGCCGCGCCGTCCGCGCGACCGCGCTCGGCAAGGATCCCGGCGACCTGTCCTCCGTCGAGAACCCCGAGGTGCTCGACGAGATCGCCGCGCATGTCTAGCGCCTGGCGCTGGGAGATCGTCGAGCGCGATCACGAGATCCAGAACCCGACCAGCCCCGAGAAGATCCGGCTGCTCGGCGACTACCTGCGCCTGACGGCCGGAGAGTCGCGTCCTCGACATCGCCTGCGGCAAGGCCGGGCCTGCCTCGATCCTCGCCGCGACCTACGGATGCCGGATCCTCGGCATCGAGAAGCGCCCGGCGTTCGCCGACGAGGCGCGGGCGCGGATCGCCGCAGCCGGGCTCGAGTCGCTCATCGAGGTGCGAACGGCGGACGCCGCCGAGCTTCCCGCTCGAGCCGACGGCCTGGGATGCGGCTCTCTGCCTCGGGGCGGCGTTCGTCTGGGGCACGATCGCCGACGCGGCCGCGGCGCTTTGCCCGTCCGTGCGCAGCGGAGGCTTCGTCGCGATCGGCGAGCCGTTCTGGCGAGAGTGGCCGCTTCCCGACGGGATCGACGCGACGGGCTACGTCGCCCTCGACGCGACCGTCCGGCGGTTCGAGCAGGCCGGGCTCGCCGTCACGGGCGTCATCGCAGCCTCGGAGGACGACTGGGATCACTACGAGAGCCTGCACTGGAGAGCAATCGAGGAGTGGCTCGCCGAGCATCCGGATCATCCGGACGCGGAAGAGTTCCGGGCGCAGCACGCGCGCTTCCGCGACGAGTACTTCCGGTTCAACCGCGCGCTGCTCGGCTGGGCGATCTTCGTGGGCCGCAAGACCTGAGCCGGGCTGCGCAGAGTTTTCGCCTGATAGGCTAAAACCATGAGGCTCGCGCTCGCGCAGATCGATTCGCTCGTCGGCGACCTCGACGGCAACCGCGACCGAATCCTGGCCCGGCTCGAGGAGGCACGGCAGGCCGGAGCCGAGCTGGTCCTCTTCCCCGAGCTCGCCGTCACCGGCTATCCGCCCGAGGATCTGCTGCTCCGGCCCGGGTTCATCCAGGCGGCCGAGCGCACGCTGGGCGAGATCGCGCGGGAGACCACCGGGGTCGTCGCGCTCGTGGGCACGCCCCACTTCGACGGCGATCTCTTCAACGCCTGCGCCGTCTGCGCCGGCGGCGAGGTCAAGGCTGTCTACCGGAAGCGCTTCCTGCCCAACTACGGCGTCTTCGACGAGGACCGCTACTTCGCACCGGGGCGAGATCTCGTCCTGCTCCGGCTCGGCGAGGTCCTCGTCGGCGTGACGATCTGCGAGGACATGTGGCAGCCCGGCCCTCCGGCCACCGACCTCGCGCTCGCCGGAGCGCAGCTCCTCGTCAACGTCTCGGCCTCACCGTTCCACGTCGGCAAGGACCGCGAGCGCGAGGAGATGTTCGCCGCTCGCGCACGGGACAACTCGGCCTTCGTGGCGCTCTGCAACATGGTCGGCGGCCAGGACGAGCTCGTCTTCGACGGGCACTCGGTGGTCCTCGACGACGAGGGCGAGGTGCTGGCGCGCGCGCCCGGGTTCGAGGAGGCTCTGCTCGTCGTCGACCTCGACCCGACCGCGGCGATCGGGCGACGGCTGCGCGACGTGCGCCGCCGGGCGCTGGCGCGCGAGCTCGAGGAGGTGCCCGCCCCGACCGTCGTCGAGCTCGAGACCGCGCCGCCGCCGGCCGCGCCGCCGGCCGCGGGAGGTATCGCACCGCTCGTCGACGACCTCGAGCAGATGCGGCTCGCGCTCGAGCTCGGCCTGCGCGCCTACGTGAGCAAGAACGGCTTCCGCGACGTCGTCGTCGGCCTGTCCGGCGGGATCGACTCGGCGCTGACGGCCGCGCTCGCCGCCGAGGCGCTCGAGCCTGGTCGGGTGCACTGCGTGTCGATGCCGTCCCGGTTCTCCTCTGACGCGACGAGGACGGACGCGCGGCTTCTCGCAGAGTCGATCGGCGCCGACTTCCGCGAGATCCCGATCGACCCCGTCGTGGCCCGGTTCGAGGAGGCCCTCGAGCCGTCGTTCGCCGGGACAGCCCGCGACCTGACCGAGGAGAACGTCCAGGCGCGGGCGCGGGGCACGCTGCTGATGGCGCTGTCGAACAAGTTCGGCTGGCTCGTGCTCGCGACCGGCAACAAGTCGGAGCTCTCGGTCGGCTACGCGACGCTCTACGGAGACATGGCCGGCGGCTTCGCGCTGCTCAAGGACGTGTACAAGACCGACGTGTGGCGGCTCTCGCGGCGGCTGAACGAGCGGGCCGGGCGCGAGCTGATCCCGGCCTCGATCATCGAGCGCGCCCCGAGCGCCGAGCTGCGGCCCGACCAGCTCGACGAGGACTCGCTTCCGCCCTATGCGGCTCTCGATCCCGTGCTCGAGGCGTACGTGGAGCACGACCGCTCGCGGGAGGAGCTGCTCGCCGACGGCTTCGACCGGGACGCCGTCGAGCGCGCGATCGCGCTGATCGACCGCGCCGAGTACAAGCGGCGCCAGGCGCCGCCGGGGGTCAAGCTGCGGCCGAAGGCGTTCGGGCGCGACCGGCGCACGCCGATCACGAACCGCTGGCGCGGCTGAGGCTCATATCACCACCGCACCGGCTCGCGGGGCCGGCTGTGGAGCAATCGTTGCGCTTCCGGCACGATCCGACACACCTGCGTGCGGATTTCCTCGCTACGCTCGCAGTGGGTGGAGGGTGGACGGCTTCCCCACCCAGGGAGTGGGTTACGTGCAAGCTGATCTGCCGCGGGCGTCAGGGCAGCAGCTCGCGCAGCTCTCGAAACCAGTGCAGCCGCTCCGGATAGGGCACGGCCGCGTTGGCCGGCGACGTCGACGGGAGCACGAACAGCATCGTGTCGCCGAGCCGCCGCTCCTGCAGGCCGTGCTCGGCACGCTCGCCGAAAGCGCCGCGATAGGCCTCCTTGCCGACGAACGCGATCAGGCGCGGACGGAGCTCCTCGGCGATTCGCTCCAGCCTCGCAGCGGCACCGGCGAAATCCTGCTTGCGGAGATCGCTCGATCCCGGCGTCGTGCGGGGCGCCGCATTGGTCAGCCCGAAGCCGAAGCCGGGCAGCTCGAGCTGCTCGTCGGGCGCGAGCTGTCTCGGCGTGAAGCCGGCGTCGTGCAGGAGGCGCCAGAAGTCGTTGCGCGGGTTCGCGAAATGGGCACCGGCAGCCGCCGAGACGCGACCCGGGTTGATCCCGCAGAACACGGCCCGGAGCCCCGGCGCGAGCACGTCCGGGACGTGCGGACACGGGCAGGGCGGCGTCAGCGCCGCCTGTCGGTGGCCGTCGGGGCACAGACCCACGCTACTCGCGACCGGTAGCGCCGACGCGGGCCGAGCCGGACCGTGACGGCGCGGCGGCGCCAGCGTGCGCAGGTCCTCTCGAGCGCGCATTACGCGGCTTCGGCGTCGAGCGGGCCCAGATCGTCGCGGGCCTCGAGCCGCCCGTCGAACGCGTCGCGCAGCTCCTCGCCCGTCATCGCCTGCCACGGCTGCACCCGCGGCTCGCGCGAGATGATCGTGACGGTCGGCGCCCGTTGGCCGTAGAGCCGGGTGTAGCAATCGGTCTCGCTGAGCGGCCGGAGCCGTTCCATGCGGGGAAGGTAGTCGCCGGACCGGATGACATAGGGTTGGAAAACGAATGAGCGAACCGCGCGCGAAGGTTCTCGACTACTCGATCGAGCTCGACCGGCGCTACCGCGTCGCGGCCGACGGCGGCGATCCGCAGCAGCTTCCGCGCAACTTCGCGCCCGAGCATCTCGCCCTCGCCGGCCTCGCCCGCTGCACGCTGGCCAGCCTCGCCTATCACGCGGAGCGGGTCGGGATCGCCGTCACGACGTCGTCGGCAGGCGCGACGGGCCGCGTCACCAAGCGGCAGACCGACGGCCGCTACGCGTTCGTCGAGCTGGAATGCCGCCTCGACGTCGAGCTCGAGCCCGCGCCGGACAGGGAGACGCAGCGGACGCTGCTCGCCAAGGCCGAGCGTGATTGCTTCGTGGGCGCGTCGTTCGTCGCCCCGCCCCGGTACGTCTGGCGGGTCAACGGCCTGGAGGCCGGATGAGCACGACGCCGCCGTTCGATCTCGACGGGGCGCGGGCGCGGTTCACGGCGCTGCAGCGCGACCTCGTCTTCTTCGACGGCCCGGGGGGCACGCAGGTGCCGGACTCGGTGATCGAGGCGATCGGCGGCTATCTGCGGGAATCGAACGCCAATGTGAGCGGCCCCTACGAGACCAGCCGCCAGACGGAGGTGCTGTTCGACAACGCACGGGTGACGGCGGCACGGTTCCTCGGCTGCTCGACCGACGAGATCGTGTTCGGGCCGAACATGACGACCCTCAACTTCGCGCTCTCGCGCACCGCCGGGCGGGAGCTCGAGCCGGGCGACGAGATCCTGGTCACACGCCTCGATCACGACGCCAACGTCTCGCCCTGGCTCGAGCTGGCGCACGACAAGGGGCTCACCGTTCGCTTCGTCGACATCCACGACGACTGCAGCCTCGACATGGACGACCTCGCGCGGCAGCTCACGGATCGCACCCGCGTCGTCGCCTTCCCGCTCGCCTCGAATGCCGTCGGCACCGTCACCGACGCTCCCCGCATCGCCGCGCTCGCCCACGAGGCAGGCGCACTCGCATGGGCCGACGCGGTCCACTTCGCGCCGCACGGGCCGATCGACGTCGCGGCACTCGGGCTCGACGTGCTCGTCTGCTCGCCGTACAAGTTCTTCGGCCCGCACCTCGGCATCGCGTTCGGACGACGCGAGCTGATCGCCGGCTGGCGCCCCTACAAGGTGCGCCCGCAGTCGGAGCAGCCGCTCGGCCACCGCTTCGAGACCGGAACGCAGGCGTACGAGCTCCTCGCGGGCATGGTCGCCGCGGTCGAGTACGTCGAGTCGATCGGCTGGGAGGCGATCGTCGGCTGGGAGCGGACGCTCGGCGAGCGCTTCCTGGCAGGGCTGCCCCCCGGATGCCGCCTGCACGGCCTGCCGACGATGGAAGGCCGGGTTCCCACCTTCGCGTTCACCGTCGACGGGCTACCGTCCGGCGAGGTCGCAGGCCGGCTCGGCGAGCGCGGGTTCGCGGTCTGGCACGGCAACTACTACGCGCTCGAGATCATGAAGCGGCTCGGGCTCGAGGACGGTGGCGCCGTCCGCGTCGGCCTCGTCCACTACAACACGCTCGCCGAGGTCGACCGGCTCCTGGAGGAGCTGACTCGGCTCGAGTAGCGGACCGGGTCCGCGCGCCGGCGGATCGGTCGTCACACAATCGGCACATCCGCGTCACACCCGCGTCACAACGTTCGAGCTACGCTCAAAACGGGGGGTCAGGGCCGCAGGCCCCGGGGGAAACCAGAACGGAGTGCGCCGGAAGCCCGCAGGCCCGGACAGTGGAGGCCTAGGCGCCGCCCGGATCGAGGCCTGCGGCTCGGATCGCCGCCATCGCCAGCGCCTCGTCGTCGTCACCCGGCAGGCCGCTGACGCCGACCGCGCCGACCCGGCGACCGTTCTCGAACGCCGCTACTCCGCCCTTGAAGAACGAGAACCGTGGATCGAAGCTCGCGAGCTCCGCGGGATCGTCGCGCACCTTCTCGGCGAGGGCGCGCGTCGTCTCCGCGTCGCTGCGCGCGGCGGTGTAGGCCTTCCGTTCGGCGTTCAACCGCGTGTCCGGCGGCGCACCGTCCATCGTCGCCGCTGCGACGATCTCGCCGTGGTCGTCTGCCACGTAGACCGAGACCGGCGCCCCGGCGGCCTCCACGACGTGACGGACGATCGCCAGCCCCTGCTCGAGCCTCATGCGTACACCTCCCGCGCCCGCGCCCAGCGCGGATCGTCGCGTCGGATCGGGTCCGGATCGACTCCGCGCGCCTCCGCGAGATCGACCGTCAGAAGCTGGAACGGCACCACGTCGACGACCGGGTGGCGCGTGGGGACGAGCGTCACCGGGGCACCGATCGCCTCCAGCGCCGAGACGGCGTCTCGCGACCGCTCCGCGGCCCGCCCCTGGCCCTCGAGCACGAAGGCTCGCACCTCCTCGTCGACGGCGGCCAGGTGCCCGTGGAGGAGCTGCTCGGTCTGCCAGGCCTCGGCCGCGACGTGCGCTCCTTCGCGGAGCTTCAGCACCGCCTCCTGCGCGGTCGGCCAGTCGCGGCCGGCCCCGGCGACGAGCCAGCGTGCGTGCCCGGAGACCGGGAGCCGCGGGCCGGCGAGCACGTCGGCGACCGCCCCGGGAAGCCACGACACGTCCTCTCCGCGCAATGCCGCGAGCGCCGCCACCGCGGCCGTGTAGCTCGCCGTGTGGCACCAGCTCACCTCGATCTCGGGCGCACAGACGATGACCTCCTCGGCGAGCTCGGCGAGCGGGCTCTCCGGCGCGCCCGTCACGAGCCAGACGGATCGCTTGCGCAGCGAGGGGCGGCCGGCGCCTGCAGCCGACCAGGCACGGGCGGCCTCGAGCGTCAGCGGCGTATCGCCCTCGTGGCTCACGCAGACGAGCACGTCCGCGTCGCGCTGCGGCGACAGCACGAGCTCGAGTGCCTGCACGGCTTCTCCGCCCGTCTGCGCGGCGTGGAACGACGTCCCACAGCCCGTGTAGAGGACGTCTCCGCCGGGCAGCCGCCGGTCGACCGGGACCCGTGCGAGCCAGTCCGGCTGGGCGGCGATCGCCCGTCGGGTCCTTTCGCCGTGACTCACGGGACTGTCTATACCATCGACCGCGTGCCGACGTTCGAACGACACACGCTCGGGAACGGCCTGCGGGTGCTGACGGCGTCGATGCCGCAAGTCCAGTCGGTCTCCTGCTTCGTGATGCTCGCGGCCGGCTCGCGCTACGAGACCCGCGACTCGAGCGGGATCGCTCACTTCTCCGAGCACATGTTCTTCAAGGGCACCGAGCGCCGCCCCACGGCGCGCGACATCTCGGCCGAGATCGACGCGATCGGCGGCGAGTTCAACGCCTTCACCGGCAAGGAGTACACGGCCTACTACGTCAGGTGCGCGACCGAGTTCCGGGACGTCGCGCTGGACGTCCTCGTCGACATGCTGCGGAACGCGAAGTTCGACCCCGAGGAGATCGACCGCGAGAAGGGGGTCATCCTCGAGGAGATGAACATGTACGTCGACACGCCGCGCGACTACATCTCGCTCGTGTACGACGAGCTGATCTACGGCGACCAGCCGATCGGCTGGAGCATCCTCGGCACGAAGGAGACGATCCAGGCCGCGACGCGCGACACCTTCCGCGACTACGTCGGCCACTGGTACACGCCCGATCGCATCGTCGTCGGCCTGGCCGGGAATCTCGGCGAGAACGCCGTCGAGAAGGTCGAGGAGCTGCTCGGCGATCTTCCTGCGTCCACGGCGGGCACACCCCAGCCGTCGAGCTTCGCCGACAACGGAAGGGTGCGGGTGCACGAGAAGGTGTCGGACCAGGCGCATCTCTGCCTCGGCGTCGCCGGCTATCCGATCCAGCATCCTGACCGCTACGCGCTCGAGCTGCTCCGAACCGTGCTCGGCGGCGGCATGTCGTCCCGCCTGTTCACGGAGGTCAGGGAGCGCCGCGGCCTCGCCTACTACGTGTTCGCCGCCAACCAGGGCTACACCGACTCCGGGACGCTCTTCACGCAGGCGGGCGTCGACCTGAAGCGCGTCGACGAGGCGGTCACGACCGTCCTCGCAGAGCTCCGGAAGATCGCGGCCGAACCGGTGCCGCCGGACGAGCTCGAGAAGGCACGCTCCTACGCCAAGGGCCGCTTCGTCCTCTCACTGGAGAGCCCGCAGGGGACGAACATGTTCGGGCTGCGGCGCGAGGTGCTGGAGGGTGAGGCGACGGAGCCGTCGGATGTGCTGGCGGAGCTCGACAAGGTCACGGCCGAGGACGTCCTGCGCGTCGGCCGCGACATCATGCGCGATGAGGCGTTCCGCCTCGCCCTGATCGGCCCGTTCGACGACGCCGAGCGCTTCCAGAAGCTGCTTACCTAGCCGCTGGCAGAGCTCGGGTCGATCCGGAAGACGTCGCCGTTGACCGAGACGACGTAGGCCCGGCCGAGCGCGTCCATCCCGAACGAATCGGTTCCCGGCACGTTCAGCTTCAGATCCTCGTCCGTGGACAGGGCGCCGTTGGCCGCGTGCAGAGCCCGCAGCTCGCCGCCGCAGAGATCCGAGTAGAGGAAGAAGCCGTCGAGCGCGGGCAGGCGCGGGTCGTGCAGGACGACGCCTCCGATCACCGAGCAGAGGTCGCCCGAATGCCCGTACTCGAGCAGCGGCGGGACGGCGCCCGGGCAGGTGGCCGTCGGATCGAACACCGCGTTGCCCTCGAAGCACGGCCACCCGAAGTTGAGGCCGGGGTGACCGGCGGGCACGAGGTCGATCTCCTCCCTCACGCCTTCGCCGACGTCACCGAGGTAGAGGTCGCCGGTCTTCGAGTCGACCCAGAAGCGCCACGGGTTCCGAAGGCCGTACGCCCAGATCTCCGGTCGTGCTCCCGCGACGCCGACGAACGGATTCGTGTCCGGGACCGTGTACGGCTGGTCGCCGCTCTGCCTCGGATCGATGCGCAGGATGTTCCCGAGCAGGTCGTCGAGCGTCTGCGCAAAGGCGCCCGGCGGGTTGAGGACGCCGCTGTCGCCGTCGCCGACCGCGACGTAGAGATCGCCGTCGGGGCCGAACTGGAGCATCCCCGCGTTGTGGTTCTCGTAGGGCTTGACGATCCTGAGCACGACGCGGCTGCTGTCCGGATCGGCCACGTCGGGATCGGCCGCGGAGCGGTGGTACTCGTCGAGGTACACGTTGCCGTTCGCCTCGTGCCGGTTGAAGTAGATGTAGAAGAGCCCGCTCTCGGCGTAGTCGGGGGCGAAGGCGAGGCCGAGGAGCCCGGTCTCGTTCTCGGCCTGCACCTGATCGGAGATGTCGAGGAAGGGGGTCGGCTGCACGACGCCGTTGTCGATGACCCTGATCACGCCGCGCTGCTCGACGACGAACAGCCGGGTCGGATCCCCCGGCGGAGAGGTGATGAAGTCCGGGCGATCGAAGCTGCCGATCGGGGTCAGCCGCAGATCGGCCGTCTGGGGCGGTGTGGTCGCGGTCGAGCCGGGCGGCGGTGCCGGTTTCGGCTTGCCGACGACGAGCGTCCCTTTCATGCCGAGCGCCGCATGGCCGGCGACCGTACAGCGGTAGGGCACGCGCGCCGACTTCGGGAAGCGGACGGCGATCGTCTGCTGCTCGCCCGGCTTCAGCAAGCGCGTCTTGACCCGCCCGATCGCGAAGTCGTGCACGGTCGCGCCACGGTTCACGACCACGAACCGGATCGTTCCCGCGGCGACCTTCTGCCGCGAGAGCACGAACCGGTAGTCCTCCATGGTCACGTGGACGACCACCGGCGCCGCGCTCGCGCGGTGGACGAGCGCCAGGGCGGAGGCGGCGCCGAGCACGAAGACGGCCCCGGTGAAGGCTCCGAGGCGGAGCAGCCGTGTCCAGCGTGAGAGCATCACCGGTTCATCCGACTGTACCGCCACCGACTACGCGCAGGCCGGAGACCCCGTTGGGGGCTCCGTCCTGGAGACTTTGCAAGCGTCCCTGGTCGGCGAGCCGTCGATCGACACCTTGTCGGCTTCGCCCGTCAGAGTGCCGTCGACCCGGACGCGAGGAGCGAGTCTCCCATCCTCATCGGACAGATTCAAGAGGGACTGGACCATTCGGCGCGCGGCGCCGGGTTCCTACTCGTCGACAGGGCCGGCCGCCGAGCGCTCGCGGATCTCCTCGACGACCGTCGGATCGGCGAGCGTGGTCGTGTCGCCGAGCGGTCGGTTTTCCGCCACGTCGCGGAGCAGCCGGCGCATGATCTTGCCGCTGCGCGTCTTCGGAAGCTCCGGCGTGAACAGGATGTTGGCGGGCTTCGCGATCGGCCCGATCACCTCGGCCACGTGGTTCCGCAGCTCCTCGAGCATCTCGACCGAGCCGTCGCGACCACCCTTCAGGGTCACGAAGGCGACGATCGCCTGGCCCGTGAGCGCGTCGTTCCGACCGCAGACCGCTGCCTCGGCGACCGCCGGGTGGTCGACCAGTGCGCTCTCGACCTCGATCGTCGAGATCCGGTGGCCGGAGACGTTCATCACGTCGTCGACCCGACCCAGCAGCCAGAAGTCGCCGTCGTCGTCGATGCGGGCGCCGTCGCCGGCGAAGTAGATGCCGGGGTACCTTGACCAGTACGTCTCCTGGAACCGGTCCGGATCCCCGAAGATGCCGCGCGTCATCGCCGGCCAGGGGCGTCGTAGCACCAGATATCCGCCGCCGCCCGGCCCCACCTCGTTGCCGGAGCCGTCGAAGACCGCCGCGTCGACACCGGGGAACGGCCGCGTCGCCGAGCCCGGCTTCAGGGTCGTCACGCCCGGCAGCGGCGTGATCATGATCATGCCGGTCTCGGTCTGCCACCAGGTGTCGACGATCGGGCAGCGCCCGCTGCCGATGTTCTCGTGGTACCAGACCCAGGCCTCCGGGTTGATCGGCTCGCCGACGGAGCCGAGCATGCGCAGCGTGGAGAGGTCGTGCCCGGCGGCGTACTCGGGCCCCCACTTCATGTGGGCGCGGATCGCGGTCGGCGCCGTGTACAGGATCGAGACGCCGTAACGCTCCGCGATCGCCCACCAGCGGTCCTTGTCAGGGAAGTCCGGCGTGCCCTCGTAGATCACGCTCGTCGACGCGTTCGCGAGCGGGCCGTAGACGATGTAGGAGTGGCCGGTGATCCAGCCGATGTCGGCCGCGCACCAGTAGACGTCGCGCTCGGCCTTGAGGTCGAAGATGTAGTCGTGCGTCGTCGCAGCGCCGACGAGGTAGCCGGCGGTCGTGTGGACGATCCCCTTCGGCTTCGCGGTCGTCCCGCTCGTGTACATGAGGAACAGCAGGTCCTCGGCGTCCATCGGCTCGCACGGGCACGACTCCGGATCGTCGGGGAGGGCGGATGCCAGCTCGTCGAGCCAGTGGTCCCGGCCCTCGGCCATCGGCACGGCGCCGCCGGTGCGCCGCACGACCAGGCAGGCCCGAACGCCCGGCGCCGCCGCCATCGCCTCGTCGGCGGTCCGCTTGAGCGGCACCGTGGTACCACGCCGCCACGCCTCGTCCTGCGTGACGAGCACCTCGCAGCCCATGTCGTTCATCCGGCTCGACAGCGAGTCGGCCGAGAAGCCGCCGAACACGACGGTGTGCGGCGCGCCGAGCCGGGTGCAGGCGAGCATCGCGACCGGCAGATCCGGGACCATGCCCATGTAGATGGCGACCGGCGTGCCCCTGCGGACGCCGAGCTCCCTGAGCGCGTTCGCGAACCGTACGACCCGGCGCTGCAGGTCGGCGTAGGTGATCGTCTCCGTGTCCCCGGGCTCGCCTTCCCAGTGGTAGGCGACGCGGTCGCCGAGGCCCGCCTCGACGTGCCGGTCGACGCAGTTGAAGCAGACGTTCAGCTTCCCGCCCAGGTACCACTTCGCGTACGGCGGCTCCCACTCGTAGAGCGTCTGCCAGGGCTCGAACCAGTCCAGGCGGCCCGCCTCCGTGCGCCAGAGCTCCTCGAAGTCGCGCTCGTAGACGTCGGGGCCTGCGTTCGCCTGGGCGGCGAACTCGGGAGGCGGCGGAAACCGGCGCGTCTCCCCGAGCAGGTTGTCGATCGTCTCCGTCACGAGCCGGGGGATCCTATCCGGCGGCGCACGGCGATCCCCGTCAGGATCTCCCGCACGACGCGCTCGGCGACGAGCGCCGTGACGTCTGCAGAGCCGACGGCCGTCGGGATCACCTCGACGACCTCGGCGCCCACGATCTGCAGCCCCTGGGCGAGCGCCCGGCACGCCCAGAGGAGATCGCCGCTCGTCATCCCGCCGGGCTCCGGCGTCCCCGTGCCGGGAGCGAAGGCCGGATCGAGAGCGTCGATATCCACCGACAGGAACGCGCTGCCGGCGCCCACGATCTCGAGCGTTCGCGTGACGACCTCCTCGATCCCGAGGCGGCGCAGGTCGTGCATGAAGAAGCTCGTGATCCCGCGCTCGGCCTGCCAGCTGAGCTCCTGCTCGCCGGGCCAGTAGCCGCGGAGCCCGATCTGGACGTAGCGTCGCGGGTCGACGAACCCCTGCTCGACGAGCCGGAACATCGGCGTGCCGTGCGAGATCTCGACGCCGTAGACCTCGCGGCCGGTGTCGGTGTGGGCGTCGAACTGGACGAGTCCGACCGGCCCGTGGGCATGGGCGCAGGCACGGATGTCCGGGCCTGCGATCGAGTGGTCTCCTCCGAGGACGATCGGGACCGCGCCGGCCGCCACGACCTGGCCGACCGTCTCCTCGATCGCACGGTGCGAGCGCTCCCAGTCGGCGGGAACGACACCGGCGTCGCCGAAGTCGACCATCCGCAGCTCGGCGAACGCGTCGACCCTGGCCTCGAGGTGTGGCCCCGGCGGGCAGCTCGCCGCGCGGATCCCCCGGGGCCCGAACCGCGTCCCCGGCCGGTCGGAGACGAGGTCGTCCGTCGGGGCGCCGACGATCGCGACGTCGATGCCGTCGAGCGCCGCCGGGTCCTGGACGAGCGGCAGGGCGCCGAAGGTCAGCGGCCCGGCGTAGTCGGGCTTCCAGCCGTGGTCGCGCCAGCGCTCGAGGGGATCGACCACGACGCCGCGGCGGGCCTACGGGGTCAGGTCGTACGGATAGTCGGTGAGGTTCTCGGCCCCGTTCTCGGTGACGAGCACGAGGTCCTCGAGCCGGCAGCCGCCGAAGCCGGGCCGGTACAGGCCGGGCTCGACCGCGACGACGTCGCCGGCGACCAGCGGGTCCCGGCCCGCGGCGCCCATCCCCGGCTCCTCGTGCACCTCGAGCCCGACGCCGTGCCCCAGGCCGTGGATGAACCCCTCGTCGAGCACCTCGCCCGGCTGTTTCGTGAGATAGGTCTTGTAGCCGTGCTCCTGGAACAGCTCGCAGGTGCCGACGAACAGGTCGCGGCCCGGGACGCCGGCCCTGATCGCGCCGATCGCGTCGTCCAGCGCCTGCCGGCAGAGGCGCTGGTACTCGACGATCTCCGGCGGCGGCTCGCCGACGACGAACGTCCGCGTCATGTCGGCGAAGCAGGCCGTCTCGCGGTCGCGCGGAAAGAGGTCGATGACGATCGACTCGTCGGCCTGGATCTGGCCTGAGCCCATGTCGTGCCCGACGGCGCTCTGCGCGCCGTGCGAGACGATGAACTCGTCCGCGAGCATGTCGTGCTCGGTGAACACCTCGCCGATTCGCCGCTTGAGCAGTTCCGACGTCAGCGGTCGTCCCTCGAGCTCGAGGCCCCCGCCGTTCTGCACTGCGGCGCGGAGCAGCTCCCGCGCGGCGTCCATTGCGGCCTCGCAGGCCCGCTGGGCGCGGCGGATGCCCGCGAGCTCGACCCCGGTCTTGACGCGGCGGCGGTCCGCGAACAGCTCGCGCTCGGGCGTCAGCTCGATGCCCTCGGCACGCAGGAAGTCGGCCAGCTCGAGCGGGAAGTAGCGCGGGACGACGGCGCTCGCGATCCCGAGCGCGCGGCAGGCGTTCAGGACAACCTGCTTGTAGATCTCCTCGCGGTGCAGGCCCGACGCGACCAGATCGTCCCAGCCGACCTCTTCGTACGCATGGACGTCCAGGCCCTCGAGCTCGCGGACGCGGGCAACCTCGAGCGAGCCGACGTACACGGAGCGGGAGCCGTCGCGCTCGCCGTAGAGGAACGGGTCGGGAACCGTGAGCGGAACCTCGTGCCGCAGCTCGGGAGAGCGAACGGTGTCGCCGTAGATGAGGATGTCGGCCATGGCGTGATCCTAGTCGCTGGCGCATGACCGTTTGCCCGCGGGGCCACCGCCGGGCGCGGCGGCTAGAGTGGGAAGCGATGCACGCTGCGGTCGAACGCGGGCTCGAAGTCAGCTCGTTCTGGGACGCCGAGCTCCGGAAGGAGCTCCCCGAGGGCGCCGACGTCTTCGACGCCCACACCCATCTCGGAGACGACATCGACGGCATGAACGGCCGGCTCGACGAGCTGCTCGGCATCATGGACGGCTACGGCGTGTCTCGCGCGTTCATGTTCTGCATGGACGAGCCGGACCGCCATCCGGCCTTCCGCGCTGCGAACAACCGCACGCTCGAGGCCGCCGAGCGCTCGGACGGACGGCTGATCCCGTTCGTGCGGCTCGACCTGTCGGAGGGCCCGATCGACGAGGCCAGACGCTGCCTCGAGAACGGCGCGCGCGGGATCAAGCTCCACCCGCGGGCGCAGCGCTTCCTCCTCGACGACAAGCGCCTGGCACCGGTGTTCGAGATCGCCTCCGAGTGGCGCGTCCCGATCCTGATCCACGGCGGGCGCGGCCTGCCACCGATCGCGGACGACCTCGGCCGGCTCGTCGAGGCCTATCCCGAGACACGGCTGATCATCGCCCACGCGGGCATCGCCGACCTGGCCGGGCTCGCCGCCAACTTCGCCGGCAAGGCTGGCGTCTTCTTCGACACGTCGGTCTGGAGCCCGATCGACCTGCTCGACTTCTACCGCCAGATCTCGCCGGAGCAGGTGGTCTACGCCTCCGACTACCCGTACGGGCAGCAGCCGAGCTCGCTGCTGATCGCGGTTCGCACCGCCCGCGCCGCGGGCTTCGGAGACGAGGAGGTGCGCGCGATGCTGGCCGGCACGGCGAACCGGATCGCCGACGGCGAGCCTCCCGTCGAGCCCACCGCGCCTCGCGGCAGCGACACCTTCTCGCAGCCGATGGTCTTCGCGCGTATCCACGGTTACCTGTCGATGGCCACCTCGCTCCTCTGGCTGCGCCAGCCGGACAGCTTCGGCGTCCTCGGCCTCGCCCTCAACGCCTGCGAGGAGCGCAACGGCCGGGTGGAGGAGCTCGATCGCCTGCGCGAGATGCTGCTCGCCGCCCGCGACATCTGGCAGAAGCTGCCGGACATCGACGACCAGGCCGAGCGGCTCCGAGCCGGGCGGCTCACCTTCAAGCTGCTCCATCTGGCCGACATCGTCGCCGTCACCGGCGGGCTCGGGATCGCCGCCAACGGGAACGGACGGCCTGCAGCGCGACCCGCCCGCGCCGGACGCTGAGCGTGGGTCGCGTAGCGGCGCTCGGGGTCGTCGTCGCGCTGGCCGCGGTGCTCGCGGGGTGCGGCGGCGGCTCGTCCAAGAGCTCGACCGGCTGTCCCCAGGTGTCTGCGCCCAAGCCGCGGAGCGAGAGCCGTAAGCCGCCCACCACGCCGCTCGACGCGTCGAAGTCGTGGACGGCGACGGTCGACACGAGCTGCGGCCCGTTCACGATCAAGCTGGACGTGAAGGGCTCCCCGAACACGACGGCGTCCTTCGTGTCGCTGGCGCGCTCCGGCTTCTTCGACGACACGACCTTCCATCGCATCGTGCCGGGCTTCGTCATCCAGGGCGGCGATCCGACCGCGACCGGCACGGGCGGGCCCGGCTACTCGGTCGTCGACAAGCCGGCGGCGAAGACGACCTACCCCAAGGGTGTCGTCGCGATGGCGAAGTCCCAGACCGAGCCGGCGGGTACGTCCGGCAGCCAGTTCTTCGTCGTCACCGGCGACGCGTCGTTCCTGACGCCGGACTACGCGGTGCTCGGGAAGGTCGTCGACGGCATGGCCGTCGTGGACAAGATCGGGAAGCTGGGCGACCCGAAGACGGAGCAGCCCACACAGGCCGTGGTCGTCAAGCGGATCACGATCTCGAGCTCGTGATCGGGGCCGTCGTGCTCGCGGCCGGTGCCGCGACGCGGTTCGGCTCACCCAAGCAGCGGCTGCTGCTGGAGGACGTGCTCGAACGCGTTCGCGAGAGCGGGATCGCGGACGTCGATCGTGGTCGCCGGTGCCTTCGAATTGGTGGCAGACGCTCCGGTCGTCCACTGCGCCGACTGGGAGCGCGGGCCGGGCGCGTCGCTCCGGTGCGGTCTCGCGGCGCTTCCCGGCGGGGCCGAGGCGGCGATCGTCGTGCTCGCGGACGGCCCCGATCTCGCGCCGGCGGCGATCGAGCGGGTGATCGGCGCCTGGCGCGCGCACGGAGACGACGTGCTCGCCGCGAGCTACGGCGGCGAGCGTGGCCATCCTGTGCTGCTGGCGCGAGCCGCCTGGGGCTCCGTCCCGGACGAGGGCGCCCGGGCGCTCGCCCCGGTGCTCGTGCCGTGCGACGACCTCGGCGCACCGGGCGACGTCGATCGCCCCGACGACCTCCCCGAGCGGTTCCGCGACTAGAGCGGCGTCCTGAGCGACGCCAGCTTCTGCTTCAGCTCGGGCGGCATCTGCTCGGCGCAGCACTTGCGGACGAACTGCCGCAGGCTCTCCTCGAACCGGTAGCGCTTCGCGCAGTAGGAACAGGCGACCAGATGCTCCTCGGCCTCCCGCCGCTCGGCGTCGCTCAGCGCGCGGTCGAGGTACGGCTGCATGGCCTCTTCGCACTTCTCGCACGGATCGATCTCGTAGCCGGCCATCACGTGCCTCCCGTCGTCCGATCTGCGAGCTCTCGTTTCAGGATACGCCTGCCACGGTGCAGGCGGGACATGACGGTGCCGATCGGGATGTCGAGGATGTTGGCCGCATCCTGGTAGGTGAAGTCCCCTATGTCCACGAGCACCACGACGTCTCGGAAGTCGTGCGGAACGGCGGACAGGGCCCCGACGATGTCGTCCTGGGAGAGCCGCTCGACGACGCGCTCCTCGTCGGCGTTGCCGTCCCGGGTGGCCTGCTCGAGCCGGTTGTACAGGAAGTAGTCACTTTCCTCGAGCGGCTGCTCGTCCGGCGCGCGCTGCTTGCGCCGGCCCCGGTCGATGTTCAGGTTCGTGAGGATCCGCAGGAGCCAGGCCCGCAGGTTCGTGCCCGGCGTGAAGGAGCGCCAGCTGCGGAACGCCCGCGCGTAGGTCTCCTGGACGAGGTCTTCCGCCTCCTCGCGCGTCGACACCAGGCGCCGCGCAACGCGGTAGACCTGGTCCGAGAGCTGGAGCGCCTCCTCCTCGAAGCGGACGCGGTTTCGCGCTTCCGACGCGACTCTCCGTGCGCCGGCTTCCTCTTCCGTCCCGCTCATGGCGGCGGGACCCTAGCAGCGTGCCCGTCACGGAGCCTCCAACGACCTGGCTCCGCGGGCTATTCCGCTTCAGACCTGGCCTGCACCTCGTGGAAGCCCCCGCGAGCCATGGCTTCGAGCAGTGACTCGCGGCTCGTTCGCGCCTCGTCCCAGGACAGCGTCACCTGCCCCATCAGGTTGGCGTTGGCCGACTCGAGGCCGTCCTGTCCCGTCAGCACGGCGCCGAGTCGGTTGACGCAACGCTCGCACCGGATGCCGCTGACCTGGATCGTCTCGGTCGTCACGGCGGCCATGCTAACGGCGCGGAGTCTCGCCGAAGCTCACTTGCCGCGGATGCCGTGCACGGGCCGGCCGGCGGCCTCCCATGCGTAGTACGAGGCGCTCGGGCCGAAGCCCGGCGCGTACTCGACGACCCGCGGGTTTCGCCCCACCTGCTTGGCCCGCTCGGCGTGTCGCAGCAGGTTGGGGTCGTCGCGCTCCTCCCAGACGAGGATCAGATGCGCGGCCGTCATGAACTCGGCCACGAACGAGCATCCGGCCGCCGGACAGGGAAACGGGTCGGTCGACACGCAATGCCACCCTGCGTGATCCTCGCCGCCGCCCGTGATCCAGATCTGCTCCTCCGTGCTCGGATCCTCGAGCAGCAGGTCTCCGGGCTCGAGCTCGTACCCCGCCATAGGCGGAACAGGCTAGCGATGCATGCGCACCCATCCGCGGCGCAGCCCGGCGTGCTCTCGGGGCTACCCGGAGGAGGGTTGCCGCCCGAGCTTCACGTCGACGTCCAGCAGCTTCCAGCCGCTCGGGCCGACGGAGCTGCGGTAGATCGTGAGCGTCATGGTCTCCCCGGGCTGCTTGGCAGCGACGAGGTCGCGGAGCCGGGCGAGCGAGGCCACGCGGGCACCGTCGACCTTCACGATGATGTCTCCGCCGAGCATGTACGACTCGCCGGCCACGGTCACCTGCCTCGTCCCGCCCCTGAGACCGGCCTTCGCGGCGCCGCTTCCGGGGTCGACCTTCTCGACCAGCATCCCGCTCACGGCGGGGAGATGGAGGATCCGCGCCGGGACGGGCGTGATCGTCTGCGGCTCGACGCCGAGGAAGGGATGCTCGACACGGCCCGTCTTCAGCAGCTGGCCGACGACGGTCTTGACGGTGTTCGACGGGATCGCGAGGCCGATGCCGGCGTTGTTCTGCTCGGACGTGCTCGCGGTGTCGATCTGGGCGTTGACGCCGATCACCTGCCCGCCGGTGGAGATCAGCGGCCCGCCGGAGTTGCCGTGGTTGATCGCGGCGTCGGTCTGGATGACGTGGTCGATCGTGTACTGATTCGGCGAGGCGATCTGGCGCTGGAGCGCGCTGACGATCCCGGCCGTCACCGAGCGCGTCAGCCCGAACGGGTTGCCGATCGCGATGACCTGGTCCCCGACCTGAACCCGGTCGGAGTCGCCCATGGCCAGCGGCGTCAGCGCCCGGGAGCTCGCGTTGACGCGCAGGACGGCCAGGTCGGTGGTCGGGTCCTTGCCGACGACCTGCGCCTTGAAGCTCTCGTTGTTGGAGAAGCTGACCTGAATCGACTTGGCGCCGGCGATGACGTGGTAGTTCGTCACGACGTGGCCCGCCTTGTCGATCACGAAGCCCGAGCCGAGCGCCTTCTCCTTCTGCACCGTCGGGCCGAGCGGATCGAAGAACGGGTCGGCAGGCGTGACCACCTCGGTGGTGGCGGTGATCTGGACGACACCCGGCGCGACGTCCTTGTAGATCTGCCCGATCGTCAGCCGGCTGCCACGGCTCGGCGGGAAGGTGTTGCTGACGCTGGTCGCCGGCGCCGAGACGTCGCGGATCGTCTCGACGGTCGTCGTGCCGCCGAGGGCGCCGGCACCGAAGGCGACCGCGAGCGCCACGCCGGCACCGGCCGCGCCGGCGCCTGTGAGCGCAGCCGCACGGGGGAGAAGTGATGCGGGCGCCACCTGTGGGTTATAGCCCTGCCTCGTTTGGAGGCAGTTGGGGGACGCTTAAGCGTCGTTGGATCTGTGTTAAGCGGGAATTGCCGCCGGGTCAGCCGGCCGGCGTCGCTGCCGCCACGCACGCGTCGAGCGCCGCGGCGAGCCCGCCCGCGAGCTCGTCGAGCTCGGCGCGCGTGATCACGAGCGACGGCGAGATCTGCAGCGAGCCGCCGAGCAGGACGCGCGTGATCACGCCGTGCTCACGGGCGAGCAGCGACGCGCGCTCGGCCAGCGCCGGCTCCTCGAGCTGGACGGCGGCCATCGCGCCCGTGCCGGCCCGAACCTCGGAGACGAGAGGGTGGCCGGCGAGCGGCGCGAGCGCCTCCTCGACCTCCCGCTCCAACTCCCCGCCGCGCGCGATCAGCCCGTCGCGGTCGAGGATGTCGAGGTTGGCGTGCGATGCCGCGCACACGGTCGCGTGGCCCGAGTACGTGTAGCCGTGCCGGAAGATGACACCGGTGCCCGGCTGCCAGAACGGCTCGGCAACGCGCCCGGAGGCGATCACCCCGCCGAGCGGCAGGTAGCCCGACGTCGAGCCCTTCGCGAAGGCGATCAGGTCGGGCTCGAGCTGGAAGCGCTCGCTGGCGAACCAGTGTCCACAGCGGCCGAAGCTCGTGATCACCTCGTCGGCGACGAGCAGGCAACCGGCGTCACGGCAGATCGACCGGACCTCGGTGAGGTACCCGGGCGGCGGCGCGAGCACTCCGCCGGCACCGACGACCGGCTCGCAGAAGAACGCGGCCACGCGCTCCGGGCCCACCGACCCGATCGCTTCGCGAAGCGCGTCGGCCGAATCCCAGGGCACGTGCAGCACGCCCGGGACGGGCGGGTCGATCCCCTCCCGGAAGACGTCCGCGCCCGCCAGGCTCGTCCCGAACCCGGCGACGCCGTGGTACGCGCGCTCACGGGAGATCAGAACCGTGCGCTCGGGCTCCCCGGTGAGGCTGAAGTAACGGCGCGCGAGCTTGGCGGCCGACTCGATCGACTCCGCGCCGCCGCTCGTGAAGAAGACGCGCGCGTCGTCGAGCGGTGAGAGGGCGGCCAGCCGCTCGGCCAGGTCGACGGTCGGGCGCGTGGCGAGGTTCCCGTAGGCCGAGTAGGCGGAGATCTTCCGGATCTGCGCGGCGGCCGCGTCGGCGATCTCGGCGCGCCCGTAGCCGACGTTGCAGTACCAGAGCGCCGCCGTCGCGTCGATGTAGCCCCGGCCCTGCTCGTCCCAGACCCGTGCTCCCTCGCCCCGCTCGAGCACGAGCTCGCCGTGCTCCTCGACGAGCCCCATGTCCGCGAACGGGTGCCAGAACCGCGTCACGCCGCGGATGCTAACGCTCCGAGCGCCGCCCCTTGCAACAGACTGTTGCAAGCATGGGATCCCCGCTACCCGCCGTCGCGGTCGAGGAGGCAACGCGTGCATGCGCGGAGGTCGACGCCGGGCTCGACCTGCTGCTCGCCGATCTGGCCACCTGGGTGGACGTGGACACGCCCGGCGGGAACGTCGACGCGCTCGACGGGATGGCACGGCTGCTCGCGTCCGTCTGCGAGCGGTACGGCCTCGAGCCCGAGCTCGTGCCGTCGCCGGCTGGCCTCTACCTCCACGCGGCGCTACGCGGGGAGGGACGCGGGCGCGTCGCGCTGCTCTGCCACCACGACACGGTCTTTCCGCTCGGCACCGCGGCGATGCGCCCCTTCCGGCGCGACGCCGAACGCTGCTACGGGCCCGGCGTCGCCGACATGAAGGGCGGGATCGCGGTCGCCGTCCACACGGCGCGCGTGCTCGCGACCGGGCCGCGGCCGTTCGAGCTCGTCGAGGTCGTGTCGGTCCCGGACGAGGAGTCGCGGCCGGTGCCGCCCGCGACCTTCGACCGTCTCGCGTCCTTCGACGCCGTGCTCTGCCTCGAGTGCGGACGGCCGAACGGCGAGGTCGTGTCGGCGCGCAAGGGCGCCGCGTGGCTGCGGGTGCACGCCGAGGGTCGCGCAGCGCACGCGGGCGAGGCGCCCCGAGCGGGTCGCAACGTGGCGCTCGCGCTGGCCCGCGAGGCGTTGCGACTCGCCGAGCTGGACGCGGCCCGGGACGGCATGACGGTGCAGATCACCGCCCTCGAGGCCGGGGAAGGGCTGAACACGGTTCCGAGCCGCGGCCTGCTGGCCGCGGACGTGCGGGCCGCGACGCAGGACGATCTCGACTGGGTGACCGGGCGGATCCGCGAGTTCCCGGCCTACGACGGGATCACGCTCGGCTACGAGGACCTCGGTGGCCCGCCGCCGCTCGAACGAACCCCGGCGGTCGGTCTACTCGCCGAGGCGGCGATCGCCCTCGGCGCGTCGCTCGGGCACGAGTTCGGCGAGGCTCGTGCGGGCGGCGTCTCCGACGGCTCGTGGACGGCAACCGGCGGGATTCCGACGCTCGACGGCCTCGGGCCGGTCGGCGGCGACGACCATTCGCCGGACGAGTACGTCGAGACGGCGAGCTTCGCCACGCGCTGCGGCATCGTCGCCGGCCTCGTCGCGGCGATCGACGGAGGCCTCCTCGCCGGCGCGGGCTAGGTCCTCCCCTGGCAGCCCGGGCAGATTCCCTCGAGCTCGATCGAGTGGTGGTTGACGAGAAAGCCCGTCGCCGCCCGGATCCTCTCCTCGCTGAAGCCGAGGTCGGCGTCGTCGACGTCGACGCTCCGGCCGCAGATCCCGCAGACGATGTGGTGGTGGTGCGGCAGCTCTGCCCACTCGAAACGGCTGCCGCGCTCCCGCCAGTCGACCCTGACCACCTTGCCCTCGGCCTCGAGGCGAGAGACCACGCGGTAGATCGTCGAGTAGGCCGTCGTCGGTAGCCGCTCCCGGACATGGACATGGAGCTCCTGCAGGGAGAGGGGCGTGGCGTACGTCTGGAGCAGGTCGACCACGAGTTGGCTGACGCGCGTTTTCCGCACTACTTGCAAGTTACTTGCAACAAGGCTCGTGGCGACGCATGCTTGGAGCCGCAATGGCTCTCATTCTGGGCTTCGCCGCTCTGGGCGCGACACTGCTGGGCGGCAGCTTCGCTCTCAGATACCAGGACAAGCTTCATCTGATCCTCGGCTTCAGCGCGGGCGCGGTGCTCGGCGTCGCGCTCTTCGACCTGCTGCCGGAGTCGCTCGACCTCGCCGGGAAGCACTACTCGACGCCGACCGTGACGCTCTTCGTCGCGATCGGCTTCTTCACGTTCATGTTCCTGAACCGCGTGCTGCTCCTCCACCCGGAGGACCCGGAGCACGCCGACGACGGGCACGGGCACCACCACCGCCAGGGAACGCTCGGGGCGGCGAGCCTCTCGCTGCACAGCTTCCTCGACGGAGTCGGGATCGGGCTCGCGTTCAAGGTCTCCACGACCGTCGGCGCGATCGTCGCCGCGGCGGTGCTGGCCCACGACTTCTCCGACGGCATCAACACCGTGAGCGTGATCCTGAAGAACCGCGGCAAGGGGGTTCGCGCTCTGAAGTGGTTGCTCCTGGACGCCGTCGCGCCGTTGCTCGGCGTCGCCTCGACCTACCTCTTCACCCTCTCGGACGCCCAGCTGGGAATCGTGCTGTCGCTCTTCTGCGGATTCTTCCTCTACATCGGGGCAAGCGATCTGCTCCCCGAGAGCCACCACCGGCATCCGAAGATCCTCACGGGCCTGATGAACATCCTCGGAGCGACCGTCATCTGGCTCGCCATCCACTTCGCGGCGCTCTAGCTTCCTCTGCGGCTAGCCTCCGGCGGCCTCCGCCTTGCGGAGCCCGCGCATCGCCCACAGCCCGAAGAGCGCGGTCAGCCCGAGCGCGGTGCCGAAGGCAAGGGCCACGTAGGTCGGATCTCCCGAGACGAAGCCCCGGCCCGACTCGAGGAAGTACGTCACCGGGTTCGCCTGCGCGACCGAGTGGATCCACCCGGTCAGCAGCGCGAGCGGCACGTACACCGGCGCGAAGAACAGCGCCAGGAAGACCGGGAACTGCATCGCCGGCCCGGCCTGGATCGTCCGCAGCCTCATGGCGATGCCGGCCGACCAGGTCAGGGCAACGACGTTGACGATCAGGGCGATCCCGTACAGGCCGACGAGCTCCACCCCGCCTCCGCCCACCCTCATTCCGACGGCGAAGGCGGCGATCGTCAACAGCACCGCCACGACGGCCCAGCGGATGACGGCGGCCACGGCGTAGCCGACGACGATCGCGCTGCGATGAGGGGCCGCGAGCATCAACCGGCGCGCGAAGCCGTACTCGAAGTCACGCGCGATCCCGAAGCCGGTGAAGACGCCGCCGAACGCAGCCGACTGGATCATCACGAACACGAACTGGAACGCCGTGTAGCCCGGCGGGAAGGTGAAGCCCGGCAGGTGCGAGAGCTGCGAGAGCCCGCCGGCGAACGCGATGAAGAAGAGGAACGGAAACGCGAGCGACGGGATCACGAGATTCGGTGTCGTCAGGGCGTTGTGCGCCGTCCGCCACGCCACGCCGAGTGCGACCGAACGATAGGAGCGGAGGCCCTCGGCGGTCACGTCCGCGCCATCCTCTGCCCGAGCGCCCAGGAGGCGAGCACGATCGAGACGCCGCCGATCGCGAACGTGAATGCGAAGGCGAGCCCGAGCGCCTGGAGATCCCAGCCCGTGATGATCAGGCTGCGCACGCCCTCGATCAGGTACGAGACCGGGTTGATCGATGCCGCGATCCGGAACCACTGCACCGCGATCAGGTTGCGCGGCGTGTTCATCGACGAGATGAACAGGAAGACGAACAGCAGCGGGAACGTCGCCTGGATCGCCTCGCCGGAGCCCGTCCTCAGCGCCAGGAAGGCGCCGAGCATGCCGAACGCGGCCGCGATCAGGCTCGCGAGGACGAGGATCACGAACGCCCCGCCGACGCCTGCCGAGAAGCGCACGCCGACCATGAGCGCGAAGCAGAGGTAGACGATCGCCTGGATCAGTCCGAGCACCATCACCCCCGCCAGATGCCCGATCAGCAGCGAGCTGTTCCGCATCGGCGTCAGGGCGAGCCGGTTCAGGAAGCCGGTCTGGATGTCGCGGGCCAGCTCGGTGCCGGCGTTCATCGTCGAGAACAGCGCGCCCTGGATGAACGGCACCGCGATCGCGAAGGCGAGGAACGAGCTCGTCGGGAAGCCGTTCAGCATGGTCGAGGGCCGTAGCCCGGCGGCGTTCACCGTCACGAGCAGGGTCGGGAAGAGGAGCGGGGGGATCACGTACGCCGGCTGGCGCATCGTGCGCAGGACGCTGCGCCGGGCCAGGTTCGCGATCTGGCTCCGGGCCACCGCGTTCACGCGCGTCCCTCGCCGGCGACGCTCCGACCGGGCGGAGCCCGGCTCCGCCGCCGCCTGACGCGAGGAACACGCGGCACCGACTCCTCACTACGGCACCAGCTCTGCCTCTTGCTCCTGCTCGGCGCCCTCGAGCGTCCGCCCCGTCTGCGCGAGGAACACGTCGTCCAGGCTCGGCGCGTGGAGCTGCAGCTGCTCGACATGGAGCTCCTCCGCGTCGAGGGCCCGCACGACGTCGGCCAGCCCGAACTCGTCGCCCGCCAGGCGGACGGCGACGCCGTGGGGAGAGGCCTGGGTGAGATCGCCGAACTGCGCCAGCACGTCGGCGACGCGGTGGCGCTGCTCGTGGTCGAGCGGGACCACGTCCACGGTCGGCCGGCCGATCGACGCCTTCAGCTCGGACGGCGTGCCCTCGGCGACGATCTTGCCCTGGTCGATGATCCCCACACGGTTGCAGAGGACGTCGGCCTCCTCCAGGTACTGCGTCGTCAGGAAGACCGTGACGCCGTCCTCCTTCGCGAGGCGCGCGACCTCCTGCCAGAGCGCTGTCCGCGACTGGACGTCGAGGCCCGTGGTCGGCTCGTCGAGGAACAGGAGCCGCGGGCGGTGCACGAGCGCGAGCGCCAGGTCGAGCCGGCGCTTCATCCCGCCCGAGTACGTCCGCACCTTGCGGTCGGCGGCCGCCGTCAGCCCGACCCGCTCGAGCAGCTCGTCGCCGCGCGGCTTCCGCTCCTCACGCGGCACGGCGTGGAGCGCCGTCTGGAGGCGCAGGTGCTCGCGGCCGGTCAGCATCGGGTCGAGCGCCGCCTCCTGTAGCGCGGCACCGATCGCCTTCCGCACCTTCGGGCCCTCGCGGACGACGTCGAATCCGGCCACCGTCGCGCTGCCGGCGGTGGGCGGCAGCAGTGTCGTCAGCATGTGGACGGTGGTCGACTTGCCGGCACCGTTCGGGCCCAGGAATCCGTAGATCTCGCCCTCGGCGACGTGCAGGTCGATGCCCGCGACGGCCAGCACGCCGCCCTTGAACTCGCGGACGAGACCCTTCGCCTCGATGCCCTTCGACCCCATCCGCCGAGCGTACCGGCTCGACTAGAGGTCGTTGCGGTACGCGCGCGCCTGCTCGACGAGCTCCTCGAAGAGCCGCAGGTCGTCACCCTCTTCGGGGTGCCAGAGCACACCGACCGTGAAGCGCCGCGAGGGATCCTCGATCGCCTCGATCGTGTCGTCCTCGGCCCGGGCGGCCTCGCGCAGGCCGCGGCCGAGCCGGCCGTAGCCCTGGTGGTGGTGGGACTTGACCACCGTCCGCTCGCCGATCAGCGGTGCCAGGCACGTGCCCGGCACCGGCTCGACGGCGTGCTCCGAGAACGTGCCGGGAACCTCCCTGTGGCCCTCGTGGCCGACACGCTCCGGAACGTGCTGCTCGAGGTCGCCGCCGAGGGCGACGTTCAGGATCTGCGAGCCGCGGCAGACCGCCAGCACCGGCAGGTCCCGCTCGAGCGCGGCGGTGAGCAGCGCCAGCTCGGCGCGATCGCGCTCCGGCCGGGTTCCGAGCGTGGTCGGATGCGGCTCGGCGCCGTAGGCGTCGGGATCGACGTCGGCGCCGCCGGAGAAGACGAGCCCGTCGAGACGGTCGAGCAGCTCCTCGGCTCCCCCGTCGCCGGGCGGGACGATCAGCGGACGCCCGCCCGCGCGCTCGACCATGCGGACGTACGAGAGCGGGATCAGCGCCGCCGGCAGCGTCCAGACACCCCACGTCGCCTCCTCGGCGTACGCTGTGATCCCGATGATCGGCCGCATGCTCCTGCGATTCTCGCCGATCGCCCTCGTGCTCGTGGCCGCCGCGTGCGGCAGCGGCGGCGGAACGAAGACGGTGACGGTCACGGAGACCGTCACGCGGACGGTCGTCGCACCGCACCAGGCGCAGGTGCGCGTCTATCTTCCTGCAGAGACGGTCAAGGTCGCTCCGGTGGCGCGCACCGTGTCGTCATCCGACGCCGCGCAACTCGCTGCTCGCGCTCGTAGAACAGGCCCGACCGCCGCGGAAGCAGCGCCTGGGTCTGACGACCGCCGCTCTCCGAACGTGCCCGGATGCACACGCCGCGGCCGGCTCGGCCTCGCGCAGATCGTCTACACGCTGTCGCAGTTCGACCCGTCGCAGTCTGTCGACTTCGACGGCCACGCCACCACGCGCGCCGACTTCGAGGACGAGACGCCGCTCATCCTGGTCGAGTCGCCGCTCCCGTTCCAGGTCGTCCACTCGCCGCTCCGCCTGGCCGGCACCGCGAACACGTTCGAGGCCACGTTCCAGTACGAGCTGAAGGACGCCGCCGGCAAGATGCTCGCGAAGCACTTCGTCACGGCCACGTCCGGAAGCGGCCTCCGGGGCACGTTCGACGTCACGATCCCGTTCACGGTCTCGAGCGCGCAGGCCCGGGGACGCTGACCGTCTACGAGGACAGTGCTGCGACCGGCAAGCGCATCCACCAGGTCGACATTCCGCTCACGCTCGAGCCCTGAGTGCCTGCCACGCGCCTGACGCTGCTCCGAGCAGCGTCAGGCGCCGTGCCAGAGCAGCGTCAGACAGGTGCCAGCAGTGCCAGAGCAGTGCCAGACCCTGCTACGGAGCAGTGTCAGAGGAGTGACAGATCTGCGCCGTCGGCGGTGGGCGAACGGGCAGACTGAAACGGTGAACCTCGCGGAGCGTGCCGGGCGCTGGAGCGCCGCCCACTGGAAGACCGCCTTCGTCGCCTGGATCTGCTTCGCCGCGCTCTTCTACTTCCTCGGCAACTCGGTCGGCTCCGTGAAGCTGGCCGACGCCGACACGGGCTCCGGTGAGACCGCGCGCGCCCAGTCGATCCTCAAGAACGCCCACTTCACGCAGAAGGCGACGGAGGAGGTGCTGATCCAGAGCCGCACGCTCACGGTCGACGACCCCGCCTTCCGGAAGGCGATCCGCGACGTCCAGCAACGCCTGCACCGGTTCCCGGTCATCGACCTGATCCGCTCGCCGCTCGACCCGAGCCGGAAGGGCCAGATCTCTGCGGACCGGCACTCGGCGCTCGTCCAGTTCGAGATGCGCGAGGTCGGCCAGGTCGCCCGGAAGCACGTCCAGCCGATCCTCGACGCCGTCGCCGCCGAGCAGACAGCGCACCCGGGCTTCGTGATCGAGGAGTTCGGGCTCGCGAGCTCGGCGCACGTGCTGAACAAGACCGTCGGCGAGGACTTCAAGAAGGCCGAGCAGCTGACGGTGCCGATCACGCTCGTCATCCTCCTGTTCGCGTTCGGCGCGCTCGTTGCGGCGCTGCTGCCGGTCGGGCTCGCGTTCACGGGCTTCCTGGGCGCGCTCGGCGTCAGCGCGGTGATCAGCCACGTCCAGCCGACCTCCGACGCGACGAGCTCGGTGATCCTGCTCATGGGCATGGCCGTCGGCGTCGACTACTCGCTCTTCTACCTGCGACGCGAGCGCGAGGAGCGCCGCCGGGGACGTCCGCCGCGCGAAGCGCTGCGCGTCACCGCGGCCACGTCGGGCCAGGCGGTGCTGATCTCCGGCCTGACCGTCCTGATCGCCATGGCGGGAATGCTGCTCGCCGGCAATCCCGTGTTCACGTCGATCGGGATCGGGACGATGATCATGATCTCGGTCGCGATCGTGGGCTCGCTCACGATTCTGCCGGCACTGCTCTCGAAGCTCGAGGACCGCATCGACCGCGGGCGCATTCCCTTCGTGTCACGGCTCACCCGGAACGACGGAGAGTCGCGCTTCTGGGGGACGGTCGTGTCGGCCGTGATGCGGCGACCGGTGGTCTCGCTGGCTGCGGCGACCGCCGCGCTGCTCGTGCTCGCGCTCCCGGCGCTCGGGATGCACACGCGGCTCCTGAGCTACACCGACCTGCCGCAGAGCCTGCCGGTGATCAAGGCCTACGGCGACATCCAGAAGGCGTTCCCGGGCGCCCAGACCCCGGCCGAGGTCGTCGTCAAGGCGAAGAACGTGCGCGCGCCGCAGCTCGTCGCGGCCGGCGAGGAGCTCGTCAGGCGGGCGCTCGCGACGCCGTACATGAAGCTGCCCGTCACGTCATCGGTCAGCCCGGACGGCACGGTCGCCCGCATCAACATCCCGCTCGTCGGCAACGGGACGGATGCGAGCTCCGACCGCGCGCTCCAGATCCTGCGCAGGAAGCTGATCCCGGCCACCCTCGGGAAGGTCGACGGCGTCGAGACCGCCGTCACGGGCATCACCGCCGGCACGAAGGACTTCAACGACCAGATGAAGAGCCGCGCGCCGATCATCTTCGCGTTCGTACTCGGGCTGGCCTTCATCCTGCTGCTGCTGACGTTCCGCTCGATCGTGATCCCGATCAAGGCGATCCTGCTCAACCTGATCTCGGTGTTCGCCGCCTACGGGGCGCTGGTGCTGATCTTCCAGCACCACTGGGCGGAGGGGATCCTCGGCTTCCACTCGAACGGCGCCGTCGTCTCGTGGCTGCCGATGTTCCTGTTCGTCGTCCTGTTCGCGCTCTCGATGGACTACCACATCTTCATCCTGAGCCGGGTCAAGGAGCTCGTGGATGCCGGGATGCCGACCGACCAGGCGGTCGAGCAGGCCGTCAAGAGCACGGCGGGGACGGTGACGAGCGCGGCCGTCGTGATGGTGGCCGTGTTCGCCGTGTTCGCGTCGCTGCGCTCCCTCGACATCAAGGAGATGGGCGTGGGTCTCGCGATCGCGGTCCTGCTGGACGCGACGATCGTGCGCGCGGTGCTGCTTCCGGCCGGGATGAAGCTGCTCGGCGACTGGAACTGGTACCTGCCGCGCTGGCTCGAGTGGCTGCCGACGTTGTCGGCGGCGCACCCGGCGACCGCGCGCTCAGCTGACGAGCTCGACCTCTCCCGATTCGACGGCGCGGCCGCCGACGAGCAGCCTGCCCTGCCGGTCGATCCCCGCACCCACGCCCGCGAGCCCGTCGACCGAGACGCGGCGGCCACGTAGGAAGTCGCGGGAGCCGATGCCGTCGAAGACGGCGTCGAGCCCTCCGTCGGCCCAGGCCTCGTAGGCGCGCTCGAGGCGGAGCAGGAGGTCAGCGAGGAGCGGCGCCCGGGCATGCTCGACGCCGTCGACCGTTCGCAACGACGCCGCCGGCACGCGGGCGTCTTCCGGAAGCTCGTCGCGAGACTGGTTGACGTTGAGCCCGATGCCGAGCACGACGATCCCGTCTCGGGCCTCGGCGAGCACGCCCGCGACCTTGCGACGGTTGACCATCACGTCGTTCGGCCACTTGATCTGCGCCGAGAGCTGGAGCGCCTCCTCGACCGTCTCGGCCACGGCGAGCCCGCCGACGAGCGCGAGCTGCTGGATCGCGGTGCCGGCGGCCGGCCGCAGCAGGACGGAGACGCTGATCGACGTGCCGGGTGGCGCCGTCCAGCGCCGCCCGAGCCGGCCTCGTCCCGCCGTCTGGTGGTCGGCGGCGGCGACGGCGCCCTCCGGGTCGTCCGGCCCGACGAGCGCCTGCGTCGTCTCGGTCTCGTCCGCGTAGCGGTACGGCTTTCCGAAGCGGCCGGTGAGCAACGGCTCGACTGCCTCCGGCGCCAACGAGTCCGGCGTCACGGGAACTCGATCACGGTGCGGATGCCCTCCTGGCGGTCCATCGCCGCGAAGGCGTCGTTCACGTCGTCCAGCGTGACGCGGCTCGTGACGAGCGCGTCCGCGTCGATCTCCCCGGCCAGCCAGCGGTCGACCAGGCCCGGCACCTGCGAGCGGCCCTTGACGCCGCCGAACGACGAGCCCGCGATGCGGCGACCCGTGATCAGGAGGCGGGGCACGATGTCGAGCGTCTCGCCCTTGCCGGCCACGCCGCACATCGTGGCGAGGCCCCATGCCTCGCGGGCGGACTCGGCCGCCTGGCCCATCACGGCGACGTTGCCGGTCGCCTCGAACGTGTAGTCGGCGCCGAAGCCGCCCGTCTCGGCCCTGATCCAGTCGACCGTGTCACCGGCCGCGACACGCGTGTCCGTCGCGCCGTGGTGCCGGGCCTCCGCGAGCCGCTGCTCGGAGAGGTCGACGGCGATGATCCGCTCCGCTCCGGCGAGGCGGCAGCCGATCACGCACCCGAGCCCGACGAGGCCGCAGCCGAAGACGGCGCACGTCGAGCCGGGCTCGACGCGGGCGGTGTACAGCGCTGCGCCGATGCCGGTCGACAGACCGCAGGCGAACGGCGCGCAGCCGGCGAGCGGCGCTTCCCGGTTGACCTTCGCGAGCGCGATCTCGGGGATGACGGCGTACTCCGCGAACGTCGAGGTGCCCATGAAATGGCGGAGCGGCTCGCCGTTCAGGTGGAGGCGGGTCGTCCCATCGGGCAGGAACCCGAGCCCCTGCTGGTCGCGGATCGCAACGCAGCGGTTCGTCCGCGGGCTGCGGCAGTGGACGCACTCGCCGCACTCGGGCGCGAACAGCGTGACGACGTGGTCGCCGGGTGCGACGAGGCCGGGGCCGCCGTCGCCGACCCGCTCGACGACGCCGGCGCCCTCGTGGCCCAGCACGCAGGGCGCGTACCCGGTCGGGTCGGCTCCGGAAGCGGTGTAGAGGTCGGTGTGGCAGACCCCGCAGGCCGCGAGCCGGACGAGCGCCTCGCCCGCCTTCGGCTCGGCCAGCTCGACCTCCTGCACGACGAGCGGCTGTCCGAACTCCTCGAGCACTGCGGCGCGGATCCTCACGGCGCGATCACGACGAAAGCGTAATCGCCGACCGTTGGCCGCCGCGACCGGCGTGACGGGCGCGGCTCGTTGCGGCGCGAGTACTCGGGGTCTGGGGAACCCAGAGGCGCAGCGCCGGATTGGCGCCAGCCAGGCTAGATCGCCTCGACCCGCACGGCGCTCACCTTGTACTCGGGCGTGCCGATCAGCGGGTCGCCGACGTCGTGGGTGAGCCAGTTCACCTTCGCCTGCGCGAAATGGAGTGCCATCCAGACGAGCCCCGGGTAGACGCGGTCCGAGATCCGCGCGCGAGCTTCGAGGTCTCCCCGGCGCGAGACCAGCCTGGCCCAGTCCCCCTCGGCCAGGCCGAGCGCAGACGCGTCCTCGGCCGAGATCTCGAAGAACGGGTCCTCCTGCTTGTCCGTGATCCCGGCCTCGCGCATCGTCATCGTCGCCGAGTTGTAGTGGTAGAGCGTGCGTCCGGTCGACAGCGTCAGCGGATACTCGGCGTCGGGCAGCTCGATCGGCGGCTGGTACTCGACGGGCCAGAGCTTGCCCCGGCCGTTCGGCCGAGCCGGCGCCGGCGCGTGCAGGTACTTCGAGCCGGGGTCGTCGCGGTCGAGGCAGGGCCACTGCAGTCCCGTCTCCTCGAGCCGGTCGTAGCGGACGCCGTTCCAGTTCGGCGCCAGGTCGGCCAGCTCGTTCCAGACCGACTCGGCGTCGGGATACTCGGGCCAGTCGCCGCCCATTGCGCGCGCCAGCGAGACGACGATGTCCCGGTCGACGCGCGCCTCGCCGGGGCACGGCACACCGGCCCGCACCCGGTTGATCCGCCGCTCCGTGTTCGTGAACGTCCCGTCCTTCTCGGCGAAGCTCGACGCCGGGAAGACGACGTCGGCGTGCTTCTCGGTGAGCTCGTTCAGGAACAGGTCCTGCGCGACCACGAACTCGACCTGCTCGAACCCCTCGTCGATGTGCTTGGCGTTCGGCTCTGTGTGCCCGGGGTTCTCGCCGACGAGATACAGCCCCTTGATCCGTCCGTCGAAGAGGCCGGAGATGATCTGGTCGAGCCGGTAGCCCGGCGTCTCGGGCGAGCTCGACGCCGCCCCAGGCGTCCGAGAACTTGCGCAGCACCGCCGGATCCTCGGCGGCCTGGTAGCCCGGGTAGTAGGCCGGGTTGGCGCCCGAGTCGTTCAGACCCTGGACGTTGTTCTGGCCGCGCAGCGCGTTCAGGCCGGTCGACTCGTAGCCGAGGTGGCCGGTGGCGAGCACCAGGTTGGAGAGCGACCAGATGTTGTCGACGCCGCACGCGTGCTCGGTGATGCCGAGCGTGTAGAAGATCGCCGCGTGCCGCTCGGTCGCGTACTCGCGCGCCGTGGCGCGGATGTCCTCGGCCGGCACGCCCGTGATCGCCTCGGCCGCCTCCGGCGTGTACCGGGCGACGATCTCCCGCACCGTCTCCACGCCCTCGGTGTGCTCGGCGATGTAGGCGTCGTTCTGGAGGCCCTCGGCGAAGATGACGTGCAGCATCGCGTTGATCAGCCAGACGTCGCTTCCCGGCCGCAGCTGCAGGTGGCGCTTCGCGATCTTCGTCAGCCAGATCTTGCGGGGGTCGGCGACGACGAGCGTGGCGCCCTTCCGCACCGCCTTCTTCATCCGCAGCGCCAGCACCGGGTGCGCCTCGGTCGTGTTCGACCCGATCACGAGCAGGAAGCGGCAATCCTCGATCTCCGGGATCGAGTTGGTGCTTGCTCCTCTGCCCAACGACCTGACCAGGCCGTAAAGAGTCGGCGCGTGTCAGGTGGCTTCGCAGGAGTGGATCGAGTTGGTCCCGATCACCCCCCGCGCCAGCTTTTGCAGCAGGTAGTTCTCCTCGTTCGTCAGCCGCGCCGAGGCGAGCAGGCCGACCGACTGCGCCCCGTGCCGCTCCTTGACGCCGTTCAGGCCGGCAGCCGCGGCCGAGAGCGCCTCGTCCCACGAGGCCGGGTGCAGCTTGCCGTCGTCGCCGCGCACGAGCGGCCGGGTCAGACGGTCCGGATGGTGGACGAAGTTGAACGCGAAGCGGCCCTTCACGCAGAGGTTGCCCTCGTTCGAGACGTAGCCCGGGTCGGACGTGACCTTGACGATCCGCTTCGTCTCGGAATCGACATTCAGATCGACCTGGCAGCCGACACCGCAGAACGTGCAGGTCGTCTTGACCTTGGTCAGCGCGCGCTCGTGCCCGGCCCCCACGCCACCGAGGAACTGCTCGTGGATGGCCCCGGTCGGGCACACGGAGAGGCAGCCGCCGCAGAGCTCGCACTCGGTGTCGAGCCAGGAGTGGCCGTGCGTCGGGACGACCCGCGCCTCGGCGCCGCGGCCCTCGAACACGAGCGCCGAGCACTGCATCACCTCCTGCGTGTAGCGGACGCAGCGATTGCAGAGGATGCAGGCGCCCGGGTCGTAGCCCATCAGACGATTGCGATCGTCGTAGGGCTCGCGAGCCGCGTCGGGGAGGATGAACGGCGCCTGAGCGCCCAGCTCCTCGGCCAGGTCGGTGAGCTCGTTCGGACGCCCTCCCGGGTTCGGGCTCAGGTGCTCGGCGAGCAGCATCTCGGTCAGCGTCCGGCGCAGCGCCCCGGTCTCGCCGTTCGTCGAGACGACCATCCCCTCGCGCACGCGCTGCGCGCAGGCGGGAACCGGCCGCGGCGCTCCCTCCAGGTCGACGAGGCACATGCGGCAGCCCCCGTAGGGGTCGAGCTTGTCGTCGTGGCAGAGCGTCGGGATGAACGTGCCGTGGCGGGCGGCGGCGTGCACGAGCAGCTCGCCCTCGGGCGCGGCCACCCGCTTTCCGTCCAGAGTGAACTCGACCACGGCCCGGATCGTACTCGTCACGCCTGGGGGCGGAACGTGACGACGAGCCGGGCGAGCCGGTCGCCCTCCCGTACCAGCCACAGCTCCCCGGCGGCGCGTCCCCGGTCTCGACGCCACGCGTAGAGCGCGAACACGAGATCCTCCCGCTGCCACGCCTCGAGCACGTCGATCTCGTCGTCGGGCGGACGGTCGCGGTAGGCCTCTGCGATCGCGTCACGCCCGTGGAACGGCCCGACCGCCACACCCTGGAACTCGAGCGACGCGTCGGCCGTGAACAGATCCAGCATCGGCCCGAAATCGCCCGACCGGACGCCTGCGTTGAACCGCTCGACGTGCGCCTCGAGGAGCTCGAGCCCGGTCACGACCCGATGGTAGATGGTTCTGCTTGAATCGAGGCATGCCCGCTGACGCCTCAACGCTCTCCGTCGGCGGCATCGACTACGCGATCTGGCGCCTCGAAGACGTCTCGCACCTCCCGTTCTCGCTGCGCATCCTGCTCGAGAACGTGCTCCGGACGAGCACCGCGGAGGACGCGAAGGCCGTGCGCGAGTGGGTGGCGACGGACGAGCCCTCACGGGAGATCGGCTTCACGCCCGCGCGCGTGCTGCTCCAGGACTTCACCGGCGTCCCCGCCGTCGTCGATCTCGCCGCCATGCGCGACGCGATGCGCGACCTCGGCGGCGACCCGGCGCGCATCAATCCGCAGCTCCCGGCCGAGCTCGTCATCGACCACTCGGTGCAGGTCGACGTCTATGCGAGCCCGCTGGCCCTGTTCCGCAACACCGAGATCGAGTTCGAGCGCAACCGCGAGCGCTACGCCTTCCTGCGCTGGGGCCAGCGCGCGTTCGAGAACTTCTCCGTCGTCCCGCCCTCGACGGGCATCGTCCACCAGGTCAACCTCGAGTTCCTCGCCCGCGTCGTCGAGGCGAGGGAGGTCGACGGCCGCCTGCAGGCGTTTCCGGACACGCTCGTCGGCACCGACTCGCACACGACGATGGTCAACGGGCTCGGCGTGCTGGGCTGGGGCGTCGGCGGGATCGAGGCGGAGGCGGCGATGCTCGGGGAGGCGATCTCGATGCTCGTCCCGCAGGTGGTCGGCTTCAAGCTCGTGGGCAAGCTGCCCGAGCGTGCGACGGCTACCGACCTCGTCCTCACGGTGACGCAGATCCTGCGCTCGTTCGGCGTGGTCGGGAAGTTCGTCGAGTACTTCGGCGAGGGCCTCCGGGCGCTGCCGCTCGCCGACCGGGCGACGATCGGGAACATGTCCCCGGAGTACGGTGCGACGTGCGGCTTCTTCCCGGTCGACGAGCGGACGATCGAGTACCTGCGCCTCACCGGCCGGGCCGACGAGCGCGTGCAGCTCGTCGAGGCCTACTGCAAGGAGAACCTGCTCTGGCACGACCCGGCCGACGGCGAGCCGGCCTACTCGCAGGTCGTCGAGCTCGACCTCTCCACCGTCGAGCCCAGCCTCGCGGGGCCGCGCCGGCCGCAGGATCGCGTGCCGCTCGCCCGGGCGAAGCAGGCGTTCCTGGAGGAGCTGCCCACCTTCGGCGTCGACTACGGCAACGCGCACGACGCGGGGGTCGCCGACACCTTCCCGGCCAGCGATCCCGTCTCCGAGCAGGCTCCCGGCCACGAGGACCTCGCGGTGGCGGCACGCGTGGACGTCCCGGCCGTGGCCGTCGCCGAGGCCCCGCACGGGGTCGAGGTCTCACTCGACGGCGAGACCTTCGAGCTCGAGCACGGCGCGGTCGTGATCGCCGCGATCACGAGCTGCACGAACACGTCCAACCCGTCGGTGATGATCGGCGCCGGGCTGCTGGCGAAGAACGCCGTCGAGCGCGGACTCGAGCGCAAGCCGTGGGTGAAGTCGAGCCTCGCTCCCGGCTCCAAGGTCGTCACCGACTACTACGACGCGGCCGGCCTCACGCCCGCGCTCGAGCAGCTCGGCTTCAACCTCGTCGGCTACGGCTGCACGACCTGCATCGGCAACTCGGGACCGCTGCCGGAGCCGATCTCGAAAGGAGTCGCAGACGGCGACCTCGTCGTCTGCGCGGTGCTCTCGGGCAACCGGAACTTCGAGGCGCGCATCCATCCGGAGGTGAAGGCGAACTACCTGGCCTCGCCGCCGCTCGTCGTCGCCTACGCATTGGCCGGCCGCATGGACATCGACCTCGAGACCGAGCCGATCGGCCCGGACCGGGACGGAAACGACGTCTATCTCGCGGACATCTGGCCGAGCCCCGAGCAGGTGCAGGAGGTGATCGCGCGGACGATCCGCAGCGAGATGTACACCCACACCTACGTCGACGTCTACGCGGGCGACGAGCACTGGCGCGCCCTGCCCATGCCCGAGGGCGACCTGTTCGCGTGGGAGCCCGACTCGACCTACGTCCGGCAGCCGCCCTACTTCGAGGGCATGTCCCGCCAGGCCGGCACCGTCGAAGACGTCCACGGCGCGCGCTGCCTCGTCATGATCGGCGACTCGGTGACGACCGACCACATCTCGCCGGCCGGCTCGATCAAGACGGAGAGCCCGGCGGGCCAGTACCTGGTCGAGCACGGCGTCGAGCGCAAGGACTTCAACTCCTACGGCTCACGGCGCGGAAACCACGAGGTGATGCTGCGCGGGACGTTCGCGAACGTGCGGCTGCGGAACCTCCTCGTCCCCGGGAGCGAAGGCACCTGGACCGTCCATGTCCCCTCCGGCGAGGAGATGACGATCTTCGACGCCTCGAAGCGCTACCTCGCGGACGGAGTGCCGCTGATCGTGATCGCCGGCAAGGAGTACGGCTCCGGCTCGTCACGCGACTGGGCGGCGAAGGGTCCGGTGCTGCTCGGAGTGCGCGCGGCGATCGCCGAGAGCTACGAGCGGATCCACCGCTCGAACCTGCTGATGATGGGCATCCTGCCGCTGCAGTTCATGGACGGCGACAGCGCCGGCTCGCTCGGGCTGACCGGACGGGAGGAGTTCGCGATCGAGGGCGTCGAGAACGCCGAGGCGAACGAGGTCACCGTACGAGCCGACGACAAGGTCTTCCGGGCCCGCCTGCGGCTCGACACCCCCCGCGAGCGCGAGTACCTCCGCCACGGCGGGATCCTGCAATTCGTCCTGCGCCGCCTGCTCGACTCCTGACCGACGCCGTCACACTTCCACGTAGGCAGCCGAGCAAGCGGCCTGAGGGATCGCTTCTCCGTGCCGGCGAAGGGATGCGAGATGAAGCGCTATCGCGTCGCGCATCGCGGTCTCGCACTCCTCCCGGGTCGCGCCTGTCGCGATACAGCCCGGCAGGTCAGGCGAGTACGCCGAGTAGTTGGTCGTTCCGTTCCCCTCGATGACGATCAGATAGCGCTGCATCACCGCTCCAGTCCAGCCTGCCGGAGAATGCTAGCGAGCGTCTTCGGATGCAGGTCGTCGCCCGGCTTTCCGGCAAGCGTCACCGTCCCGGGCTTGCGCGGGTGGCGTAGCTGCCTATGGCTTCCTCGCTGGCGCTCGAAGTACCAGCGTCCGCCGCCAGCAGCTCGAGAACGTCTCGCACCTTCAACCTCGACGGTGTAGCAGCGCTGTCTAGGCTTGGCCAGATGTCGATTCAGGCCATATGACCGAGCGAGTCCTCAGCTGGGAGGGGTGCCTCAACGTCCGCGATCTGGGCGGGCACGTCACCGGGGACGGCCGCACGACCCGGTTCGGCGCCGTCGTGCGGGCCGACAACGTCCAGCACCTGACGGAGGCCGGCTGGGCCGCGCTCGTCGACTACGGCGTCCGCACGATCATCGACCTGCGCGGCACGACGAACGGGCGCTCGACGAGCCGTTCGAGCCGCCGGTCGACATCGTCCACATCCCCCTCGACGACTGGCACCAGCGCGAGATCCACGAGGTCTGGCGCGGCGAGGGTGGAGACGAGGACGGCATCCGCGCTGCGTACGGCCTGATGACGGAGATGCTCGCGGAGAATTTCGCCCGGGCGATCGAGACCGTCGCGGGCGCGCCTGAAGGCGGTGTCGTCGTCCACTGCTACGCCGGCAAGGACCGCACCGGCCTGACCTGCGCCATGCTCCTGCGACTGGCCGGAGTCGGCATCGACGACATCGCCGCCGACTACGGGCTCTCCGGCGAGAACATCCGCGCGATCATCGACCCCTGGGCGGCTTCCGCGGCGGACGAGCGGGAGCGCGCGCTCAGGCTGCGAATCGGCTCCTCGCCGCCACAGGTGATGGCGGATGTGCTGGCGGCGCTCGAGCGGCGCCACGGCGACGTGCGCAGCTACCTGCTCTCCGCCGGCGCGTCCGCGAAGGCTGTCGACGACGCCCGCGAGCGGCTCGTCGAGCCGGGCTTCGCCGTCTAGGGAGCTCCTCCGCTAACTCGCGGAAGCCGGCCCGGAGCCGCCGGGGTGCGCTGCGCGGTAGCGGGCCAGGACCCAGCCCGGGATGAACCTGTCGTCGGTCCCGATCAGGCCTCCGATGGCGAGCGCCGCCCCTGCGGCGATCGCGAGCCAGGCCGCCGCGCTCGGCACCTCGAGCGCGTAGAAGTGCCGCGCGAACGGCGTGATCAGCACCAGGGCATAGACGCCGCCGAGCGCGGCGCACAGCGCCGACACCCACGCCCCGCGGCGCGCCGTCGTCGACTCGAGCGCGAGGATCAGATAGAGCCCGACGATCAGCAGGACGGTCGCCGCGACCGTCTTGGACTCGGTCAGCGGCCGGTCGAGCAACTGCAGCACGAACGTGTAGCTCGACAGCACGCCCAGGCCCGCGGCGGTTCCGGCCGGCAGCGAGAACCGCATCACGTCGCGCAGGAACCCCTTGACCCTGAACTCGCCCGAGCTCGGTGCGAGCGCCAGGAAGAAGCCGGGGATGCCGATCGCCAGCGAGGCGACCAGCGTCAGGTGGCGTGGGAGCAGCGGGTACGGGGTCGGCGTCAGGCCGATCGAGACGATCAGAAAGGCGGCGAACACCGACTTGGTCACGAACAACTTCGCGACGCGGGTCAGGTTGCGCAGGATCTTCCGCCCCTCGACGACCATGTCCGGCACCGAGCCGAAGTCGCCGCGAACGAGCACCAGGTCGGCGACGCTGCGCGCCATCTGCGAGCCGGAGCCCTGCGCGATGCCGAGCCGCGCAGCCTTCAGCGCCGGCACGTCGTTGACCCCGTCGCCGATCATCGCCGTGTAGCGGCCGGCCGCGTTCAGCGCCTCGACCACGCGCTTCTTGCCCTCCGGCGAGATCCGGCCGATGACGGACGTCCCGAGCACCGCCGCGGCGAGCGCGGCCTGCCCCGTCGGCAGGTCGCTGCCGTCGAGCGGCTCGCCCCGCTCGGGGACACCCGCCTCCTTCGCGATCGCCGCCACCGTCTCGGGCCGGTCACCGGAGAGCACCCGCAGCTCGACCCCCTGCGCGAGGAGGTACTCGACCGTCTCGCGCGCCCGCGGCCGCAGCCGCTCGCCGATCACGACGATCCCGAGCGGGTGCAGGTCGCCGGGAGGCCCCTGCTCGGGCCTGACGTCGCCGAGATCGGTCGACGTCGTGCCGATCGCGACCACCCGCCGGCCCTGAGCCGCCTCCGTGTCGACCCGCTCCTTGAGCCCGTCGAGCGGGAAGAGCTCCGGGGCGCCGAGGACGTAGCGGTCGGCTCCGATCGCGAGCGCGCTCCAGCGGCGGCTCGAGGAGAACGGAACCTCCGCCCCGGGATGCTCGGGCGCTGCCTCGAACGCCGTGTGGATCGCGTCGAGCGTCGACGTATGGCTCGCGGCGCTCGCCCCGTAGCGTCCGAGCGCCTTCTCGAGCTCGTCCTTCATCACCCCGGGAGCGGCCACGGCCTCCAGCACCTGCGGCTCGGGCTCGGTGAGCGTGCCGGTCTTGTCCGTGCAGACAAGGTCGACCGAGGCCAGCGACTCGAGCGCGTTCAGCTGCTGCACGAGCGCCCCACGCCGGGCCATCCGCAGGGCGGCGACCGCGAAGGCGAGGCTCGTGAGCAGGATCAGGCCCTCCGGGACGAGCGTGACGACAGCCGCCACCGCGGTCGGCACTGCTTCGCTCAGATGCGTGTGCCGGTGGTAGAGCGCAAAGGCGAGCAGCAGCCCGAGCGGGACGATCGCTGCCACGAGCGACAGCAGGAGCCTGTTGAGCGACCGCTCGAGCGGCGAGCGAGGATGCCGGAACGAGCGCGCCTCGCCGGCGATCTGCGAGGCGTAGCTCTGCTCCCCGACTGCCGTGACCTCGAACTCGCCGATCCCTTCGGCCGCGAACGATCCCGACCGCACCTCCTCGCCGGGCGCGCGCGCCACCGGCCGCGACTCGCCGGTGAGGATCGACTCGTCGATCGACAGGCCGCTCGCAGTCTCGACCCGGCCGTCCGCGACGATCTGGTCGCCCGCCTGGACGCGCAGGAGGTCGCCGACGACGACGTTGTCGACGCCCACCTCGCGCGGCGCACCGTCCCTGACCACGGTTGCCGTCGGGGCCACGAGCGCGGCGAGCTGGTCGAGCGCCTTCTTCGCCCGTACCTCCTGGATGATCCCGATCGCCGAGTTGAAGACGAGGATGCCGAGGAAGAGGGAGTCCTGCCACTCACCGTAGGCGAGCGTCAGCGCGCCGAAGACGGCCAGGATCAGGTTGAAGATCGTGAGGACGTTGGCGCGGACGATGCTCGCGTAGGAGCGGCTCGTGGCCGGTGCCGGGAGCGGGCCACGGGCGGCGAGACGGCGGGAGGCCTCGGCCTCGGTCAACCCGCTCGACGGCGCCGGTGCAATCGTGGCCGTCGCCATCCGCAGAACCTATCCCGATTCGGTCCGCGGAGACGAGCGCGGCGCCGGACATCTCCTCGTCACCAGCTGCCGCGCCGGTACCGTCATCCGGCAGAAGCGCGGAAACCGTAGAAGCAGACGAGGAGGGAGAAGAACGTGCGCTCGTACCGGTACCTGATCGTCGGGGGAGGCATGACCGCCGACGCCGCCTGCCAAGGCATCCGTGACCACGATGCCGACGGAGCGATCGGGCTCGTCTCCGCGGAAACGCACCCGCCCTACGATCGCCCACCGCTCTCGAAGTCGCTCTGGCAGGGCAAGGACGAGAGCTCGATCTGGCGCGGAACGGAAGAGCTCGGCGTCGAGCTGACCCTCGGCCGCCGGATCGTCTCGCTCGACCTCGCCGGGAGACGGGCCACCGACTCGAGCGGCGACGAGTACGGATACGAGCGGCTCCTGCTCGCGACCGGCGGCAGGCCCCGCAGGCTGGGAGACGACCAGGCCGACGTCGTCTACTTCCGTACGTACGACGACTACACGCGCCTCCGCGAGCTGTCGCAGGGCGGCGGGCGCTTCGTCGTGGTCGGCGGCGGCTTCATCGGCTCCGAGATCGCAGCCGCCCTGCAGTCGAACGGCGCCGACGTGACCATGTACGTGTCCGACGACGGCATCGGCGCCCGCCAGTTCCCGGCGGCGCTGTCGACCTTCGTCACGGACTACTACCGCGAGCAGGGCGTCGAGGTGCAGACGGGCGAGCGCGTCCAGGCCGACGACCCGCGCCTGGTCGGCGCGACCGGCGTCGTGGCCGGCCTCGGGATCGAGCCGAACACCGAGCTGGCCGAACAGTCCGGGCTCGGCGTCACCGCAGGGATCGCCGTCGACGGCTACGGCCGCGTCATCGGCGGAGAGCAGGTCTTCGTCTATGCGGCCGGGGACGTCGCCAGGTTCCCGCTCCTTCCGCTCGGCACGGTGACCCGCGTCGAGCACGAGGATCACGCACGCAGCCACGGCAAGGCGGTCGGCGCGAACATGGCGGGCGCGGACACGCCCTACGATCACCTCCCGTTCTTCTACTCGGACCTGTTCGACCTCGGCTACGAGGCGGTCGGCGAGGTCGACTCGCGGCTCGAGACCGTGGAGGAGTGGAAGGAGCCGGGCCGGGAAGGCGTTGTGGCCTACGTGGACGGCGAGCGACAGCCGCGGGGATTCCTGCTCTGGAACGTGTGGGGCAAGGTCGACGCTGCTCGCGAGCTGATCCGGTCGGCGAAACCGATCGACGCTGCAGGAGTGCGCGAGCTCGCGGGCTGAGATGAACGTCGTCGCCGCGCAACACGAGCTGTTCCGCCGGTCGGTCAAGCAACGGCCGGCCGTCGAGCTCGTCTGCGAGTACGTCTTCCGGCCGGCTGCGCAGCTGGTCGTGCTCGTGTTCCGTCCGCTCGGTGTGTCCCCTCCCGCCGTCGTGCTCGCGAACACGGCGTGCGGACTCGGCGGCGCCGTCGCGATCATGCGCGGCGACCTGGTCACGGGCGCACTGCTCCTCCAGGCGAAGACCGTGCTCGACAACGCCGACGGACAGCTCGCGCGCGCGACGGGACGCGTCTCCGTCCTCGGCCGCTATCTCGACTCGGAGTCGGACCTGCTCGTGAACGCCGTCGTCTTCGCGGCGCTCGGGAGCGCGACCGGAGAGCCGTTCGCGGCGCTCGCCGCGTTCTGCGTGCTCACGCTCGTGCTCAGCGTCGACTTCAACCTCGAGCGGCTCTACCGGCGCGAGCGCGGCGACGAGCGTGAGGCAGCGCCGCCCGCGCAGGGGCTCGCCGGCCTGCTGGCCCGCATCTACGCGGTGGTGTACGGGTCGCAGGACCGGGCGATCGAGTGGTTCGTCGAGCGCCGGCTCGCGCGGCTCCAGGCAGGCCCGGCCGAACGGCTCGCCTACCACGACAGGGCCACCCTGTCCGTTCTGGTCAACTTCGGGCTCTCGACGCAGCTCGCCGTGCTCGGCGTCTGCCTGCTGGCCGGGCAGCCCGCCGCGTACTTCTGGTTCGTCATCGGCTGCGGCGTCGCGCTCGTGCCGCTCTTCGCTCGGAGAGAGCTGCTCGTACGCCGGGCCCGGCGAGCGTCCAACCACGAGGAGGTAACGAGTGCAGGGTGACAACGTCGTCGATCTCCGGGAGGCCCTCTCCCACCGGGCCGAGCCCGCGCCGCGGCAGATCGACCCCGAGGACTGGCGGCGCTACGAGGGGTACATGGCCGAGATCTTCACCTCGCTCGGCATGACTCCCGACACGCCGGGCACGCGCGAGACACCGCAACGGTTCCTGCGGGCGCTCTACGACGCCACCGCCGGCTACGAGGGCGACCCGAAGCTGCTGACGGCGTTCCCGGCCGAGGGCCGCGGGGGGCCGGACAGCCTGCTCAGCCAGGTCGTCGAGGGGCCGATCTCCTTCCACTGCCTCTGCGAGCACCACGCGCTTCCGTTCTTCGGTGCGGCGCACGTCGCCTACGTCGCCCGGGACGAGATCATCGGCATCTCCAAGCTGACCCGGCTCGTCCAGCTGTACGCGCGCCGGTTCACGGTCCAGGAGCGGCTCGGCGAGCAGATCGCGGATTCGCTCATGGAGCTGATCGACCCGCACGGGGTCGCGGTCCATCTCGAGGCGGCCCACCTGTGCACGCAGATGCGCGGCGTGCGGGAGGAGAACTCGCGAACGGTGACGACGTTCTGGCGCGGCAGCTACACGGAGGATCCGGAGCTGCGGCAGGACTTCCTGGCGCTCGCACTGCGCTCGTGAACCCGCTCGAGCTCCTGTTCGAGGTCGACGGGCTTCCCCGGGTCGACCTCCCACCGGAGCTCGAGCGTCTCTACGGCGGTGGCTTCGGGCTCACGCCGCCGCTCCTCTACGCCAACTTCGTCGAGACGCTGGACGGCGTCGTGGCCATCCGCGCCGAGCCGAAGTCGAACCGCCTGGTCAGCGGCTCGAGCGACGCCGACCGGTTCGTGATGGGGCTGCTGCGCGCCTGCGCCGACACGGTCCTGCTCGGCTCGGGCACCCTGCACGGCTCGCCGACGTCGGTCTGGACAGCCGAGCGGGCCTATCCCGGCGCCGCGAACGCGTTCGCCGAGCTGCGGAGCCGGCTCGGCCTCGCGCCGGTGCCCGAGCTCGCCGTCCTGACTGCGAGCGGCGCGCTCGAACCTGCCCATCCGGCGCTCGAGCAGGGCGCCGTGGTGCTGACGACCCGGACGGGTGCCGAGCGTTGCCGCGGGCTGCTGCCGGCGACCGTCGAGGTGGTCGCGCTCGACGGCGAGACGGCGGTCGATCCGGCCGAGGCGGTTGCCTTCCTCGGCGAGCGCGGGCGCCGCGCGATCCTGTCCGAGGCAGGCCCGCACGTCTTCGGCTCGCTCGTCGCGGCCGGGCTCGTCGACGAGCTGTTCCTGACCGTCTCGCCGCTCCTCGCCGGCCGCGCGGAGATCGGCGGGCGGCTCGGGCTCGTCGAGGGAACAGAGCTCCTGCCCGGCCGCGACGAGCCCGCCCGGCTCCTCGGCGTGCGGCGCCACGACGGGCACCTGTTCCTGCGCTACGGGCTATCGTCCCGCGCGTGACGGCGCGCCTGGAGGAGCTTCCCCGCGAGCGGACCCGGCTGCTCGACAACCTCGGCTGGGTCCGCCGGCACCTGGGGCCGCTGACGCCCGATCTCTCGGACGCGCTCGCCGACCACATGAACATCCGCCGCGGCGAGGTGGCCGAGGTCGTCTCGTTCTACTCCTACCTGGGCCTTCCCGTCGACGTGGTGCGCGTGTGCACCGGCCCGGTCTGCGAGTGCCTCGGTGGACGGACGCTCCTCGAGCAGCATCCCGGCGCGGTCGAGGTGCCGTGCATCGGCCACTGCGACCTCGCGCCGGCCCTGCTGCGCGGGGACGAGGTCGTCCCGGCCGTGACCCACTCGGCGAACCACGGCCCGTCGATCGACCTGCTCGGGCCGGACGAGCCGCGCGAGCCTCCCCGCCTCGACCCCGAACGGGTTCTGGCGGAGCTGGAGGCCTCGGGGCTCGTCGGCTACGGCGGGGCCGGCTTCCCGACCTGGCGGAAGTGGGACGCGGTGCGAAAGGCGCCCGGGCCGCGCGTCGTGATCGTCAACGCCGACGAGGGCGAGCCCGGCACGATCAAGGATCGCTACGTCATGGAGCTGCGGCCGCACCTGCTGGTCGAGGGAATCGAGATCGCGATCGCCTTCGCCGAGGCGGACGAGGCGTACGTCTACCTGCGCGAGGAGTACGCGACGGCCCGCGAGAAGCTCGGCGCCGCGCTCGCCGCCCGGGGGCTCCCCGTGACGATCGTCACCGGCGCGGGCTCCTACGTGTGCGGCGAGGAGACGGCGATGCTCGAGTCGATGGAGGGCCGGCGGGGGATGCCGCGGCTCCGCCCGCCGTTCCCGGCCGAGGCCGGATATCTCGGGCGCCCGACGCTGATCAACAACGTCGAGACGCTCGCGCACATCCCGGCGATCCTCCGCCTCGGCGGCGCGGCCTGGCCGCGGACGCGCCTGTGGTCGGTCTCGGGAGCCGTCGCGAAGCCGGGCTGCTACGAGGCGCCCGTCGACGTCACGGCGAGGCAGCTGATCGACGACCACGCCGGCGGCGCGACCGCGGAGATCGGCGCCGTCGTGCCGGGCGGCGCCGCGTCGGGGATCATCCCTCCGGCGGCGCTCGACGTGCCGCTGACACGCGAGGCGCTCGCGCCCTGGGGCTCCGGCCCGGGATCGGCGGCAGTGCAGGTGTTCCCGTCGTCGTACCCGGTGCTCCGTCTCGTCCGGGAGACGATGCGCTTCTTCGCCGAGGAGTCGTGCCAGAAGTGCACGCCCTGCCGGATCGGCACGCGCGCGCTCGAGCATGTCCTCCACGAGCTCGAGCACGAGCGGCCGGCGATGCCCGGCTGGCAGCTCGAGGAGTGGCTGGTCGCGATGGAGAAAGGCTCGATCTGCGGCCTCGGCCAGGGCGCGCCGGTGCCGCTCCGGGGCGCGATGCGTCACTGGCCCGAGCTCTTCGCACCGCTCACCGACGCCGGGTAACAGACCGTTGCAGGGCGCTACGGCGTTCGGCGGCGCAGGGTCAGGGCGCCGAGGACGAGCGCAAGCACGGTGAACGCCTCCACGGCCAGGACGTAGCCGACGAGCGGCCAGCCGTAGACCCCGCGGGTGACCCGGTCGAGCGCCCCGTAGGCGTACGTCATCGGCATCGCCCAGGAAACAGCCTCGAGCGGCGGGGCCATGTCCGCGCGCGGAATCAGCAGCCCGCAGAGCATCAGCTGCGGGAAGATGAACGCGGGCATGAACTGCACGGCCTGGAACTCGGTGCGGGCGAACGCCGAGGTGAACAGGCCCATCGCCATGCCGAGGACGGCGTTCGCGATCGCGAGCAGGATCACGCCCCACTTCGGGCCGGCGACGTAGAGGTCGAGCGCGCCGAAGGCGACCGCCGACACGAGCAGGGCCTGCACCGCCGCGACCAGCGCAAACGCCCCCGCGTAGCCGAGCAGCAGGTCGAGCTTGGCGAGCGGCATCGTCAGCAGCCGTTCGAGCGTCCCGGTCGTGCGCTCCCGGAGCATCGCGATCGAGGTGACGAGGAACATCGAGATCAGCGGGAAGATCCCGAGCATCGGCCCGCCGATCCGGTCGAACACCTGGCTGTCGTAGAAGACGTACTTGACCAGCGTCACGAGCACGCAAGGCACGACGAGCAGCAGCGCGACCGTGCGCGGATCGTGCCGCAGCTGGAGCAGCACCCGGTGTGACGTCGCGGCCGTGACCCGGAGGCTCACCGGTCGGACTCCGCGAGCCGGAGGAACGCCGTCTCGAGGTCGTGCTCGCCGGTGCGCTCCCGCAGCTCGGCCGGCGTGAGCGAAGCCAGCAGGCGACCGTCCCGCAGGAGCAGCAGGTCGTCGCAGCGCCCCGCCTCGTCCATCACGTGGCTGGAGACGAGCAGCGTCGTGCCGCCCGCGGCCAGCCGCCGGAACATCTCCCACAGGTCGCGGCGCAGCACCGGGTCGAGGCCGACGGTCGGCTCGTCCAGCACGAGCAGGTCCGGCGAGTTGAGGAGCGCGGTCGCGAGCGAGACTCGGGCGCGCTGGCCTCCGGAGAGCGTCGAGGTGAGCTGCCGCCCGGCCTCCTCGAGGTCGACGGTCGCCAGCACCTCGTCCACCCGCGCCGCCGTCACGTCGAGGACGCGGGCGAAGTAGCGCAGGTTCTCGCGCACGGTCAGGTCGCCGTACACCGAGGGCGCCTGCGTCACGTAGCCGACCCGCGGGCGTAGTGCCGGATCGCCGGCGGGCTCGCCGAGCACGGACACCGTCCCGCCCTCGACGATCTGCACGCCGACGATCGCCCGCATCAACGTCGTCTTCCCGGAGCCGCTCGGCCCGAGCAGGCCGGTGACCCGGCCGGCTGCGATCGACAGCGTCAGCCCGTCGAGGACGAGCCGCCCGCCGCGGCGAACCTGGAGGGAGTCGACGGCGATCGCGTCGGCCACGGCTGCACAATGGCAGGATCGGCGGGTGTCAGACCGGAGCTGAGAGACCGGGTGCGGGCCTGCAGTCTGTCCGGCTCCCCACTCGCTAGTTCCGGATCCTCCTGATGCGGGCGACGAGCGCGACCGCGAGGAGCGCGACCGCGACAACTCCGCCGATCAGGAGCGGTAAGCGCAACTCGGCCTTCAGCGCGTCGACGTCCTCGTGAAGGTGCAGTCGCTCGTCGGCGATCTCTTTGCGGATCTCCTCAGCGGTGCGCTCGGGCATGGGTACGTGCTCTCGGACTAGAGGAGCTTCCAGACCAGCCTGGCGCCGATCCTGATGCCTTTGCCTCCCGTGAGGAGCGCGACCGCGACAACTCCGGCGATCAGGAACGGCACGAATGAGCGAAGCTCGGCCTGCAGTGTGTCCAGCTCGTCGTCGAGGCGCCGTCTCTCGTCGGTGATCTCTTTGCGGATCTCCTCGGCGGTGCGCTCAGACATGGCGATCCAGCATCTTCATCGTGCTCCCCGCTTCCTCGATCGCCTGCTCCGGCTTGGGAGGCGAAGCCTTGCGCGCGAAGTTCCTTGCCACGAGCGCGAGGATCGCCGCGACGACGACGATGATCCCCGCGACGATCAGCAGCGACGCCCAGAGGGAGAAGCTTTCACTGAGCCCCGCGGCTGCCGCGGCGAAGCTGAAGCCGATCGCGTAGAAGACGAGCACCACGGCGACGAGCGCGAGTCCGCCCGCGATCCCCAGTGCCGTCGCCTTCTGCTTCGCCTCGAGCTTCGCCAGCTCCAGGTTCAGCCCGGCGATCGACCTCATGCGCCGATTCACGGCCCTCGCCTGCGCCTTCACGCCGAGCATCCCGGGCAGCTTACTGCCTGGTCGTCTTCATTCGGGGGCCCCGTGCTACAGGAGTCCGAGCTCGCGGCCGACGCGCTCGAATGCGTCGAGCGCGCGGTCGAGATGCTCGTCCTGCAGGGCGGCCGACATCTGCACGCGGACCCGTGCCGTCCCCTCGGGCACGACGGGGAAGCCGAAGCCCGTGACGAACACGCCCTCGTCGAGCAGCCGCTGCGAGAAGCGCATCGCGAAGGCGGTCTCACCGACGATGATCGGGATGATCGCCGCCTCGCCGTCGAGCGGCGAGAAGCCGCGCTCGCGCAGCCGCGACCGGAACGACGCCGTGATCGCGTGCAGCCGCTCGACGAGCTGCGGCTCGCGGCGCAGCACCCGCACGGCCTCCATCGCCGAGCAGGCCACTGTCGGCGGCAGCGCGTTCGAGAACAGGTGCGGCCGGGAGCGCTGGAAGAGCACGTCGCAGACCTCCTCGCTCGCGGCGACGTAGCCGCCGGCCGCGCCGCCGAGCGCCTTTCCGAGCGTGCTCGTGATCACGTCGACCTCGCCGAGCAGGCCGAAGTGCTCCGCGACGCCGCGACCCGTCGCGCCCATCACGCCCGTCCCGTGCGAGTCGTCGACGAGCACGACCGCCTCGTGCTCGCGGGCGAGCTCGACGATGTCCGGCAGCCGGGCCAGGTCGCCCTCCATCGAGAAGACGCCGTCCGTGATCACGATCTTCCGCTGGCCCGGCTCGCAGGACCGGAGGCCTTCGCCGAGCTCGTCCATCGACGAGTGGCTGTAGATGACCTTGCGCGCCGGCTTCGAGAGACGGATCGCGTCGATGATCGACGCATGGTTGAGCGCATCCGAGAGGATCACCGTGGTGTCGTCCGTCAGGCTCGGGATCACGGCCTCGTTCGCGTTCCAGCACGAGACGTAGGTGAGCGCCGCCGCGGTGCCGGAGAAGTCGGCCAGCTCGCGCTCGAGCTCCAGGTGCGGCTCGAAGGTGCCGCAGATGAAGCGCACCGACCCCGTCCCCGCGCCGTAGCGGCGGAGCCCGTCGATGCCCGCCTCGATCACCTCCGGGCGATCCGCCAACCCGAGGTAGTTGTTCGACGAGAGGACGAGCACCTCGCCGCGCCCCTCCATCTCGACGACCGGGCCTTGCGGCGAGCGCAGGACGTTCGGGCGCTTGTACGTGCCGGCCTCGCGCAGGCCGTCGAGCTCGGCGCCGATCGCGCGGTCGAGCCCCGTACCCGCCACGCTCATCGGTGCGTCCACCTACCGGGGCCGGACGTGGCCTCGACCGGCTCGCGCGCCGGGCTCTCCACGGCGGGGTGCTCGGGCGGGCGCCCGCCGGGATAGACGACGATCTTGCACGCCTCGCCGGCCTCGAGCTTCTCGAACGCCGGCTCGAAGTCCGCCAGCGCGATCTCGTCGGTGATCAGCGGCCTCAGGTCGACGACGCCGCTCTCGAGCAGCCAGCGGGTCTTGTACCAGGTGGCGAAGATGCGCCGTCCGTTCACCGCCAGCACGTCGAGATTCTTGAAGATCAGCGACTCGGCGACGTCGATCTCGACCGGCCGCGACGGGATGCCGAACAGCAGCACCCGCCCGCCGTTCCGCGCGATCCTGAACGCGTCGGCGATCGCGCGCGCCGAGCCCGACATCTCGAAGACGACGTCGAACCCGAAGCCCTCGTTCTCCTCGCGGAACCAGGCCGCGGTGTCGGGCGTCTCCTCGACGTTGACCGTCGCGTGCGCGCCCATCGTCTCCGCGAGCGCCAGCCGGAACGGCGTGCGGTCGGACGCGAACACGACGGCGGCGCCCGATGCGCGCGCGATCGCGATCGTGAACAGGCCGATCGGCCCGCAGCCGAGCACGGCCACCGCCCGGCCGGCCAGGTCCTGCTCGCTCGTCGCGAAGACGGCGTTGCCGAACGGCTCCTGCAGCGTCGCGATCTCGGGCGGCAGCTTCGAGCGGTCGTTCTGCCAGATCACCGACTCCGGCACGGCGAGGTAGCGCGCGAACGCGCCCTCGCGGTCGACGCCCAGGATCCGCGTCCGTTCGCACATGTGCGCCTGGCCGGTCCGGCACTGGAAGCACATCCCGCAGGTGATGTGGCTCTCGGCCGAGACGTAGTCGCCGACCTGGACGTGGCCGACGTCGTCGCCGACCTCGACGACGGTGCCCGCGAACTCGTGCCCGAGCGTCAGCGGCGGATGGATCCGCTGCTGCGACCATTCGTCCCATTTCTTGATGTGCAGGTCGGTGCCGCAGATCGAGGCCGCCTCGACCTCGACGATCACCTCTCCGGGGCCGGCGACCGGATCGGGGATCTCCTCGAGCTCGAGGCCCGGTCCAGGCTCGACCTTGCGGAGCGCCAGCATGACGGCGTCACTCTTGCACACCGTCGCATGTCCGTAGAAACGTGCAGGCGCGTTCAGGGCCTCGCCTGATGCCGGAGCCTGCCCGGGTCGCGAGTCTGCCCGTGGGAGATCGCCCGCGTGGCAACTGCGACAACAGCACCGATCAGGTCTCCGGAGCAGAAGCACCCCGGTCCCTCGCTCGTGCTCGTGGGGGAGGGCGTCCGCAAGGTGTACCGCTCCGGTGCCGAGGAGGTCGAGGCCCTCCGGGACGTCGACCTCGAGGTGGCCGCGGGCGAGTTCGTGGCCGTGATGGGCCCGTCGGGCTCCGGGAAGACGACGCTGCTCAACTGCTTCTCCGGCCTCGACTCGATCGACGGCGGCCGCGTGCTCGTCGAGGGGAAGTCGATCCACGAGCTTCCGGACGGTGAGCGAACGCAGCACCGCGCCGCCGCGATGGGCTTCATCTTCCAGGCCTTCAACCTGATCCCGGTCTTCACGACGGTGGAGAACGTCGAGCTGCCGCTCCTGCTCGCCGGCTGCCGTGAGACGGAGGCCCGCCGGCGTGCGGAGGAGACGCTGTCCCGTGTCGGCCTCGGCCATCGCCTCCGGCACAGGCCGACCGAGCTGTCCGGCGGCGAGCAGCAGCGCGTCGCGGTCGCACGCGCGCTCGCGGGCCACCCGAGGATCGTGTGGGCCGACGAGCCGACCGGCAACCTCGACTCGGAGATGGCGACGTCGGTGATGGACCTGCTCTCCGAGCTCCACCGGGAAGGCCTGACGCTGATCCTCGTCACGCACGACGCGACGGTCGCGGCCCGGGGCACGCGGCTGATCACGGTGCGCGACGGTCGCATCGTCGAGGACGAGCGCCTCGAGCCCGCGGGCTAGAGCCGTGGCCGCCGTCGCGCTGATCGCCGCGCTCGCCCTCTCGCTCCCCTTCCTCTTCGTGCTCGTCCGCCGGCCCGTGCTCCGGCGCCTGGCGATCCGCAACGCAGCCCGCCGGCCGCGTGAGGCGGCGCTGGTCGTGCTCGGGTCGATGCTGGGCGCCGCGATCATCACCGGCTCGTTCGTCGTCGGCGACACGCTCGACATGTCGACGCGCCAGCTCGCGTACTCGCACCTCGGCCCCGTCGACGAGGTCGTGACGGTGCGGAACGAGGGCGAATGGCTCAAGACCGGGTCCCGCATCGTGACGCTGCCCGGCCGCACGGTGGACGGTGTGCTCCCGATCGCCTCCGTGGACGCTGCCGTCACCGCCGGCCCGCCGGGTGCGCGACGGTCGGTCCCCGGGTCGCAGGTCGTCGGTCTCGACTTCCGGTACGCGCACGACTTCGGCGGCGACCCCGCCGCAACCGGCATTTCCGGCCCCACGCCTCCCTACCTCCATGCGGCGGTGACTCGCGACCTCGCCCAGGCACTGGAGATCCGGCCGGGCGATCGCGTCGACATCTGGGCCTACGGGCGCGACACCGGGTTGACGGTCGACCGGGTGCTGCCGCGCCGGGGCGTTGCAGGGCTCTCGCTGGTCCAGGCGCACGCCGTCGCGAACAACCTGCTGGTCAGCTTCCAGACCCTCTCGTACCTGTCCGTCCCGGTGAGCCATCCGGAGGTGTTCGCGCCCCCGACGTACTCGCTGGCGGTCTCCAACCGCGGCAACGTCGAGAGCGGCGTCAAGCTCACCGACACGGTCTCGCGGCAGATCGCGCAGCTCGCCGGGCCGGTCGACGTGTTGAAGATCAAGCGCGTCGTGCTCGACCAGGCGAAGGCGAACGGGGACGCGTTCACGCAGCTCTTCACCGGCATGGGGAGCTTCGGCGTGCTCGCCGGCGTGCTGCTGCTCGTCAACCTGTTCGTGATGCTCGCCGCCGAGCGGAAGCCCGAGCTCGGCATGGCACGTGCGGTGGGCATGCGTCGGAGCTGGCTCGTCGGCGGGTTCGCCACCGAGGGCTGGCTGTACGCGCTCGTCGCCTCGGTGCTCGGCACGCTGGCCGGCATCGGGCTCGGCCGCCTGATCATCGCAGCGTCAGCGCGGATGTTCAGCACCGAGCACAACCGTTTCGAGCTTCTGTTCACCGTCCGCGGGCCGAGCATCGCGGAAGGATTCGCGATCGGCTTCCTGATCGCACTCGTAACCGTGGTGGCGACGAGCGTCCGGATCAGCAGGCTGAACATCATCGCCGCGATCCGCGACCTGCCCGACGTCCGGGTCAAGCGCCGGCGCCGGCGCTGGCTCGTGCTCGGAGCAGCCGCGATCGTCCTCGGCGCCGCCTGGACGATCAGCGCTATCCCGAAGGAGAACCCGTTCGGCCTGCTGCTCGGGCCGACGCTCGTGCTGGCCGGGCTCGGGCCGTTCCTCGTCCGGCGGATCCCGACCAAGACGGTCACGACCTGGATCTCGGCGCTGGTGGCGGTCTGGGGCGTGCTGCTCTTCGCCGTGTTCCCGCAGGCCGGGAGCGGCGCGTCGATGATGGTCTGGGTCGCGCAGGGAGTGACGCTGACGGGGGCAGCCGTCGTGCTGGTCGCGGTACAGCAGGAGCGGGTGGCGGGTGCGATCCGCAGGCTCGTGCCGGGCCGCGGCCTGGCACTCCGCCTCGGCCTCGCCTATCCGCTGGCCCGCCGCTCGCGCACGGGCCTCACCGTGGCCATGTACGCGCTCGTCGTCTTCATCCTCACCTTCATCACGACGCTTTCCGCCATGATCGCGAGCCGCGTCGACGCATCGACGAAGAGGGTCGCCGGCGGCTACGGCGTCGTCGTCTCGTCCAGCACGGCGAACCCGATCCCGCTCGCCGAGCTGGCGAAGCGCCGGGGCGTTCGCGCCGTCGCTCCGCTCTCGAGCGTCACGGCGTCGTTCACCCGCCCGGGCGAGTCCTCGACGCCCTGGCGGCTGACCGCCTTCGACCGGAGCTTTTTCCGCTTCGGCCGCCAGCTCGCCGACCGGGGCTCCTATCCGTCCGATCGCGCCGCCTGGGAGGCCGTGCTCACCGACCCGAACCTCGTGATCGTCGACGAGAACTTCCTCGTCACGGGCGGCGGCCCCGGCGCGAAGCTCCCCGAGATCGGCGACCGGCTCACCGTCACCGATCCCATGACGGGCCACCGGCGAGCGCTCCGGATCGCCGCGATGGCCGAGAGCGACGTGCTGATCAACAACGGGGCGCTCTACGGCCTCCCGGGCGCGCGGTCCCTGTTCGGGCAGCAGCTCACCGCGTCGCGCGCGTACGTGGCGCTCGACCCCGGCGTGAACGCCGACCGCTTCGCCGCGTCGCTGCAGGGGAGCTACCTGGAGAACGGCGCGGAGGCCGCCTCGATCAGCTCGATGATGCAGGAGGCGTTCTCGATCTGGGACGCGATGTTCCAGCTCTTCCAGGGCTATCTCGGGCTCGGCCTGATCGTCGGCATCGCCGGGCTGGCGGTGCTGATGGTGCGGGCCGTCCGGGAGCGCCGCCGCGAGATCGGCATGCTGCGGGCGATCGGCTTCGGATGGCGGACGATCGGGCGGAGCTTCGCCATCGAGGCGGGCTTCATCGCGGTCGAGGGCACGCTGATCGGCGCGACGCTCGCGCTCCTGACGATCTCGAACATCGTCGCCAACACGGACATCTTCGGCGCCATGCGCCTGACCGTGCCCTGGGTCTCGCTCCTCGTGCTGCTGGTCGGAACGGTGGCCGCGTCGCTCGCCGCCACGACCTGGCCGGCGATCTCGGCGACCCGCATCAAGCCCGCGGTGGCCCTGCGCACCACGGACAGTCCACTCTAGCCCCGGCTTCGCCGCCGCTTGCCGATGCGCAGGCCGCCCGGTTCAGCCGGGTGGTAGATCTGCGGCTCGTCCTTCTTGAACATCGAGATCACGCCGTTCGTCTCCAGGATCGCGGTGTAGACCTCGCTGAGATCGGCGTAGCCCTGGCGTCGCGCGATCGAGCGCAGCTCGGGCAGGGAGATCGCCGCGCGGAACATCGTCTTGGTCACCGGCTTGCCCTTCTCGATCAGGAAGGACGGCTCGCCCTCGAGGGCCCGGGAGACCCACGGAAACACGTACGACGTCCGGTTCAGCGCCTCGTTGAGCAGGAACAGCGTGACCGCGCCGATCACCGCACCCGTGACCGAGAGATCGTTGCCGATGATCCCGTTCTGGACGGCGTTCGCGACCAGGAGCAGCACGATGAGGTCGAGCGTGTTCGCCTGCCCGAGCTCGCGCTTGCCGACGAGGCGGAACGCGACCACCAGGAACGCGTAGACGAGGACCGCGCGAATGATCTTCTCGCTGACCGGGATATCCAGGTGGAAGAGCGAGTGCCACACGCTCCGAGTGTGCGACGCACCCGGGCCGATTCCTCTCTCGCCCGTCCTCGGTAGTTCTTACGGAGCCGGCTTCCGTGCCGGGCACGATGCCCCGCCCCGGGCGGCTGCCTAGCCTCGTCAGCATGGCATCCAACAAGTCCTCCGTTCGCGTGCAGGCGCCGAATACGAGGCCGGACGGCAAGTCCGGCCCGGGCTCGGGCGACCGGCCCACCCGCCTCACGCCCACCCGCATCCTCCTGCTCGCCGTCGGCGCGGCGGTGGTGATCGCGGGGATCATGATCGGCGTCAGCGTGGCCGGCTCGAGCTCGAGCTCGACCCCGAAGAGCAGCTCGAGGACGATCAACGGCTCGGCCCAGACCACTGCCCTGCTGTCGGGGATCCCGCAGCAAGGCAACGCGCTCGGCAAGCCGAACGCCCCGGTGACGATGGTCGAGTTCGCCGACCCGGCCTGCCCCTATTGCAAGCTGTACGCCGTCACCGCCCTGCCGACGATCGTGCAGCAGTACGTGCGAACCGGAAAGGTTCGCCTCGTCTACAAGGGCTTCGACCTCGGCCTGCCCGCCTCGAAGAACACCCTCCGGGCGATCTACGCGGCCGGGGCGCAGAACCGCGCCTGGAACCTCATCGACCTGCTGTACCGCAACCAGGGCAACGAGCAGACGAACTGGGCTCCCACCTCCTACCTCGGCAGCCTCGCCGAGACGGTCCCGGGGCTCGACACCGTGAAGATGCTGAAGGACATGACCTCGTCGCGGACGGCCGCGGCGATGCAGGCCTCCGAGCGCACAGGCCGCCGCGGCCGGAGTGAGTCGGACGCCGACCTTCTTCGTCGGCCCGACCGGTCAGACGCTGCAGCAGCTGCAGGTGCAGAGCCTCGACGCGTCCGCCTTCACGCCGACGTTCGACCAGCTGCTCGCGAAGTGAGAGAGGGCCGCCTGCGGGCGGTGATCGCAGCGCTGGCACTCGCCGGCGGGGCGATCGCCGCCTATCTCACGTACACGCGCTACTCCGGCACGCAGATCGCCTGCTCGACCGGCGGATGCGAGACGGTCCAGCACTCGCGCTACGCCGTCGTCGCCGGCATCCCGGTGGCCGTTCTCGGTCTCGTCGGCTACGCGGCGATCCTCGTGACCACCGCCTTCCGCGGCGCGAACGCGGCCGCCCTCACCGTCGGCTTCGCCGTCATCGGGCTCGCCTTCAGCGCCTATCTCCTCGTCGCCCAGATCGCCCTGATCCACGCGATCTGCCAGTGGTGCGTCGCAAACGACGCCGTCATCACCCTGATCGCGGCAGCGGCGCTCTATCGCTACATCCTCGTCCTCCGGCCGGGCCCGGATCCGCCCTCCGCGCAGGCCTCGATGCCGCCGCAGGCGGCGCAGGGCGAGACCCCGGCCGCATTCCCGACCGAGAGCGCCTGACGCTGACCTAGATACCCCACCGGGGTATATACTGGTTCGGTGGCCACCACCCGCGAACGGATCCGGCTCGACATCGACGGCATGACCTGCGCCTCGTGCGCGGCGCGGGTCGAGAAGCGCCTCGCGGGCGTCGACGGCGTCCAGGAGTGCTCGGTCAACCTCGCCACCCACGAGGCGTCCGTCTCCTTCGATCCGGCGCGCGTTCGCCCGGACTCGCTCGTCCAGGCGGTCGAGGAGACCGGCTATCACGCTTCGCTCCCCCACGCCGAGGGCCACGACCATCACGAGGCTCCGCAGTCGCTCCCGCTGCTCCTGATCGGCTCGGCGGCGCTGACGGTTCCGCTGGCGCTCGTCACGATGGTGCCGGCCCTCCACTTTCCGGGCTGGGAGTGGTTCGCCTTCGCCCTCGCGACGCCCGTCGTGCTGGTCGGCGGACTGCCGTTCCACCGCGCCGCGCTCCTGAACGCCCGGCACGGCGCCGTCACCATGGACACGCTGATCTCGATCAGCACGCTCGCGGCCTGGGGCTGGTCGACGGTCGTCCTGCTCGGCTCGCTGAACGCAGACACGTACTTCGAGGTCGGCGGCGTGATCACGACGCTGATCCTGCTCGGCCGCTACCTCGAGTCGCGGGCGACGCGACGCGCGGGCGCTGCGCTGCGGGCGCTGATCGAGCTGGGCGCGAAGGAGGCGAACGTCCTCCGGGACGGCGTCGAGGTGTCGGTGCCGGTCGAGCAGCTCGCCGTCGGGGACGTCTTCATCGTGCGGCCCGGCGAGAAGATCGCAACCGACGGGATGGTCGTCGAGGGCACGTCCTCCGTCGACCAGTCGATGCTGACCGGCGAGCCCGTTCCCGTCGACGTCTCGCCCGGCAGCGACGTGGCGGGAGCCACCCTCAACACGACCGGGCGGCTCCTCGTCCGCGCGACGAGGGTCGGGGCCGAGACGGCGCTCGCCCAGATCGCACGCATGGTCGCCGAGGCGCAGTCCGGCAAGGCGCACGTCCAGCGGCTGGCCGACCGCGTCTCCTCCGTCTTCGTCCCGATCGTGATCGGGATCTCGCTGGCGACGCTGGCGGGCTGGCTGGCGGTCACCGGCGATGCCTCGAGCGCGTTCACGGCCGCCGTCGCGGTGCTGATCATCGCCTGCCCCTGCGCGCTCGGGCTCGCCACGCCGACCGCGCTGATGGTCGGGACCGGCCGGGGCGCCCAGCTCGGGATCCTCGTCCGCGGCCCCGAGGTGCTGGAGCAGACCCGCCGGATCACGACGATCGTGCTCGACAAGACGGGGACGGTCACCGAGGGCCGGATGGCGCTCGTCGAGGTGTGGCCGCTGAACGGCGCGTCCCGTGAGGACGTGCTGCGGCTCGCAGGTGCACTCGAGGATGCGAGCGAGCACCCGATCGCCCGCGCCGTCGCGGCGGCTGCGCGCGCCGAGGTGAGCGTCCTGCCGCCGGTCGAGTCCTTCGTCAACCACCCCGGCGTCGGCGTCAGCGGCCGCGTCGACGGGCACGACGTCGAGGTCGGGCGTGCCGGCGGACAGCTCGTGGTCAGTTGGGACGGCGAGCAGCGCGCGCTCCTGGCCGTCGAGGACACGGTCAAGCCGACGAGCGCCGCGGCGGTGGCCGAGCTCGTCGAGCTCGGGTTGACGCCCGTGCTGCTGACAGGCGACGACGAGCAGACCGCCCGGCGGGTCGCGGCGGAGGTCGGCATCGACCGGGTCGTGGCCGAGGTGCTGCCGGGCGACAAGCTCGCCGAGGTCGCGCGGCTCCAGGCGGCGGGCGAGGTCGTCGCAATGGTCGGGGACGGCATCAACGACGCGCCTGCGCTGACCCAGGCCGACCTCGGCATCGCGATCGGCACCGGCACCGACGTGGCCGTCGAGGCCAGCGACATGACACTCGTCTCGGGCGACCTGCGCGGCGCGGCCGATGCGATCCGCCTCGCGCGGCGGACGCTGCGGACGATCGAGGGCAACCTGTTCTGGGCCTTCGCCTACAACGTCGCCGCGATACCGCTCGCCGTCGCCGGTCTGCTGAACCCGATGGTGGCGGCGGCGGCCATGGCCGGATCCAGCCTGTTCGTGGTCGGAAACTCGCTGCGGCTGAGGCGCTTCCACAGCCTCCGGGAGGAGATGCGTTGAGCACTACACACGGGTATGCGGAGAACAAGGCGGCGCTGATCACGCGCCTGCACCGGATCGAGGGCCAGGTGCGCGGCATCGAGCGCATGCTCGACGAGGATCGCTACTGCATCGACGTCCTGACCCAGCTGAGCGCCGTCACGACCGCACTCGAGAGCCTCGCATTCCGCATCCTCGACGACCACGTGCAGCACTGCGTGGCCGGCGCGCTCGCCTCGGGCGACGCGGCCGAGGCGGACAGGAAGAGCAAGGAGCTCCTCGAGGCGGTTCACCGCTTCGCGCGCGCTCGCTGAGCCCGGTTCACCCGGTCGGGGGATACCAACTGCTCCCGAACAGTCCCACGCTCTGAACATGGCGACGCATCTCGGAATCAGCTCCGAGACAGCCGGCGCCCTCGACTAGAGAAGGGGGCGCGGACTGCGGCCCCGCGCTCCCTTCCCATCGCCTCCGCGGGTCAAGCGGCGGCGACGAGACGGGTCCCGGTCGCCTTGAACGACGCGACGGCTTGCTGGCCCGGTTCGAGCCCGAGCCGTTCGAGCGACGATGCAGTCACCTCGGCGGTCAGCGGGCCGATGCGGACACGCACACGGTTGCCGACGACGACGACCGACCGTACCTCGCCGATCACATGGTTCAGAGCGGAGTCGACGGCAGCCACGCGGGCGATCGAGATCTCCCACGGATAGACGACGGCGACGACCTCGCCGGACGCCTCATCGGCCGAGTAGAGAAGCACGCCGTCCTCGAGCGTCACCTCCGTGAGCCCGCCCGCCGCCGGGCGCGCGAGCCCGCGCAGCAGATTGGCCCCCGTGAGGCCGGCCACGAACGGATCGGCCGGCGAGGCGACGAGGTCGGCGGGTGCGGCGACCTGGACGAGCCGTCCTGCCGAGAGAACGCCGACGCGGTCGGCGAGCGCAGCGGCGTCCTCGAAGTCGTGTGTGACCAGGATCGTCGGGAGCCCGCAGGCGCCGAGCAGCTCGTGGAGCTCGGCGCGCACGCGCGACTTCGTGTGCGCGTCGAGCGCGGAGAGCGGCTCGTCCAGGAGGAGCACCTGCGGATCGCGGGCAAGCGCGCGTGCGAGTGCGACGCGCTGGCGCTCACCGCCCGAGATCGAGCCGGGCCGCTCGTCGGCGAGCTGGGCGATCCGGAAACGGTCGAGCAGTTCGTCCACACGATCCCGGCCTCCGAACTCGACGTTCTTCCGCACGCTCAGGTGCGGGAACAGCGCGTACTCCTGAAAGACGAGACCAACCGAGCGCTGGTCCGGCGGGAGGTCGATGCCGCGCTCCGTGTCGAGCCAGGTCTCGTCGCCGAGACGCACGGAGCCCCGGCTCGGCCGGTGAAGACCCGCGATCGCGCGCAGGACCGTCGACTTGCCGGCGCCCGACGGCCCGACCAGCGCGACGGTCTCCCGGCCGACGTCGAGCGCTAGCTCGAGATCGAAGGCGCGAAGGGGAGCGCAGAAGTCGAGCCGGAGCGTGTCCATCTCGGAAGGAGCTTGACAGCGAGCAGCACCGCCCCGCTGATGAGCACGAGCAGTGCGCCCATCGCGAGCGCGACGTCGAAGTTGAGGTCGAACTCGGCGTAGATCGCGAGCGGCAACGTCTGCGTCACGCCGCGCAGGCTGCCCGCGAACATGATCGTCGCCCCGAACTCGCCCAGCCCGCGGGCAAAAGCGAGCGCGGCGCCGGCGCCGAGGCCGCCGAGTGCGAGCGGGATCGCCACCCGGAAGAAGACCCGGTGCGGCCGGGCGCCGAGCGTCCGGGCGGCGTCGAGCAGGGACCCGTCGACGGCCTCGAAGGCGGCGATGCCCTGGCGCAGGTAGAAGGGACTGGCGACGAAAAGGATCGCGAGCACGACGGCGGCCTGCGTGTACCCGACGTCGATGCCGAGGAAGTGGAGCGTGCCACCGAGGAGCTGGATGCGCCCGAACGTCGCGATCAGCGCGATGCCCGCCACGGCGGGCGGCAGGACGAGCGGCAACTCGATCGCCGTGATCACGAGCGCCCGCCCCCGGAAGCGGCGGTTGGCGAGGAAGTACGCGGCAGGCGTGCCGACCAGCAGGATCAGCGCCTCTGCGATCGCGTTCGTCCTCAGGCTGACGAGCAGCGCGTCGCGCGCGACCGGGTTGCCGAGCTGGGCGAACAGCTGGCCCGGTGGGACACGCAGGAAGATGGCGACGATCGGAAGGACCAGGAACGACACAGCGAGCGCGGTCGCTACGACGAGCACGGCGGTGAAGCCGCGCCTCATGGCAGCTTCGGCAGGCCGAAGCCCGCGGCGGCGAGCCTGGCACGCCCCTGCTTCGCGAGCACCTTCTTGACGAACGCTTGCGCCGCGGCCTGGTTGTGGCTCGCCTTGACGACGGCGATCTCGTACCTCACCTTGGGCTGCGCCCAGCCCGGCAGCCGCACGACCTTCACCTTGCCCGCCACCGGCCTCGCGTCGGTCACGTAGACGAAGCCGGCGTCCGCCTCGCCGAGGACGATCTTGCCGACGATGCTCTTCACGTCGGTCTCCTGGCTGACCACGTTGGAGAGCACGCTCGAGAGCCCGAGGTTCTTGAGGATCGTGCGTGTGTAGTCGCCGATCGGCACACCCTTCTGGCCGATCACGAGCTTGATCCCCGAGCGCCGCAGGTCGAAGACCGAGCTGATGCCGGCCGGGTTCGACGCGGGCAGGATCAGGACGAGCTTGTTGGTGGCGAAGACGACCGGCTTGAGGACGAGCCCCTGCGCATAGAGCTGATCCGGGTACTTGGGGCTGGCAGCGGCGTACACGTCGGCGGGTGCGCCCTGCTGGATCTGGAAGGCGAGCTGGTCCGAGCCGGCGAAGCTGTAGCGCTGGCCCGGGTCGATCCTCGGGAAGACCTCGGTGAGCGAGGCCGCGGCGAAGACGGTGATCTGGCTCGCCCCGATGCCGGCGGCGGCCGGCAGTGCGAGCAGGCCGAGGAGCGCAGCGACGAGCCCGAGGCGCTTCAACGCTCCACCATCACGGACGTGGCCTTGATCACGCCGGTTGCGCCCATGCCCGGCTTGAGGCCGAGCTCCTCGGCGGACTCGCGCGTGATGATCGCGACGACCCGGGCCGGCTCGGTCACCTCGATCTCGATCCGGGCGAGCAACCCCTCGATCTCGACCTGCTGCACGACGCCCCGGAAGCGGTTGCGGGCGCTCAGAGTGTGCGGCTCATCTCCGCGCAGCCGCTCGATCTCGGTCGCCGGGATCACCCTGCGGTTGGCGCTGTCGCGGCGCACGAGGATCCGGCCCTCCCGGTCCCAGCGCCGGAGCGTGTCGAGGCTGATCCCGAGCGCCCGGGCCGCCTCGCTCGCCGTGTAGAGCTCCTTGCCACTCACGTCAGGTACCTGTCGATCACGGCCGAGACCTGCTCGACGTCGAGCGGAACCGGGAACGCGAGCCCGACCGGACGGTGGTCCGCGATCGTCCAGTGGAGCGCCAGATGCTGGGACTGGCTCGCCGCGATGCGGGCGGCAGTGGCCGCGAGCGCCGGGTCGCCGAGCGAGGAGGCGGCACCGAGGTACGCGCCGAGGAAGGCCGTCTCCAGCTCGATGCCGAGCTCCGCGATCCGCAGGCGCGACGAGAACGCGCCTCGCGGAAAGGCGATGTCGAAGTCGTCCGCCGTCGGGACGGTCTGCCCGGCGGCTACGAGTGCGGCCGAAACGGCGTCCAGGTGCTCCTGCTCGTTGGCGAGCGCCCGCCCGAGATCCCGCACCCGGTGCGCGGGGAAGCGTCTGGACGCCTGCGCGCGGCGGTAGAACTCGATCCCGAGCAGCTCGGTGCCGAGCGCGAGCCGGAGCTGCGCGAGATCGGCCTCCGTCGGCGAGGCACTCGGGGTGGCCAGCGCCGAGCCGACCGGCAGTGCAAGACCGCCCGCGGCCGCGACCGCCGCTCCAAGTGCCTGTCGCCGCGTCAGCGTCGCCATCGGGCGGAAGTTACCACATAGGTATTTCCTATGTATATCTCTTGCAACGGTGCGCTAGAGTCTCGCCGCCGGGGTGCCTCGTCGAGAGGCTGAGATCACACCCGTCGAACCTGATCCGGCTAGTACCGGCGAAGGGAGGCCGAACGGACTCGCAGTCACAGCCTTGGGGGATCGATCCCGTTCCGGAGCGGCTGCGCGTGCTCAGCTTCTTCGACTCGCTGCTGCTCTGGGGGAACCTGTCGGTCTCGCTGCTCGTGATCGTGATCGGCGCGCTGCTCGTGCCGGCGCTGTCGCTGCGCGACGCCCTGCTCGCGATCGTGGTCGGGGCGATCGCGGGCAACGTGCTGCTGGCGCTCGCCGCCCTGATCGGCGCAGACGCCCGGGTCCCGGGGATGGTGCTGCTGCGCGCGCCGCTCGGCAAGCGCGGCTCCTACGCCCCGACCGTGCTCAACATCGCGCAGAACATCGGCTGGTCGACCTTCGAGCTGATCATCATCGCGACGGCCGCCGCCGCGCTCTCGAAGCACCTCTTCCACTGGGAGGGCAAGTGGTTCTGGACGATCGCGTTCGGAGCGTTGAGCTGGGCCCTCGGGATGTTGGGGCCGATCGGCTTCGTCCGGCGCTACCTGCGCAAGTTCGCCACCTGGGCGCTGGTCTTCGCGATGGCCTATCTGACCTACTGGGCGATCTCGAAGTCGCACCTGCACGCCTTCTGGGCCAGGCCCGGACAGGGCGGCTTCCCCACCTTCGGGGAGGCGGTCGACCTGGTGATCGGGAGCGTCGTCTCGTGGACGCCGCTCGCAGCCGACTACACCCGCTTCTCGCGCTCCAAGAAGGGCGCCTTCTGGGGGGCCGGCATCGGCTACTTCGTGCCGACGATCTGGTGCATCGGCCTCGGGATCCTGATCGTGCTCGCCCGAGGCGTGTCCGACGCGCAGTCGCTGCCGACCGCGGTCGCGGCCGCCGGTGGGGTCGCGTTCCTGGCCCTGGCGGCGATCACCATCGACGAGAGCGAGAAGGCGTTCGCCGACATCTACTCGACCGCGGTCTCGATCCAGAACCTCGTTCCGCGCGTCTCGCAGCGACTGCTGATCACCCTGGTGTCCACCTGCGCGACAGGTCTTGCGCTGGCGCTCAACCTCGGCAACTACCAGGACTTCCTCTATCTGCTCGGCTCGTTCTTCGTGCCGCTCTTCGGCGTCCTGCTCGCCGACTGGCTGGTCGCGGGCGCCCACTACTCGCCGGAGGACATCTTCCGCGCGCCGGCATTCCGCTTCGAGCAGATCGCCGCATGGCTCGTCGGGTTCGGGATCTACCAGTGGCTGTCGCCCTCGGGGCCGCACTGGTGGAAGTCGATCGTCGATCACACGCACCCCGGTCACGACACCCTCACCGCCTCGCTGCCCGCGTTCGGCGCGGCATTCGTCCTCGCCGCGCTTGGCGCCCTTCTCTTCCGCCGCACGCGCTCGCGGAGCTCGCTCGCAGAAGCCTGACGGCTCACGCCATTACCATCCGGGCATGGCGAGCCGGCGGAACCTGTCCCTCGCCGGGGCGCTCATCGCCCTGGTCGCGTTCGTCGCGATCGCGAGCCGGGCGCACTCGCCCGCCGGCAACGGGGGGAGCACGCACGACCTGAGCTCGCAGCTCATCTGGGAGTACCTCCTGCTCGGCGTTCTCGGAGCCGCGATCGTCTGCCTGCCCTTCCTGGCCTGGGCGCTGTGGATGAGCCGCGGGTCACGGCCGAGGAACCACAAGCCGAGGCCGCTCTGGCGAGGGCCTGTTCACTCTGGGAGTCCTCGCGGTGATGGCCACACTTCTGTCCACTCGGGCGTGGCACGGCCACCTGCAGGCTCAGCGCCCACCGGAACAGCCGACCGGGGGCATCCCGGGCCAGCAGTCGACGCCGCACTCGAGGCCCGCCAAGTCGGCCCCGTTCGACTGGTTGCCGGCGATCGTCGTCCTCGTGGTCGCGACCGGCGGCGCGCTCGTCGTCGCGAGAATCCTGTTTCGCCCGGGCAAGCAGCTCCCGCCGACCCGGGCCGAGCTCGCCGCGCAGCTCTCGTCCGTCCTCGACGACTCGCTCGCCGACCTGCTGGCCGAGCGTGACCCGCGGCGCGCGGTGATCGCGACCTACGCACGGATGGAGCGCACGCTGGCGGGCGCCGGCCTCCCGCGCACAGCCGCCGAGGCACCGCTCGAGTACCTCGGACGCGTCCTGCGCGACCTGCTGCATGCGAGCGCGGGCGCGGTCTCCAAGCTGACGATGCTGTTCGAGCGCGCGAAGTTCAGCCAGCACGAGATCGACACGGGGATGAAGGACGAGGCGATCGCCGCCCTCGTCTCGGTGCGGGACGAGCTCCGGGCCGTGACGCCGTGAGCGGCCGGAAGCACCTGCCGCGGCCGGTCGCCTGGGCCGCCCTCGGAACGGCCGGGCTCGTGATCGCGCTGTTGGTGCGCCCGGGGGACGGCGGCCCGGCCCTCGACGCCTTCGTCCTGTTCCTGGGCGCGCTGGGAGTCACCGTCCTCGTGAAGGTCATGTCGCGGTCCTTCGAGCCACCGACCGAGTCGCGGCTCGAGGCGGCGATGCGGCGACCACGGGCGAAGCAGCCGCGGGTGCCCGAGCTCGAGCGCCTCGAACGGGAGCTCGAGATGGCGATGGGAAGCGCGTACGACAGCTACTTCCGGCTCCGCCCGACCCTGCGCGAGATCGCAGCAAGCCGACTCGCACGCCGCGCACTCGAGCTCGACCAGCCGGGCCCACGCGCCGAGCAGCTGCTCGGCGCCGACCTGTGGGCGTTCGTGCGGCCCGACCTCGCCCGTCCCGCGGACCACCATGCCGAAGGGGCCAGCCTCGCGCAGATCGAGCGTGCCGTCGAAGCCCTGGAACGGCTGGGCACATGACCACGATGGAGCTTTCGCTGGAGGACGTCGCCGCGCGCTGCGAACGAATCCTCGACGAGGTCGAGCGGGCCGTGATCGGCAAGCGCGACGCGCTCGAGCTCGTCCTGCTCGGCCTACTCGCGGACGGACACGTCCTGATCGAGGACTTCCCGGGCCTCGCGAAGACGCTGATCGCCCGCTCGTTCGCGCAGGTCGCGAGCATGGAGTTCCGCCGCATCCAGTTCACGCCCGACCTGATGCCTGCCGACGTGACCGGCTCCTCGATCTTCGACCAGCGCGTGTCGGACTTCGAGTTCCGGGCCGGGCCGATCTTCACGAACCTGCTGCTCGCAGACGAGATCAACCGCGCCCCACCCAAGACCCAGGCGGCGCTGCTCGAGGCGATGCAGGAGCGGCAGGTGACGATCGAGGGCATCACCAGGCCGCTCGCGCGACCGTTCCTCGTGCTCGCGACGCAGAACCCGATCGAGTACGAGGGGACCTACCCGCTGCCGGAGGCGCAGCTCGACCGCTTCCTGATGCGGATCGGCGTCGGCTACCCGAGCCGCGAGGACGAATGGAGCATGCTGGAGTCGCGCATCGCCCGTCGCGAGGACGAGGTCGCGCTCGACCCGATCGTCGACGCGCCGACGCTCGTCGCGATGCAGCGCGCGATCGAGCAGGTGTACGTCGCCGAGAGCATCGGGTACTACGTCGTCGACATCGTCTCGGCCACGCGCTCGAGCCCCAGCGTGTCGGTCGGTGCAAGCCCGCGAGGCTCGCTGGCCGTGATGAAGCTCGCACGCTGCAAGGCCGTGCTCGAAGGACGCGACTTCGTGACGCCCGATGACGTCAAGGCGGTCGCGATCCCCGCGCTCGCGCACCGGCTCGCACTTCGTCCGGAGTTGTGGGTGCAGCGAATCCGGCCCGAGGACGTCGTCGCGGAGCGCCTCGAGACCGTCCCGACCCCGCGCGCCGAGGACGTCTCGCCGACCACGACATGAAGCGGTCGGCGGCCCCGAAGCTCGGCGCCTACGCCGGCCTCGCGGGGCTCGGCCTGCTCGCGGCCCTCGTCCTCGGCCAGCCGCTGCTCGTGGTGCTCGCGGCGCCCTTCGCGCTCGCCGTCGCCGTCGGGCTGATCCTCGCCGACGACCCGGGGCTCGAAGCCGTCGTGCGGCTCGACCGCGAGCGCGTCCTCGAGGGCGACGAGGTCGAGCTGGAGCTCGAGCTGCGGGCGGAGCGCGGCCTTGCACGCCTCGACGTGCTGATCGGCGTCCCGGACGGGCTCGTCGTCGAGGACGGGCGCAACCCGGTCTCGATCCGTCTCGATGCGCGCCAGACACGAACGCTCGTCCTGCGGCTGCGCGCACGCCGCTGGGGCGGGTACGTGCTCGGCGACGTCCTGCTCCGCGGCCACGACACGCTCGGTCTGTTCCGCTTCGATCTGGCGATTCCCCGCGATCGGCAGCTGCGGGTGTTCCCGCACGAGGAGCATCTCCGGCGACTGGTGCGCCCGCACGAGACGCAGCCGTACGCCGGAGACGACATCGGGCGGCGGCGCGGCGACGGGATCGAGTTCGCAGACATCCGGCCGTTCACCTTCGGCGACCAGGTCACGCGCATCAACTGGCGGGCGACGGCGCGACGCGGCGAGCTGTGGGTGAACGATCGGCACCCGGAGCGGAACACCGACGTGGTGCTGTTCCTCGACTCGTTCGCCGAGGCACGCCGCGGCGAGGCGAGCACGCTCGACCTCGCGCTGCGAGCGGCCGCCACGCTGGCGCGTGGCTACATCGCCAGGCGCGACCGGGTCGGCCTGATCAGCTTCGGCGGAGCGCTCCGCTGGCTGCAGCCGGGGACGGGCGAAGCGCAGCTCTACCGGATCTGCGAAGCGCTGCTCGACACGCGGATCCTGGTCAGCTACGTGTGGAAGGAGATCACGGTCGTGCCGGCCCGGGTGCTCCCGCCCCAGGCGCTCGTGATCGCGATCAGCCCGCTGCTCGACGAGCGGGGCATCAACGCCCTCCACGACCTCCGAGCGCGCGGGTACGACCTCGCCGTGGTCGAAACGTCGCCCGTGTCGTACGTCGACCCCGGCCGAACCGCGACGGAGCGTCTCGCGTTCAGGCTCTGGCAGCTCCGCCGGGACACGTATCGGGAGCGGCTCCGCCGTAGCGGTGTCGCGGTCGTCGAGTGGCGGGACGGGATGCCACTCGCAGTCGGGCTGGAGGAGGCGGGCGCATTCAGGCGCCACGCATTCGCTGGCCGCGGCTGATCCGCGCCGCAGGCGCGCTCGCCTGCGCCGGAGCGCTCGCCGCCTACCCGGCGACGGAGGCCACGAGGCTGGTCTGGCTCCAGACCGGTCTCGGGGTCGCGGCCGTTGTCGTGCTCACGGCCGGCCTGGTGCTGGGACGTCCGACCCTGTTCGTCTGGGCGCTCGCGCTCCTCGGTGCCGATTACGCGCTCTGGCTCGAGCTCGGCACGCACGCGCTCGATCAGCGTGCTCCGATCGTCGGCGGCGGGCTGCTGCTCACGGCCGAGTTGGCCTTCGGCTCGCTGGAGCCCGAGATCGGCCTCCCGGAGTCGACCGCAGTTCTCTCGCGGGTGATCGTGCTCACCGGCGTCACGCTCGGCGCGGTCGCGGTGGGCGCGCTCGTGCTGGCCGCCGCGACGGTTCCGCTCACCGGCGGCGTCGGCCTGACCGCGCTGGGCGCCGTCGCCACCGTGCTCGTCCTCGCAGTGATCGCCAGGCTCGCGGCCGAGCGCCGCTGAATGCCGCTGAGCCCCGTGGCCGTGATCGGCAACCTCTCGCGCGACCGTGTCGGCGGGAAGATCCGCGTCGGCGGCGGCCCCTTCTACGCCGCTCGCGCGCTGCGGGCCCTCGGCCGGCGCGGCACGATCCTGACGAAGTGCTCGGCGGATGACCGGCGGCGCCTGCTGACCCCGCTCGTCTGCCTCGGACTGCCCGTGCTCTGGCGCGAGGCGTCCTCGACGGCCGCGTTCGAGATCGGCTACGACGGCGAGGAGCGCGAGATGACGGTCGAGGAGCTGGGGCCCGAGTGGACGCCGGAGGAGATCGCGGACTGGGTCGCCAAGGGGCTCGCCGGAGCGGAGTGGGTGCAGGTCGCAGCGTTGCGGCGGGGAGAGTTCCCGCCGGAGTCGCTCGCCGAGCTGGCACGGGGCCGGCGGATCCTGCTCGACGGGCAGGGCCTCGTGCGGCCGGACGCGACCGGGCCGCTCGAGCCTGACGCTGCGTTCGACCGGGCGGTGCTGCGGCACGTCGCAGTGCTGAAGCTGTCCGAGTTCGAGGCCGTGCTGCTGGGCGGGCTCGACGAGGAGGCTCTCGGCAGGCTCGGCGTCCCCGAGATCGTCGTGACGCTCGGCTCGCGCGGCGCGCTCGTCCTCGACCGCGGCCGCCTCGAGCACGTGGCGGGCCGGTCGGTCGTGCCGACGATCGATCCGACCGGGGCGGGGGACGCCTTCGGCGCGGCCTATCTCGCCGCACGGGCGGCCGGGAACGGGCCGGTCGGTGCCGCCCGGCGGGCCTGCGGCATTGCCGCCGACCTGCTCAGCGGGCACCTCCGATGAGAGCGTCCGTCCTGACCGTCGAAGGCGTGTTCCTGGTCGACCTCGAGGACGAGTCGGTCCTCGGCCCGTCGGCCGACGCCGGGTTCGACCCACCGCCCGCGCCGGCCACGCGACCGTTTCTGCCGCGGCTCGTCGCGGCGTCGGCGGCCGGGTCCACCGTCGTCGCGGTCGTCGACGCGAAGCCTCCGATCCTCGTCTCGCACGACGCCGGCCGCACATGGAAGGGATCCGGTCACGGCCTGCCGCCGGGCCACGCCGTGGCCGTGTCCGCCGAGAACCCCGATCACGTGCTCTACGCGGCGCGGAACCGCCTGTACGTGTCGATCGACGGAGCGCGCTTCTGGCGCTCGCTCGAAGCGGAGCTCCCCGACATCGAAGCGGTGAGCTGGGAGTAGGGAATGGGGACAGACTGAAGTCTGTCCCTCATGCTCTACAGGCGGAACTCGCCGCGTGCCACGATCACGGCGCTGCCGCCGACGTTGACGGATTCGATCCGATCCGGCGTTCCCTCGACACGCGCGTAGAGCTTCGAGGGCCGGCTGATCTCGGCGCCCTGCGAGATCTCGATCTCCTGTCCAGGCTGGACACGGCCGTGGCGGACGAGGTGAACGGCCAGCGGCCCGGCGGCCGACCCGGTCGCGGGGTCTTCCGGCACCCCGCCGGCAGGAGCGAACATCCGCGTCTTCCATTGCGCCCCCGAGCCGGCGAAGCAGTTGCAGCCGAGCAGCCCGGAGAGCCCGCCGATCCTGCCGAGATCGGGCTTCAGGCTCGCGACCTCCTCAGGGGAGGCGAGACATACGTACACGTGCTGCAGCCCGTTGTCGTACACCTCCACCGGCAGCTCTGAGCGCTCGACCCCGAGCGCGCCGAGGAGCGCCGCCTCGTCCTGGTACGGCTCGACCGTGGGGAGCGGCTGGCTCATCCAGCCGAAGATGATGCGTGGCCCCTCGCGCTCGAGCCGCACCGGAACGACACCGGAGCCCGTCTCGAGACGGATCTCGTCGAGCTGCATCGGCCCGCCGAGAACGAACGCCGTCCCGAGCGTCGGATGGCCTGCGAAGGGGATCTCGGAGGCGGGCGTGAAGATCCGGATGCGGGCGTGCCCCTCCCCGGCGGCCGGGTAGACGAACACCGTCTCCGAGAAGTTCATCTCCCGCGCGAGCGGCTGCAGCAGCTCCTCGGCAAGCTCGCGCGCATCGGTGAAGACGGCGAGCTGGTTCCCTTCGAGCGGCCGGTCGGTGAAGACGTCGCAGACGACGTAGCGATACCTGCGCATGTGACGCAATCTATCTGCAGCCCCCGTTCGGGCCTCAGATTTCGAGCTGCCGGGCCGATAGGAGGATGGTGCGAGGGCATCGGTGAGCTCGGCTGCGCTGAAACCGGCGGGGTCTCGGGATCCGGCTGGGCTCGCGGGGCGGTTGACCGGAATCGAGGGGCTGCGCGCCGTCGCGGCGGTGAGCATTCTCGTCTTCCATTGCTGGCTGTTCACCGCCTCGGGCAAGGCCAGCTGGGTGATCGGACCGTTTGGCGCGCTGATGTGGCCGCTCGAATCGGGGGTCACGCTCTTCTTCGTGCTGTCGGGCTTCCTGCTCTACCGGCCGATCGCCGCCGCCATCATCGCCGGCCGCCCCCGGCCCTCCGTGCGGCGCTATCTGAGGAACCGCGCCCTCCGCATCCTGCCCGCCTACTGGGCCGTCCTCTTTTTGTCCGCGCTCGTGATCGGATCTGCGGCGAGCGGCATCGTCAACGAACGCTTCGTGGTCGGCGTGATCCACGATCCGGCGACGCTGGGAGCGGATGCCCTGCTGATCGGCAACTACATCCCGACGCACTTCCTGAGCGGCATCCCGCCGTCGTGGTCGCTCTCGACCGAGGTGGCCTTCTACCTCCTGCTTCCACTCGTCGTTGCCCTCGCCGCCCGCGTCGCCGGCGCGCGCCAACGCGTCGCCCTCTGGCTGCCGCCGGCGACGCTGTTGGCGATCGGCCTCGTCGGCAAGGTGGCGATCGCGACGCTCAGCCCGGGCCGGGAGCACCCGGTCGAGACGAGCTGGCACGGGGTTCTGGCCCGCAGCTTCCTCACCCATGCCGACCTGTTCGGGTACGGAATGGCTGCTGCGGTGATCTTCGCCACCTGCGAGGCCGGCAACGCCCGCCCGCTCCAGAGGATCCTGCGCCTGGTTCCCAAGCGCGCCCTCGCCTACGTCGGCCTCTCGGCGCTCATCTTCGGCTACTACCTCATTCCCACCTACGCCTACGACTCGATCGTGGCGCTCCTGGCAGCCCTGCTGCTGCTCCGGATCCTGCGCCCGGACCGAGCCGGGCGACCGCTCTGGATCGAACGGCGCGCCGCCGTGGCCTGCGGGAAGGTCTCTTACAGCATCTTCCTCTGGAACTATCCGGTACTCCTCTTCCTGGCCAGCACGGGGCTGCTCCTCGGATCGCAGGACGCCGTCGCGGTCATCGTCAACACGCTGACGGCGTCCGCCGTCGTCGGCCTGCTCTCGTATCTCACCTACCGCTTCGTGGAGTTGCCGGCGCTCAACCTCAAACGGACTGCGGGCCCGTCCCGGTCGCCGGTCCACGCCGCCCAGGGAAGACATCGGGCGGTCGGTGGTTCGCCGCTTACGGAGTCGGCTCGGGCGGCCAGCTGAGGTCGGCGCCGGGGATCGGATCGCCGTGCGGATCGTGGGTCGGGAAGCCGAGCGACTCGTCGATCTTCGCCTCGAGCTCCTCCGAGAGCGCATGCTCGAGCCGGTCTGCCTCGGCGTGAACGGCCTCGACCGGGATGCCGAGCGTCTCCGACAGATACTGCTCGAGGAGTCGGTGGTGGCGGATGATCTCGATCGCGGCCTTCTCGCCCGCCCGCGTCAGCGTCACGCCGTGGTAGCGCTCGTGGCGGAGGAGCTTCAGCTCGGCCAGCTTCTTCAGCATCGCCGTCGCCGACGGCGGCGACACACCGACCCGCTCGGCGAGCGCGGACGTCGTCGCCCGGCCCTGCTCGATCTGGAGCTTGTAGATCTCCTTGAGGTAGTCCTCGGCAGTCTGGCTGAGCGGCGCGGTCGTCACACGCAAAGTTTAGACATGCCTAAAGCTCGTCCTGCACCGCGGCTCGCGGCCGCTCCAGCCGTGTCCGCCGCTGTCCCTCCCGGGCACGTCTCAGTGACTGTCCCATGGGACAGTCACTGGAGGCGGCGCGGACGAGGGCGGGATGGGTGTTTGCGGCACGACCCGGCTCGAGCCACGTCCACTCCCAGTCCTCGGGAAAGGCGCGGAGATTTGCGCGGACGGGGTTCCACAGGACATACGTGATCGTCGCCTCGAGGTGCGACTCTTCCTCGATCATCCAGCTCGAGAAGCGCGCCTCGAAGAGATGGCCGCGACGTCCGTGCCGCATGTTGAAGCGGCGCGCGAAGGCACCGTTCACCTTGCGCATTCCGGCCGAGAGCTGCTCCCGACGCGCCTTGAGGACGGCGTGATAGTGCGTCCCCATCAGGCAGAGCACGACGCACTCCCACTCGAACTCGAGGGAAGCGCTCCAGAAGATGTCCGTGAAGTCGAGCCGGTCGATGTCCTCCTCGTAGATCAGACAACCGCCGGCGCCGCGGGCCGTCACGTGGAAGATGCCTTCGTCATCGAGGAACGATCGAGGTCGCCGCGGCACGCGATCGACGGTACCCACCCTGGACAGGCGCTAAGGCACCTGCGCGCCAATCGACACACAATCGGCACGGTTTCGAGCTGACCCTCCGCGACAAGTCTGAGTGACTGTCCCATGGGACAGTCACTCAGACAGGGCTCGACGGAACAGGCAGCTCTATGCTGGGCCGGTGCGGCTCTATCTCGTGCGACACGCGGACGCCGCGCCGGGCGAGCCCGACGAGCTCCGGCCGCTGACGCCCAAGGGCAGGCAGCAGGCCCGCGAGCTCGGCGCCCGGCTCGCAGCCGAAGGGGCAACCGGAGCTGCGGTCCTGACGAGCCCGCTCCTGCGTGCCCGCGAGACCGCCGAGGAGATCGCGCGGGCGCTCGGCACCGCGCCGGAGGCCGACGACCGCCTCGCTCCCGGAGCCACGGCGACCGGGGTCCGGAACGCTGCGGCCGAGTACGGCGGCAACGTCGTCGCCGTCGGCCACCAGCCCGACTGCAGCCGTGTCGCAGCAGAGCTGACGGGCGGCCCGGAGCCACCCTTCCCCAAGGCCGGGCTCGTCGTCATCGACCTATCCGTCGGCAACCCCGGTCCCTAGTCCGCGGTTCGCCCGCGCCGTCGCCCATGCCAGCCGCCGTCGAAGTCACCGACCTGCGCAAGTCCTATGGACAGCTCGAGGCCGTGCGCGGGGTCACGTTCGAGATCGAGCAGGGAGAGGTCTTCGGCCTGCTCGGCCCGAACGGCGCCGGCAAGACCACGACCGTCGAGGTGCTCGAGGGCTACCGCACGCGCGACGGCGGCAGCGTCTCCGTCCTCGGCGTCGACCCGCAGCAGGCCGGCACGGCGTGGCGCGAGCGGATCGGCATCGTGCTGCAGTCCTCGGCGATGTATCCGAACCTCACCGTCGAGGAGCATGTCCGCGTGTTCGCCAAGTACTACTCGCGGCCCCGAGACACGGCGGAGACGATCGCCCTCGTCGGCCTCGACGAGAAGCGCGGGGCACGCGTGAAGACGCTCTCCGGAGGCCAGAAGCGGCGGCTCGACCTCGCGCTCGGCCTCATCGGCGACCCCGACCTCGTCTTTCTCGACGAGCCGACGACGGGATTCGACCCGCAGGCACGCCGCGCGGCATGGGAGATGATCCGCTCCCTGCGGCAGCTCGGCAAGACCGTGCTCCTGACCACGCACTACCTCGACGAGGCGGAGCAACTGGCGGATCGTGTCGCCGTCCTCCGAGAAGGGCAGATCGTCGCACTCGGCCGGCCCTCGGAGCTCACCGGTGTGCGTGTGGCCACGGAGATCAGATACCGGCTCGACGGACGGGACGTCGTCGTCGAGACCCACGAGCCGACGAAGCTGCTGCACGAGCTGACCGGCCAGGCGCTCGCCGACGGTAAGGAGATCGAGGGGCTCGAGGTGCGGCGGCCGTCGCTCGAGGAGATCTACCTCTCGCTCACGGGCGGCGACGAATGAACGGTCTCGTCCACGAGTTCCGCACGGAGCAGCTCCTGTTCTGGCGAAGCCGCGAGCTCGCGTTCTTCACCTTCCTGCTTCCCATCGTCTTCTTCGTCCTCCTGGGATCGGTGTACGGGAAGGACAAGATCGAGCACGTCAAGGGCTCGCGGTACCTGCTGGCGGGAATGCTCGGCTACGGCGTCATCGCCACCGCGTTCGCCGGAGTGGCGATCACGCTCGTCATCAGGCGCGAGTCCGGTGTGTTGAAGCGGCTCCGCGGAACACCCCTGCCCGCGTGGGCATATGTGGGAGGCGTCCTGGGCTCGACGATCGCCGTCTATCGCGCTCGAGGCGCTCGCGCTGGTCGTGCTCGGCAAGGTCGCTCTTCGGCGTGCCCTTCCCCGAGCACGTCCTGTCACTCGTGCTCGCGCTGCTCCTCGGCGCGCTCGCGTTCGCGGCACTGGGCATCGGGCTGACGACCGTGATCCGCTCGGCCGAGGGGTCGTCGGCCGTGGTGAACGCGATCTACCTGCCGATGTCGTTCATCGCCGGCGCCTTCTTCTCGTCCCATTCGTTCCCCGGGTTCCTCCAGGCGATCGCGGACGTGCTGCCGCTGACGTACTTCATCCGGCTGGTTCGCGACATCCTGCTCCACGGCGCGGAGATCTGGTCGCAGCCGGAGGCTGTCCTGGTCGTGGTTGCCTGGGGAGCGTTCGGGGCGCTCGTCGCATTCCGGCGCTTCCGCTGGGAGCCGCGCGAGGGCTAGGGTCGCGCGGACACTTTCGGGCTGCGGCCGCGGCCGGCGCGCGCCGCCTTGAGCGCGAAGCGGGTCATCGCGGAGGGCATCTTCTGCGCGCGGGCGACCACGGCGTCGAGCGCCTCGGCGAACCAGTCCACGTCCTGCTCGGACTCACGACGAGCGGCGGAAGCGCACGCACGACGTTCATCGAGTGCCCGGCCACCTGGATCAGCACCCGGTGATCCGAGAACAGCGGCACGACGACGAGCTGGGAGAAGATGCCCGGCTGCAGTCGCTCCAGCATGCGCCAGGTCGTCGAGCGGCCGGGCTCGCCGAACTCGATCGCCCAGAACAGCCCCAGCCCGCGGACGTCGCGGACGACGGGGTAGCGCTCCACGAGCGGCCGCGTCCGCTCGAGCAACAGCTCGCCCATCCGCGCCGATCGCTCGACGAGACCTTCCGCGTCCAGCTCGTGCAGCATGGCGAGCCCCGCCACGACGCCGAGATCGTTCGGGGCGAACGTCGACCCGTGGCTGAGCGCGTGCTCCATCGAGTCGAAGACGGCGTCGAACACCCGCGGCGCGAACAGCGTCGCCCCGATCGGCACGTAGCCGCCGCCGAGCGCCTTCGACACGGTCATCACGTCCGGCTCGAGCCCCCAGTGGTCGCAGGCGAACAGCCGTCCCGTCCGGCCGAACCCGGTCGCCACCTCGTCGACGCAGAACAGCGTCCCGTAGCGGCGGCAAAGCGCCTGGGCGCCCTCGAGGTAGCCGGGCTCCGGGAGCCGGACGCCGTGCCCGACGATCGGCTCGGTGATGAACAGCGCGACGTCCTCGGCGCGCAACTCCGCCTCGAGCGCGTCGAGGTCGTTGAACGGGACGTGGGAGAAGCCCGGGAGCAGCGGCTGGAACCTGGCGGTGAACGCGTCGCCGCCGTTCGCAGACAGCGAGCCGAGCGTCAGCCCGTGGAAGCCGTCGTCGACGGAGACGACGCGCGGGCGCCCGGTGGCGGTGCGGCCGAGCTTGATCGCCGCCTCCACCGACTCGGCGCCGGAGCTCGTGAACAGCACGCGGCCGAGGCTCGCCGGCGCCCGCTCGAGCAGCGCCTGAGCCAGCGCGCCCGCGGGCTGGGTGATGCCGAGCGCCACACGGCCGGGAAGATCCATGTCGAGCGCCTCGTGCAGCGCGTCCCGGACACGCGGATTCGAGCGGCCCACGTTGTACATCCCGAAGCCGCCCAGCATGTCCAGGAAGCGGTTGCCGTCCGTGTCGTAGAGGTAGGCGCCCTCGCCGCGCGACCAGTGCCGGTCGAAGCCGATCGTGCGCAGCATCCGCAGGAACTGCGGGTTGATCGTGCGCCCGTGCAGCTCGAGCTCGCCGCCGGCGCCCGAGTCGACCAGTTCGCGGATGCTGAAGTCCGCCACAGGCTGAGCCTAGCGCGCGTCATACTGATTCGCGTGGCTGTTCCTGAGGGATGGAGCGAGGTCGACGGCGCCCTGCAGCGTGAGTTCCGGTTCGCGAACTTCGCCGAGGCGCTCGCGTTCGTGAACCGGGTCGGCGAGCTGGCGGAGGCCGAGAACCACCATCCGGACATCGAGCTCGGCTGGGGCCGCGTCGTCCTGCGCTGGCGGACGCACTCCGCCGAGGCGATCACGGACCGCGACCGCGAGCTGGCTGTGAAGTCCGCCGCGCTAGCTCAGTAAGCAGCAGCCGGGCCGGCAGACGTCGTGGCTCGGCCCGTAGCGGCCGAGCGCGCGCCTCGGCACGCCCGGGTCGAGGCGCTCGGCGATCAGCTCGCGGATCATCGCGACGAAGGCGGGATGCGTGCCGGCGGTCTGCCCTCGGACGAGGCCGATGCCCGCGGCCTCCGCCGCCTCGCGGGCTTCGACGTCGAGGTCGAACAGGATCTCCATGTGGTCGGAGACGAAGCCGATCGGCGACAGGACGACGTCCCGCACGCCGCGCGCCGCCAGCGTGCGGATGTGGTCGCAAACGTCGGGCTCGAGCCACGGCACCCGCGGAGAGCCGCTGCGGCTCTGGTAGACGACGGCGTGATCGTCCACGCCGACCCGCTCGGCGACGAGCCGCGCGGCCTCGGCGAGCTGCGTCTCGTAGCGGGATTGCCTCGCCATCGCGAGCGGGATCGAGTGTGCCGTGAAGGCGATGTGCACGCCGGCCCGGCGCTCCTGCGAGATCCGGGCCAGCGCGTCGGTGACGTGCTCCGCGTTCGCGTCGATGAAGCCCGGGTGGTTGTAGAACATGCGCGTCCTCGAGACCTCGGGCGCGTCCGGCCCCAACTCGGCCTGCGCGGCGAGGATGTTCTCGCGGTACTGCCGGCAGCTCGAGTACGAGCTGAAGCCGCTCGTGAAGAACGCGAGCGCACGCCTTACGCCGTCGTCTCGCATCTCGCGGAGCGTGTCGACGAGCAGCGGATGCCAGTTCCGGTTGCCGAAGTAGATCGGCAGGTCGATCCCGTGCCGGTCGAGCTCGGGGCGCAGCGCCGCGATCAGGGCCCGGTTCTGCCCGTTGATCGGGCTGACGCCGCCGAAGCTCGCGTAGTGGTGTGCGACCTCCTCGAGGCGCTCGGGCGGCACGTTGCGCCCGCGGGTGACGTTCTCGAGAAACGGCATCACGTCGTCCATCCCCTCCGGCCCGCCGAAGGCGACGACGAGGATCGCGTCGAAGAACGTGTCCGGGTACGAGCCGCGAGCGCCGTCGGCCGGCGGCTTCGGCGCGGTCGCGTCGACCATGCTCCTGACCGTAGCGGAACGATGCGCGCCGGCGATTGTGGCAGAGGTCATCTGGCGCGCGTTAGCATCCCGCCGACCAAGCGTTCGGAAAGGAGCTTCCGTTGACCCCGATCACCGGCTCGATCGAGATCGCCCGCCCACCCCAGGAGGTATTCGACTACGTGACCGATCTCGCGCGACAGGGCGAGTGGCAGGCGGCGATCGTCAGCGTCGAGGTCGAGACGGAGGGGCCGACCCGGGTCGGCACACGCGCGGTCGTGACCCGGCACGTTCCCGGCGGGACCCGCGCGTTCCCGTTCGAGGTGACCGAGCACGATCCCCCGCAACGCAGCAGCTTCCAGGTCACCGGGGGGCCGGTGCGCCCGCACGGCACCGTGACGTTCACGGCGCTCGACAGCGGCACCCGGACGAAGGTCGACTTCGAGATGGAGTTCGCCGGGCACGGGCTCGGCGTGCTGATCCTGCCGCTCGCGCAGCGCGACGCGCGAAGCCAGGTGCCGAAGGACCTCGGCGCACTCAAGCAGCGGCTCGAGTCGACGAGCTAGCGCGGATCCGCCGCTCGGGACTGCGGCCATCGCCGCACGGCAGCCGGCTCGATTCGGGAAAACCACAGTCCGCTTCCGTAGCCGCCCCGATGCGGTGATCGCCGCCGCCTCGGAGAGTCCAGGTACCACGAGCCGGAGGGAGGTCGGTGCATGCCTCCCGGTCGATCGGCGCAGCGACTCTCAGGTCCGGACTCGGCGGGCTCGGTCCGGCTGTTCCGGCCGAGGTCGAACGAAGGGAGGCAGCATGAAATCCCAGGCCAGGCGGCGACTCGTGTCGCTCGTCGCGGTCCTGCTCGTCCTGGCAGCGACCGCGGCCGGCGCAGCGTTCGCGGTCTCGTCGAGCCAGTCGCCGATCCAGCAGGCGAACACCAACATGTACAAGGCGGGAACCAACCGCTTCAACGTGTCCGTCACGCTCGCAGCGAGCGGCAAGCAGTACACGCTGGGCGCGAAGGGCGCCTTCGACCTCCGCCACGTGCGCGGAGTGTTCACGGTCGACTTCGGTGCGCTCCTCGGCTCGCTCGGTCTCAAGATCGGCGGCGCGGCCGTGCCGTCGAAGATCGACATGATCCTGACGGGCAACGTCGTCTACATGCATCTGCCGATGCTCGCCAAGCAGTCTCCGGGCAAGGAGTGGCTGAAGATCGACCCCAAGACGCTGCCCAAGAGCACGACCAAAGGGGCCGACGTCAACAGCATTCTCTCCTCGCTCAATCCGGCGCAGGTCCTGACCGTGCTCTCGGGGGCGCAGACGGTGACCAGCCTCGGCACGCAGACGCTGAACGGTGTTCCGATGGCGCACTACCGCACCGTGATCGACGCGAACAAGCTGGCGAACGCGATCACCGCCTCGCAGCGGGCTCAGGTTCGCAAGCTGATGCAGCAGCTGGGGCTGACCACGATCACGGCGGACGTCTGGATCGACAAGCCGGGCTACCTGCGGCGCATCGCCAGCGCGCCGCTGACGTTCAAGACCTCGCCCACCACTCCCATGACGGGCAAGATGACGATGAGCTTCTCGGCGTTCGGTAGCACCGTCACGGCGACGGCGCCTCCGGCGTCGAAGACGCTCGACATCGGCAAGCTGCTTGCCGGGCTGAGCTCCGGCGGCGGCGGCTCGGCGACCTACACGTGTACGGGAAGCCAGCTGAGCCTGTTCAACAACGGGAATATCTCTGCGGTACAGAACGGCGGCACGCCGCCGAGCTTCAGCACGAACGGGTCCGCCTACTGTCTCGTCTCGGTCTCCACGTACCACTGGAACAACGCCAAGGGCACGGCCGCGCCCGGCACGATCTCACTCGGCGTGGTTCAGGGCCTGCCCGCCGCGGGCGGAACGCTCGGACCGTGGAAGGCGACCGGGGCGCCGGGGCAGGGAGGCGTTCCGAACGCCGTCTGGACGGCCACCCTCCCCGCGGGGGCGACACCGGTCGTCCTCAACGGCACCTACACCTGCCGCGACTCGAACCCGGCCACCTGGGCGCAGAACACCGGCTCTGGCGGCCACGGCTTCTGCACTGTCATTGTTAGAAAGGCTTCGAAGACGACCTCGAGATAACGAAGGGAGACGAAATGTCGCCACAAGAAACGTTCACCGCAGACGAGGCGCGCAGCATCGGCGAGGAGATCGGCATCGTCTGGGAGACGGCGCCGTTCGACGTCGAGCAGTTCCGGATGGGCATGAACGTGGAGCTGGAGCACGGCCTGCACGACCTGCTCACGAACGTGACGGACGACGACCCCCTGGTGACCGGGAAGATCGCACTCGCGCACCTGAACGAGTTTCCCGACTACTACACGCGTCTCGACCGTATGGAGGAGGAGGCGAAGCGCGAGCACGCGGCCGTCTGAGCACACGCGGTACCGCGCCAGCGGTGGTGTACCCCTGATCGCCGATCGGGGTTTGTACTGACGGCGTGACGAGCCGCACATGCGACCGTACGCGGCGAAAGGAGGAGCGATGAACACCATGTGGACGGTCATCGCGACGGTGTTCGTGCTCGCCGTGCTGGCGTTCGTGGCGTACGGGGTGTTCGAGGTGACCCCGTGGGGACGCCATGCCGATCGGCTGCGCGACCCGACAACCGGCAGCAAGCGCGGGGAAAGCCCGCATCTCGAGACGCGCGACGAGTACGAGCGGACACACCCGGCCTGACCTGAGGCAGGGCGAAGCGACGGTTATCCGGCCAGGCCGGCCGCGGCCAGGGCGCGGTTGATCACGGCGGCGGCCACGGTCGGCGCAGCCGCGGGGTTGTAGTGGGTTCCGTCGGGTCGTGCGGTTGCCCCGTTCGCCAGGCGGTCGTTGCAGGGGCTGGCCGCGTCGTGGCAGACGAGCGTCTGGATGCTGATCGCCCGCACGGAGCCGGACCTGTGCGAGGCCAGGAACGAGTTCCAGGTGTCCTGCGCAGCCGTGGCATAGACGAGTCGTGAGAGGAACGGAGGGCAGCCGGATCGGGTGCACCGCGAGGCGATCCCGATCCCGGTGCGTTCGATCTCGACGGCGACCACGGTGGCGCCGGCCCGGGTGAGCGCGGCCGCCCGACGATCGAACGCCTGTCGCTGGAGAGCCCAGTAGGCGGCGCTGCCGAAGGTGACCGGCCGGCCGTGGGCGTCGACGCGGTCGGCGAGCTCGTAGCGGCTCCACCAGATGACCAGGGCCGGGTGGTACGCCGCCACCGCGGCGTCCTGCCGGGCGGGCACGTCGGTCGCGCACTTCGGCCCGGGCCCCCACGGCTTGCCGAGCGCGTTGACGAGCGCCACACCGGTGGCCGGGCAGCTGCCCCGGGTGGCCGAGATGACCACGTAGCCGTGCCGTGCGGCGGCACTCGACAGCTCCGGTGCCAGCCGCTGAGGCACCGAGTCGCCGACGAGCACGATCGTCTTCGTCGTGCGCCCGAGAGCCGCACCGGCGTGCGGGACGACAACGTTCTGGTTGACGAAGAACAGCGCCGCCAGCACTCCCGCCAGGACGACGAACGTCCGGCGCGGTACGAGAAACCGCCCGATCGTTCCGTAGCGGATCGGCGACTCGACGAGGTGGTAGGACGCGGCGGCCAGCGCGACCGTGGCCACGGTGAGCAGGAAGGCCCGTAGCGGGGTGCCGAGGCCGGTGAGATCCCACCAGCCGCGATAGCCGGTCCAGACGATCAGCGGCCAGTGCCACAGGTAGATGCCGTACGACAGCCGCCCGAGGTAGGCGACCGGGCCCAGGGCGAGCATCCTGGTTGCGCCGCTGGTCGCACAGGCGAAGGCGGCGATGACGGCCGTCGCGCTCGCGGCGACGATTACCGCGCCGCCGTGCGCGTACGCGCTCGTCGCACCGCCCGGGCCGCCGAGCGTTGCCAGAGCCCAGGCGAGGCCTGCCGCCCCGAGCAGGACCAGGGGCCAGTGCGCGCGACCGATCGCGGATCGGGCCCGGGGCGACGTGATCAGCACCGCGAGCAGGGCACCGGCCAGCGGTTCGAAGATCCGGCTGTCCGTGCCGAGATAGGCCCGGTTCGGGTCACCTCCCCACATGCTGCCGAGCCTCCACACGGAGACCGCCACGCCGGCGCCGGCCAGCAGCCCGACCGCGACCAGACGCTGGCGCGGGCTCCGCAGGAGAATCGCGACGACGGCCAGCAGGAGCGGCCACACGAGATAGAACTGCTCCTCGACACCGAGCGACCACATGTGCTCCAGCGGACTGACGACGCCGTCGTTGGCGAAGTAGGTGCTCGCGTTGATGAAGTGCCAGTTCGCGAAGTAGAGCAGCGTCGACCCGATGTCGCCGCGCAGCCGGTCGCGTGACACGGACGGCGCGACGACCGCACCCCACACGAGCACCGCCACCACGACCGGGATCAGCGCCGGCACCAGACGCCTCGCTCGGCGCGTCCAGAAATCCGCGACGCCGACACGCCCCTGCCTCACCTGACTCAGCAGCAGCGAGGTGATCAGAAAGCCGCTCAGCACGAAGAAGAGATCGACGCCCAGGAACCCCGCGCCCGCATGGGGCAGGCGGAAATGAAAGGCGAGAACCGCGGCAACCGCGAGCAGGCGCAGCCCGTCCAACGAGTCGTTACGCGTGTGGTGCATCCGATCCTTCGTCCCCATCTCGACCCTATGAGGCGCCTCAACCGCCGGAATCGGTGGAACCTCGCACCGGGGCTTCGGCAAAACCATCGGATCGAATCTGAGCGATCCACGATGAGACAGGCGTGAGCGGATTCCGAATGGTTCCGATTTGCAGCGCTTTCCTTCTGCTGCTAGGGTCCCGCGCCGAGTGACGTACCGGCCCCTCCCGGTTCGCCTCCGATTGCTCGTTCGTCGCCGCCCTCGTGTTTCGGGGACGCGGCGTCGCGCGGCGATCACCGTCGGCGTGGCCGTGATCTCGCTGGTATCGGCGCTTCCCGTCCTCGCCGATCCGGGAATCACGGCGAAGCAGGCCGAGGCCCAGCGCGTGCTCGGCGAGCTTCAGCAGCTCGACGTTCGCCTGGGGAGAGCCGTGGAGGCCTACGACGGGGCCACGTACAGGCTCGGCCAGATTCGCGCCCAGCTGACGGTGAACCGCACCGAGATGAGAGTGGCCAGGAGCAACCTCCGGGTCGCCGATCATCAGCTCGCGAGCCATCTCCGCGATCTCTACGTGTCGGGGGGCACCGACTCGACGCTCGAGGTCGTCCTGGGCGCGAAGAGCCTCGACGACGTGATCAGCAGGCTCGACACGGCCAACCGCCTGTCGTCCCAGGATCGGCAGGTCGCGCGGGAGGTGAGGACATTCCGTGCCGATGTCGCACGGCGCGGTGCCGTGCTCAGGAAGGCACGCGCAGCCCAGACGCGGCTCGTCGCGGAGCGCGCCGCAGCGAAGCGCCAGATCGAGGGCGGGATCGCGGAGCGCCGGCGGCTGCTGTCGTCGATCAAGAGCGAGATCGTCAGGCTGAAGCAGCAGGAGGCGGCTCGCCAGGCAGCGCTCCAAGCACAGGCTCGTGCGCAGCTGCTGGCAGAACGAATCGCGCAGCAGCGAGCGCTGAACTCGGTGGCCGTCGGGGCGACCGTGCAGAGCCCCGGCGGGGCGTTCGGAACGACGGTCGTGCCGCCGTCCGCGGTCGGGAGCGCGGTCGTGTCGATCGCGATGCGCTACCTGGGAGACCCGTACGTCTGGGGCACGGCGGGGCCGAGCACCTTCGACTGCTCCGGCCTCGTCATGTACGTGTTCGCCCAGGTCGGCATCTCGCTCCCGCACTACGCCGCCTCGCAGTGGAACTACGGCGTCTACGTGTCGAAGGACCAGCTCCAGCCGGGCGACCTCGTCTTCTTCGACAACCTCGGCCACGTCGGGATCTACATCGGGAACGGCAACTACATCCAGGCACCGCAGACCGGGGACGTCGTCAAGATCACCTCGCTCAGCGACCCGTGGTCGGCATCCGCGTACTTCGGCGCGCGCCGCATCGTCGGCTAGACAGCCCGTAGGCTTTCACGGGATCGGACGCGAGGAGGATCGCCGTGGCAAACATCGGGTTCCGCATCATGGGGAGCCTCCACAACGGCGTCTACCGCCTGACCGGCGGCAAGCTCGGCGGCAAGGTCGGGAAGGCGCCCGTCCTGTTGCTGACGACGACGGGGCGAAAGAGCGGGAAGCCGCGGACGCTACCGCTGCTGTACACCGCGGCCGGCGAGGGCTACGCCGTGATCGCATCGAAGGGCGGCGCACCCGAGCATCCGCTCTGGTACCTGAACCTGCAGGCGAGCCCGCTCGCCGAGGTGACGATCGGGGCCGAGACCCGGAAGGTGCGTGCCCGCGACGCCGAGGGCGAGGAGCGCGAGCGGCTCTGGCGAGCGCTCACAGACGTCTATTCCGGCTACGACAAGTACGCGCAGAAGACGACCAGGCGCATCCCGGTCGTCGTGCTGGAGCGGGTCGAAGCATCCGGATAGCGCGGATCAGGACGCCACCCCGACGCGGAGCCGGCCGGCGAGGTTGCTGCCGGTGAGCTGCCAGCTGGCCCTGACGGCCTGAGTCGAGCCGTTGCCGAAGCGACAGGTTCCCACGAAGCCTTTCGTGTCGAGCCGGCTGACGGTTCCGGCGCAGGCGGCGGTGCGCCTGCCCGTGTAGCGGAGCTGGAGAGCGGTGGCGGCCACCTGCCGGCCGTCACCGAGCAGGTCGATGCGGAACACGACCTGCCGGCTCGAGCGCGCCGCGCTGCCCGAGACGGACGTCAGTCCCAGGACTTGCCCGGCGCGGTTGGAAACACGGGCCGAGAGGAGGCCGTCGAAGCCGGCCGGCGGACGAGGAGCCGGTGTATGTGGCGCGGAGCCGAGCACGAGCGTGGCGAGCAGAGGCCACGGCGAGAGAGGGCAGCGCCAGCCGGCCCAGCCCCAATCCGGGCCGCAAGCGGCGGCCGACGCGAGCAGCGAGGGCCGTCAGCACCGCGGCGACGCTGACGACGTAGAGCGCGCTCAGCCAGAGGCTTCCCCGGTCGGTGCCGGCTGTCAGCCCGTGAGCGGTCGCTGCCACCCAGACCGCGAACGTCGCGTAGTGGGCGCGGCGCCAGACGCGGTACGGGAGACGCTTGCGGATCAGGTTCGTGACCGCAACCGCAACCAGCAGCTCCATCGCGACGATCCCGAGCGCAGTTGGCAGCGGCCGGTAGTGCGACGCGAACGGAACCACGAGCTGCGTCAGCGAGAACGGCAGGAACGTGTCGAGCGCGAGCGTTGCCACGTGCAGGCCGATGAAGACGCCGACCAGCATGCCTCCGAAGCGATGCACGTCGACCACCGCGAACCGTGGCCAACGGATGCGGACCTTGCCCGCGAGCGCGATGCCGACGAGAACGACGATGCTGAGCAGCAGGTACGCGACGACACCCGAGGCGCGGGCCATGTACCAGTCGAGGGAGTTGCTCGCCAGCAGCACGGCTCGCTCACGACCCGCCGGTCTGCGCCTGCGCCGGCCCACCGGCGGGCCCGATCGCTCCCGGCGACAGGCCACCGTCGAGAGCGTGGACGAACGACGCCGGCGCCGTGAGAGCAGCCGACGCCGCGGAGACCTTCGCGCGGCCCGCGGGATGTGTCGCCCGCGCGAGCAGTGCGAACAGCCCGAGCGCCGCAACCGCGAGAGCGGCGCCGGACAGCTTCACCGCCCTGGCCACGGCACGGCCGGCGTCCAGTCGCGGCCTCGGAGCTGCCGGCCCTCGCGCGTTCGATGGAGCCGCGGCGGCCGTGGTAACGGAGGTCGACATCGCCCGCAGACAACCAGCACCTCGTGAGCCGGCCGTGAATCCAGTGTGAGAGACGGCTAAGAACTTCGCGGTGGGCAGCCGCGCGGGCGGCTCATGGAGTTCTCACGGTCGGTTGGTCTCATGTCTCGAGTCAACCCCTGGAAGGACCTGTGCTGGTCGGAATCTCGAGATTCGCGCTGGTGGCCGTGGTCGGCGTGGCGGCCTGGACGGGAGTCGCCGACGGCGGCCGTCGACCCGCGCGAGCGTCCGGCCCTCCCGTGCTGGTCAGGACCTATCGGCTCGGATCGCCGGGGGGCGTGGCGTACGTGGCCTGGATCGACCATACGAGGACGCAGCTCGCCCTGTACCCGGGCCTCTTCGAGCCTCCTGCCAGCTTCCCGCACGCGCCGTCGGAGATTCCCTCGGGTGAGCGCTGGCGGTTGCTCGCAACCTTCAACGGTGGCTTCAAGGCCAAGTCCGGCGCCGGGGGCTTCGCGATCAACGGGCGTGTCTACACCTGGCTTCAGCGCGGGATGGGAACCCTGGTCGGATACCGCAACGGGCGCGTCGACATCGTCGACTGGCGGGGTGGGGCGACACCCCCGGCCCGGGTGGCGTTCGCCCGTCAGAACCTTCCCCTGATCGTCGACCGGGGTCGACCCAACCCGAGCCTGAGCAACGGGCCGCAATGGGGCGCAACACTCGGCGGAGCCACCTACGTCTGGCGAACCGGTGTCGGCATCGACCGGCACGGCAACCTGATCTACGCCGCCGCAGACAATCAGACCGTGGGCACGCTGGCCGCGATCCTGATCCGTGCGGGCGCCGTGCGGGCCATCGAGCTCGACATCAACCCGCAATGGCCGACCTTCGACACCTACGCGCACCGGCACGGGCTCCTGCCGAGCAAGTTCGTCCCCAATTCCATGCAGCCGCCCAACCGCTACCTGTACCCCGACAACCGCGACTTCTTCGCCGTCTACCGGCGACTCCCGGGCCGAGCCGCGATGGTGCCGTTCCGGTGATCGACACCGCCGCTCCGAAGAGGCTGGTCGCCCGCCCCCGCGCCGCGCCGCTCGAGGTCGTGACGAGGGCGCTCCGGGTGCGGCAATGGACGAAGAATCTCCTGCTCTTCGCGGGGCTCCTGTTCGCGGCCAAGCTCGGCGACGCGACGAGGTGGGGGGAGGTGTGGATCGCCTTCGCCGCCTACTGCGCGGCCTCGAGCGCCGCCTACCTCGTCAACGACGTCCACGATGCCGACCGCGACCGGCTGCACCCGACGAAGCGCCACCGGCCGGTGGCGAGCGGCCGGCTCTCTGTTCCCGGCGCCCTCGTTCTCGCCGCCACGCTCGCCGTCGGCGCGGTCGGGGCCGCGGCGGTGCTCGGCGTCGGCTCGCTGGTCCTCCTGACGGGATTCATCCTGCTCCAGCTCGCCTACTCGTTCCGTCTCAAGCGGCTCGTCGTGGTCGATGTCCTCGCGATCTCGGCGCTGTTCACGATCCGGAGCGCAGCGGGCGCCGAAGCCGTCGGGGTGCGCGTCTCGCCCTGGCTGCTGGCCTGCACGGGGCTGCTCGCCCTCTTCCTCGCGCTCGCCAAGCGCCGCGGGGAGCTCGGGCTCGAGGGCTCGGGCGAGGGCGCGCGCCGGGCCGTGCTGGCGCATTACTCGATCCGGGCGCTCGACCGGCTGCTCGCCCTGGTCGCCCTCGCCACCGTCGGGGCGTACAGCGCCTACGCGCTCGGAGCGCGCGACTCACCCGAGATGGCGTTCACGATCCCGTTCATCGTCGCCGCCGTGGGGCGCTACCTCCTGCTCGTCCACCGGCACGGCCTGGGCGAGGAGCCGGAGGAGATCCTCCTCTCGGACGTGCCGATCCTGGCCCTGATCGCCGCCTGGACGCTGACCGCCAGCCTGATCCTCACGCTCTCGTAACCCTGCCGCACCGGGCCTGAGCTCTCCGTAGATCGCGGCAGCCCGGGTCAGCGTCTGCCCTGATGGCACCGCGAGCCTCCCGGCACATGCTCGTGCCGTAGACGTACCCCCTCGTGACGAAAGGCCGAGGCTCGTTGGCAGAGTCCAGACCCTGGCTGAGGTTCTACGGGAACGTGCCGGCGACGCTGGACTACCCGCAGGTCACCATGTACGAGGCGGTGATGCGAACGGTCGAGCGGATGCCCGACGCGGTCGCCTTCGACTTCCTCGGCCGTACGGCGACCTATCGCGAGCTGGGCGAGACGATCGATCGCTGCGCCGACGGCCTCGCCTCGCTCGGGCTCGCGGCCGGGGATCGGATCACGATCTCGACGCCCACCTGCCCGCAGGGCGTCGTCGCCTTCTACGCGGCCGCCAAGCTCGGCGCCGTGCCCTCGATGATCCATCCGCTCTCGGCCCCCGGCGAGATCGAGTGGTACCTGAACCAGAGCCGCTCACGCGTCGCCCTGACGCTCGACATCTTCTACGACCGCTTCGCCGAGGTTCGCGCCGGCACGCCGCTCGAGACGCTGATCCTGGCGCGGATCCAGGACTACCTCCCGCCGCTCAAGCGGCTCGGGTACTGGTGGACGCGGGCGCGCAAGGCTCCGAAGGTGCCCGCAGACGCCGCCGTCCGGTGGTGGGCGCCGCTGCTCGCGGAGCGAGCATCCACCGGTGTCGCAGGCGCCGGTCGGGACGCACGAGCCCGCGGCGATCCTCTACTCGGGTGGAACGACGGGGACGCCGAAGGGGATCGTCCTCTCGCACCAGAACTTCATCAGCGAGGGGCTGCAGGTGGCGACGTGGGTTCGCCTCGACGAGCACGACGTCGTCCTGGCGGTGCTGCCGATCTTCCACGGCTTCGGCCTCGGCGCGCTCGTCAACGCAGCCTTGATGAGCGGGGCGCGGATCGTGATGGTGCCGGCCTTCAGCCCGAAGGTCGTGGCCGACCTGATCAGGACGAAGCGGCCGACGATGATGGCAGGCGTGCCGACGCTGTACGAGGCACTGTCGCGCGATCCGTCGCTGCAGCGTGCCGACCTGTCCTGCCTGCGCGCCGCCTTCTCGGGCGCCGACACGCTGGCCCGGCCGGTCAAGGAGCGCTTCGAGCGGCTCGTCCGCGAGCGTGGGGGCAACCTGACCTTGCTCGAGGGATACGGTCTGACCGAGGCGGTGACCGCGATCATGGGGACGCCGCTCGACGAGTACCGCGAGGGCAGCATCGGCGTTCCCTTCCCGGACACGCTCGCGGCCGTCTGCCGCCCCGGAACCGACCTGGAGCTCGAGCCGCGCGAGGAGGGAGAGATCTGCGTCTCGGGCCCGGCCGTGATGCTCGGCTACCTCGACAACCCCGAGGCGACCGCGAAAGCCCTCAAGGTGCACGGAGACGGCCGCACCTGGCTCCACACCGAGGACATGGGGAGCATGGACGAGGACGGCTTCTTCTACTTCACGACACGCCTCAAACGGATGATCAAGTCGTCCGGCTTCAACGTCTATCCCGCGCAGGTCGAGGCCGTCCTCTACGAGCACCCGGACGTCGAGGACGCCTGCGTGATCGGCGTGCCGGACGAGGCACAGGGCCAGCGCGTGAAGGCGTTCGTGGTCGTCAAGGGCCCCACGCAGGCCGGGCCCGAGCTGGCGGCCGAGCTGATCGCCTTCTGCCGCGCCCGCCTGATCAAGTGGTCGTGCCCGCGTGACGTCGAGTTCCGCCCCGAGCTGCCCCAGACGCGGCTCGGCAAGGTCGACTACGCACTCCTCGAGCGACAGGAGGGCGCGCCGGCTCCCGAGCCCGCGCCGGCGCGCGCGGGGAGCTAGGGGCCGGTGATCGCCCGGGCCGATCATGCCGTCGGCGTGACCGATCGACAGTCGTCGCGCCACAGGGCGTCCGTCCACTCCAGATCGCCCGGGTGGATCGAGCCGCTGCTCGTCTGGTGCCTGTTCGGCGTCGTCGCGATCGAGATCCTCGTCACCTACTCGCGCCTGCCGGCGAAGGTGCTCTACAACGTCTCGGGGAGTGGGCCGACCCTGGGCGCGAGCCGGTTCCTGACCTTCCTCAGCTACCCGGTCGCGCTGGCCGCGATCGTGATCCTGCTGTTCCTGCTCGACCGCCCGCTTAGCCGCCCGATGACGGCGCTCGCCCTGCTCGCCGTCGGCCTGTGTGCCACCGGGCTTTTCTTCGTGAGGCAGTCGAACCTCAACGGCCGGCCGGTGAACGCGATCGCCGCGGCCGGTGTCGTCATGGCGCTCGTGCTCACCCTGGTCGCGCCGCGCCTGCCCGCAAGGTCGCCTGAGCGGACGCGAGGCGGCGCCTTCAGGCTCGTGCTCGCGCTCCTGCTCCTCGTGCTCGCCGTGCCGGTGATGGCCGCCGATCTCGGCTTCTACCTCGACCGTGTCCCCGTGCTCGGTTGGCTCTACCAGACCGGGGCGCTGCGGCGCGAGCCCGGTGTCAAGGGTCTCCACGTCGCCGTCCACCACGGCCACCACGAGGGCTTCGACGGCGTCCTCCTCGCCTGGAGCACCCTGCTCCTCTGGCCCTGCCTCGCCCTCACGACGCACCGCCGCCGGGCCGGCCTGTTCGGCGCCTTCCTCGTCGTCATGCTCTGTTACGGGATCGCCGTGGCGGCCGGCGACTTCTGGCTCGAACAGATCGTCAAGCGCGGCTGGGTGAGCTGGCAGCTCCCGGACGTGCTGCTCCCGGGCCTGACCTGGGGCTGGGCGGGACTCCTCGTCGTCTCCGCGGCACTGTGGGCGATCCTCGTCCGACCCCACCTCCCTCCTGCCCGCGCAGACCGGGGACTACATGCCGGCGCCCTCTGACGACACGGCCGGACGTGGAGCCACGGCGCGCAGCGTGCTCGCGCAGCTCCGTCTCGTTCCGAACCAGCTGACGCTCGTCCGCGGGATCCTCATCCCCGTGCTCTGGGCCTTCGCCCTCACCGGCCACAGCGTCTGGCTGGGAGTGGGCCTGGCGGTTGCCTTCTTCACCGACGTCGCCGACGGCTTCGTGGCGAGACGCCTCGGCCAGACGAGCGCGTTCGGGAGCAGGTTCGACTCGTTCGTGGACAGCTTCTACGGCCCCTCCGCGATCGTCTGGCTCGTGATGCTCCAGCCGGACGCGGTGCAGGAGCATCTGGGCCTGGCCATCGCATGGGTGGCTGTCACGTACGCGTCGCTCCTCGTCGGCCTGATCCGGTTCAGGCGCTTCGCGAACCTCCATCTCTACTCCGCGAAGGTCGCCGGGATCGCGCAGTACGCCTTCCTGATCGACACCTTCATCAGGCCCGGCTACAGCGTGGCGTTGCTGTACGCGGCGGCGGGGCTCGGGATCTTCTCGTCCGCGGAGACCCTCGTCCTGCAGCTGGTGCGCCCCGCGGTGGACGAGCACATGGGCTCGATCGTGCTCACCCTCGGCCGGCGCTCGGGTACGGCATGAAGCCGCTGCTGGGCTGGGTCTCCCGGCGGTTCCGGCCGATCGCTCTGGCGGCGGCCGGGCTCGGGCTCGGATTCGCGCTCTGGAATCAGCGCGAGGCCGTGTCGGCCGTCGACTGGACCGTGCACTGGTCGGGACTGCTGGGATCGGTGCTCCTGTTCGGCGTCGCCGCCTTCGGCGGGAGCCTGTCGTTCTGGTTCGTTCTCCGTCACCTGACCGGCACGGCGCAGCTGGGCGAGACGACGCTCGTCTGGATCCGGTCCGCCCTCGCGCGCTACGTCCCCTCGGGTGCGCTGACGATCGCCGTGCGCGTTCGTGCCCGCGAGAAGCTCGGGGCGAGCCAGAGCCAGATCTGGGCGGCGAGCGCCTACGAGCAGCTCGCAGCAGCCCTGGCCGGCGCGACCGTGAGCGTGGCAGCCCTCTCGCTCGCGCATCGGAGCCCTCCACTCGCCGCCTGGCTGATCCTGGCGGCGACGATCGCGCTCGCGGTGGTGTTCCGGCGCCGCTTCGCCGCGGTCTGGCTCGAGCGGATACGGGGCGATCGAACGAAGGGCGAGCGCGTCCTCGTGAACGGCTGGGTCCTGCTCGGCGCGGCCCTGTTCGATGTCGCCGGGTGGGTCGTCGCCGGCGCGGCCGTCTGGGTGCTCGTCGACTCGCTCGTGCCCGGGCAGGCCTCCGCGCTCTTCCTCGTCGGCGCCTACTCCTTCTCCTGGCTCCTCGGGTATGTGGCGCTCCCGGTGCCGAGCGGCTTCGGAATCCGGGAAGCGGCGTTCATCGCCCTGCTCGCTCCGCAGCTCGGCGTCGGCGTCGCAACCGTGGTCGCCCTCGCCCTGCGACTCGCCGACATCCTGGGTGAGCTGCTTGCCTTTGCGGGCACCGAGGCCGTCCACAGCTTCGGCCGCAGGCACCACTCTCCCCGGGCGCTGCCGTCGTGAGCGTCGAGACCACATCGAGGCTGCACCAGGAGGCGCTCGAGGTCGCCCGGAGCCTCGTGCCTCGCCTCGTTGCCCAGGGGGCCGAGGCGGTCGTGCTGACGGGCAGCCACGCCCGCGGAACCGCGCACCGCCACTCGGACGTCGACGTCGTCCCGCTCGGCGTCGGGCCGGCGAGGACGCTGATCCGCCGGAGCGGCCTGCTCGTGGCGATCTCCTGGCGGACGGCAGCGCGGATACGCGAGCGTCTCGCCGATCCGGGGGAGGTGGGGACGGCGGTCCCGACGGCACGCGAGGCGCTCATCCTCTACGACCCCTTCGAGGTCGCGGCGTCGATCCAGCAGGACGCTCTGGCCTGGACCTGGGAGGTGGTCGAGGACCGATGCGACGCCTGGGTCGCCGAGGAGATCACGCGGCTCGCCGAGGAGGTTCAGAAGCTGATCGGCGCTCTCGAGAACGGCTGGAGCTACCCCGCCGCCATGCAGCGCTCTGTCGTAGCGCTCGGCGTGGGGCCCGTCCTGGCCGTGCACTTCAGGCTTCTCTACGGCCGCGAGGCGCGCCTGTTCGGGCTGCTCTCGGACGTGATGGGCGAGCGCTGGGAGCAGCCCCAGGCGAGATCGCTCGGTCTCGGCGGAGAGCCCCTCCGCGGCAGTTGCGCTGCCGCACTCGAGCTCTACTCCCTGGCCGCCGCCGAGGCGTGGCATCTCCTCGACGCCCGGCAGCGGCGAGTCGTGTCCCACGCCTGCTCGGTCGCGGAGGCGTTGCAGTGATCGTCCAGAAGCTGTGGCGGGACGATCCCGAGACCCTCTGGCGGGTCATGCGCTACTGCGTCGCCCCCGCCACCATGCTCCTGGCGCCGTCATCGGCGGCCTACGGCGTCGAACGGGTTCCGGCACAGGGCGCCTTCGTCGTCGCGGCGAACCACTTCTCTGCGATCGATCCTCCGCTTCTCGGCACGTTCTCGCCGCGCGCGCTCTACTACATGGCGAAGGCCGAGCTGCTCGCGATGCCCGTCGTGGGAGAGGTCCTGACCTGGACGGGCGCCTTCCCGATCCTGCGAGGGCACGGTGACCGTGCAGCGCTCGACGAGGCGCGGCTCCTACTCCGCCTCGGCCGGCCCGTCGCGATCTTCGTGGAAGGGGAACGTTCGGACTTCGGCTACCCCAGGGCGGTGAAGCCCGGCGCGGCGATGCTGGCGATTCAGGAGAACGTTCCGGTGGTGCCCTGCGGGCTCGATTCGTTCGGGTGGTCACGCGGCTCCCCCCGGGCTTGCGCGGTGGTCTGGGGCGAGGGGATGTCGCTCGAAGGCTTTCCGGCGACGCGATCGGGCTACCGGGCCGCGAGCAGGCTCATCCAGGAAGCGGTGATAGTGCTCTGGCGAGAGGCGGCGCAAGCTCGTGCGGCCGGTCTCCCGGAGACGCTCGAGGACGGGACCCGACGGCACACCTGGATCCGGCCCGCCTGGGCTACGCCGGAATCTGCTCGAACCGCGCCGTGAAGTGGCGGAGCGTCCGCGGCTCCCACGTGATCCGGAGCCCGCGCAGGTCGGCGGCCCGCCCGGCGATCTCGGCGCCGATCTCGATGACGTAGTCGATGTGGCTCTGGGTGTAGGTGCGGCGCGGGACGGCGAGCCGCACGAGATCCATGGCGGCCGGGGCCTCGCTCCCGTCCGGCTGCCGCCCGAACATGACGGTGCCGATCTCGCAGGCGCGGATTCCGCCGGTGACGTAGAGCGCGACCGCGAGCGCCTGGCCGGGATACTGGAGCGGCGGGATGTGCGGCAGCAACGCCCGCGCGTCGAGGTAGACGGCATGACCTCCGGGTGGCTGCAGGATCGGGAGGCCGGCGCGCTCCAATCCTTCGCCGAGGTAAGCGGTGGAGCGGATCCTGTAGCGGAGATAGTCGTGGTCGACCGCCTCCTTCAGCCCCTGGGCGATCGCCTCCAGGTCGCGCCCGGCGAGGCCGCCGTAGGTCGGGAAGCCCTCGGTGAGGATCTCGAGGTTGCGGCAGCGGTCCGCCAGCGCGTCGTCGTTCAGCGCCAGCCAGCCGCCGATGTTGGCGAGTGGGTCCTTCTTGGCGCTCATCGTCATCCCGTCCGCGAGCGAGGCCGTCTCGCGGACGATGTCGGCGACCGCGACGTCGCCGTAGCCGGGCTCTCGCTCGCGGATGAACCAGGCGTTCTCGGCGAAGCGGCAGGCGTCGAGGAAGAGCGGCAGCTCGTAGCGGTCGCAGATCGCCCGGACGCCGCGCAGGTTCTCGAGCGAGACCGGCTGGCCGCCGCCGGTGTTGTTCGTGATCGTCACGAACACGGCCGGCACCGCCTCGCGTCCCCGCTCGACGATGAACGCGTCGAGCGCTTCGAGATCCATGTTGCCCTTGAACGGATGCAGCGCCGCCGGGTCGCGGCCCTCCGGCGATGACGAGATCCACCGCCTCCGCGCCCGTGTACTCGATGTTCGCCCGCGTGGTGTCGAAGTGCGTGTTGTTCGGGAACGCCTTGCCCGGCCCGCCCAGCACCGAGAAGATGATCCGTTCGGCGGCGCGCCCCTGGTGCGTGGGGATGACGTGCTTGAACGGAAACAGCTCCTGCACGGCCTCGAGGAACAGCGTCCATGACGGCGAGCCCGCGTAGCTCTCGTCGCCGTGCTGGACGGCCGCCCACTGGTCGCGAGACATCGCACCCGTGCCCGAATCGGTCAGCAGGTCGATCAGGACATCCCGGGCCGGCACCTCGAAGAGGTTCAGGCCCGCGGCCTCGATCGCCGTCCGCCGCTCTTCCTCGGTCGTGATCCGGAGCGGCTCGACCGAGTGGATCCGGAACGGCTCGAAGATCGTCCGGACCGTCACCGGCTCACCTTCAAGCGATCCGCGCGGCGGCGCGCGAGCCTCCGCTCGGACAGGCGGCGAACCGCGCCGAGCAAGACCTCGAGATCGCTCTCGTCGTTGAAGTAGTGCGTCGAGACACGGATGCCGCCGACGCCGGAGGTGTAGCGGAGCGAGACGTAGATGCGCTCGTCGAGCAGGCCGTCGAGGAAAGCCTCGTTCTCGCCCGGATCGTCGGAGACCTCGAAGGTCGTGATCCCGGAGCGGACGGCGTCCTCGGGTTGCGTCACGAGGCGCACGCCGATCCGGTCGAGCTCCTCGTAGAGGATCCGGGCCAGGACGAGCACGTGCGCCTCGACCCGGTCGACGCCGATCGCGTTGACCAGCGCGAGCGATGCGCCGAGAGCGACCGCGCCCGGGTAGTTCGCGGTGCCGTTGATCTCGAAGCTCTTCGCCGCACGCGGGAACTCGTACGGCCGCACCGGGGTGATCGTCGGCGTCGCGAAGTATCGCGGCCAACCTCCCTCCGGCTCCGCGAGCCCGAGGTATCCCCATGAAGCCTGGTCGAGCATGGGCAGCGTCTCCCGGTTCACGTAGAGGAGCCCGCACCCGAACGGTGAGTTCAGCCACTTGTGGCCGCCCGAGACGAGCAGGTCGATCTCCGCCCGTCGCACGTCGACGGCCAGCGCTCCGAGCTCCTGGATCGCGTCGACGACGAGGAGGGCGCCGCAGTCGCGGCAGAGCTTCCCGAGCGCCGCGAGATCGACCCGGTAGCCGTTGCACCACTGGACCGAGCTGACGACGACCGCCTTCGTCCGGGCGTCGACGACCTCGGCGAACGACTCGACCGGGAGAGCGCCGTCGACGCTGCGCGCCGTCCGCACCTCCGCGATCGTGCCCTTCTCCTGCAGCTTCACCCACGGGATCGCCACCTGCAGGAACTCGAGGTCGGCGACCACGACGTTGTCCCCCGGCTCGAACGGGATCACCTGCGCCGCGATGTTGAGACCGTGGGTCGTGCTCTCGATCAGCGCGACCTCGTCCTCCGCCGCGCCGAGCAGCGCCGCCCCCTCCCGCACCGCCCGTCCACGAAGCCTGTCCATCGCCACGTGGTGCAGCGACGCGTCACGCTCCTCACAGGTCGCGGCCATGGCGAGAAAGTCCTCGACCGCAGCGATCACAGGTTGCGGGGCGAGGCTCACGCAGGCCGCGTCGAGGAAGGTCCTGCCGGCCAGCCCGGGGAAGAGGCCTCGGGCAGCGCGAACGTCGAGCCGGCCGATCACGTCCGAGCCCCGACCGAGGACGCGAGGACGCCGGAGGTGGGCCGGTACGCACAGCCGGGATCCTCGCCCAGCGGGTCGCCGGACTCGGCGTAGGCGCGTGCCCGCGAGCCTCCGCAGAGGTCGGCGTAGTCGCAGATGCCGCAGCGGCCCCGGAAGCGCGCGCTGCGAAGCCGGCGCAGGAGCGGGCTTTCGCGATAGAGATGGACGAGGTCGTCGTGCTTGACGTTTCCGATCGTGAGCGGAAGGAAGCCGGCGGGGTAGACATCGCCGTTGTGGGCGACGAAGACGATGCCCTTCCCGTCGCGGGTGCCCTTCGTCTGCGCGCGCGGCGTGGAGGTCGGCTCGCCGAGAAGGTCGCGTAGCTGTCCGGAGAGGCGCGCGTAGAGCGGGCTTGCCGGCGGCGGGTGCCCTTCCTGTCGCCGCGCGGCGACGCGGCGGAAGAACGGCGCCTCGACCGTGCGCACGATCATGCCGTACCGGGAGACGTCGTAGAGGAAGTGGCAGACGTCCTCGTTCTGCTCGGGGTCGAGCTCGCGTAGGTGGTCTCCCCGCCCGGTGCGGACGAGGAAGAAGACCTCCCAGATCGCCGCATCCGCCGCCGCGACGATCGCCGCCAGCTTCGGCAGCTCCTCGACGTTCTCGGGGCGGACGACCGTGTTCACCTGCACCGTGAAACCGTGCGAGCGGACGAGCCGGAGCGCGGCGAGCGTGGCTTCGAAGTGCCCGGCGACTCCGCGCAATCCCTCGTGCGTCTCGGGGGTGGCCCCGTCGAGACTGATCGAGGCGACCTTGACGCCGGCATCGCGGAGAGCACGCAACAGACCGGGCTCGAGCCGAGGCGTGACGCTGGGTGAGACCGCCACGGGCAGCCCTAGCTCACGCGCCGTCGTGACCAGCGCGAGAAGATCGGAGCGCATGAGGAGGTCGCCGCCGGTGAGGACGAGCACCGGGTAGGGTCGCCCGAACCCGGTCAGCGACTCGGAGGAAGCGTTCAGCCTGGCCGAGCGAGAGCTCGCCCGGTAGGGGCGTCGAGATCGCGGAGGCGCGGCAATGGCGACAGGCGAGCAGGCACGCTCGCGTCACCTCCCAGAAGACGAGTATCGGCCGTCGGTCGAGGTTCACTAGGCGTCGATCGCGACCTGCGTGATCGGCAAAGCAAAGCGCGCACGCGCCGCCGCCGCAGGGTCTCGCTCACGCCTGGTCGCAGGCGCGTCACGCCGGGTCGAGATGATGATCTCGTCGGCGCTGAACGTCCGCAGAGCATCCTCGATCGCTCGCATCGGGTCCTCGTCTCCGATCTCGCCGCGAGCCTCGATGCCCGAGGCGTGCAGCGCCCCCAGGCTCTCTGCGAGCCGCCGCTCGGCCTGGGCCCTGCCGTCGTCCAGGTCAGACGTCCAGCGGCGGACGGGAGAGGTGAGAGCCGGGCTGACGACGAGCACCTGCCCGCGGCGCCCGGCCGCGCCCCGTTCGAGCGCCTCGACGACCTGCGGACCGGCAGCGACCTCGTTCACGAGCACGATGACACGCCGCTCGTCGTCGCCGGCGGCGTGAGCAGGGGCGGTCCTCAGCCGGCGCTGCGGCGGCCCGCGACGGAGGTAGAAGACGATCGCTGCGGCGGTCACCACGGCCCACGTCAGCACTCCGGCCCAGGTGCCGCCGAGGAGGCTCGCGAGCGCGATCGCAGCGAAGGCGGCAACGGTGAGCCACAGGAAGTGGAAGGCCTCGACCTCGCTCCGGAACGGGCTGCGCACCGGGCTCAGCGCTCCCCTCGACGCGCGGCGAGCGCTCCTTCGACGGCGGCGACGAGCTGCGCCGGGCCAACCGGGGCCAGGACGAGATCGCAGCCGTCGAGAAGGCTCTCGTACTCGGCCTGCTGACCTGCGGTGACCTCCACGATCAGGGGCGTGTCGGCGCAGCGTGCGCGCAGCGCGGCGAGGACGCCTCTGGCCTCCGGCCGTTCCAGGCCGAGGCTCGAGACGATCACATCCGCGCCGTGGGCGACCGAGCAGTCCTCCGGGCCGGCGAGCGGGCAGCGCTCCGAATGCTCCGGGCCGGGACAGACGGCGACGGCGTAGCCCGCCCGGCGAAGGCCGGAGGCGAGCGCCAGGCCGGCCGCCTCGTCAGGATGCTCGACGAGCACCCGAGGTGACGGCCACTGCCACGGCTCCGGGCTGAGCACCACTCGTGTCCCCATCGAGGAAGAATCCCACGGCCCGCGAGAGAAACATCGGGACCGGACCCCATCGGAGCTGCGGGAAACTACGAACGGAGTCAGTCGGCAGCGCGGCCGGAACGTGCGCGCTCGACTGCCTCGACGATCTGCTCCGGCAAGACCGGGAACTCGACCCGGACCGCGTCGCCGATCACGTCGCTGTTTCGCTCCAGGTCGTCGCTCGTGCCCTCGACCACCAGCGCGGGAGAGCTCCTGGCGCTCAGCTTCGCGACGATCTCACGCCCGTCCGTCAGGTAGGTCGTCGAGACGACGACGTCGGCTCCCTCGACGAGCGGGCACTGCCCCTCTGCGATCAGCGGGCAGACCGTGCGCTCCTGGTGCTCGCCCGGCACGGCGGCGGTCGGACCGCCACACATGGCGACGTCGTAGCCTGCTTCGCGCAGGACGTCGGCGTGGGCCCACAGGTCCGCCCCGTCCGGGTTCTCGATCAGCACCCTCGGCTTGCCGCTCGGCTCCGGCCACTCCTTCGGGTGGATCGATTGCGGCGAGGTGTTGCGCCCGAACAACGATCGTATTTGTGCGAATCCGCTCATGTCTTCTGGCTTTCGCTTAGGTTCCACGTCCGGCGCCGTCCGGAGATCGGTGCCCGCCCTGATCTGCGGTCAGTAGTTCGTGCGGACGTGCTCGGGCGAGGCCGCTCGCGTAGGCTCGAGCTCCGCCTGCAGGGAACGGAGGGGAGGGTGTCGTCGAAACAGTCTGGGTAGGGCTCTTCCTGGCGCTGGTCTCCGCGCTGGCCGTCAACTGGGCGTACACGAAGGAGCACGAGGCGGCCGCGGCGTTGCCGCCGCTCCACTTTCGCCGGCCGGTGTACTCGGTGGGGCTCCTGCTCCACAGCCGCGCGTGGCTCATCGGCTTCGGCACCGAGACCGCCGGCTGGGTCGTGTACGTGACGGCACTGCGGCTGGCGCCGCTCAGCCTCGTGCAGGCGGTCAGCGCGTCGGGCATCGCCGTGCTCGCGGTTCTCAGCGTGCGCGGCCACCCGAGCCGACTGGCCCGTCACGAGCAGCTCGCCGTCCTGATCGCGCTCGCCGGACTGGTTCTGCTGGCGCTCTCGCTGATCGGCTCGAAGCCCGCCTCGCACACGCCGCACGCCGTCGGTGCCGCGCTCTGGCTCGGGGCCTGTGCAGGTGCCGCGATCGCTCTGATCGTGCTGCGTGTCGGCCTGGTGCGAGCCGTCGCGCTCGGGCTGGCCGCAGGGCTGCTGTTCGCCGATGGGGATGTCTCGGCGAAGCTCGTCTCCATCGGCGGCATCTGGCTGCTCGCCCTCCTGCCGTTGATCGTCTGCTACGCGACCGGCACCAGCGTGCTCCAGGCCGCCTTCCAGCATGGAAGCGCGCTGACCGCCGCCGGCATCGCCACGATGGTCACGAACGCCGTCCCGATCGCGGCCGGCTTCGTGCTCTTCGACGAGGAGCTACCGAGCGGCGCCAAGGGCGTCGTCCAGATTGCCGCCTTCGCCTCCATCGTCGCAAGCGCCGTGTTGCTCGGACGCGCCGGCGCGAGCAAGCCGGGCTCGAGCACGACCGCGCTCGACCACTGAACCGACCATGACACCGGCGGACCGGCATGAGCCTGTTCTTGTCGTGCCGCCGCGGTTTCTTTGCCCCCGCTTGGCCCGCGCTTGTCGTCCGGCCGCATAGAAGTACAGACAGGACAGAGACGCGACAACGACCAGAGCAGAAGGGAGGGATTCCCAGTGCCGAAGAAGACGAAGAAGGATGAGCGGAAAGAGAAGGGCAAGAAGGAGAAGCGCGAGATCTAGAGCTTCCCGCAGTGACTGCGGGCTGCGCCACCGGCTCGATGCGGGCCGCAGGCGCAGCCCGCACCCGTGGACCTGGACGAATCGCCGGCCGCTACGAGCCGAGGTCTCGTGCCACGATCCAGTCGACGAGCTCCGCCTCGCCCTCCATGAGCTCACGCCAACGAGGCTGCGCGAGCGCGAGCGTGACGAGCGTTGCGGTCGGCAGGTTCTCTCTCAGCGCACCGAGCTCGGAGGCCGGCCGGGCCAGCTTCAGGACGAGCTCGTGGAGGCCGGGGTTGTGACCGATCAGCAGCACCGACGGCACCGTGTCCGGCAGCGCCCGTAGCCGCCCGAGCAACCGCCCGAGCTCTGCGCCGTACAACTCGTCCTCCACGGAGAGCTCGAGGTCGCCTTCGAGCGAGGGCAGGATCGCCGCCAGCGTCTGGCGCGTGCGCAGTGACGACGAGCAGAGCACGAGGGCGGGTGTGATCGCCGCCCGTTGAAGGTAGGCGGCCAGACGCTCCGCGCCGCGTCGGCCCCGCGGTGCCAACGGTCGGTCGCGGTCGTCGAGCGTCGGGTCGTCCCAGCTCGACTTGGCGTGCCGCAGCACGTAGAGGAGCTTCACGTCCACGTTCACCATCGCACGTCGCATCGTCGCAGAACGTCCGTCGGTAGTTTCGGGCAGCTCCGATCGGGAGCTCCCCGGATGCCGGCGCAGCCCGGGGACGAGCATCGTGGCGATCTTGGAGGCGCCGGAGTCGATTGCGTGGCGGCGCGTGCTGTCGCTGTTGCGTCCGCTCAGAGCGGGTCTGGCGGCGATGGTCGGGTTGAGCGTGCTCGGGTCGCTGGCCGGTCTGGTGCCGCCGATCACGCTCGGCTACCTGATCAACGACCTGGTCGAGTTGCACGGAGTCAAGCCCGAGGATGCTCTCTGGGCCGGCCTGCTGGCCCTGGCGATCCTCGTCGAGGCCGCGGCCTACATCGGCTCCGACGGCCTGTATGCGCGGAACGCCGGCCGTCTCTACCGGAATCTGCGCCTGCTGATGTTCGAGGGTGTGATGCACCGGCCTGCTGCCGAGCGGGAGGACGCCGAGGGACTGCCCTCGCGCTTCATCTCCGACGCGGAGACGTTCGAGCGGGTGACGGTCTACGCTCTGGACACCGGCTCGATGCTGATCGTCGAGCTGGCGACGGCTCTGGTCGTGCTGGGGCTGATGGAGCCGTGGGCGATCGCGGTCGTCGTGCCGCTGCTGGCGGCGACCTGGCTGGTGACCCGGCGGATGCAGGAGCCGGCGGCGAGCGCGGGCCAGGAGCGCCAGGAGCAACTCGAGGAGCTGACCGGAACGCTCGCCCGCGAGCTGCCCGGAAGCGGCGGCCCCGAGGCGAGAAGCCGTTTTGCGATCGTGGCCGAGCGCCTGTTGCGCGCCGAGGTCCACCTCGGCTGGGTGCAGGCCGCGAACCTGCACATCTCCGGAGCGCTGGCGAAGCTCGGGCCGATCGCCGTCGTGATCGCTGCGGCGTCGGCCGGCAGCTACCACGCCGGCACGCTGCTCACGCTCTACCTGCTCGCCGCACGCGCGTTCTACGGCTTCGACGGCCTCGTCGACCTCAGCCTGGGCATGCAGGCCGTCCGCGGAGCGATCGCGCGCTGCCTGGAGCTGATCCCGCCCTCACAACCGACCACGGCAACCTCGCCGACGAGCGGGCTCGCAGCCTGAACGCAGCCGAACCGCGTCACGAGCTGCGCGCAAGCTTGGCCGCAGCCTGTCCCGGCCCTTGCCGTTCGGCTCCTAGCCTCGGTGAAACACCATTCGGAAAGGAGTCGCGATGCGAGGCGGACGTCCAAAGGAACTGGCACGGCGGGTCGACGGCGACGGGGTCGAGGTGTCGCTCAGGTGGAGGCGGGCGGACGGGCGTCTGACCGTCGTCGTCACCGACAGGAGCGGCCACGCCCTCAGGCTGGCCGCCAAGAGCGAGAACGCGCTCGACGTCTACTACCACCCGTTCGCGTACGCGGGCCGGTCGGCGCTCGAGAAGGCTGCCTAGGAACGACGGGGCGATGCGGGTCCTGATCGTCGAGGACGACAGCTCGACCGCTGCTCCCCTCGCCGAGGGGCTCCGGCGGGAGGGGTACGAGGTCTCGTGCGTCGCCACCGGACAGGCCGCCCTCGACGCGGCCGCTGTGGATCTCGTGCTCCTCGATCTGCGTCTTCCCGACATGGACGGCCACGACGTCTTCCGCCGGCTGCGCGAGCGCTCCCGCGTGCCGATCATCATGCTCACCGCCCGGGCGAGCGAGGCCGACCGGATCGCCGGGCTCGAGCTCGGCGCCGACGACTACGTCACCAAGCCCTACGGCTTCCGGGAGCTACTCGCGCGCGTGCGGGCGGTCATGCGACGAACCACCCCGGAGGCGCCGCGCCCGGTCCGAGCCGGGTCGCTGGAGATCGACCTGCGCGCACGTCGCGTCCTTCTCGGCGGGCGCCGGCTCGAGCTCACGCCGAAGGAGTTCGACCTGCTCGCCCTGCTCGCCCGCCAGCCCGGCACGCTCGTGTCACGCAAGCAGATCCTCGCCGAGGTATGGCAGACGAGCTGGATCGGCAGCCGGAAGACGATCGACGTCCACGTCGTCGCCCTGCGCCGCAAGCTCGGCAACCCCGCCTGGATCGAAACCGTCCGCGGCAACGGGCTGCGGCTCCGCCCCATCGACTAGCCGCAGTGTTGTCGAAGAGGCGCCCGCGGCAGTTCCGCAGGGTGGGTCAGGGTTGCCACGGATGCTTGCGGGGGCACCCCCGACTAGGTTCGAAGCCATGAGCGTCATCGGGACACCGCCGGGCGCGGCGGCGTCGAACGGGGCGGCCAAGGGCAGTACGGGCAAGGAATCGCTGCCCGGCCGCCGCGAGCTGTTCGCCCTGGCGGCTGTGCTCGCAGCCACGGTAGTGACCATGGCTGCCGCGATCGCCGGGTTGACACGAACGGCTGCCCCGGTGCAGCCGTCACCTCCCACGGTCAGCCAGATCGTCGGCCCGGCACCCGCGGCGCCGCCGAAGGTCGAGCCGGGAGACTGATGCGGACGATCTGGGCGACGGTGCTCTCGGTCTGGGCCCTCTCGGCCGTCGTCGCGTTCCTCGCGTGGACGCGCCAGCAGCCGGCGCCTTCCGGCACGTCCCAATCCATACCCGGAGCCGTGATCGTGAAGGGCAAGAACGGCACGAGCCGCCTCGTCGTGGTCCCGGGCACCGGCTCGACGGCGACGCACGCGACGACCCGCACGTCGCCCGTTCCAGCGGGATGACGGGCGTCGTCGCCGGCGGGATGCCGGTCGCGTGGCTGATCGCGCGCGCGGCCGGACTGGTCGCGTTCGCACTCCTGACCGTGTCCGTCACCCTCGGCCTGATGATGAGCACCAGGCTCCTGAAGCCGAAACGGCAGAAGGACCTCCTCGGCCTGCACCAGACGCTGATCTGGATGGGACTGTCGATGCTCGTCCTCCACGGCGGCGCCATCCTCCTCGACCCCGTGATGCGCTTCGGGCTGACCGCCGTGGTCATCCCGGGAGCGGCACCGTGGCGGCCGATCACCGTGGCCGCAGGCGTCACCGCCGGCTACCTCATGCTCGCGCTCGCCCTGTCCTTCCGGGTGCGGCGACGCATCGGCCAGCGCCGATGGCGTCTTCTGCACTACGCGTCGTTTGCGGCCTTCTTCCTCGCGCTGGGTCACGCGCTCAACGCGGGCACCGACCTCACCGGAAACACCGGCCTCGTCTTCGGCGCAGTTGCCCTGGCACCGGTCCTCTGGCTCACCTTCGCCCGCATCCTGCCTCGACCCGAACGCCCCGCCCCACCGGCGAGAGCCGCGCGGCCGCCGGAGGTTCCGGAGCGCTCGGCGACGCAGCGCGAGCGGACGCCGGTCAAGGCGGCCCCGGCATGATCGGCGGCCGGCTCGTGCGGGAGCGGTTCCGGGCCATGGGCACCGATTGCGAGGTGGCGGTCACGGCCACTCGCGCGGACGAGGCACTCGCGCGACGAGCGCTGACGGCCGGACGCGGCGAGGTCGAGTCCTGCGAGCGGGTTCTCTCCCGCTTCGACGAGCACAGCGATCTTTCGCGCCTGAACCAGGCCCGCGGCGAATGGGTCAGCGTCGACGTCCGGCTGATCGAGGCGTTGCGCGTCGCGCTTCGGGCGCGTGAGGAGACGGGCGGAAGATTCGACCCGACCATTCTCCCGGCGCTGGCCGCCGCCGGGTACGACCGCTCCTTCGAGCACCTCGACGAGCGCCCGCCCACCGTGGCCGCCGGGTGGCTGCCGTGGGCGACGATCGAGATAGACGCTGCCGGCTCCCGCGCCCGGATCGAGACCGGGGCGGCCGTCGACCTCGGCGGCATCGGCAAGGGATTCGCCGCCACCCGCGCCCTGTGGGCGATGCGCGACGCCTGGCTCGACCTCCCGGGCGGGCTGGTCGATCTCGGCGGTGACATCGCCGTCTGGGGCCAGACCCCTGACGGCGGCCCCTGGCGCCTCGCCGTCGCCGACCCGCGGACGACCGGAGACAGCATCGGGACGATCGCGATCGACCAGGGCGCGGCCGCAACGTCCGGGCGTGACCGGCGCCGCTTCGGCCCGGGCCGGCGGCTCCACCATCTGATCGACCCGGCGACAGGCGCTCCCGCAGACCATGGCCCCCTGGCCGTAACGGTCGTCGGCCCGGACGCCGCCGAGGCCGAGGCGTATGCCACCGCCCTCGCCGTCGCGTCGCCAGGCGAGGCGACCGGCATCCTGAGCACGCGACCCGAGCTTGCAGCCGTCCTCGTCCCTTGCGAAGGCGAGCCGGTCGTGGTCGGCGACCTGGCATTGGCCGCCGACCCGCAGCTCACGGAGGTGATCGCATGAGAACGCTCGCGCTCGTCGTGGCCGCCGCGCTCCTGGGGGCCGCGGCAACCGTCGTCGCCGGGTGCGGTGGGAGTAGCGGCAGCACGGCCGGCGGAGCCACGAGCGGGCAGCAATCCGCCGCCGACTTCGTCCGCCAGGTCACCACGCAGTTCTCCCGCGGCCAGTCGGGCCGGCTCTGGGACGAGCTGCTTCCCGCCGACCAGCGCGTCGTGACCAGGGCCCGCTTCGTCGAATGCCAGCAGAACGAGGGCTGGGACCTGAAGAGCATCAAGGTGCTCGAGACGTACGCCGACCCGGTCTACGTCAACGGCAAGTCCCTCCCCGCCAAGGCCGTCAGCGTCCGCGTGGCTTCGGAGAACGGTGTGACGACGGCGACGATGCACGCCGTCTCGGCCAACGGATCCTGGCGATGGGTTCTCCAGCCGGTCGACCGGGCGAAGTACAGGAAAGGAACCTGCCCGAGCTCGGGCTGACGCAGCAGCCGGTCGGACGGCGGCTCTGGCTGCGGCTGGTCTATCTTGGTGAGGGTGAACCCCGAAGATCTCTATCAGCTCAGCTGGGCCTCCGACCCCCGGCTCGCTCCTGACGGCCGCACCGTCGCAGGCGTCGTGTGGCGCGTCGATCGCGAGACGAACGACTACACGAGCTCGATCTGGCTGGTATCGGTCGACGGCTCCGGCCCGGCAAGCCGGTTCACGTCGGGAGAGAAGCAGGATGTCGCCCCGCGCTGGTCGCCCGACGGAAGCAGTCTCGCATTCGTCTCGAACCGGGACGGGAAGACGAAGCAGCTGTATGTCATTCCGGCGGGCGGGGGCGAGGCGCAGCAGCTGACCGATCTCGACGAGGACGTGACCGAGCCCGTCTGGTCGCCGGATGGGACGCGAGTCGCCTTCTCGGCCCGGGTCCGCGACCCGGCGTACGAGGAGGACGTCGCCAAGCGACGGCAGCCCCGGCGGTTCACCCGGCTGCAGTACAAGCTCGACGATGTCGGCTGGACCGGAGACCGGCGTCGGCACATCTTCGTCGTGCCCGCCGACGGATCGGCGCCGCCCACGCAGCTCACGCACGGGGACTACGAGGACGAGCAGCCGGCGTGGTCACCCGACGGCAGGCGGATCGCCTTCACCTCGGCACGGCAGGAAGACTGGGACATCGAGCTCCTCCAGGACGTCTACCTCGTCGACGCGCAGGGAGGCGAGCCTGTGCGGCTGACGGCGAACGACGGATGGTACGAAGCGCCGTCCTGGTCACCGGACGGCTCCCTGATCGCGTGCCGCTTCAACGTGGGCGGATTCGACTTCCCCCGCCACGGCCAGATCGCCGTGCTCGACACCGCCACCGCCGAGCGGCGCGTCCTGACCGCTTCGCTCGATCTCAACTGCGCTCCGTATCCGGCGATCCGCGAGCCGGTCTGGGACGGAGACACGCTGCTCTTCGTGCTGGAGGACCAGCGGCAACAGCCACCTGTACCGGACACGCGCGGACGGGGTGGGCGAGCCGGAGCCGGTCGTCGACGGTGCGCTGTGGCTGACGGGGTTCGACGCCGTAGGCGGACAGATCGTCCACTGCGCGACGTCGTCCGCGTGCCCGGCAGAGCTCTACTGCGGCGAGCGCCGGCTGACCGAGACGGCGCGGCCCTTTGCCGAGGCGCGCGAGCTCTCCCAGCCCGAGCGCTTCACGGCCGTCTCGGCGGACGGCTCCGAGGTCGAGGCCTGGCTGATGCGGCCACTCGGCTTCGATCCGGACCGGCGTTACCCGGTGCTTCTCAACATCCACGGCGGCCCGTACAGCCAGTACGGAAACAAGTTCTTCGACGAGTTCCAGGTCTTCGCCGACGCCGGCTACGTCGTGCTCTACTCCAACCCGCGCGGCTCCTCCGGCTACAGCGAAGCGTGGGGACGGTCGATCCGCGGGCCGGTGGACGAGGGGCCGGGCTGGGGCACGGTCGACTACGAGGACTTGATGGCCGTGGTCGACGAGGCACTGAAGCAGTACGACTTCTGCGACCCCGAGCGGCTCGGTGTGCTCGGCGGCTCCTACGGCGGCTACATGACCTCATGGATCGTCGGACATACGGATCGCTTCCGCGCCGCCTGCTCGGAGCGAGCCGTGAACAACTTCGTCCTCGAGGCCGGGGCGAGCGACATCGGGTTCTCGTTCAAGGGCTATGTCGGTGCGCACTGGTTCGAGGCCCCAGACGTGTACCTGAAGATCTCGCCGTCGAGCTACGCCGAGAACATCACGACGCCGCTCCTGATCCTCCACTCGGAAGACGACCTGCGCTGCCCGATCGGCAACGCCGAGGACCTGTTCACGACGCTGCGGCTCCTGAAGCGGGAGGTCGAGTTCGTCCGCTTCCCTGCCGAGTCCCACGAGCTGAGCCGCTCGGGGTCGCCGGCCCACCGGGTGATGCGATTCGAGGTGATCCTCGACTGGTTCTCGCGCCATTTGCACCCCGACGAGGTTCGGACGCTCGAGCACGCGGCGGCCGGCCCGAGCACGCGCTAGCGCGAAGCTACACTCGGCTCGAGGTGGGTGCTTTCCTGGACAAGCTGACGTCAAGCGAGCTGCAACCGCGACCCGGGTCCGACCCGATCGCAACCGGCCGGCCGCAACGACCGCGAGTGCTCGGCGATGTTCGATTCACGCCCGCACGATGGCTGGTGATGCTGCTGGCCGTGACGAGGCTGCTCTTCAAGGGCGGAAAGCTCGGCAAGCTCGGTATCGCAGGCCTCCTGTGGTCGGTCACGCCTCGAAAGCTCAAGCTCGCCGCCGCCGGCCTCGTCGTGGGCGCAGCGATCCTGCTCTTCGGAGCCGTCGCCGCCATCACGCTCCTGGCTCTCCAGCTCAGCTAGTACGGCTGAAGCACAACCGAACCGTCAGGCCCCGGTGGCCCGGTCGGGTCAGGACGCAGGCGCAGCCGCAGGAATCTTCTCCCGCGACAGCCGCTCGAAGAGCACCCACGCGAGAACTGCGCCGATCGCGTAGCCGAGCGTGCTCGCCACGGCAGCGCCGGAGGCTCCGTACTCGGGGATGAGCAGGAGCGCCGCGATCAGGGTCACGATCATCCCGAGGATGGAGACGGCGAGGCTGAGATGGGGCCTGCCGTGGCGCACCGAGAGGTAGACGACCAGGATCGTGACCGGCGCGTAGACGGTGACCCCGGGCAGCAGGAGCGCGAGCGGCCTCGAGGCGCCGGAGAACGACTCCCCGAGCAGCGGCGGGATCACGAACGGCGCAATCGCTCCCACGGCGACCGCGACGACCGCCGTGTAGACGAGCGTTTTCGCGGACGAGCGGCGCACCAGGGACGCAGCCTGCTTCTCGGGCTTACGCAGGCAAGGCGCCGTTATGGCGGTCGCCAGCGAGCCGGCGATCAACCACAGCATCTCCGCCGTCTGGACAGCGATCGAGTAGACGCCGACCTGGTTGATGTCGCGGTAGTGGTTGAGGACGAGCAGCTCGACCCGGTAGCTGATCAGGTTGACGACCTGGACCGCGCCCATGGTCAGCGCGAGCTCGGCGAGCGGCACGTTGAACAGGTCGAGGAACCTCCGCAGCGGCAACGGAACCCAGACGGAGCGGGTCGCGACAAGGGCGAAGGCAGCCGTCAGGAAGTGCGCGAGCGTCCAGGCGAGGACCGCGCCGGTGATGCCCTCGTCGAGACCGACGACGAGGACGAGCACGCCCGCCATGGTCAGCACCGGCGGCAGCGTCTGGATCACGTTCCAGAGACGGACACGGTTCAGGCCGAGGAGCACCCCGCAGATGGATTGCCACAAGACGTTCGGAACGAGCGCGGCGGCCGCGATCGCCGCCACCGTCAGGCCGATGCCCGGTGTGGCGGCTCCCCACGCGATGATCGCCGCCGTTCCCCCGACGCCGAGCACGAGGCCGATCGCGAACGACGCCTGGACGAGCGGCCGCAGCTGCACGTCCTGCTTCTGCGCCCTGTTCGTGACGGCGTAGCCGAGCTGACCGAGCAGGCGAGTGAGGATGGTCACGCTCAGGACGACGAGCACGAACGAGCCACGGCCCGACGTGTGCAGGTAACGGCTCTGGACGACGACCAGCACCAGCGCGAGCGGCGCGGACAGACCCTTGAACACGAGCGTCTCGAGGAAGTTCGAGTGGATCTGCTGCACCTCCGGTGCCCGCGCCATGTTCGGCGAGACGGGAGGCGCGGAATCGATCGCGGGCGACCGCGGCACGGCGTCGAACGCATGGGGGTGCCGCAGGTGCGGAGCAGCGCTCACGGCGCCAGCGTAAACCGCTCGGCTGCGGACATCAGTTGACGAACCCGCCGGCGGTCCGGTACCGGATCGACGAGCGGCTGCGCACGGCCCGGCTCGTGGAGTCGGTCTCCGACCCGCAGGTGCCATCCTCCTACTGCTGCGGCTCCGCCCGCCGTCTCGACGACGGCAGCTGGCTCGCGAGCTGGGGCGGCTGGCCGATCGTGGCCGGTTACGCGCCGAACGGCGCCCGCACGTTCGCTCGACTCGGGGCGTTCGCTACCGGGCGAACCCGGTGCCGCGGTCGGTCTCGGCGCAAGCCCTGCGCGCCGGCATGGACGCGCAGTTCCCGCGTTAGAGCCACGGCTGCGCCGGCAAGATCGAACTTCCTTTACAGGCGCGTTTGGATGGCGTTGCGTTGGCGTGATCGAAGACGGCGCGCTCGCTCGAGGTTCTCGAGGCTCGTCGCCACCAGCGGGTGGTCGGGGCCGAGGGCGCGCTCACGAACGACAAGCGAGCGTTCGAACAGGGGCAGCGCGCGGGCGTAGTCGCCCTGCGCCTGGTAGAGAAGGGCGAGGTTGTTGAGGCTCACCGCCACCAGCGGGTGGTCGGGGCCGAGGGCGCGCTCGTAGATGCCGAGCGAGCGCTCGAAGAGCGGCAGCGCGCGGGCATAGTCGCCCTGGTCCCGGCAGAGACGGGCGAGGTTGTTGAGGCATATGGCTAGATCGGGGTGGTCGGGGCCGAGGGCGCGCTCGAAGATGGCAAGCGCACGCTCGAACAGCGGCAGCGCGCGGGCGTAGTCGCCCTGGACTTGGCAGAGAAGGGCGAGGTTGTCGAGGACCGTCGCCACGTTGGGATGGTCGGGGCCAGAGACGCGCTCGAAGATGGCGAGCGAGCGCTCGTAGAGCAGCAGCGCGCGGTCGTAGTCGCCCTGGTCCCGGTAGAGACGGGCGAGGTCGTTGAGGCTCTCGGCCACCTCGGGGTGGTCAGGGCCGAGGGCGCGCTCACGGACGGCGAGCGAGCGCTCGAAGAGCGGTAGACGCGCGGGCGTAGTCGCCCTGGGCGTGGTAGAGAACGGCAAGGTTGTCGAGGCTCGTCGCCACCAGCGGGTGGTCAGGGCCAAGGGCGCGCTCGTAGATGGCAAGCGAGCGCTCCGTGAATGGCAAGGCAGATGCGTAGCAGTCCCATGTCGCCAAGGAACGAGCCGACGACTCCCGCCGAGCGGGCAACAGCCTCGCTCTCTCCGTCTGAGCCGATCCGTTGATCGAGCGCGACCTGGTAGCAGGCGGTGGGTTCGAAGCGCCCCTCTAGCGCTCGCCAGTAGCCGATCCATTCGTAGGTGCGCTCACGCTCCTGGGCGCAGGCGAGGAAGTCCAGGTCGCCGAGCGTGACGGAGAGGGCTTGCCAGTCCTCAGCCTGCTCGAGCTGGTAGGGGTACTCGTCCAGCCGGCGCTCGAGCGGTGAGCGCGCGAAGTGGGCGGCCAGCCTGGCATGCCTTGTCTCTCGATGCAGGTATCGAACCGCCACCGCATCCGCCAGTTGCCGGTGGAAGAAGCCGACGAGCTCGCCACGCTCGACCAGGTAGGCCTTGGCGCCACGGGAAAGCCGGGCCCAGACGGCGCGCGGTAGCTGCTCCTCTTGCCCGCGGCGTAGCAGGTCTAGCAGCTCGGCCTCGCTCAGCCCGTAGCGCGAGCAGCCGAGAAGCGAGAAGGCTTCGGTGACGAGTTCCCGCCCGTGGTCTTCTTCGAGTCGCTCTAGCACCTGGTCGAACAGTCCCGCGACGTCTGCGGCGAGATCCTCGATCTGCGGCAGCAGCTGCTCGAACCTGCCGAACAGCCGCAGCTCCTCCAGCGCCACTCGCAGGTAGAGGGGGTTTGCTCCCCCGGGTGGGCGAGAAGAGCGGTCAGCTGGGGCTCATCGAGCTTGCGCCGCCACTCGTCGAGCACGGTCTCGACGATCTGCCTCTGCTCTTCTGCGTCTAGCGGGGGAAGCGCGATCTCTTCGGCCCTCCGTCGGCGCAAGACATCGAGGCAGTCGCCTTCGAGTGTGCTCACGACCAGGCGGGTCTGCTCCGGAATGGAGTCGAGCAGCCAGCCGAGGCCGCGAGCGCCCGCGAGCGGCGAGAGCTGGTCCAAGGCGTCGATGACGAGCACGACTCGCTCTCTTTCGCGCGCAGCCGCCTGCAGAAAGGTCGCGAGCCCCTCCGAGAGCATCTCGTCGTCCTCCGGGATCTCTTCCTCGAGGGTGAGCTCGCGCTTGAGCTCCTCGCAGATCGTGCGCAGGAGGCGGCGGTGATCGGTGGAGGAGGGGCTGGCGCCGACGAAGTAGGAAAGCAGGAGGTCGTCCGGGTTATCGGCTGCGTAGCGGCGAGACCAGCCGGCGAGGAAGGCCGACTTGCCGCAGCCAGGTTCGCCCATGATCACCCCCGGCCGGCGATCCGAGCCCTGCACGTACTCGTTCAGCCTTCTTTCCTGCTCTAGGCGCCCGATGTGAAGGCGTGCGCGCTCCTCGGCGAAGGCCTCGTGTGCCTCCCGCTCGATCGTGAGCAGGTCTGGCTCGGGTGCTTCCTCGGGATACTCGCCGCAGATCGCCTGCCACAGATCCTCCAGCACCCGCTCGCCGAAAGCGTCGAGATCGACGACACGGTCCCCTTCCTCGTCCCAGCGGCAGGGGTAGTCGTCCAGCACCGGCCGGCCCGAGCCGCGTATCTCCTCCTTCAGCGCCACGAGCTTGCCCGCCGAGTCGTCGTCCTCTGCCGCGTAGTCGCTCCGCCGGTCCTCCGGTATCTCAGCGATCAAGCGTGGGTCTCGGAAGTAGAAGAAGCTGCGACGTGCCAGCTCCGGGTTTCGAAGCACGGCATGGGTGATCTCGAGTGCGGTCAGCGAGTGCCGCTCGTGCCCCAGAAGCCACGGGTGGTCGAACTCGACATCCTCGGGCAACGGCCCGAGCAGCGAGCCGTAGCGCTCGCCGAGGATGCCGACGAAGAACGGCCGCGAGCGCTCGATCTCCTCGAGACAGATCTCCAAGGCCCTGCCCTGCTCGGCCTCCTCTTCGGTGATCCCCCAGCGCAGGTCGACGTCGACGAGATACAGGCGCCGACTCGCCATCCGCTCCCTGAGCTCCGGAAAGACCACCTTGACCAGGTGATCCCGCTCAGCGTGCATGTCGCGAAAGGTGCTGCTGACGAAGACGCGAACCGTCTTCCAGCTCGGCGCCACCGAACTAACTCCCTCCTCTGCGCCGCCGCGCAGCCGCGATCAGCCATTCGCGAACACCAGACGCTCGTCCAAGAGCCTCTTTACTTGCTCACCTTCTTCCCGTAGAAGAGGCCGTATCGGGGACATGTGAAACCACCCGAAGGAGGCTGGTCGGCGACAGCCTCCACGACTTCCGGCCCGCAGGCATCAGGATCAAGTACTCGCCCGCAGGCGGAAAACTACGAACCGCCGGGCGCTACCTCAAGCTCTACCCGTCCGAGCA
>CAVUNV010000001.1:0-97169 GCA_963742925.1 uncultured Actinomycetes bacterium | reverse complement strand
CCCGGCGATGCCGTCGCCGAGCGGGATGTGGATCTCCGGCTCGACCTCCGCATCCGGGCCGACCCCGGCCCGGGCGTGGAGCGCGCCTCCGTCCTCGTCGAGCACCAGGATCGTCGCCCGGTCGGCGCCGAGGATCTCGCGCACGTTGACGAGCAGCCTGTTGAGCAGCTCGTCCACCGACTGCGCGACGAGGCTCGCCTCCACGATCGTCTGCAGCTGGTCGAGGCGGCGCGTCGCCTTCTCGGCTCCACGCCTGGCGTCCTGCTCGCGCTCGAAGAGCCGGGCCCGCTCGAGGGCCTGCCCGCACTGCTGCAGAAGCACGTGGATCAGCGCCCTGTCCTCCCCGTTCAGGGCGCGCGGCTGCTCGAAGCTGACCGTGAGCAGCCCGAGCGGCTTCTCGCGGCCGATCAGCCAGATGAACCCGACCGCCTCGAGCCCCTCGCGCACCTGGGCGTGATCCGGATAGCGGACGGCGAGGTCGTCCGCCAACTTCGAACCAGAGCACCTGGGCGGAGCGGATCGCCGCCACCGCCGGCACCTCCTGCTCGGTGGACAGCCGCCCGTAGCGCCCGATGAGCTCCGCGAGGTGACCGGTGGCGCTCACGAGCTCCAGCTCGGACTCGTCCTCGGTGAGCAGCTGGGTCGCCGCGGCGCTCAGCCCCGAACGCGGCTCCCCCTTCGACGGCGATCGCGCGGGCGACCTCGTCCGTGGTGACCGCCTGCGCCAGCGCCGCTGTGATCCGGTGGAGGTGCCCAAGCCGCTGGGAGGCGCGCTCGGCCGACGCCCGGGCGCTGCGCTCCCGCTCGAAGTCGTACGCGTTCGTGAGCGCGAGCGCGCGCGGCTTCGCGAACTCGTGCGCCAGGTCGATGTCGCGCTCCGAGAAGGAACGCTCGGCGATCGTCGCCAGCGTCAGGACGCCGGTCGCCTCGCCGTGGGCAACGAGCGGCAGCGCGTGCCAGGACCGCATGCCGAGCGAATCGAGCGCGCGGAGCTGGAACTCGTCGAGCGACAGGGCTTCGAGCAGGCCCTCGTCGAGCTTCGGGAAGGCAACTGGCTGCTGCATCCGCGCCCGCCTCTGCGAGCGCGCCGTCCGGCTGCGCGGCGATGTCGATCCGCGCTCCCGGAGCTCGCGCATCAGCTTGGTCTTGGCCGGATCGACGTGCACGGACGCGGCCCGGCGCAGGAAGTGGCCGTCCTGAGCAGGAAGAAGCTGACCGCGTCGGCCAGGCGGGGGACGGTGAGCTCGAGCAGCGCGTCGAGCAGCTCCTCGACCTGGAGCGTGCCGGCCAGCGTCTGCGAGACCTCGCTCAGGAACTGGAGCTCGCCGCGGTGCAGCTCGGCCTCGGCTCGTGCCTCTCGCTCCCGGTCGTAGAGCTGCGCCCGCTCGAGCGACTGGCTGCACTGACCGACGAAGCTCGAGATCAGCGCGCGCTGCTCCACGGTGAAGCTCCGCGGGCCGTCGAAGCGGAGCGCCAGGATGCCGACGGCGCGCTCGGAGGCCATGAGCGGTACCGCTGCGAGAGCCTCGCCGCCGGTCGCCTGGACCGCCTCGACGAACTCCGCGTGCCGCTCGGCGTCGGCCTCGATGAGATCGTCGATCCATTTCGGCGCACCACCAGCGAACCGCCTCGGCGACCGCGAGATCCGACGAGACCGGGATGCGACGGTCTTTCTGCACGAACTCCTCGCGGTAGCCGCTCGCGGCCAGCAGGCGGAGCTCGCCCTCGTCCTCGGCGAGAACGCTGACCCAGGCCGCGCGCGCACCCAGCACGTCGCGGCTCTCGTCGACGATGATCTGCGCCGCCTCGTCGGGCGAGGCAGCCGCCGACAGGTGGGCCGTGAGCGCCTGCAGCCGCTCCATCCGCAGCGCCGCCGCCTCGGCGTCCTCCCGGGCCTCCTGCTCGTCCCTGTGCAACCGCGCGTTGTCGATCATCAGCGCCGCCAGCTGCGCCACCTCCTCGACGAAGGCGAGGTCGTCCTCGTCGTAGCGCCGCGGCGTCCCCAGGCGGCGACCAGCGTCAGCGCGCCGAGCGTGCGGCCGTGCGCTCGGAGCGGCGAGACGATCGCGGAGCTCGGTGCGAGCCGCCGATAGAGGTCGAGCTCCTCGTCGCTCCCCGTCGCCTCACGGAGCTGCTCCTCGGTGATCTCGCTGTGGAGCTCGGACGCGCCGCCCGCCAGCACCGCGGCCGCGCCGAGCGGATCGCCGTCCGCGACGGGATACCGGCGCCGCAGCTCGCGCGCCTGCTCGGCCCCGGCGGAATCGCCGTGGCGAACAGCCACGTTCCGGATGCTCCCGTCCTCTTCGAGCACGTCGATCCAGCACCAGTCCCCGAGCTCGGGGACGGCGAGCCGGGCCAGCTCGGCGAGCATGCCGTCGTAGTCCGGAGCAACGGCGAGCGCTTTGGTCAGGCCGCCGAGGAACCGCTCGCGCTCGACGCTCCGGCGGCGCACGGTGACGTCGCGGGTCACCCCCGACACGCGCTTGCCGCGGACACCGCGCTTGACGCTCCCCTGCAGGAGTCCAGCGCCAGCCCTGCGGCGTCAGCGTCGTCCGCACCTCGACCTCGAACGCCGGGCCGCCGGCGAGCGTCTCCGCCACGGCCTCCCTGACCTGCTCCCGGTCGTCGGGGTGCACCCAGTCGAGGAGCAGGCCGAACGTGTCGAGCCGCACCCCGAGCCCAGCCCGTACATGCCGCGCACGTCGCCCGACCAGCGCAGGCGATCGCGCTCGACGTCCCAGTTCCAGATCGCCGTGCCGGACTGGTTGAGCGCCTCACGGACGCTTTCGGCACCCGCCGAGAGCGCCCTCGCCCGCTGCTCGCGCGAGACCAGGTAGGAGACGAGCACGACACCGGCCACGAGCACGAGGAGGGACACCACCTGCGGGGGATCGACATCGAACGCATCGGGCCTGTTCAGGAAGAAGTAGACGAACGGGACGAGCGAGAGCGCGCCGGCGGCGAGGCCGGCGGCCAGCCCGGCGACGACGGCGGCAGCGGCGGCGAGCACGACATAGACGACCTGGGCGCCCAGGTGCGTCTCCAGTCCGAGAGCCAGGCTGAGGCCGGTCGCGATTCCCGCTGCGGCGAGGGCAACAAAGGCCGTCAGCGGAATACGATTCGCTCGCAGGCGGCGGTGCACCGTTGAAGGCATGAGTGCAGGAGCTCCCGCGGGCAGTGTAGTCACGCCGCAGCGGCGCAGCCGCGCGCGGGGGAAACGGGCTGTCTCCCCCGCGCTACGGGACGGACGGCCGGGAACCACGTCAGGGAGGGCATGGATGCTGAGCGATCGGGCCACCGCCCCTCCGGCGACCCGCCGGTCCGCGACTCGGCTCGTCGAGATGGTTCTACCCGGCGCAGCGAGATCTAAACCCGCGTGTGCTCGCGTGCACGGGTCGCGTACCCGGTGTCGTCGATTGTCATCGACTCCGCCGGCAGCGGGGTAGGCTGCTCGACCTCGATCGAGGCGGGTGCCGGACGCCTGCGCCGGATGGTGGTGGGCGCCGCTGCGAGCAGCACACCGAGGCCGAACGCCGTCACCGAGGCGTACTGCGTCATCCGCTGGACGAACGTCCGGATCCCGAGATCGTGCGACCACGACGAGAAGTGGTGTTGAAGAACCAGTTCGAGCGCGGCTCGCCGACGGCTGCGATCCAGCCGACGCATATGACGGCCACGGCGAGCGCTAGCAGGAACCCGGGGGGCGCCGCCCCGGTCCACGCTCCGTAGGCCGTTCGCTGACTCAGCGCCAGAGCAAGTCCCGCTCCGGTGAGCACACCGAGCGCGGCCCAGTAGCGCCACGTCTCCTGCCCGGCGAGACGAGCGGCGACCCAGATCAGGGCGCCGGCCACACCGATGCCCAGCAGAAGCGCGTATGCACGGCCTGAAGTAGCGGTCATCCCACACCTCCTCGAGCCTTGTCGTTCGCCTCGCGCTCGATGCGGGCCTCGGCGCGGACGCGGGTCAGGATCAGCTCGCGCGAACCCACACGAATGCACGCTCTTCGGGCGCGTGCTTCGGCCCACAGGCGGTTGATCTGTCGCGATAACGCTCTCAGCTCGGCGACCACGCGAGGATCGGAGCTGAGCGATTGCTCGTGCCAGAGCTTCGTGCGGCGCGTTATCGCGCCCTCGAGCTCGGCCTCGACGGTTGCGAGCCGGCGCGCCGCTGCGACGCGGAACGCCGCATCACGTACCCGTTCCGCCCTGATGCCGACCTCAGAAGTCGTCACGGCCAGCTTGCTACCCCTGTTGTGCGGGGCTCAAACGGACCCGGCTAGGAAAACGGGTCAGCCGAGACCGACGACGAGCCGAGCTCGGCGAGCGCGTCGTCGCGCGTGTCCACGATCGCGAACACGCGGTCGAGCAGGGTGATCTCGAAGATGCGCCGCACGTTCGGATCGGGACAGACGAGCACGACGGCGCCGCCCTCCCGGCCGGACACGCTTGACGACGCTGAGCAGGACGCCGAGCGTCGTCGAGTCGACGAAGGTCGTGCCGGTCATGTCGACGACGAACCGCGTCGCTCCTTCGTCGACGAGCCGGTGCAGCTCCCGCTTCAGCTCGGGCGCCGTGTAGAGGTCGACTTCGCCGCCGAGCAGCACGACGTAGCCCGCCCCGTCGTCGAGGCGCTCGGTGGAGAGGCTGAAGCTCACGGATGCGGGTGCCGCGGAGTATCCGTCCACATCGGGGCAACTTGTACCCCGCTGCGCGGGAAGGCTAAACGTCGCGCCCGTGCCTGAACGTAAGGCTCAGGCCGGGGTCGAGCCGCCGGCCTGCAGGAAGGCGAGCGCGGCGTCGCGCGACTCGAAGATCGTGAACACGCGGTCGAGCAGCGTGATCTCGAAGATCTTGCGGATGTTGTGGTCGTCGCAGACGACGAGCAGTTCGCCGCCGCCCGGACGGAGCCGCTTGCTGACGGTGAGCAGCACGCGCAGCATGGTCGAGTCGATGAAGGTCGCGTCGGTCAGGTCGACGACGATCGACGGCCGGCCCTCGTCGACCAGCCGGACGAGCTCACGCTCGACGTCGGCCGCCGCATAGAGGTCGGCGTCGCCGGTGACCGTGACGACGCAGCCGGCGTCGTGCTCGACATCGAGACGGGCTGTCATCGGTTCCTCCTCATCCAGCGCATACGTTATCTCGCGGTGACCTCGCTCCCTCCCGCGCTGGTGGTCTTCCGCGTTCCGGCGCAGGCCAAACCTGCCGCCGCACGTAGGATGGCCGGGGTCTGCCGGAAGGCCACGCCGAGGGGGGCGATGACCGTAGAGCCCGAACAGTTCTCGATCACGAGGAGCACGCGCGGCGCGCGTGAGATCGTCGCGCTCGTCGGCGAGCTGGACATGGCGAGCTCGCCGGCCCTCTCCGACGCGCTGGATGCGCTCGCCGACACACCGAGCCCCGTCGTCGTCGACCTCTCCGGGCTCACCTTCATCGACTCGAGCGGCATCCACGCCATCCTCCGGCCGAGGCCGGGGCAGGGAGTCGTCATCGTCTGCCCGCCGGGAAACATCCATCGCGTGCTGAGCGTGGCGAGGATCGAGCGCGTCGTGCCGCTCTACGAGACGCTCGACGAGGCGCTGGCGGAGGCAACGTGAGCGACGCGCCGCGGATCAAGCTCGGGGCCCTGGCCTGGAACCAGTGCACCGACTGGCCTGCGCTGCGGGACGCGGGCGTGCTCGTCGACGAGCTCGGCTTCGACTCGCTGTGGACGTGGGACCATCTCTACCCGATCGCCGGCGATCCGCACGGGCCGATGTTCGAGGGCTACCTGACGCTGGCCGCCTGGGCGGCGCTGACGAAGCGGGTGACGCTCGGGCTGATGGTCGGCGCCAACACCTTCCGCAACCCGGCGCTCGTGGCCAAGATGGTGACGACGCTCGACCACGTGAGCGGCGGCCGCGCCTACCTCGGCATCGGCGGCGCGTGGTTCGAGACCGGGCACACCGCGTTCGGGATCCCGTTCGGCTCGAGCCCCGGCGAGCGGCTCACCTGGTTCGACGAGGCGGTCGAGCTGATCCGCGGGATGCTCCACGACGAGGAGACGAGCGCAGCGCGGCGTCCACTACCACGCGGCCGGCGTCCGCAACAACCCTCCCCCGCTCCAGAAGCACCTGCCGATCCTGATCGGGGGCTCCGGCGAACGGAAGACGCTCGCGACCGTGGCGCGCTACGCCGACGCCTGGAACACGGGCGGCGACCTCGAGCGGGTGCGTCACAAGGACGAGGTGCTGCGGCGCTGGTGCGAGGAGGTCGGCCGCGACGAGTCGGAGATCGAGCGGACGCTGCAGGGCGGGCGCCCCGTGATCCGCGACACCGTCTCGGAGGCCGAGCGCGCCGCCCGGCGGATCGCGGAGCAGAACGGGCTGCCGGACTTCAGCGGCGAGGTCGGGACTCCGGAGATGATCGCCGAGCGGCTCGTCCCGCAGGTCGAGCTCGGCTTCCACCACGTCTACTTCGACGTCCCGGCACCGTACGACCGCGAGACGCTCGAGCGCCTGGTCGGCGAGGTCAAGCCGCTGCTCGAGCGGGCGATCGCCTAGCTCGGCCGGCTCGGCGCGCTACGAGGCCATCTGGCCGCCGTCGACGACCAGCGTCGTCCCCGTCACGTAGTCCGAGGCGGCCGAGGCGAGGAAGACGATCGCGCCCTTGAGGTCGTCCGGCCCGCCGTAGCGGCCGAGCGGGATCCGGCCGACGAGGAGATCGCCCCCGGCCTCGAGCGTGCTGCCGGACAGGTCGGTCGGAAACCAGCCGGGCGCGATCGCGTTCACGTTGATCCGGTGAGGCGCCCACTTGACGGCCAGATCGATCGTGAGCCCGACGACCCCGCCCTTGCTCGCGTTGTAGGCGACCGCGTTCATCGCGTCCTGCGGGGAGCCCCGGAAAGCCGCGACGGAGGCGATGTTGACGATCTTGCCCCCCTCGCCCTGCTCGATCAGGCGGCGCCCGACGCTCTGCGCGAACAGGAAGGCGCCGGTCAGGTTGACGTCGATCACCTTCTGCCAGCCCGCGAGCGGGACGTCCTCCGGCGGCGCGCCCCACGAGGTGCCCGAGTTGTTGACCAGGATGTCGACGCGGCCGAGCTCGTCGACCGTGCGGCGGACGACCTCCTCGATCTCGGCCGGGTCGCGGATGTCGCAGCGCAGGCCGAGCGCGCGCACGCCGAGTTGCGCAAGCTCGCCCGCCGCCTCCTCGCAGCGCTCCGCCTGGCGCGCGCAGAGGACGACGTCGGCGCCTGCCTCCGCAAGCGCTTCCGCCATCTGGCGGCCGAGGCCGGTGCCGCCGCCCGTGACGACGGCGACCTTGCCGGACAGGTCGAAGAGCTCCTGGACACGCATCTCTGTCCGCCTCAGCCTACGACCGCCGCGATCGGCAGGTCGTGCTCGTCGGCCCAGGTCTCCCACTCCGCCGGTGTCCGGGCGCTGAACGCGCCCGCCAGATCGGTCCCGAGCTCCGCAGTCAACCGCTCGCGGAAGCGCGGCTCGAGCGCCGCCACGCCGATCCAGCCGCCGCGCGCCTCGTACAGCCGGTAGAACGGCGAGCCGCCCCCGAGCGGCCCGTCGCCCGCCGTGAGGCCGTACGCCCAGGGAAGGGCGAAGAAGGCGGCGCTGTCCGCGAGCGCGACCTCGGCGTAGCGCTCCGCGCCGTCCGTGCCGCGCGAGAGCAGGAGCGAGACGGCGATGGTTGCGGCTCGTTCGGCCCCGCCGAGATCGGCGACCAGCGTGCGCGGCAGCTCGGGCGGCGAGAGCAGGCCGTGGCCGCCGGCGTAGGTGAGGTCGTGGCCGGGCCGCTCCTGGTCGGGCGCCGCGTGGCCGACGACGGCGACCTGCACGAGGCGCGGAAAGCGGGGCTCGAGCTCGGCCCAGGCGAGCCCCATCCGCGCGAGCGCCGACGGGCGGCTGGAGGTGAGGAGCACGTCGGCGTCGGCGAGCAACTCGGCCAGCCGGTCTCGATCGGCCGGTTCCTTCAGGTTCAGCTGCACGACGGTCTGCCCTGCCGCCAGCCGCTCATAGAGGGCCGGGCTGACCGCGGCGAGCGGATCGCCCTCCGGCGGCTCGACCTTCGTGGCCGAGGCGCCGAGCTCCACCAGGCGCGCGGAGGCAGCCGGCGCCGGCAGGTTGACGGCGACGGTGACGACGCGGATGCCCGCGAGCGGAGCCGGCCCGGTCACCGGCCGATCATTCCACGCGGCCGAACCAGCGGGCGCGGCGGCTCGAGCCGAAGTGACCCTTCTCGGCGACCAGGGCCAGGCTCGGCTCCTGGAAGGCGCCGGTCGGCTTCGGTCCCGAGAGGAAGTCCACGTCGACGCGACCGACCCGCCCGCCGCCGAACTCGATGTAGCAGGAGCCGAGCCCGTCGTAGGCCTCCGGCCGATCGCCGCCCGTCAGGTCGGCGATCAGGGACGCGGCGACCACCCGCGCTGCCCCCTCGGCGAACACGCCCGCCTTCGGCACGCCGATCGTCGCGACGTCCCCGACGGCGTACACCCCCGGAAACCGTGTCTCGAGCGTCCTCGGGTTCACCGGCACGTAGCCGTCCTCGGTCATCCCGCTCGCTCGGACCACGTCGGGGGCGCGGTGCTTCGGAACGCCGAGGAAGAGGTCGTAGGGCATCTCGCCGCCGTCGTCGAGCACGGCGACGCGACGCGCCGGGTCGAGTGAGCTCACACGGCGTTCGGAGACGAACTCGATGCCCCGCTCGGCAAACGCGGCCACCAGCGCCCGGGAGGTGTCCGGCGACGGAGGAACCGGGCTCCCGAACGGGATCACGAAGGAGATCTCGCAGTCGTCGCGGACACCCCGCGCCGTGAGGTGGTCGTGCAGCAGCAGCGCGCACTCGCTCGGCGCCGGCGGGCACTTGAACGGCGCTCCGCAGACGCCGACGATCGCCCGTCCCTGCGTGAACGTGGGGAGCAGCTCGCCCAGCCGCTCGGCGCCGGCGACCGAGTAGAACTCGTTGCCTCCCTCCGCGAGCCCGGGCGTGGCGTCGAAGTCGTAGTCGGCGCCGAGCGCCAGGACCAGGATGTCGGCCTCGTGGACGCCGCCGTCGGTGGTCACGCTCCGCGCTTCGGGATCGATGGCGGTGATCGTCTGCTGCAGGAAGCGAACCCCCGGCTTGGCGATGTCGCGGTACGCGAGACGGACCGCGTCGGGGGTCGTCCGTCCGAACATCACGTCGAGCTTCGAGTACCCGAAGACGAACGCGTCGTTCTTGTCGATCAGCGTCACGTCGACCTCGTCGCCGAGCGCGTCCGAGAGCACCGTCGCGAGCTCCAGGCCCCCGAAACCCGCTCCGAGGACCACTACCCGGGTCTTCATCGCGCGATCGTAGCCAGTCGCTACCAGCGGGCGCGCCAGGTCATGGCGGCGCCCGCGGCGGCCAGGCACGCCGCCAGGACCAGGAGCGCCCCTCCGGCGCGGGCCGTCTCGGTGCTGCCGCCGAGCACGGATACGCCGACGAGCTCGACCCCGACTGCGAAGGCGACTGCTTCTGCGAGCCAGACGCGGCGTGGGTAGAGGTCGGCCTGCTTGGGCCGGGGCCCGGGCGGCCACCAGACCCACAACGACAGGGAGAGGATCTTCCCGAGATGCCCGAGGGTGACTCCTGCGGCCCAACCGATGAGGAGGAAGACGCCGTAGGCGGTGAGACCGGTTCGGGGCGAGACGGCGTCGACGAGGACGGCGATTCCCAGCGCCGCGGCCTGCGCGAGGAAGAAGACACCGGTGAGCATGTGCACGAGTGGCGCCTCGAGCTCGAGCTTGCGCGTGCGGGCGACGCGTCCGATCCAGCGCGCGAAGAGCGCGAGCGTGACCACGACGAGGCTCGCGCCTGCCAGTGCGACCGGCGTCGACGCCGACGCGATCCCGGCGAGCAGCACCCAGAGACCGAGGGTGAGTGCCAGCTCGGAGATCGGGAGGCGCCGCGCGGGCGCAGCGGGCGCGAGCGCGAGCATCGGCGCGAGCGCGCGTCCGACCGTGACGATCAGCAGCGTCAGCCAGCCGATGACGGCCAGGTTCAGGTGCACGAGCAGCCAGCGCTCGTGGACGATCCCCGCGACGCGCTCGTCCCCCTGCGAGAAGACGAGCGCACCGAGCGCGAGCGCGGCGGTCAGGTTGACAGCGACGAGGACGATCCCGGTCCGGCTGGCGACGAGCGTGCGGTCGCGCGGAGCCCGCCAGGCGAGCCCGAGCAGCTCCGAGAGCACGAGCGCGAGGCCAGACGCAACCAGGATCGCGCCGGGCCACAGAAGCGCTGCCTTGTCGAAGGCGACACCGGGCGCGACGAGGAAGCCGCCGCAGAGCAACGGGAGAGCGAGCCGGAGTCGCCGCGGGTGGCGAACGTCGTTGCGGAGCATCACCGGCAGGAGGTGGAACGACGCTCCGGTGACGACGAACGGCAGCAGTCCGAGTGCGACGAGGTGGGCGGCGAGGACCGGCCCCGCGGCCAATGGATCACGCGCTGCAAGCCGAGGAGCCGCGACGAGAAGGGTGATCGCCGCGGCCGTCCAACCGACGAGCGCCACACCGAGGTAGGAGGCGAGCAACCCGAGCGGGATCGGCCCGCCCACGGCCCGGCCGTTGGCGAGCGGGAGCGCTTTCGTCCCCGGGCGGCCGCGCAGCGGCCTGCTCTCCTGCGGCTCGGTCAAGGGCCTAGCGAGAAGACAGCGCCGGCTGGGCCGCGACCAGCGGCCGGGCGCTCGGCCTCGTCCGGGGATCTCCCGAGAGGGCGGCGAGCGCGACGAGCGACGCCCAGACGGCGGCGGCACCCCCGACGTGGAGGGCCTGGAGGATCTCGTGCGTCCGGCCCTCGCCGCCGAGAACGACGATCAGGATCCCGAACGTCATCTGGACGAGGACGAACACGAACGGGAGTGATCCCGCGAGCCGGGGGCCTTTTCCGCGCAGCGCGAGGACGAGCAGGGCGACGGCGAGAGCCGCGACGGTGTAGGCGAGCATGCGGTGAGCGACCTGGACGCCGGCGTGACCGCCGCCGGCGGCGAAGCCTCCGTTGCATCCGGGCCACTCCTTCCCGCAGGCGACGTCGGCGTTGAGCGCAACGACCGCGGCGCCGAGGGAGACGAGCACGAGGCCGGCCAGAGCCGTCCCCCAGGCGAGCCTTGCGAAGCCCGGCGTCGCCTGCTGATCCGGTCGGCGCCACGCCGCGGCGGAGGTGAGCACGACCGTGGCGAAGAAGAGCATGCCGACGACGAAGTGGAAGGCGACGACCCAGCCGGGCAGCTCGAGCCAGACGGCGATCGCGCCGAGCAGCGCCTGGAACGGGATGAGGACGACGGCGACGAGCGCGGGCAGGAGGATGTCCCGCCGCTCACGCCGCTTGCGCCACGCTCCCACTGCGACCGCGATCACGAGCACGCTCACGAGCGCCACGACGGCGCGGTGGCTGTACTCGACGAAGGACGCCTTCTCGTCGAGCGGAAGCGCCTTCGACGTGCAGAGCGGCCAGTGCGGGCAGCCGAGGCCGGACGCCGTCACGCGGACGACTCCCCCGACGGTGACCAGGGCCCAGGCGGCGAGGGCAGCGCTCAGCGCGAGGAGCCTGAATCCCCGCCCCGGTCGGTGATCCTGGAGCATCACCGGCTAGCGGTGGGTGGCGAGGAAGGAGACGAGGGCTGCGACGTCCCGAAGAACCGGCCGCCCCTGACCTTGACGAGCAGCCGGTGCGAGCCGCCGCTCGCATAGGGCAGATCGAAGAGCGAGAGCCCGACGACGAACACGCTGACCAGGATGAGGAAGATGACGAGGAAGGCGATTCCGATCGCGACCTGCGGCTCGCCGTAGTGGAGGCTCACTCTGGTTCGGGCTTCGACGCGGCCCGGCCGAGCCAGGCGATGCAGAGGTTGGGCTCGACGAAGGCGTCGAGCCGTTCGACTTCGAGCTCGCTTCCGAGCTCGTCCAGCGCGCCCGAGATCAGCCCGCGATGGACTGCGCAGATGATCCCGGGATGGAGCTCGGCCAGCTCGTGAAAGGGGCAGCGGCGCATCCGGATCTGGTCGTCGGCGGCTTCGGGGCGGAACCCGTGCTGGTCGAGCAGGTCGACGACCTCTTCGGTTGCCTGGGCGTCGCTCATCGGCACGTGCGGCGGCGGGCTCTTGACCAGGTAGCGGCCCCAGGCGCGCCCGGCATCCTCCGCCTGTGTCGCTCCGCCCTCGATCCGGGAGATTGCACCGGTCAGGATCGTGGCGAGCAGCCTGTGGTTCTCGGGCCCGCCGACCTCGGCGTCGTCTGCGAGCGTGTACACGATCCGCGGCCGGCCGGGCGTCGTGCGGTCGCCGGGGTGCGAGCTGACGATCCCGGCGTCGGCGAGGATCGCGAGGTGCCAGCGGATCGTGTTCGGATGCAAGCCGAGCCGCTCTGCGAGCTCACGGGCGTCGAGGCCGCCCGGGCTCTCGCGAAGCTCGTCGACGATGCGTGTACGCCGCTCGTCAGCCAGCGCGCGGTGAACGCTCGCCCGTGTCGGATCGCTGCCGACTTTCTCCGAAAACTGCGCTTTCACTGACACTCGTCGGACAAACCTGCCCAAAGCCGATCCGGAAGACATCAGTAGAAACCCGCACACGGTCTGTGGTTGAGCGGCGATTCCCGGATCGGGTCGTTTCCCTTAGGTTCCTCGGAAATATCGTGCAGACCGGCACTGCAATCGAAGGAGCCGACCGATGAGCAGCACGTCTGACACAACTGGGAAGGTGCGCTTCCGCACGCCCGAGTGGAACCTCGGGCTCGCGACCTTCGCGTTCGCGCTCTGTTTCGCGGCGTGGAGCCTGATCTCGCCGTTTGCGAAGGAATTCAAGAAGAACCTCCACCTCAACTACACGCAGGCGCTGCTTCTGACTGCCGTCCCGGTGGTGCTGGGGTCGCTGCTGCGGATTCCGGTCGGCTGGATGACGGATCGCAGGGGCGGCCGGCTGATGTTCACCACCCTGCTCGCCTTCTCGGCCCTCCCGGCGGTGCTGTTCGGGTACGTGCATTCGTACTGGGGACTGATCGGCGTCGGGTTCCTGCTCGGCGTCGCCGGCTCCTCGTTCGCGGTCGGCGTCCCGTTCGTCGCCAACTGGTACTCGAAGGAGCGGCAGGGCTTCTCGGTCGGCATCTACGGCATGGGGAACATCGGGACGGCGATCGCCTTCTTCGCCGCGCCGGCGATCGTCAACCGCTGGGGCTTCGAAGCCCTCGGGTGGATCACCGCCGGGGTGCTGCTCGCCGGCGCCGCGCTGACGGCGACGACCGCTCACGACGCCCCGACCCGGCGGCCACCCTCGCACTACCGCGAAGTGCTCGGCGCAGGTTGGCGGCTGTGGAGGCTCGCCTTCTTCTACTTCATCACCTTCGGCGGGTTCGTCGCGCTGTTCCTGATGCTGCCCACGCTGCTGCAGGACTGGTTCAACTACTCGAAGGGTGAGGCGAGCGCCCGCGCGGCGGGCTTCGTGATCGCGGCGACGCTCGCCCGGCCGGTCGGAGGCTGGATCGCCGACCAGTTCGGCGCGTATCCCGTGCTCGTGCTCGTCTTCGCCGGGATCGCGATCGACGCTGCGGTGCTGGCGACGCTCTCGTCCTCGCCGCGGATCGTGCCCGTGACGATCTCCTGCCTGACGCTCGGCGTCTTCCTCGGAGCGGGCAACGGCGCGGTCTTCAAGCTCGTGCCGGCCGAGTTCCCGGACAACCCGGGCGCGGCGGGCGGCATCGTCGGCGCGGCCGGCGGGCTGGGCGGCTTCTTCCCGCCCGTCTTCGTCGGCCTCGTCAAGGATGCCGAGGGCTCGTACACGTACGGATTCGTCGGGATGCTCGTGTTCGTGGCCGTCTGCCTGGCGATCGCCGTCTGGCTGCTGCGCACGGCGCCGGAGGCCGAGCTTCGCGGCATGCCCCACGGGTCGGCGCGTGCCTGACGGCGACCCGGCGGGCTCGCGCTTCTTCGGCGAGCAGAAGGCCGGAAACGGCTGGAGCGCGCTCGCCCGCGACGGGCGCGAGTGGGAGTCGTTCTACCGCGACCGCTGGCAGCACGACCGGGTCGTCCGCTCGACCCACGGCGTCAACTGCACCGGCTCCTGCTCCTGGAAGATCCACGTCAAGGACGGGATCGTCGCCTGGGAGACGCAGCAGACCGACTACCCGTCGAACGGGCCCGACGTCCCCGAGTACGAGCCGCGCGGCTGCCCGCGGGGGGCGTCGTTCAGCTGGTACGTCTACTCGCCGCTGCGCGTCCGCTACCCGTACGTGCGCGGCTCGCTGCTCGACATGTACCGCGACGCGCTGGCGCGCACCGGCGACCCGGTCGACGCGTGGGCGGACGTCGTCGAGGACCCGGAGAAGGCGCGCCTCTACAAGTCCCAGCGCGGGAAGGGCGGCTTCGTGCGGGCGTCCTGGGACGAGGTCGCCGACCTGATCGCGGCCGCGCACGTGCACACGATCCGCCGCTACGGGCCCGACCGGGTCGCCGGGCTTCTCGCCGATCCCGGCGATGTCGATGGTCTCCTACGCAGCCGGCACGCGCTTCCTGTCGCTGATCGGCGGCGTCTGCCTGAGCTTCTACGACTGGTATGCCGACCTGCCGCCCGCGTCGCCTCAGGTCTGGGGTGACCAGACGGACGTGCCCGAGTCGGCGGACTGGTGGAACTCGAGCTACGCGATCCTCTGGGGCTCGAACATCCCGCAGACGCGAACGCCGGACGCGCACTTCATGACCGAGGCTCGCTACCGCGGCCAGAAGGTCGTCGTCGTCTCGCCGGACTTCGCCGGCCACACCAAGTTCGCCGACCACTGGCTCCCGGCCGCGGCCGGCTCCGACGGAGCGCTCGCGATGGCGATGGGGCACGTGATCTTCAAGGAGTTCTACGTCGACCGCCAGGTGCCCTACTTCGAGCGCTACGCCCGCGAGAACACCGACCTTCCGTTCCTGGTCACGCTCGAGGAGCGCGACGGTGCCTACGTCGCCGACCGCTTCCTGCGCGCCTCCGACCTCGGAGACGCGGGCGAGAACGCCGACTGGAAGACGGTCGTGCTCGACGCGGCCACCGGCGCTCCGGCCGTGCCGAACGGCTCGATCGGCTTCCGCTGGGGCGACGAGGGCATGGGCAAGTGGAACCTCGCGCTCGACGGGATCGAGCCGGCCCTGAGCCTGCTGGGCGCCCACGACGAGCTGGTCGAGCTCGAGCTGCCGCGCTTCGACGTCGGCGACTCCGAAGGCGGCGGCTCGCATCGTCGCGGTGTGCCGGTGAAGCGGATCGGCGGCCACCTGGTCACGACGGTCTTCGACCTGCTCGCGGCACAGCTCGGCGTGCGGCGCGGCGATCTTCCCGGCGACTGGCCGACCGGCTACGACGACACCGCGCCGTACACGCCCGCCTGGCAGGAGGAGCACACGGGCGTCGACGCCGCCCGCGTGATCCGCGTCGCCCGCGAGTTCGCCCGCAACGCCGAGCGGACGAACGGGCGCTCGATGATCGTGATGGGCGCGGGGACGAACCACTGGTACCACTCCGACCAGATCTACCGGGCGATGCTCAACCTCGTCCTGCTCTGCGGCTGCCAGGGCGTGAACGGGGGCGGCTGGGCGCACTACGTCGGGCAGGAGAAGGTGCGGCCGATCACCGGCTGGTCGACGCTCGCCTTCGCGCTCGACTGGAACCGCCCACCGCGCCAGCAGGCGACGACGCCGTTCTGGTTCCTGATCTCGGACCAGTTCCGCTACCAGCGCTCCGGCGCCGGCGAGTACGCCTCGCCGACCGGCCGGGGGACGCTGAAGGAGATGCACCTCGCCGACTGCTACGCGCTCGCCGCGCGGCTCGGCTGGACGCCGTCGTACCCGACCTTCGACCGCAACCCGCTCGACCTCGCGGACGCGGCAGAGGCCGAGGGCCTCGCGCCGGCCGACTACGTCGTCCGCGAGCTGAAGGCCAGGCGGCTCCGCTTCGCCGCCGAGGATCCGGACGGGCCCGGCAACTACCCGCGCGTCCTGACCCTGTGGCGCGCCAACCTGCTCGGCTCCTCGAGCAAGGGCCACGAGTACTTCCTCAAGTACGTGCTCGGGGTCGAGGACGCCGCGATCCGAAACGAGGAGGCCGGCCCCGAGCACCGCCCCCGCGACGTCGTCTGGCGCGACGAGGCGCCGGTCGGGAAGCTCGACCTGTTCACGACCATCGACTTCCGCATGAACGGGTCGGCGCTCTACTCGGACGTCGTCCTGCCGGCGGCGACCTGGTACGAGAAGCACGACCTCTCCTCGACCGACCTGCACCCGTTCGTCCACTCGTTCAACCCGCGATCCCGCCTCCGTGGGAGACGCGCACCGACTTCGACGTCTTCCAGACGATCACCGAATCGTTCACGCGGCTGGCGAAGGTGCACCTCGGCGTCCGCCGCGACCTGGTCGCGGCACCGCTCCTGCACGACACCCCGGACGAGCTCGCCCAGCCGATGGGGAAGGTGCTCGACTGGCGCGCGGACGAGTGCGAGCCGGTGCCGGGGAGGACGATGCCGAAGCTCGTGGTCGTCGAGCGCGACTACGGCGCCGTCCTCGACAAGTGGCGGGCGCTGGGGCCGCTCGTCGAGGAGCTCGGCGTCGGCGCCAAGGGGATCGCCTGGAAGCCGCTGCCCGAGATCGAGGAGCTGCGGCTCCGAAACGGCGAGCTGAACGGGCGGCCGAGCCTCGAGCGCGACCTTCACTGGTGCGAGACGATCCTCGCCCTCTCCGGCGTCACGAACGGCCGCCTCGCCGAGGAGGGCTTCCGGGCGCTCGAGCAGCGCGTCGGCCTCCCGCTCGCCGACCTCGCCTCCGAGCATGCCGACGCGCGCATCGTGTTCGGCGACACGCAGGTGCAGCCGCGGAAGGTGATCGCCTCGCCCGAGTGGTCGGGCATGGAGTCCCGCGAGCGCCGCTACTCGCCGTTCACGATCAACGTCGAGCGACGCGTCCCCTGGCGCACGCTGACCGGCCGCCAGCAGTTCTACGTCGACCACGAGTGGCTGCTCGAGTACGGCGAGGGGCTGCCGGTGTTCCGGCCGCCGATCGACGTCCTCCGCCACGTCGGCGAGCAGTTCTCGGGCGAGCCCGGCCGAGCCGAGGTGCACGTCCGCTGGCTGTCGCCGCACTCGAAGTGGTCGATCCACTCCGAGTTCCAGGACAACCTGACCATGCTGACCCTGTTCCGCGGCGGGCCCGTCACGTGGCTCTCGGTCGAGGACGCGGAGTCGATCGGCGTCACCGACAACGACTGGGTCGAGGTCTTCAACCGGAACGGTGTCATCGCCTGCCGCGCCGTCGTCTCGCACCGCATACCCACGGGCGTGGCCCTGATGTACCACTCCCAGGACCGTCACGTGAACGTGCCGAAGACGGAGCTCTCGGGCACACGCGGCGGCACCGACAACTCGGTCACCCGCATCTCGATCAAGCCGACGCTGCTCGTCGGCGGCTACGCGCAGCTCTCCTACGGGTTCAACTACTACGGGCCGACCGGCCCCCAGCGCGACGAGCTCGCCGTCGTCCGCAAGCTGCGGGAGGTCGAGTACTGATGCGCGTCCGTGCCCAGGTGTCGATGGTGATGAACCTCGACAAGTGCATCGGCTGCCACACCTGCTCGGTCACCTGCAAGAACGTCTGGACGAACCGGCGCGGCGCCGAGTACATGTGGTTCAACGACGTCGAGACGAAGCCCGGCCTCGGCTACCCGAAGCGCTGGGAAGACCAGCGGGAGTGGCGCGGCGGCTGGCGGCTCGACCGCCGTGGCAAGCTCCGCCTCCGTGCCGGCGGGCCGCTCCGGAAGCTCGCCAACATCTTCTTCAACCCCGACCTCCCCACGCTCGACGACTACTACGAGCCCTGGACCTACGACTACGAGACGCTGACGACCGCGCCCCTGCAGAAGCACCAGCCCGTCGCCCGGCCCGAGTCGCAGCTGACCGGCAAGCCGCTCGACCTCCAGTGGGGGCCGAACTGGGAGGACGACCTCGCCGGTGCCCCCGGGCGCGCGGCCGCCGACCCCAACCTCCGCGACGGCGCCGAGGAGCAGGTCCGGCTCGAGTTCGAGCGCGCGTTCATGTTCTACCTGCCGCGGATCTGCGAGCACTGCCTCAACCCCTCCTGCGTCGCCTCCTGCCCTTCGGGCGCGATGTACAAGCGCGAGGAGGACGGGATCGTGCTCGTCGACCAGGACGCCTGCCGGAGCTGGCGGATGTGCGTCTCCGGCTGCCCTTACAAGAAGGTCTACTTCAACTGGGAGAGCGGCAAGGCCGAGAAGTGCACGCTCTGCTACCCGCGCCTCGAGACCGGGCAGCCGACGATCTGCTCCGAGACCTGCGTCGGCCGGCATCCGCTACCTCGGCGTCGTCCTCTACGACTCCGACCGGGTCGAGGCCGCCGCCTCCGTCCCCGACGAGCAGGACCTGCTCGACGCGCAGCTCTCGCTCTTCCTCGACCCGCACGACCCCGAGGTGCGGGCGCAGGCCCGCCGGGACGGGATCGCCGAGGACTGGCTCGAGGCCGCCCGCCGCTCGCCCGTCTACACGCTCGCCGTCGAGCACCGGGTCGCGCTGCCGCTCCACCCCGAGTACCGCACGCTGCCGATGGTCTGGTACGTGCCGCCGCTCTCGCCGGTGATGAGCTGATCGAGGGCGAGGGCTCCGCACGGCCGATCCGGACGACGTCTTCCCGGCGATCGACGAGCTGCGCATCCCGGTCAAGTACCTCGCCAACATGCTCACCGCCGGCGACGAGGAGCCGGTCCGCCGTGGCGCTCAAGCGGCTTGCCGCGATGCGGAGCACGATGCGGGAGCGGAACCTCGGCGGCGAGCCCGACCCCTCGATCGCGGCAGCGGTCGGGATGACGCTCGAGCAGGTCGAGCGGATGTTCCGGCTGCTCGCGATCGCGAAGTACGACGAGCGCTACGTGATCCCCAAGGCGCACACCGAGGTCGCGGGCGGACATGGCCGAGCGGCAGGGCTCCTGCGGGATCTCGAGCCCCAACGTCCACTTCACGAAGCGGCTCGCATGACGCCCTGGAAGCTGCTCTCGGTGCTGCTCGACTACCCGGACGCGGAGCTCGCTCGCGGCGGCCGAGGCGCCGGAGTGGATGCGCGAGACACCGCTCGACGAGCTCCAGGCCGTTTACGTGCAGACCTTCGACTTCGATCGCCGCGCAACCCTCTACCTCACGTACCACACGCACGGCGACCGGCGTCAGCGCGGGATGGAGCTGGTCCGGCTCAAGCGGCGCTACGCCGAGGCCGGGCTGCCGTTCACGGCGGGCGAGCTCCCCGACTACCTGCCGGCGCTGCTCGAGTTCGCCGCGCTCTCACCGGCGGCAGGCGAGGCGCTGCTCGGCGACCTCCGCGTGCCGCTCGAGCTCGTCCGCGCCCGGCTGCACGAGCTCGGCAGTCCCTACGCCGACCTGCTGGACGCCGGTCGTCGCAGCCCTGCCGCGACCGACGAGGGCCCAGGTCGCAGCGGCGCGCCGGCTGGCCGAGGAAGGCCCGCCGACCGAGCTGGTCGGCCTCGAGCCGTTCGCCGCGGGAGCCGCGTCGTGAGCCGCGTCGACTTCTTCCTCTGGGTCGCCTTCCCCTACATCTGCGCCGCGATCTTCGTCGTCGGCCATGTCTGGCGCTACCGCTCGCGACCAGTACGGCTGGACCGCCCGCTCGACGCAGCTGATGGAGCGCCGCCTGCTCATGGCCGGCAGCCTGCTCTTCCACTTCGGCATCCTCGCGGCGATCGGCGGCCACGTGCTCGGCATCCTCGTCCCGCGCTCGTGGACAGAGGCGATCGGGATCTCGGACGACGCCTACCACTGGATCGCGGTGGTCGCCGGCATCCTCTCCGGAGCCGCGATCGTCGCCGGCTTCGCGATCCTCGTCTACCGCCGCCTGCGCGTGGGGCGCGTGCGGGCGACGACGAGCGGCAGCGACCTCGTCCTCTACCCCGTGCTGGCGGCGACCATCGCGTTCGGGATGCTCGCCACGGTCTGGGGCTCCGCGGTGGACGAGCACCTCTACCGCGAGACGGTCAGCCCCTGGTTCCGGGGCATCTTCGGCTTCCACCCCGACGCGTCGCTGATGACGGGCGCACCGTTCCTGTTCCAGGCCCACGCTCTGACGGCGTGGCTCCTGCTCGCGATCTGGCCGTTCACCCGCCTCGTCCACGCGTGGAGCATCCCCATCGCCTACGTGGGACGCGCGCCGATCCTCTACCGGAGCCGCGCCCGCGCGACCGAGCGGCGGCCCAGCCCGCCGGGTCAGCCGTCCGCGCCGGGAACCGCCGCGGCGACGTCCTCGAGGGTCTTCCCCGAGGCGGCGACCGACCGGCCGACCAGGTAGCAGATCAGCGGAGCGTTCACACGCTCGCCGCTCTCGTGCGCCGCGACCCGCGCGAGTGTGAGCAGCCTGTCAACGTCCTCGTCTGAGAGGTCGAGGCTCGCGCGCGGAACGCCGGTGGTCGCGGCGACGGCATCGACGGCCGAAGAGAGCCAGGGATCCACGGTTGGACCTTAGCCTCTCGGGTCGTCGGCCCCCGTTCGCTGCAGGCACCGCGGGAGTATCTTGGAGGCAAGCAGACAAACGATCTGGAGGACATCATGGCAACGCAGATCAAGCACACGTTCTCGACCCGGATCGACATTCCGCGAGCCACAACGCGACGCGCTCGTCGAGCTCCTGAACGCGCGGTTGGCCGACACGTTCGACCTCTACTCGCAGCTCAAGCAGGCGCACTGGAACGTCAAGGGCAGCGACTTCATCCAACTCCACCTGCTCTACGACCAGGTGGCCGAAAGCGTGCTCGAGTACGTCGACATGATCGCCGAGCGAGTGACGGCGCTCGGTGGGCTCGCGCTCGGCACAGCCCGCCTGGCCGCAGCAGCCTCGGCACTCGACGAGTACCCGCTCGAGGCCGTTGCAGGCCCGGACACGGTCGCAGTGATCGCCGACCGGCTCGCCGCCTACGGCGCATCCGTTCGCACTGGAATCGACGAGGCCGGCACGCTCGGCGACCAGGACACGGCCGACCTCTTCACCGAGGTCTCCCGCGCGATCGACAAGCACCTCTGGTTCGTCGAGGCGCACCTGCAGGCATAGCAACGGTTGGAATCGGTCTGGGACTATCCCCGTCCGCCGCGCGTCGAGTCGTCCGCCAAGCGCGTGCGTGTGACGCTCGGCGGCGCCGTGATCGCCGACACGACCCAAGGGAGGACGCGGCACGTCCGGCTGGTGAGTCGACCACGGCGAGCAGGTCGTCAGGCCGCCACGGCGAGGACGCTCAGCCGCTCGCGGCGTGCGATCTCCGCCGAGCGCAGCGTCCAGGAAAACGCGCCGCGGGGATCGAACGTAGGCGTGTCGTAGTTCCGTGGCGACTGCTGGGCCTTGCGGCGTGCGATCTCCGCCGAGCGCAGCGTCCACGCGAAGGCGCCACTGGGAGCGAACGAGGGAGTCTCGTAACGCGTCTCGTGCCCGGTCTCGATGTCGTTGATCTGCGTCATGTCCGGCTCCTTTTTGGCTCTGGCCGCTCCGTGCGACCTGGGTAGGCTCAACCTAGAGAGCCACGGCGGAGCCGACATCGGCAGGACTGCCGATTCGTGCTGCCTAACTTGCTCGAGGAGCAGCCCCACCGCTCGTGGGACTGCTCCTAGCCGTGTTGCGTGTTTGAGCTGTGGTGCGGGTTCAGGTGCGCGTTAGAGGGTGGCGCACTCGCCCTTCTTGCTCGCTGCGGTGTTCCCGCCGAAGAGCGTGTCTGCCGCTGCCGGTGTGTCGTTATGGCAGTCGAGGTTCTTCGTCACGGTGTTGCCACCCACTTCCATAAGAATGGACGCGCCTGTCGGGCCGGTCGCCGTGTTGTTGTGGAACCCGAGGTTGCCGCCGACAGTGCTGGCAGCCACGTACACATCGTTCGCGACGCTGCCGCCGGTCGCCGTGTTGTTGTGGAACTCGACGTTGCCGCCGATCGAGCCGGCGAAGAGGACACCGATCCCGTTGACGGAGCTGCCGGTGGCCGAGTTGTCGTGCACCTCGACGTTGCCCGTGACGGCGTACGGCCAGACAAAGACGAAGCCGTCGGCGCCGCTGGGGTCGCTGCCGGTGTTGTTGTGCACCTGCACGTTGCCGCCGACCGTCCCACTGAAGACCTCGATGTAAGCGGCGCTGTTCTGGATCTCGAGGTTGCCCTTGATCGACGAAAAGTTGACGAGCGAGAGCCCGCTCGTGCCCTTGATCTGCACGTTGCCACCGACTGAGCCGCCACTGATATCGACGGAGGTCGCGCCCTGGCTTTGTACGTTGCCGCCGATCGTCGCCCCGCTTGTCGCGAGGCTGCCACCCGGATTGACAGTGACGTTTCCGGTGACCGTGTATCCAGCCAGATTGCAGCCCGGACCGGCGCTGACGTTGCCCGTGACCGGGCCGGTCAGCGTCCCCGTGCAGGGCGTGCTCGCCGCCCCGGCCGCACCGGCCGCCACCAGGGCGGCCGCGACCACGGCCAATAGCGCAAGCGCAATCGTTGTGCCTCGCATCTCTTTCCTCCCCTGTACTACTGGTCGGCGCTTCGCGAAGCGAGCACCGCTGAGCACCGCTGAGCACCGAACGTACTACGGCCGGGCGGAGCGCACATCGGCAGGACTGCCGATTCGCGCTGCCGAACGTGCGGTGTCATGCTTGGCGCCGTGAGCCCTGAGCGGAACCCGACGGTCGTCCTGATCGGCACCCTGGACACGAAGGGCAACGAGTACGCCTACCTGCGCGACCGGATTCGCGAGCGCGGGGTCGACGTGCTTCTGATCGACGCGGGGATCCTCGGCGAGCCGCTGGCGGAGCCCGACGTGACGCGCCAGGAGGTGGCGGCGGCGGCCGGCGTCGACGTGCAGGCGCTGGCGGACGCACGCGACCGGAGCGCCGCGATCGAGGCGATGTCCCGCGGTGCGGCCGAGGTCGTGCTGCGCCTGCACGCCGACGGCCGGTTCGACGCGATCGGCGCGCTCGGAGGCACGGGCGGCACGGCGCTCGCCACGCACGCGATGCAGCGTCTGCCGATCGGCGTCCCGAAGCTGATGGTCTCGACCGCGGCCTCGGGCGACACCAGCCGGTACTTCGGGCCGGTCGACGTGACGATGATGTACTCGGTCGTCGACATCGCCGGGCTGAACACGATCCTGACGGGGATCCTGGTGAACGCCGCCGGTGCGCTGGTCGGGATGGCGACAAGGCCGGTGACTCCGCCCAGTGAAGGGAGGCCGATGATCGTGGCCTCGATGTTCGGCGTCACGACGCCGTGCGTGACGGTGGCGCGCGAGCGGCTGGAGCAGCTCGGCTACGAGGTGCTCGTCTTCCACCAGGTCGGGCTCGGCAGCCACTCGATGGAGGAGGTGGTGAAGACCGGCTCCATCGTCGGTGTGCTCGATATCACCACGTCGGGGCTGGCCGACACGATCGGAGGCGGCATCTGGCCCGACGGCCCCGAGCGGCTCGAGGTCGCCGGACGCCTCGGCGTTCCCCAGGTGGTTTCACTCGGCGGGCTCGACTTCATCACCATCGGCCCGCCCGAGCCGCTGCCCGCCCGCTTCGCCGGCCGGACGCTCTACATCCACGACAACGTCCTGGCCGCGACCCGGCCGACTCCGGAGGAGAGCCGGGAGGTCGCCGCGACGCTCGCGCGCAAGCTGAACGCCGCCACGGGGCCGACCGTCCTGTTCGTGCCGCTGCGCGGCCTCTCGCTGCTCTCGACGGAGGGACAGGTGCTCGCGGATGCCGAGGCGGACGAGGCGCTCTTCTCCACGCTGCGCGAGCTTGTCGACCGCTCGAGGGTCGAGGTGCACGAGGTGGAGGCCGACGTCAACGACCGGCAGTTCGCGCTCGCGATGGCGGAGCGTCTGCACGAGCTCGTCGCCGGATGAACGCGCTCATCGGCCGCGAGCAGAGCGTCGCCGAGGCGACGGAGCTCCTGCACCGCGACGACGTCCGGCTGCTCACGATCACCGGCCCCGGAGGGATCGGGAAGACGCGCCTCGCGCTCGAGGTCGCCTCGGCGGCCGCGGAGCAGTTCGCGGACGGCGTCGTCCTGGTGCCGCTCCAGGCGGTGCGTGACCCCGGCCTCGTCGTCGGGAGCATCGCGCGGTCGCTCGGACTCTTCGACGCCGAGGGCGACCTCGTGCAGCGCCTCATCTCTCACATCGCCGGCCGGCAGCTGCTGCTGGTCGTCGACAACTTCGAGCAGGTGGTCGAAGCCGGGCCGTTCCCTCGGCACGATCGTCGCCGCGAGCCCGAGCCTGAAGGTCGTCGTCACGAGCCGCACCCGGCTGCGCGTCGGCGGCGAGCAGGAGCTCCCCCTCGGACCCCTCGAACGCGAGGACGCGCTGACCGTGTTCCTCGAACGGGCCCGCGCCGTGCGCCCGGACTTCTCGCCGGACGCCGAGGAGCTGGCCGCGAGCGCGGAGATCTGCGACCACCTCGACTGCCTGCCGCTCGCAATCGAGCTGGCCGCGGCGCGGGTCAAGCTGCTCTCCCCGAGCGGCATCCTCGCCCGGCTGGAGCATCCGCTGGAGCTCCTCACCTCGGGCTCCCGGGATGCACCCGCGCGGCACCGCGCCTTGCGCGACACGATCGGCTGGAGCTTCGACCTGCTCGGCGCCGACGAGCAGACGCTGTTCCGCCACCTGTCCGTCTTCGCCGGAGGCTGCACGCTGGAGGCGGTCGAGGAGGTCTGCAGCGGCGGCATCGAGACGATCGGCTCGCTGGTCGACGAGAGCCTCGTACGCTCCGACGGCGAGCGCTTCTCAATGCTCGAGACCATTCGCGAGTACGCGATCGAGGCCCTCGACGCCGGCCCGGACGCGGACACCGTCCGACGCGCCCACGCCGCCCACTACCTGGGCGTCGCTCGTGCGGCGGCGGCGGGCCTCGCGACCTCCGACCAGGCGCTGTGGCGCGCGAGGCTCGAGACCGACCACGGCAACCTCCGCGCCGCGATCCGCTGGTCGCTCGACGAGGGAGACACGGCGACGGCGCTCGAGATCTGCGCTCTCCTCGCGGGGTTCTGGCTCGAGCGCGGCTATCTGGGCGAGGGGCGGCTCTGGCTCGACGAGGCCCTCGCCGCTCCCGCGGAGCCCTCGCCGACGCGCGCCCGCGCGCTGACCGCGAACGGCGTCCTCTCGCACTACCAGGGCGACTACGACCGCGCCGACGAGCTCTGCGGCGTGGCGCTCGACCTGTCCCGCTCGCTCGGCGACCAGCGCGGCGTCGCGGAGGCGGTAACGGGTCTCGCGCTCGTGCGGAGGACGCGCGGCGACTACGGCGAGGCCGAGACGCTCTTCGAGGAGGCGCTCGGCATCTACGAGGAGCTCGGAGCGGAAACAGGGGTGGAACGGACGCTGTACCGGTCTGCCATTGCGCTCACGTTGGGCGGCGAGGGCGATCAGGCCCGGCCGCGCTTCGAGCGCAGCCTCGAGCTCTCCCGCCGGCTCGGGGACTCGACGGGCATCGCACTCGGGCTTCAGGGCCTCGCCTTCACGCGTCCCGCCGGCGCCTACGTCGAGGCGAAGGCGGAGATCGAGGAGAGCCTCGACATCCTGCGCGCTCTCGGCGACCGCCGCAACGTCGCCAAGGTGCTCGTCGTCGCCGCCGACATCAACGCCGACCTCGGTCACTTCGAGGCGGCGGCGGAGCAGCTCGCCGAGGCGCTGACGCTCTTCGTCGAGTTCGGCGATCGCTGGTTCTGGGGCTGGACGCTGGAGATCGCAGCCCCGCTGGCCGCCACGGTCGGCGACCCCGAGCGGGCTGCCCGCCTCTTCGGCGCCGCCGACGCGGTCTGGGCGGCGATCGAGGCTCCGCTGCCCGCGAAGCTCCGTGCTCGCCATGACCGCGTCCTGCTCGAGGTGCGCGGCCTCCTGGGAGAAGTCCGGTTCGGGGCCGCGCGTGAGGAGGGCGGGAGCCTGCCGATCGGCGCGACGATCGAGCTCGTCCAGCCGCCGGCCGGCAGCGCGAGCGCGGATGCTCCGGAAGGGCTGACCACGCGCGAGGTCGAGGTGCTGGCGCTCGTCGCCGAGGGTCTCACCGACGCCCAGGTTGCGGAACGTCTCGTCGTGAGCATCCGCACCGTCCACGCGCATCTCCGCTCGATCTACCGCAAGCTCGACGTCCGGACGCGCAGCGCCGCGACACGCTACGCCCTCCAGCACGCCCTCGTCGCCTAGCGCTGCGCCGAAAGGCGTGCTGTAATCGCCGTGCCGTCACACCAACTTGGAGGTAGAGCCCGATGCCAGCATCGGTCAAGAAAGCGACCGCGTCGCTCTCGGTGAGGGCGTACGCCGGGGACGCAAAGACTCTTCTCGCATTCGACCTGCTCGACACGAGCAACGCGAAGAACCTCGCCGGCTTCACGATCACGTGCCAGCCGAGCGGCCAGCAGCCGTACTACCTGCACAACACGCTTCAGTTCAAGACGCCCGGTGACCATGCCCAGGACGCGGCCGAGCCGGCAAATTCGAGCATCAACGCACCGTTTCACAAGTTTCGCTGGCTGCACGTACCCGGCTCGGTCCACCAGGGCCTGAAGCCGTTTCTCGGCAAGTACACGTATACGGTCACCGCGAGGTACTTCGACGACAAGCAGTCTCTGCTGCCGCTCGACCCGGCTCTGGGCGTCTCGGTGAGCATCGACGTCGTGCCATTTCAGACGAAGGGGCTGGCGCTCGGGTTCACACGGGGCTTCACGCAGTCGCAGGCGTTCGTGCGCCACTTCGGCTTGAAGGGGCTCATTCGCCCCGCAGACGACGTTCTCCAGTTCGACACGAAACAGGTCGCCGGCAGCGACGCCTCGGGAACGCAGTACACCTTTGCCGACGAGTACGAGTGGTCGGGCTTCACGGCCCGCGAGCAGATCTTCGCCGTCCTGAACGAGGTCCTGCAGGACAAGACGCTGCGGGTCGACGTGTTCGCCTACGACCTCAACGAGCCCGATCTGATCACGATTCTCCTGCAGCTCGCAAAGCAAGGCCGAATCCGGGTCATCCTCGACAACGCCGCCCTGCACCACTCCGTCGCCAATCCGAAGCCCGAGGATCAGTTCGAGACGCTGTTCACGAACCAGGCGACAGGGGCGGCTGAGATTCAGCGAGGCCATTTCGGCCGTTACGCCCATGACAAGGTCTTCGTCGTCTCCAGAGGCGCCGATGCCGTGAAGGTCCTGACGGGATCGACGAACTTCTCCGTGACGGGTCTCTACGTCAATTCCAACCATGTGCTCGTCTTCGACGACCCGAAGGTCGCCTCGAAGTACGCCGAGCTGTTCGAGGCTGTCTGGACCGGGAAGGCGAAGCTGCCGGCCTTTCTCGCAACCGGCCTGTCGGGCGAGACCGCTTCGTTCTCCACCGCGAAGACGCCGCCCACGGAGATCACGTTCGCTCCACACACGCAAGACTTCGCCACGGCGACGCTCGACGCTCTGGCCGCCCGGATCGCCGAGGAAGGCCAGAAGTCGGCATCAGCCGGAAGCGTCCTGTTCGCCGTCATGTCGATCGACCAGGGCACGAGCCCGGTCTACACGGCACTGACCGAGCTCCACGCCAACGAGAGCATCTTCAGCTTCGGCATCTCCGACAGCGCCTCCGGGATCTCTCTCTACCAGCCGGGCACGAAGAGAGGCGTGCTCGTCACCGGTAAGCCCGTGAGCACCCAGCTCCCGCCCCCGTTCAACCAGGTCCGCAACATCGGCGGCGTCGGCCATCAGGTGCACCACAAGTTCGTCGTCTGCGGATTCAACGGCGACGACCCGGTCGTCTACTGCGGGTCGTCGAACCTGGCACTCGGCGGCGAGCAACTCAACGGCGACAACCTGCTTGCAATCCGCGACCCAAACGTCGCGACCGCCTTCGCCATCGAAGCGCTCGGGCTCGTCGACCACTTCCAGTTCCTCGATCGCGCTTCGACAACGGCGCAGAAGACCAAGGCTCCGGCCGCGTCCAAGACCCAAGCCGCCGCGTCGGCCGGCTGGTTCCTATCGACGACCGGTAAATGGGCCGAGCCGTACTTCGACTCGAAAGACCTGCACTACGTCGACAGACGGCTCTTCGCATGACCGCCGTCGCCAGGTGAGAGGGCCGCTGACGATCCCCTACGTCGAGTAGCTTTAGTCTCCAGGCCGTGCGCATCCTGGTTGTCGGTGCGGCGGGCATGCTCGGTCGCAAGCTCGCAAAGCGGCTCGTGGAGGACGGGGGCCTCGGCGGCGAGCCGGTCTCGCGGCTGACGCTCGCCGATGTCACCGAGCCCGAGCCGCCCGCTCCTGCAGCCGTCGAGATCGATCACGTGGTTGCAGACGTTGCCGAGGACGGGGTCGCCGCCGACCTGGTGTCGGGCCGGCCGGACGTGATCTTCCACCTCGCGGCTGTGGTCTCCGGCGAGGCGGAGGCCGACCTGGAGAAGGGCTACCGGGTGAACCTCGACGGCACACGATCTCTCTTCGACGCGGCTCGCAGGTCGGGCGCCGGCTACCGACCGCGCGTTGTGTTCGCGTCGTCGATCGCCGTGTTCGGTGCACCGTTTCCGGACGTGATCGGCGACGATCACTGCACGACGCCGCTGACGAGCTACGGGACGCAGAAAGCGATGGGCGAGCTGCTGCTGTCGGATTACAGCCGGCGCGGCTTCCTCGACGGGATCGCTCTTCGGCTGCCGACGATCTGCGTCCGGCCGGGCCCGCCCAATCGTGCAGCATCGGGCTTCTTCTCGAGCATCATCCGCGAGCCGCTGAACGGCGAGCAGGCGGTGTTGCCGGTGCCGGACGAGGTGCGCCACTGGTTTGCCTCGCCGCGCGCGGCGGTCGGCTTCCTTCTGCACGCAGCGATGATCGACAGCAGCGCGCTCGGCGGCAGGCGCTGCCTGACCATGCCCGGGGTCTCCGCGACGGTGGCGGAGCAGATCGTGGCGTTGCGACGCGTCGCCGGCGAGGAGGCCACCCGCCGCATCCGGCGCGAGCCGGACGAGGAGATCATGCGGATCGTCGCAGGCTGGCCGCACGCGTTCGACCCACGCCGCGCGCTCCAGCTCGGATTCCGTGCCGAGACCGGCTTCGACGAGATCATCCGTGTCTACGTCGAGGACGAGCTCGGTGCCCTGCCGGGTGCGGTGACGGCACGGTGATCAGGACGGCACTGGTCACCGGGGCGGGGTCAGGCATCGGGCGGGCTTCGTCGGTCGCTCTGGCGCAGGCCGGCTTCACCGTCATCCTCGTGGGCCGCCGCCGCGCCCCGCTGGACGCGGTAGCCGCGGAGGCGGGCCACGGCGCCCTCGCGCTCGTCTGCGACGTCCGCGACCCCGAGTCGGTGACGGCGGTCTTCGCCGAGATCGAGGCGAGATTCGAACGGCTCGATCTGCTGTTCAACAACGCCGGCGTGAGCGCCCCTGCCGTGGTACTGGAGGACCTCAGCCTCGAGCACTGGGCCTCCGTGATCGAGACCAACCTGACCGGCGCCTTCCTCTGTACCCAGCAGGCGTTCCGGATCATGAAACGACAATCGCCCCGCGGCGGGAGGATCATCAACAACGGCTCCATCTCCGCGAGCGTTCCTCGCCCCCACTCCGCCCCCTACACGGCAGCCAAACACGCGATCACCGGCCTCACGCGATCGACCTCCCTCGACGGCCGAGCCTACGACATCGCCTGCGGACAGATCGACATCGGCAACGCCGCCACGGATCTGACCGAGCCGATGCGTACCACGGGCGTCCTCCAAGCCGACGGCACTATCCAGTGCGAACCGACGATCGACGCAGCAGACGTCGCACGGGCAGTCGTCTACATGGCCACCTTGCCGCTCGACACGAACGTCCAGTTCATGACGGTCATGGCAACCAAGATGCCCTACGTCGGCCGAGGTTGACCGACATCACCGGCCCGCTCTCCGTCCTTACGCTGCCCTATGGAGCCGAGGGGGCTCGAACCCCTGACCTTCTGGCTGCCAGCCAGACGCTCTCCCAACTGAGCTACGGCCCCGCGACGGTCAGTTTAGCCCTCAGGCGCTTGCTGCTTCGAGCTCGACCGACGGCACGTCGCCCCAGAGCTGCTCGAGGCGGTAGTACCCGCGCGTCTCGGGGGTGAAGACGTGGAGCACGACGTCGAGGTAGTCGGCGACGACCCAGGTCGCGTCCCGCTCCCCCTCGACCGAACGCGGGAGGGTGCGGCCGTCGTGCTTCAGGCGAGCATGAACCTCGTCGTAGATCGCCTTCGTCTGCCGCGGGTTCTGGCCCGTGCAGATCACGAAGTAGTCGGTGTAGGTGCAGACCGGCCGCATATCGAGGATGACCACGTCCTGCGCCAGCTTCTCCTGCGCGAGGCCGGCGATGCGGCGGGCTTGTTCGAGTGACGTCAGTCGGTTTCGTCTCCTGGTGATCGGAACTGGGGCGAAGTCTAGCCGCGCCGCCCGCGTGGCCGGTAGAGCCCGAGCCGCTCGATCTCGCGGGCGACCGCGATCGGGACGAGTCGGTCGATCGGCTTGCCACGCGCGACGCGGGTCCGGATGTCGCTCGAGGAGACGTCGACCGACTCGATCTCGAAGAAGCTGACCCGGTCGGGACGCGCGAGCTCGGCGAGCACGCGCTGGAAGCGGTCCTTCGGGTAGCCGGGGCGGGTCGCGACGCCGACGCGCGACAGATCGAGCACCCCGTCGGGATCCTTCCAGGTCAGGAAGTCCGCGAACTGGTCGGCGCCGATCAGGAAGAGCGGATCGTCGAAGTCCCTCTCGCGCAGGGTGTCGATCGTGCGAGCGTGCGGGTCGAGCTCGACCTCCTCGCCGGGGAACGCGGCCCGCGCAAGGGTGAGCCGCGTCGAGGCGTCGGTCGTCACATCCTTGTGCCCGGGGTCCGCGACGACGAGCACCACGACCCGGTCGAAGCCGAAGTGCGCACGTGCGTCCCGGAGCAGCGCCACGTGCCCGGCGTGCGGCGGGTCGAACGCGCCTCCGAGCAGGCCGGTCACCGGTACTCGAACGTCTCCTCGCCGACGGCGATCTCGTCGCCCACCCGGGCGCCCGCCGCGCGCAGCGCCTCGGCGAGCTCGTCCTCGTCCGGCGGGCTTCCGACGATGCGGTAGCCGCGGTCCGTGCGCAGGATCCTGAACGAGGCGCGGCGCGGCTTCGGCCGGTAGACCATGAACTCCGGCACCGCGCTCTCGTCGACGACGGGCTCGGCCGGCTCCGGGATCAGCGAGAAGAGCGAGCGCTTGAACAGCTCGACGCCCTCGCCGGTCGCGCACGACAGCGGGAAGACGCCGAGGATCCGCTCGTCCGAGACGTCGAGAGCCGGCTCCGGCGCGATGTCCGTCTTGTTCAGGACGACGATCTGCGGCAGCTCGTCGAGCCCCTGGCCGTAGGCGGCGAGCTCCCGGTCGACGGCGTGGAACTGCTCGGCCGGATCGCCGGCCGCCGCATCGATCACGTGCACGAGCGCGCGGGCCCGCTCGAGGTGCGCGAGAAACTCGTGTCCGAGACCAAGACCTTCGGCGGCGCCTTCGATCAGCCCCGGCACGTCGGCGACCACGAACTGGCGGCCGTCCGGGGCGTCGACCGTGCCGAGCACGGGCTGGAGCGTCGTGAACGGATACTCGGCCACCTTCGGCCTGGCATTCGAGATCCGGCGCAGGAGCGAGGACTTCCCGGCGTTCGGCTGCCCGACGAGCGCCGCGTCGGCGAGCAGCTTCAGGTGGAGCTCGATGTCGGCTTCCTCGCCGGGCATCCCCACCTCGGCGAAGCGCGGCGTCTGACGTGTGGGCGTCGCGAAATGGCGGTTTCCGCGGCCCGGAGCGCCACCACGGGCGAGAACGACGGTCGCCCCCGGCCTGGCCAGGTCGGCGACCAGCTCGCCACCCTCGTCGCGAACCTCGGTTCCCACCGGCACTCGCAGCTCGACGTCCGCGCCGGCAGCGCCGTGGCGGCCGGTGCCACCGCCGTGGCCGCCCTTGCCCGCGGCGATCACGCGCCGGGTGCGGAACGCGGACAGGTCGCGCAGATCGGGATCAGCGACGAGGATCACCGAGCCGCCGGGCCCGCCGTCACCGCCGTCAGGCCCGCCCTTCGGGACGTGCTTCTCGCGCCGGAAGCTCAGCGCGCCGTCGCCGCCGCGGCCGGCGGCGACGTGGATGCGGGCACGATCGCTGAACATCGGCCGAACGGTACCGCCGGGAGGCTGTGGCGACTGCGCGGGCTAGTCGGTGACTTCGATGAAGCGGCGCTCGCCGCTCGACCGGAACGCAACCGTGCCGGGGCGAGTCGCGAAGATCGTGTGATCCCGTCCGAGCCCGGTGCCGGGGCCGGGGCGGAAGTGCGTCCCGCGCTGGCGGACGATGATCATCCCGGCCTTGACCTCCTGGCCGGCGAAGATCTTCACGCCGAGCATCTTCGGCTTGGAGTCGCGGCCGTTCCGCGACGATCCGAGTCCCTTCTTGTGCGCCATTACTCAGCCTCCCCAATCTCTGCCGACTCCGCCTGAGACGGCTCAGCCTTCGCCGATTCAGCCTTCGCTTCGGTTTGCGCTTTCACCCGGGGCTTCGCGGGAGCCTTCGGCTTCGCCGCGGCCGGCTTCGCGGTTGCTGCCGGCTTCGGCCTGGTCGCCGGCTTCGGCTTCTCGGCCGTCTCGGCTTTCGGCTTGGCCGCAGCGGCCTTGGCGCCGATCGCGGTGATCTCGATCTGCGTCAGCTTGCTGCGATGACCGGTGTGGCGGCGGTACCCGGTGCGCTTCTTGTACTTGCCGATCCGGATCTTGTCGCCGAGCGCGCTGCCGAGAACCTTCGCCGTCACCTGCGTCCCCTTGGGGACGAACTCGGCCTTGCCCTCGCCGCCGATGAACAGCACGTCCGGATGGAACGTGTTGCCGTCGGCGTGCTTGAGCTGGTCCACGAGCAGGCGCTGCCCTTCCTGGACGCGGTACTGCTTGCCGCCGAGCGAGATGATTGCGTAGGTCATAAGAGGGTTAAGCGTACAAATGCGGGCTTGCTGCCCGCGTTTCCAGTGTAGCTCATGATTCCGGGGCCGACTCGGTCGATGCCGGCGCAGGGGCCTTGCGGCGGCGCCGGCCGCCCCTCGAGCCACGACGTGTCTTCTTGCGTGTGGGCGCGCCGTCCGGGGTCGCCTCTGCTTCAGCGGCATCCGGCGGCGACCCGCCGTCCTCCGTGACAGCGGCCACCGGCTCGCTGGGAGCCGCTGGGCGCCGCGAGCGGGATCGACGCTTCCGGGCCGGGGGCTGATCGCCGTTCCCGGACCGCTCCTCCTCGGCTCCGGAGCCGAGGGACGGGTCGGGCAGATGGATCCGCGGCGCAGCAGCATCGATCTCCTCGGCCTCGACGGCGCCGTTGACCGCGCCCGCCGTCGCGGTGGCCGCGGCGGGCTTGCGGTGGCGGCGGCCGCCACGAGAGCCACGGCGCGTCCGCTTCCGCTTCGGCTTCTCCTCGCCGGTCGGCCCGCCGGGCGACTCTTCGCCGGCCTCCGCTTCACCGGCGGCCTGCTCGCGAGCCGCCTCCTTCTTCTCGTCGACCACGACTTCTTCCTCGGCCACGACCTCTTCCTCCGGCACGGCCTCTAGATCGGGCACCGCCTCCAGATCCGGCACGGCCTCTTCCTCCAGCACGCCCTCCGGCGACTCCGGCTCCACCGTGGCGGCCGGCTCGGCGCCCTTGCGGGTACCCGCCCGGGTCGGCTTCTCGGCGAGACCCTCGGCGGTGATCGGGGCAAGGGCCTCCGCGACGGGTGCTCCGACGACGCTCGCGTAGATCGTCCCGTCGATAACCCGCTCGACACGGGCCTTCACCTTCTTGCCGACGAGACGCGCCGCGCCGCCGACACAGACGGCAGAGCCGTCGAGTCGACCCATCCCGGCGTCGGGGTCGTGCAACCCGACCTCCACCAGCTTGACGTCGATCTCCTGACCCTCGCTGTACGGCGACGCGGGTGCCAGCTTCTCGAGGGTGCCCTTGTCGAGGACCGTGAGGTGGTCGAGCGGCACGCCCTCCTTGCCCTCCAGCAGGAAGACGCGCTTCGTGACGGCCTCGATCTCCTTGAGCCGCTCCGCCCCTGGGCCGATCAGGATCGAAGCGACGTGCGCGTTGAGCTCGACTCTGAACGCCTTGGTACGCGGGCTCTGCGCGGCGAGCGCCCGGAGCCGGCGCTCCGCGTCGACCGCGGTGGACATCTCCGAGACCACGATTCCGTCGCCGGCGCAGGTCGGGCAGCGCTTGGTGAGGATCTCGCGCGGCCCGTCGGTGACGTTCTGCCTCGTCATCTCGACCAGGCCGAGCGGCGAGATCTCGACGACGTACGTCTTCGTCCGGTCGCGCTCCAGCTCTTCCTTCAGCTCCTCTTCGACCTGCGCCCGGTTCTTCGGGTTCGCCATGTCGATGAAGTCGATCACGATGATTCCGCCGATATCCCGGAGCCTGAGCTGGCGGACGACCTCCTTGACGGCTTCCAGGTTGTTCTTCGTGATCGTGTCCTCGAGCCGCGCGCCCGAGGTCTTCGAGCGCGAGCCGACGAAGCGGCCCGTGTTGACGTCGATCACCGTGAACGCCTCGGCGTAGTCGAACACGAGATAGCCGCCCGAGGGGAGATCGACGCGGCGGCTGAGCGTGGAGCGGATCTCGGCGTCGACCCCGTAGGTCTCGAACAGCGGCTCCTTCTCGCGGTAGCGCGTGACACGGTCGGCCATGTGCGGAGAGGTCTTCTTGAGGTAGCCGGTGATGCGCTTGTAGGTGAGGTCGTCGTCCACGAGCGCTCGCTCGAAGTCGCCGGTGAACAGATCGCGCACGACGCGGAGCGGCAGCTCGGCCTCGTGGTAGACGAGCGACGGCGCCGGGAGCTTCTTGGCCCGCGTCTGGATCTCCTTCCAGATCTTCTCGAGGAAGCGGATGTCGCGCTCGATGTCCTCGGCGGACGCCCCCTCGGCGGCGGTTCGCACGATCACGCCGCCCTTGGGCAGCTCGAGCTTCTTGAGGATGTCGCGCAGACGCACCCGCTCGTCGTCTTCGAGCCGGCGCGAGACGCCGACGCCCTCGCCCTGCGGGACGTAGACGACGAAGCGGCCGGGGAGCGAGATCTCGGTCGTCAGGCGCGCCCCCTTCGTCTTCATCGGATCCTTGACGGCCTGGACGAGGATCTCCTGGCCACGGCTCAGCAGGTCCTGGATGCGGCGGCCGTGGCGCCGGCCCTCGAGCTCGGGGCCGACGATCTCGTCGACGTAGAGGAAACCGTTCTTCTCGAGGCCGATCTCGACGAACGCCGCCTCCATCCCGGGGAGCACGTTGTCGACGACGCCCTTGTAGACGTTGCCCGCAATCGAGCGGCGGCCGGGGCGCTCGAGGTAGACCTCGGCAAGCCGGTCGTCCTCGAGGACGGCGACGCGCTGCTCGGTCACGTTGACCGAGACGAGCAGCTCGCGCTTGGCCTGCGGGAGGGGCTTACGGGTCTGCTGGCGGCGCCGCGGCTCGGAGCGCTTCGCGCGCCTGGCCGGGGGCTTCGCGGCTCTCGCGGGCTTCGGCTTCGCGGCCTCCGGCTTGGGAGCCGGCTCGGCGGCGGCGGCACCGTTCGCCGTCGTGGACGCGGCGGAGCGCTTGCGGCCCTTGCCGCCACGACTGCCGCGACGGCGGCGGGGCCGTGGAGCAGCCTCGGTGGCGCCCGAGGCGTGCTCGGGCTGTGCAACGGCCTCTACAGGCCGGGCGGACTCTTTCGGTTCGGGTGATGTTTCACGGCTGGATTCCGTCTCGGATCCCCGAGGACGGCGTCGAAACCAAGGCAATGGCAAATGAATTCTCCTTTATGGGAAGCGCGCGCGCGGCCAGCCGCAGGAGCGGTGAAAGTCGATGCGCGCAGCGCGTTCCGTTCAAACAACATGGGAAAAACCTCTCGTGCAGGGTAGCAGTGCCGGGAGAGGCGGTCTCCGCGGCGAGCCCGGGGGATCAGGCCGCGGTCGCCGGCTTGAGCTTCGCGCGGCGGGCGCCGAGGGCTCGAAGGCGCTGGTTGAGGCGGGCCCAGGCCCACGGCTCGACCTCCCGGTAGCGAGTGACCGACTGGTTCCGGGTCGCCTCGAGATACTCGAACCAGGCGTCGGCCTCCTCGATCTCGAGCAGCTCCTCCGCTTCGCGAACCGATCGGGCGAGAGCGTCGTGGTGATCGTCCACGGCCGCGATAGTAGGACCCGGGTCGGACGGCGGTGTACGTGGCCGAGCAGGGGCTGAGTGCCAGACTTCAGTCTGGCACCGCCTCCATACTTAGGGCAGTGGCCGACGATCGCTACGAGCGGGGGTGGGAGCGCCTGAGGGAGCTGGCCGGTGAGCACGGCGAGCGCGTGATCGAGGGCGTTCGCGACATCGCACCCGATCTGGCCCGCTACGTCGTCGAGTTCGGCTACGGCGACGTCTACAGCCGCACCGGCCTCGACGACCGTACCCGGCAGCTGACGGCCATCGCCGCGCTCACGGCAATGGGCGGAGCCGAGCCGCAGCTCGAGTACCACATTGGCATCGCTCTCAACGTCGGCGTCGAGCCGGGCGAGATCGTCGAGACGATCATCCACCTGGCACCCTTCCTCGGCTTTGCGCGGACGCTGAACGCGGCCCGCTCGGCCAAGCGCGTCTTCGCCGCGCGCGGTATCGCACCTCCGGTGGGCTGATACGGGGGCTACGCGGCTGCTCGACGGCGCGCCCGTTCGGACCTCGCCGCCTCGGGTGCGAGGAGTTGCTGCAGCCGGTCGGGTGGCAGGGCGCGGTGGAAGTGGAAGCCCTGCGCGAACTCGCAGCCCATGCCCTTCAACGCCAAGGCCTGCTCGGCCGTCTCGACGCCCTCGGCGACGGTCACCATCCGCAGGCTCTGCCCGAGCTGGACGATCGTGCGCAGCAGCTCGGCGTCCGATTCCGAGACTCCGATCCGCTCCACGAACGAGCGGTCGATCTTGATCACGTCGGCGGGGAAACGGTGGAGGTAGGCGAGCGACGAATAGCCCGTCCCGAAGTCGTCGATGGCGAGCCCGACCCCTAGCTCCTTGAGCCGAGTAAGCAGATCGATGTTCTCGTCGGTGTTCGCCATCAGGACGCTCTCCGTCATCTCGAGCAGCAGATGGCTCGGCTCGATCCCGCTCATCGCGAGCGCGTCCTGTACGTCGTCGATCAGCGAGGCATCTTCGAGATGGTGCCCGGAGATGTTGACGCTCATCGTCAGCTCAGCCTGGGCGGGGAACTGCTCGTGCCACTCGGCAAGCCGGCGGCAGGCCTCCTGAAGGCCCCAGCGGCCAAGCCCGCGGATCAGACCCGCTTGCTCTGCGAGCGGGATAAACTCGCCCGGCGGCACGAAGCCGCGGCGAGGATGCTTCCAGCGGGCGAGCGCCTCGAGCCCCGTGATCTGGCCCGTTGCGAGGACGAGCGTCGGCTGGTAGTGGAACTCGAGCTCGTCGCGCGAGATCGCCTGCCGGAGCTCCGCCTCGAGCTGCAGTCGCTCGACAAGCGCTAGGTGCAGCCGCGGGTGGTAACGCTCGAAGCCGCCGCACCCGTCGCCTTTGCACGGTACATGGCGAGGTCGGCGTTTCGCAGCAGGTGGTCGGCATCATCGACGTCCTGATCCGTCGCCGCGATCCCGATCGAAGCGCCGACGAAGATCTCGCGGCCCTCGAGCTTGAACGGCTCGCGGAGCGCCTTCGTGATCCGGTCGGCCACCAGCGCACCGTCACGCTCCGCGCTCTTGTCCGCGATCAGCACCGCGAACTCGTCACCGCCGAGACGCGCCACCATATCGGTCGGCCGCACGCAGGAGCGGAGGCGCTCGGCGACCTGGATCAGCAGCACGTCACCCATCGCGTGACCGAGGCTGTCGTTGACCTCCTTGAAGCCGTCCAGATCGAGGAAGAGAACCGTGAGTTTCGCCTGCCGCCCGTCACTCCGGTGCAGAACCTTCTCGACGCGGTCGCGGAACAGTCCTCGATTCGCGAGCGTCGTCAGCGAGTCGTGGGAGGCCTCGTGCACTAGCTGATCCTGAAGGACCTTGCGCTCGCTCATATCGCGGGTGTTGAGGACGATGCCGCCCACACTCCGGTTCGCGAGCAGGTTCGTCATCGTCATTTCGGCGTGGCAGAGACGGCCACTCGCGTGCTGAACCTGCAGCTCAATCACGCGGATGCTCGCCTCCTCGCCGCGAAGGTCGTCGAGCGTTCGCATGAAGAGCTCCGCACCCTGCTCCGTCATCATCTCCGCAACCGGCTTTCCGACCAGCGACTCGGCCGCATGACCGAACACACGCATGACGGACTCGCTCTGGTAGAGAATTCGGCCGTTCGAGTCGACCAGCGTGACCACGTCCGACGAGTGCTGCACCAGCGCCTCGAAGCGCTGCTCACTCCCGCGCAACTCCCGGAGCTGCTCCTCGAGCCGTCGCGTCAGCGAGGAGTTCTCGAGGAGTATGAAGACCTGCCTGAGGACAAGGCCTGCGATCAGTGCCGTCCGCAGCCAGGCAAGAAACACGTCAGCCGCGTCGAGGTGAGATTGGGCCATTGAGCTACTGACGAGAGCGATCGCCACGGCGACGTACGGAAGCAACATCCCCCCCGACGGACGGGCTTCGTCGAGCCCGGGCGCTCGAGCCGCAGGCCGCAGCGATGCGACGATCAGCAGCACGAAGCCGAGCAGCCATCCAGCGTCCACAAGCGTGCCGGTCGCGTATTCGCCCTTGCCGGTCAAGTAGGTGAACGCGCTGTCCGAGAATGCCATCGCGACAAACGCACCGCCGATCAGCGCCGGCAACAGCGGCACTCCCGCGCTCCTCTGCCGCGCCCGTAGGATCACGTAGAGGGCGATCGTGACCACAATGACGTCTCCGATCGGATACGCCAGGCTGATGGTGTGCTCGAGGACGGTTCCACTCGATCTGAAGACGGGCTTCAGTACGAACACCCAGCTCGTCATCAGTGCCGACAACGCGATGATCACACCGTCGATCAGCGCGCGGGCGCGGCCGGCGACGCTCGAGCCTTCCCGCGGGAACATGAGCATCCCAGCGACGGCAAACGGCACTGCGGCCAGGAAGCCGGCGTCTGCAAACGACGGGAACGGACCCTCACGCCGCTGAATGAGCTCGTACCACGACCAAACGACTTGTCCCGAGCCCCACGAGAGGGCCGACAGCCCGACGAGGATCCAGACCCACCGCAACCTCCCGTCCGACTTGCCCGCCGCGAGGCCGCAGGCCCGGGCAGCCGCAAGCGCGGCCACTGCCGTACCGAGGTCAGAGACGTAGAGGGCGACGCTCGAGCCCCCGATGCCGAGGCCGATCACGAGCATCCAACCGAGCGCGAGTGTGGCTACGAGGATCGTCTTCGACTCGAACCGGAGTCGCTGGATCAGCACGTTCGACATCACCGAGAACTGATATCGGCTGCAGGAGTCGACCGCGGAGACAAGGTCCTGACCCTTTTGAGGGAGAAGTCTGCGTTCTAGCGAGGGAACACGGAACGGTCGCCCGGTACGCGCGTGACCGGCGTCCTGCTCTCGAAGTAGCGGCGTGCCGCTTCTCCGAGCGCCCGCGTCCCGCCGTAGGCGATGCCTCCCTTGACGGCCCAACCGGCGACCGGAACGACGCCGAGTAGCGAGCGGGCGAGGGCGCGGAAGCCGAGCCCGCTCCCGATCACGCCGAGCACCTCGGGGATGCGCTCACGGTCGAGCTCGAACCCGTGGGCGTCGGCGATCCGCATCAGGAGACGGATCTGGTTCAGCGTCAGCACCGGCAGGTCGGCCCCCGGGATGAAGACGGCGGCGCCGATGACGCCGTTTTGCCGCGCGAACTGCGAGATCAGCCGATCGACGACGGCGTCGCGGAGGACGGGCAGCCGGGCTGCGAGCGGGGTGGCCCGCTCGCCGAGGACCCGCGCGATCACCCGCGCGATCTCCTCGGTCGGGAACCCGGAGCCGGGTGGGACGCGTACGACGTTCGCGGCGAGCACGTAGGGCGGATCCGGAACGTGCTCCTTCTGGGGACCGGCGAGCACGCAGACGATCGGGATGCCCGCCCGGTCCACCCGCCTGAGCAGCGCGACGTCCTCGTCGCTCGCGCGTCCGGCAACGACGTGCACGACGGCGGCCGCACCGTCGACGGCGCTCTCGTCGCGCACCGCGCTCGCCACGCCGCCGTAGGCCAGCTCACGCCGCAGCGCGGCCGCGAGCTCCCTGACCCCGGTGACGGCGAGCGGCCGGTCTGCGCCCGCGCTCGAGCGCAGCTCGCGCGCGATCGCCATGACGGCGGCCGGACCGGCGGCGCCCTTGGAGGGGCGTCTCACCCGCGGCGCCGGCCGCGGGCGTGGATCGCCTGAAGCAGCCCGATCATCGCCATGCTCGCGATGAGGGACGAGCCTCCGACGCTGACGAAGGGCAGCGTGATCCCGGTCACCGGCGCCAGCCCGACCGTCATCCCGACGTTCACGAAGATCTGAAACACGAAGGCGAACACGATCCCCGCCGCCACGATCGCGGAGAAGCCGTCGCGCGCGACCGTGACGATCTTCAGGCCGCGCCAGACGACGAGCAGGTACAGGAGCAGGAGCCCCGCGACGCCGATGAAGCCCCGCTGCTCGGCGAAGGCGGCGAAGGCGAAGTCGGTCTGCGATTCCGGCAGGTAGTTGAGGTTCGTCTGCGTGGCGTTGTTCACCCCGCGCCCGTTGACGCCTCCGGCGCCGACGGCGATCTCGGACTGGTTCACGTTGTAGGTGTCGCCCGTCGGATCGCTGCTCGGGCTCAGGAAGCCGGTGAGTCGGTGCACCTGATAGGGCCTGAGCACCGGCGCCCCGGCCGCCGGTAGCAGCCAGAGCACGGCCAGGAGGAGGAAGGCCGTTGAAGCCGCAAGCAGGGCGAGGTGCGCCCAGCGGATGCCGCCGACGAACAGGCAGGCGGCGAGCGCGGCCATATACACGAGCGCGCTGCCGAGGTCCGGCTGGGCGAAGACGAGCAGGATCGGCACGGCACCCAGCGCGACCGCGAGCAGCGGGGTCCTCAGCTCGTCCATCCGCTGCAGGCGGTCGGCGAGCAGCGCCGCCACGAACAGGACGAGCATCAGCTTCCCGAACTCGGAGGGCTGGAAGCGGAAGAACGAGACGTCGATCCAGCGCCTCGAGTGCCGCGAGACCGTTCCGGCCAGGAGCACGAGCGCCAGCATCGAGAGCATGAGCACGTAGATGCCGCGCATCGAGCGGCGGTACCACTCGGGGTCGATCGCGATCATCGCCACCATGGCGACGAGCCCGACGCCGACGAACACGAACTGGCGCGAGAGGTAGTAGTTCGGATCGCCCGACACCGCGTGCCTCGTGATGCCGCCGATCGCCCAGAGGCCGTAGCCGACGAGCGCAGCGGAGGCCATTAGCAGCGTCCAGTCGAGCCTCGCGACGAGCGGGCTGTCCTCGGTCTGGCCGAGCGACGAGAGCCGCCGCCGACGCCGTCGCCGCTCCGTCGCCGCGGTGCCGATGTACTGCACCATCAGTCGGACACCTTGCCCGTGGTCGGCGCCTTGACGTTGAAGAACTTGGCCAGCACCTGCGCTGCGGCCGGGGCCGCCGCCGTGCCACCGTGGCCGCCGTTCTCGATGACGACGCAGATGACGATCTTGGGGCTGTCATACGGGCCCCAGCCGCACCAGAGCGACTGGTTCAGCACCTGTGAGGTCTTGGCTCCGGGCAGCGAGACCACCTTCTCGGCGGTCCCCGTCTTGCCGGCGACCTGCACCGGGAAGGTGGCGAAGGTCGACGAGGAGGTGCCGAGCGGGTCGTGCGTCGCCCCGTAGAGGCCGTCGCGGACGACCTGCAGGTAGTCCGGGTTGACGCCGGCCGACTGCGGCGCGGGCGGCTGGAAGCTCTGCAGCACGGTCGGGTTCGCCTTGCTCCCGGAGGTCGGAGCCTCGACGTCCTGCACGAGGTACGGGGTCACGAGCTTGCCGCCGTTCGCGAGCAGCGCGTAGAAGCGCGTCAGCTGGAGCGGCGTGACGGCGATGTCCTTCTGGCCGATCGAGAGCTGGATCGAGTCGCCCGGCTTCCAGAGGCTGTCGATCGTCCAGTTTCTCGGGTCCGTCTTGTGCGTGAACGTCTTCTTGCGCCACGCGATCGTCGGCAGCAGGCCGTCCGCCTCGGGACCGACGTCGACGCCGGTGTACTTGCCGAAGCCGAACCTCGAGGCCCAACTCTGCAGCGGCTGGCCGCGGTTGGCGGGCAACTGGTAGAAGTCCCAGCCCAGCTGGTAGAAGTAGGTGTCGCAGGACTGCGTGAGCGCGGTCGGCATCGTCATGTACTGGTTGACGAACGGGTTCCAGTTCTTGAACGTCTGCGGTGCCCCGTAGATCGTCTTGACCGTGTAGCTCCCCGTGCAGTCGAGCGGCTCGTTGGCGCCGACGATGTTCTCCTCGAGCGCCGCGAGCGCGGTGACCGGCTTCCAGGTCGACCCGGGCGGATAGGTGACGTCGAGCCCGCGGTTCAGGATCGGATAGTTGGCGCGCGCGGCCGCCCTCGGGTCCTGCAGCGGCCTCAGGCCGTTCGCGGTCCGGTGAACCCAGACGCGCGGCTTGTAGGTCGGACTCGATGCGAGCGCGAGGATCGCGCCGGTGTTCGGGTCCATGGCGACGATCGCGCCCCCGTCGGCCGCCCAGCCGTCCTTCGTCCCCTGCGCCACCCTGATCCCGTAGGCGAGCGCGTTCTCGGCGGCACGCTGCAGGCCGATGTCGATCGTCAGTCGCACGGCGTCGCCCGGCCTCGGCTTGATCTTCGCCTGCGGGCGAGCGGTCGGCCGCCCGGTGGAGTCGACGGTGACCTGCGCCGTGCCGTGGCGGCCGTGCAGGTACTGGTCGTAGGCGGCCTCGACCCCCGCCTGCCCGATCCGGTCGTCGAGCTCGTAGCCGACCGGCGAGTGCTTGAGCTGCTTGTACTGGTGCGCGTCGATCCGGCCGACGTAACCGAGCGTCTGTGCGAGCAGGCCCTCCGAGTTGTAGTAGCGCAGGTAGGTCGGCCTGATCTCGACGCCGTTGAACCGCGCCGCGTGCTCGTAGATGTAGTCGGCCTGATCGGAGCTGATGTCGACCTCGAGCGTGACCGGCGTCGTCGCCGGGGGCCCGTCGTTCCGATGCGCCCTGAGCACGGCCCGGATGTGGCTCGGCGTCGTGTTCAGCACCTTGCCGAGCTGCCAGAGCTCGTCGCCCAGCACCCGCCCCTTGGGCAGATCGGCCGGCCAGACGACGACGCTGTTCGAGACCGTGTTCTCGACGAGCGGGGCGCCGTGGCTGTCCAGGATCGGACCGCGCGGAGCCTCGAGCGAGATCGTGCGGATCTGGTTGCTCTGCGCCTCGCCCCGGTACTTCGTCGCTGCGAGCACCTGGAGCGACCAGAGACGGAGGAACAGGATCCCGAAGGCGACAAGCGCGACCGCGCCCATGATCGCGACGCGCAGGGCCATCCTCGGCGTCAGCAGGTACGGCTTCGAGACGCGCGGATCGGGCGGCAGGAAGCGCGGGATCCGCGAGCGAGGGGGCTTAGCCAACTGCCGGCGCTCCTTCTCCGCGCGTGACCCGGAGCCGGGGCGGCAGCAGGCGGCGCGCCACTGCGTAGACCGGAACGGTCAGCAGCAGGTTGAGGGCGATGCCCTGGAACAGCGAGTCGAGCAGGACGACGCGCGCCGGAGCCGGCTGGCCGAGGACGAAGCGGAGCGCCAGCCCGCCGAGCGCGTACAGGAAGGTGACGACGGCCACCGACACGAACGGCGCATGCGTCCGGTCGCGGCCCGTCGTTTCGCCGTACCGGCCGACCCAGTAACCGATCAACGTCAACAGGAGCGAGCTGAGCCCCAGCGTTTCGAGCGTGGCCGTGTCCAGCACGAGTCCCGCGAAGAACCCCGCGCACGCTCCGGTGATCGCGCCGCGGAGCAGCGCCACGGCAACCACCGTGACGAGCACCAGGTCGGGGACGCCGCCGAGGATCTTCACGTCCGAGAACACGGAGACCTCGAGGATCGAGGCAACGAAGACGAGCACGGCGACCTTCGCGGCGTCGATCACGGGGTGCCGGGCTTCCGGGCGAGGACGAACATGTACTGGAGAGCGCCGAAGTCGACGAACGGCGTGACCTCGATCTGCTTGTTGGGATCGATGTCGGTCTGGTTGACGCTCGACACGATCCCGACCGGAATGCCGCGTGGGAAGATCGACGACAGCTTCGGCGTGCGCCAGCCGGCCGTGATGATCGGGTCGCCGGCCTGCATCTGTGCGGACTTCGGGACGTTGTCCATGATGATCGAGCTGCCGGAGTCGCTGTGACGGAGCAGGCCGGCTGCGCCCGTCTTCAGGTCGAGTACCGAGACGAAGCTCGACTCGTCCGTGATCAGCGTCACCTGGCAGACGCTCGCGTACACCCTGGTCACCTGGCCGACGAGGCCGGCGTCGGTCACGACCGGGTCGTTGAGCTGGCAGCCGTTGGCTCGGCCCACGTCGACGACGACACGCTGGTCGAACTGCCCGGCCGCCCGGGCGATCACGCTCGTGGTGAGCGGCCGGAAGTCTTGCGGGAAGCTCCGGCTCTGGCTGTAGTGCAGCAGGCGCTTGAGGTCGGCGTTCTCATGGGTGGCCGCCTGCTGCCTGATCACCTCCGCGCGTGCCTGGGCGAGCTCCCGCCGGAGCTTCTTGTTGTCCGAGCGGGCCCCGGAGAGCCCGCCGACCCAGCTCGCCGCGTCGCGGAACGGCTGCGCGACCCGGTTCGCCGCGACCTCGAAGGGGCGCAGCACGCTCGAGCCTGCGCTCTGCACGCTGTGCAGACCTCCCCCCGAGGACTCGCGGAAATAGACGGTCAGGAGCCCGAGCGACACGAGGACGAGCACGGCCACGACGATCCTCCGGCGGAGCACGCTCGCTGCACGAGACGAGACCTGGGAGGGAGCGACCTGGCGTTCTCGCGCCGCACCAAGCGCCGCGACCCGAACTGATCGGTTGCGAGGCACGAGCACTCCAGTTTAGGCAAGCCCGCGGAGCACCGCCGCAGTCCCGCCCCGGCCCCGATCTGCAGGCGAAGAGGAGCGGGCATCGAGTGTGACGACGCCCACAGGGGGCCGAAAGGGTCAGGCGCGGTAGTTGTTGCGGCGCCCCCGCCCGCGCGTCTTCTGCGAGCGGTGGATGACCTCGAACTCCTCGAGGCTGCGGCCGGAGCCGACCGCGACGCAGGTCAACGGCGATTCGGCGACGTGCACCGGCATGTGCGTCTCCTGCCGGAGTCGCTCGTCCAGGCCACCGAGCAGCGATCCGCCCCCGGCCAGCATCAGGCCCCTGTCCATGATGTCCGCGGCCAGCTCGGGCGGTGTCTTGTCCAGCGTCTGCTTGATCGCGTCGATGATCTGGCCGACCGGCTCGTCCAGCGCGTGACGCACCTCGTCCGACGACAGGATCACGGTCTTCGGGAGCCCGGTGAGCAGGTCCCGCCCGCGAACCTCGGCCTGGATCTCCTCGCGCAGCGGATGCGCGGAGCCGATCTCGAGCTTGATCTCCTCGGCGGTCTGCTGGCCGATCAGCAGCTTGTACTCCTTCTTGACGTGGTTGATGATCGCCTCGTCCATCTCGTCGCCGCCGACGCGCAGGCTCTGGGACACGACGATGCCGCCGAGCGAGATGACGGCCACCTCGCTCGTCCCGCCGCCGATGTCGACGATCATGTTCCCGGCCGGCTCCGCGATCGGGAGCCCCGCTCCGATCGCCGCGGCCATCGGCTCCTCGATCAGGTAGGCCTGCCGCGCGCCGGCGCTCAGCGTCGCCTCCTCGACGGCGCGCCGCTCGACGCCCGTGACCCCGGACGGGACACAGACGACGACCCGGGGATGCGCGAAGCGGTGCTGGTGCACCTTGTGGATGAAGTGGCGCAGCATCTGCTCCGTGACGTCGAAGTCGGCGATGACACCGTCCTTGAGCGGCCTGATCGCCTGGATCGATCCCGGCGTCCGGCCGAGCATGCGCTTCGCCTCCACACCGACGGCGTGAACCTCTCCGCTCCGCGTATCGATTGCGACGACGGACGGCTCGGAGAGGACGATGCCGCGGCCCCGGACGTAGACGAGCGTGTTCGCCGTGCCGAGGTCCACAGCCATGTCGCGGCTGCCGAAGCCCGTGAGCGTGTCGAAGAGGGTCATGACCGGGCTCCGAGTCTAGCGGCGTGCACCGCCCGAGCCGTGAGTCAGTCGGGACACCGCCGGCGCTCAACCGAAGCCGTAGCGGCCCGGGAAGCGCTCGGCGAGCAGACGGACGAGGAGTGCGGCGGGTAGCCCGACCACGTTCAGATAGTCCCCCTCGACCCGCTCGACGAGCGAGGCGCCCAGCCCCTGGATCGCGTACGCCCCGGCTCGACCCTGCCATTCGCCGGCGCCGACATAGCGCTCGATCTCCGGCAGAGCCAGGCGGCGGAACGCGACCTCTGTGACGACGCGGTGGAGCTCCTCCCACCCTTCTGCGCGAAGGCAGAGCCCGGACACCACCTCGTGCGTGCGGCCCGAGAGGAGCTCGAGCATCGCCGCCGCCTCGCCGGTGCTCGCGGCCTTGCCGAGCCGCCTGCCCGCGCAGAACACGTCGGTGTCGACCCCGAGCACCGGCCGACCGCCGCCGTCGACCGATCTGGCCTTGCCCGCAGCGTGCTCGAACGGGATCGTCGCCCACCTCCTCGTACGTCCGGCGCGACGGCGACGAACGGAAGGCCGAGCTGCTCGAGGATGGCGCGTCGCTGAGGCGAGGTCGACGCGAGGACGAGCGGGGCTAGCGCTTGCGGGCCTTCCAGATCTCCTCCGACGGCCAGCGCCGCGACCACGCCTTGTCGACGAACGGAGACCGCGTCTCCTCGGCCTCGACGGGAGCCTGGATCTCGATCAGGTCCTCGACCTCGAAGCCGTTCGCCCGCAGGAGGCGGATCCACTCGCCGTACCCGATGTGGAAGTCGACGCCGTCGTCGCTCTCCCATTCGAAGCGGTGCATGCCGAAGTAGTCGCGCTGGAGCCTGTCCGTCGCGGGCGAGTCGTCCTCTTGCATGCAGAGCATCAGGATCGTGCCGTTGACGAGGAAGACCAGCTCGCCGCCCGGGCGAAGCAGCCGCGCGGCCTCGGGGATCCACAGATAGGGATCGCACCAGATCGAGGCGCCGTACTCGGAGAACGCGATGTCGAAGCTCTCGTCCGGAAGCGGCACGTCTTCGGCGGAAGCCTGGACGAGCGGGAACTCGGGCCCGTACTCGGCCATGAACTTCCTGGCGTTCGCGAGCTGGGCATCGGTGATGTCGACGCCGACCGGCCGCGCCCCCAAGCGCGCGAGCCAGGCCGACCAGTACGCAGTGCCGCAGCCGAGCTCGACGACGTCCTTCCCGTCCACGTCGGGGAGAGCGCGCAGCTCCGCCTCCGGCACATGCCAGATCCCCCAGCTCGGCTCGTGCTCGCCCGACCAGCCGCGGCGGCCGCCGGCCTCGTACCCGGGGGCCCAGGCCTCCCACTGGGCCTTGTTGACCGCCGCGTGATCGCTCAGCTCCACGTGCGCGCCGTCCAGATCTCCCCGGCGGCCGGGTTCACTCAGACGAGCTCATCGTCCGTGAACCAGAGCCCGATCTCGCGCTGCGCGGACTCCGGCGAGTCGGAGCCGTGGACGAGGTTGTCGGGCATCGCCAGGGCCAGGTCGCCGCGGATCGTCCCCGGCGGCGAATCCTTCGGGTTGGTCGCGCCCATCGTCGTCCGCACGACCGGGATCGCCGACTCGCCTTCGACCACGAGCGCCAGCGTCGGCGCCGAGGTGATGAACTCGACCAGCTCGCCGAAGAAGGGCTTGTCGCGGTGCTCCGCGTAGTGCTGCTCGGCGAGCGCCCGATCGACCCTGACGAGCTTCGCGGCCCTGATCACGAGGCCGCGCCGCTCCAACCGGCCGACGATCTCGCCGGCGAGCCCGCGACCGACCGCGTCCGGCTTGACGAGCACCAGTGTCCGCTCCGCTGCCACGGAGCGCGGAGTCTACTCGGCAGGCGGCGTCCGGGGTGGCCGGCGCCGCGACCGGGGCCGCTCGACCGGCTCGGCCGCCATCGTGCTCTCGAGCGCCTCGACCAGGCCCGCCGTCGGCCTCCGCGTCACGGGCGTCTCGCAGTGCGGGCACATCTGCCAGAGCGGCTCGAGCGGGGCCTTGCAGGTCGGGCATGCCTCTCTCAGCCGCGTCGTGCAGACGGGGCAGACGAGGAAAGTCGGCTCGATCTCGGCCCGGCAGACCGGGCACTCGCTCCGGCCACCCGCGAGGCGCTCCTCGATCGCCTTGATCTCCAGCTCGCGCTCACGCACCTCGTCGAGGTACTCGGGCGGGCGGAAGAGCATGTAGATGAGCGCTCCGAAGAACGGGGGCACCAGGCCGACGGCGGTCGCCAGCGCGACCAGCCAGGGGCTCGCAATCCTGCGCCGAGCGTCCTTGAACGTCCAGAAGCCGATCGCGAGCCAGAAGACGACGCCGATCGCGATCAGCCCGCCGCGAGTGAGCGACCAGGTTCGGGAGGCGAAGAAGTCGCCGAGCAGCAGATGGGATGAGAAAGACGACGGCACTACAACAGCAGTTTGCCGATTATGTACCCCGCCGTAAACGCCAACCCCACGAACACCGCCAGGGCGATCGCGACGAAGGCGAAGACGCTCAGGCGCGGACCGTGTTGAGCCATGGCTCCCGGACACCCGCGGCGGACAGGTCGGCGAGCAGGTAGAGCGAGCCCGTGACGAGCACGGGCTCGCCGATCTCGTGCGCCCGGTGGAGCGCCGCGCGCGGGTCCTCGACCGCCTCGACGCAGGCGAAACGGCCGCGCGCACGCTCGGCGAGAGCAAGGGCGGGAAGCGCGCGCGGGCTCGACGAGCTCGTTGCGACGAGCGCGTCGGCGAGCGGCGCGAGCTCCTCGAGCAGCCCGTCGACGTCCTTGTCCGACAGGATCGACAGGACGATCGAGCCGAGCTTCGGAAGCAGCGGCGCCACGTACCGGACCGCGTCGGGGGTGTGTGCCCCGTCCCAGATCTCGTTGCCGCGGCGCTCGAGCCGTCCGGCGAGCTGCACGTCGGCGGGCTCGACCGGGCGGCCGAGGAACGCGCTCGCCGCCGCACCTCCCAGCGCCTGATTTCCGCCCGTCTCGACGACGACCCGGCCGGCGCCGTTCAGCCTCGCGAGCGGCTCCCACTCGGGCTCGCCGAGCACCACGGTCGATCCCGGCCGGACGACCGCGAGCTTCTCGGCGGCGATCTCCTCGCGCGTCGTGCCGAGCACCTCGGTGTGCTCGAGCCTCACGTTCGTCAGCACCTGCACCGGCGAGCGCAGGACGTTGGTGGCGTCGTGGCGTCCGCCGAGGCCCGCCTCGACCGCCGCCGACTCCACCCCGGCCTCGGCGAACTCGGCCAGAGCTGCCGCCGTCAGGACCTCGAACTGCGTGGCTCCGAGCGCCTCGGCCGGGGGCCTGACCCTCGCGAGCGCGCGCTCGACGTCGACCTCGGCTCCTCCGACGCGAATCCGCTCCGCCCAGCCGGTCACGTGCGGCGAGAGGTAGGCGGCTGCGGAGACGCCCTCGCGCAGCAGCGTCTCCTCGATCGTCCTCGCGGTGGTCGACTTGCCGTTCGTCCCGACGACGTGGATGGACGGGAACTCGAGCTGGGGATCGCCGAGCTCGGCCAGCAGCGCCCGCATGCGCTCCAGCCCGAAGCCGTCCCGCGGCCACGGACTCAGCGACTCGAGCCAGTCAACCGCCGAGGGCATCGAGCTCACGCCGGTAGCGCTCCAGCTTCTCGCGCTCGGCCTCGACGACCTCGGCGGGCGCGTTGGCTGTGAAGCGCTCGTTGGAGAGCATGCCCTCGGCTCGTGCGATCTCCCCGAGCAGCCGCTCGCGCTCGACCTCGACGTTGCCGTCGGCCTTCACCCTGTCCGGCCGCACAACCGCCTCGAAGATCCGAGCGGCGTCGCCCTCGAGCTCGACGCGCACGCCGCTCCGCCGGAAGATCGCCGCCGCGTCGCGCGCGACGTCGAGCAGCGCCGAAGCCTCCGCATCGCGGGTCGCCGGCCCGGGCCACGGCGAGACGATCAGCCGGGACGGGTGGAACTGCGACCAGATCTCCTCGGTCACGTGCGGCATCACGGGATGCAGCAGCACCAGCAACCGCTCCAGCGCAGCGAGAGCGGTCGCCCGCGCGTCGGCGTCGCCGTCGTAGAGCCGCGGCTTGATCGCCTCGGCGTACCAGTCGCAGAAGTCGTCGAACGTCAGGTGGTAGAGCGCCGCCACGGCCGCGGCGAACTCGAAGCGCGGAATCGCCTCGTCGAGCAGCTCCCGGTCCTCGTCGAGCCGCGACATGATCCAGCGCTCCTCGACCGCCCGCGGCCGCGCGTCCGGCTCGACGCCTTCGGCCTGCGAGAGCATCAGCCGCGCCACGTTCCAGAGCTTGTTCGCGAGCTTGCGGCCCTCCTCGATCGCCCCCGCCGAGAAGCGGACGTCCTGCGAGGACGACATCTTCAGCAGGCCGTACCGCGTCGCGTCTGCGCCGTGCTCGTCGACGAGGTCGGTGGGGTCGATGCCGGTGCCGAGGCTCTTCGACATCCGCCGGCCGTCCGACGCGAGGATCATCGAGTGGTAGTTGACGGCCGAGAACGGGATCTCCCCCATCAGCTCGATGCCGGCCCAGACCATCCGCGAGACCCAGAGGAAGTTGATGTCGCGTCCCGTCGAGCAGACGTCGCCCGGGTAGAAACGCTCGAGCTCGGGCGTCTGCTCGGGCCAGCCCAGCGTCGCAAACGGCCACAGCGCCGACGAGAACCAGGTGTCGAGCACGTCGTCGTCCTGGACGAGCTCACCGCTCCCGCACTCGGCACAGGCGCCGGGGGCGGTCTCTGCGATCGTCGTATGGCCGTCCGGGCAGTACCAGACCGGGATGCGGTGCCCCCACCAGAGCTGGCGTGAGATGCACCAGGGCCGGATGTTCTCGAGATACGAGAGCATCACCTTCGTCTGCTGCTCCGGCTTCGAGCGCACGCGGCCGTCCCGGAGCGCCGCGATCGCAGGCCCCGCGAGCTCGGTCATCTCCACCCACCACTGCAGCAGCACGAGCGGCTCGATCCGGTCGCCCGAGCGGTTGCAGTGCCCGACGGCATGGCGGTACGACTCCCGCTTCTCGAGCAGGCCTCGCTGCTCCAGCTCCACGAGGATCCGCGCCTCGGCCTCGGCCTGCGTCAGCCCGGCGAGCTCGCCGGCCGCCTCGTTCATCCTGCCGTCGAGGCCGATCACCATCGGCTCGGGGAGCGAGTGGTCGCGGCCGATCTCCCAGTCGACGGTGTCGTGGCCGGGGGTGATCTTGAGCGCGCCGGAGCCGAAGTCGGGATCGACGCGCTCGTCGGCGATGATCGGCACCCGCCGCTCGACGATCGGCACGATCGCCTCGGTGCCGATCAGGTGCCGGTAGCGCTCGTCACCGGGGTGCACGGCCACGGCCACGTCGGCCAGCAGCGTCGGCGGCCGCACGGTCGCGATCGTCAGGTGGCCGGAGCCGTCGGCGAGCGGATACCGGATCCAGCTCAGCGTGTCGTCGACCTCGATGTGGTCGACCTCGAGATCGGAGACCGTGCTCGCGCAGCCGGTGCACCAGTTGACGATCCGGTTCGCCCGGTAGAGATAGCCCTTCCCGGCCAGGTGGACGAAGAAGCGCATCACGGCCCGCGTGTAGGCGTCGTCCATCGTGAAGCGGATCCGCCGGTAGTCGAGAGAGGCGCCGAGCGAGCGGAGCTGGCCGACGATGTGATCGCCGTACTGGTCGATGAACGCCCAGCAACGGCGCTCGAACTCCTCGCGCCCGAGGTCCCGGTAGTCGATTCCCTCCGCCGCCAGCCGCCGCACCATCACCGCCTGCAGTGCGATCGAGGCGTGGTCGTAGCCCGGCTGCCAGAGCGCGTTGAAGTCGCGCATGCGGTGCCAGCGGATCAGCAGGTCCTGGCACGAGGCGTTCAGGGCGTGGCCCATGTGCAGCTCGCCGGTGACGTTCGGCGGCGGCAGGCAGATCGTGAAGGTCTGGCGCGGATCCGAGGGGTCGGCGTCGAAGAGGCCCTCCTTCTCCCAGGCGCGCTGCCAGCGCGCTTCGACGCCCTGCGGGCGGTAGAGCGGATCCATGGAGCCATTCTACGAGCCGCGCCGATCCAGCCCTCGTGGGTTTATCGGATCCGAGATCTAGACATCTTGGATCCGAGATGCTACAAAGAGGTACTATGGAGCCATCAAGCATTCAATCGTGGATCCGAGATGAGGAGTCGGGAACGGCGGATGAGGTGGTGGTGACCACGGCTGAGCTCGCCGAATGCACCTGCCCCGACCCTTGTGAGCGGGACCACGACTTCGACTAGACGAGGAGGACACCGGATGGGTACGAACGGACGCGGACCGGAGGACGCTGTGCGCTGGGACACCGTCGAGCGCCCCTACTCGACCGGCGACGTCGAGCGCCTGCGCGGCTCGGTCGTCGTCGAGCACACCCTGGCGCGCCTCGGCGCCGAGCGGCTCCGGAAGCTCCTGCAGAGCGAGGCGTTCGTTCCCAGCCTGGGAGCCCTGTCGGGCAATCAGGCCGTGCAGATGGTCAAGGCGGGACTGCCGGCGATCTACCTCTCCGGCTGGCAGGTGGCCGCCGATGCCAACCTCGCCGGCCAGACGTACCCCGACCAGAGCCTCTATCCCGCCGACTCGGTACCCGCTCTCGTCCGCCGGATCAACAACGCGCTGCTTCGGGCCGACCAGATCCACTGGGCCGAGGGGGAGCGCGACCGCCATTGGCTGGCGCCGATCGTGGCCGACGCAGAGGCGGGCTTCGGTGGGCCTCTGAACGCATTCGAGCTGATGAAGGCGATGATCGAGGCAGGCGCGGCAGGCGTGCACTTCGAGGACCAGCTCGCGTCCGAGAAGAAGTGCGGCCATCTCGGCGGCAAGGTGCTCGTCCCGACGAGCCAGTTCATCCGGACGCTGACCGCCGCCAGGCTCGCCGCCGACGTGCTCGACGTGCCGACCGTCCTCCTCGCCCGCACCGACTCGCTCGCCGCCACGTTGCTGACGAGCGACGTCGACGAGCGTGACCGCCCCTTCTGCACCGGCAAGCGCACGCCTGAGGGCTTCTTCCACATCGAGGCGGGGCTGGAGTCGGCGATCGCGCGCTCGCTCGCCTACGCGCCGTATGCCGACCTGCTCTGGTTCGAGACGTCGACGCCCGACCTGGGCGAGGCGCGCGAGTTCGCGCAGGCGATCCACGAGCGCTTCCCCGGCAAGCTGCTGGCCTACAACTGCTCGCCGTCGTTCAACTGGAAGCGGCACCTCGACGACGCGCAGATCGCCTCCTTCCAGGCGGATCTGGGCTCGCTCGGCTACCGGTTCCAGTTCGTCACGCTGGCCGGCTTCCACGCGTTGAACTCGGCGATGTACGAGCTGGCACGCGGCTACGCGACCGAGGGCATGTCTGCCTACGTGCGGCTGCAGGAGCACGAGTTCGCGCTCGAGCAGGACGGCTACTCGGCGACGCGCCACCAGCGCGAGGCCGGCGCCGGCTATTTCGACGCGGTCGCCCAGGTGATCTCGGGCGGCCAGTCGTCCACGCTGGCCCTCAGGGGCTCGACCGAGGAAGAGCAGTTCGGAGCCGAGGAGGTGGCGGCATGACGATCGCAGTGGAGCTGACGAGAGCCGTGGACGGGCCGGGGGTGCTCGCGGCGCTCGCGGCGGGAGGCCTGAGCGGCGAGCTGACCGGGGACGGCTGCGGGCTGATCGTGCGCGGCGACGACGGGCCTGCGGTCGGGCACGTGCTCGACGCCTGGGCGAGCGGGCGCGGCCTGCCGTTCGTGCCGGTGCAGGTCGGCGCATCGAGCTACGCGCTGGTCCCGCCTGCGGGCTAGTCGTACACTGGTCGGCGGCATGCCGGCGCTCTCGACGAAGGCCGACGAGATCGCGCTCGTCATCGAGGACGAGATCGTCTCGGGCGCGATCGCGCCCGGCACCGTCCTCCGCCAGGAGCAGCTCTCGGAGCGCTTCGGCGTCAGCCGGACGCCGATCCGCGAGGCGCTTCGCCGTCTGGCCGCGCTCGGGCTCGTCTCGTTCGTGCCCAACCGCGGCGTGCGCGTGCGCACGCTGTCGCGGGAGGAGCTCCGCGAGGCCTTCCTCGTCCGCGCCGAGCTGGAGAGCCTCGCCACCGAGCTGGCGACGCCGCGGATGACCGCCGACGATCTGCGGAAGCTCGACGAGGCGGAGCTCCGCTTCAGCGCGCTGACGCTCGAGCTGCGCGCGAAGGCGCGGAGCGGCGTCGACGACAACGCGCTCGCGATCGAGTGGATGAAGGCGAACTACGCCTTCCACGACGTGATCTACGCCGCCGCCGGGTCTCCGTATGTAGAGCGGATGGCGAAGGGCGCGCGGCGTACCTTCATCGGCCAGATCACCTGGGTCGCGCGCGCCGAGTTCGACGAGCTCTACGCGCGGAACGACGAGCAGCATCGCGCGATCCGCGAGGCGATCGCGGCCGGCTCAGCAGCCGGCGCCCGGGTGCTCGCGCGAGAGCACGTGCTCTCGTCGTGGCGGCTGCTGGAGGCGATCCTCGAGTACGTGCAGGAGCGCCGCGTCCCGGATCTCCGGTCCGCCTAGCTCGCAAGAGCGTCGCGCCACGCGCCTCGATCGTCGGCGGAGCCGGAGCCCTGCTCCGGTGGAGCTCGAGCCGCTCTCTACGCGCTACGAAGGGGAAGGGGGCTCACGGGGGAAACCGGCCGTTTCCCCCGTGCCGCTAGGCTGATTCTTCGGCGAGCTCGTCGGGGTCGGCGGCGATCGTGCCGCCCATCGTGACGAGCGTCGGCTTCTGGCCCTTGGAGATCGTCTCCTTCGTGATCACGCACTTGGAGACGTCACGGCGCGACGGCAGCTCGAACATCACGTCGAGCAGCGCGCCCTCGATGATCGAGCGCAGGCCGCGGGCGCCGGTCTCGCGCTCGAGTGCGCGCTGGGCGATCTCCCACAGGCCGTCTTCCGTGAACACGAGCTCGATCGAGTCGTAGGCGAAGAAGCGGTGGTACTGCTTGACGAGCGCGTTCTTCGGCTCGGTGAGGATCCTGACCAGGTCCTCGCGCTGCAGCTGGTGCACGTGCGAGACGACAGGGAGGCGGCCGATGAACTCCGGGATCAGCCCGTACGAGAGCAGATCCTCCGGCATCACCTCGCCGAGGAGCTCGGCGCTCTCGACCGAGTGCTTGGAGTGGATCTTCGCCCCGAAGCCCACTGCGTTCTTGCCGATGCGGCGCGCGATGATCTTCTCGAGCCCGGCGAACGCCCCGCCGCAGATGAACAGGATGTTGGTGGTGTCGATCGAGAGGAACTCCTGGTGCGGGTGCTTGCGCCCGCCCTGCGGCGGCACCGAGGCGACCGTTCCCTCGAGGATCTTGAGCAGCGCCTGCTGCACGCCCTCGCCGGACACGTCGCGCGTGATCGACGGGTTGTCCGCCTTGCGCGCGATCTTGTCGACCTCGTCGATGTAGATGATCCCTGTCTCGGCCTTCTTGATGTCGAAGTCGGCCGCCTGGATCAGCTTCAGGAGGATGTTCTCGACGTCCTCGCCGACGTAGCCGGCCTCGGTGAGCGCCGTCGCGTCGGCGATCGCGAACGGGACGTTGAGGATGCGGGCGAGCGTCTGCGCCAGGTGCGTCTTGCCGCAGCCGGTCGGGCCGAGCAGCAGGATGTTCGACTTCTGCAGCTCGACGTCGTCGTCCGTCTGCCCCATCTGGACGCGCTTGTAGTGGTTGTAGACGGCGACGGAGAGCGTCCGCTTCGCCTCCTCCTGGCTGACGACGTAGTCGTTCAGGAGCTCGTAGATCTCCTTGGGGCGCGGCAGCGTGTCGAGATCGAGGTGCGAGGGAGCGGTGAGCTCCTCGTCGATGATCTCGTTGCAGAGATCGATGCACTCGTCGCAGATGTAGACGCCGGGACCGGCGATCAGCTTCTTGACCTGCCGCTGGCTCTTCCCGCAGAAGGAGCAGAGCAACTGGTCGTTCGTGTCGCTTGCGCGCGCCATCAGTCCGTTATCTCCCCGACCCCACGTTCATCTTGTACATCGAAATAGTCATTCTGGCTAGCGCTCGATCTAGCGATGCTCGATCACGGTGTCGATGATTCCGTAGTCCCGGGCCTCCGGAGACGTCATGAAATAGTCGCGCTCCATGTCCCGTGCGACCTTGTCCAGGTCCTGTCCCGTGTGCTTGTGCATGATCTCTTCCATCTTGCGCTTCAGGGCGATCGTCTCGCGAGCGTGGATCTCGATGTCGGTCGCCTGCCCCTGGAAACCGCCCCACACCTGGTGGATCAGGATCTTGGCGTTCGGCAGCGCCATCCGCTTTCCTTTCGTGCCGCCCGCAAGCAGGAGCGCGCCCATGCTCATCGCGATGCCCACGCAGATGGTCTGCACGTCGGGCTTGATGAACTGCATCGTGTCGTAGATCGCGAGACCCGAGTAGACGTTTCCGCCCGGCGAGTTGATGTAGATCGAGATGTCCTTGTCGGGATCCTCGGACTCGAGATGGAGGAGCTGCGCCACGAGCAGGTTGGCGATCTGGTCGTCGACAGGGGTGCCGAGAAAGATGATCCGTTCGTTCAGCAGCCGCGAGTAGATGTCGAACGCGCGCTCGCCGCGTGAGGTCTGCTCGATCACCATCGGGATCAGCGGGCTCATCTGCGGCGCCGCGCCCGGGCGGTTCAAGTCCCACCCCCCGCGGGGGTGCCAGTTGTCTTGAGCGGTCATGCTGGTCTCTCCTCCTCGCCTGGTGTCCACAACTTCGTAGGCCCGGCCGGTTTCTCCTGCCCGGGGGTCCAGAGCTTCTCACGCGCCCGCGCCAGATCGACGGGGATGCGCGTCACCTCGGATGCGATCCGGTCGAGCGCGTTCCGGAGGCGAATGTCCTCGCGGAACTGCTCGGCGCGGCCGTCTGCGAGCACCTGCTCGACGAGCGTGTCGGCGTCCTCGGCGCTCTCGCCTTCGGCCTCCGCCTGCTCGCGGATGAAGCCGCCGAGCTCCTCGTCGGAGACGGTGAGCTCGAGCTTGTCCGCGGCCGCCTCGAGCGCGAGCTCGCGCGCGATCGACTGCGCGGCGTCGGCGGTGACCCGCTCCTGCACCTGTTCCGGCGTCTGCCCGGACACGGCGAGGTAGGCCTCGACCGTTACGCCGCGCCGCTCCAGCGACTGCACGAGATTCCCGAGCAGGGCGTTCGCGCGCGCCTGGACGAGCCCTTCGGCAGGGGTGATCTGCGAGGCCTCGACGAGCGCGTCGACGGCGGCGGCGCGGAACTCGGTCTCGACCTCCGCCTCGAGCTGCTCGTGGAGACGCGATTCGATGTCGGCCCGCAGGTCGGCGAGCGTGTCGAACTCGCTCGAGGCTCTGGCGAGCTCGTCGTCGAGCGGCGGCAGCACCTTCTCCTTGACGTCCTTGAGGGTGGCGCTCACGGTCTGGCCCGCGTCATCCTCGCCGACCTCGAACGCCAGCTCCTTCGTCTCGCCGGGGGACATGCCCACGAGCCCCTGCTCCAGCTCGTCGACGAGCCGCCCGCCTCCGAGCTCGACCACGACGTCACGTCGGGCGTCGCCCGACTCGCCGATCAGGTCGACGACGACGACGTCGCCTTCGCGGGCGGGCGTCCGTCGACGGGAGCCAGCTCGGCGACGGCGTTGCGGAGCAGGTCGAGCTCGCGGTCGACGAGTTCGACCGGCACCTCGGCGCTCGCGGCCGGCACCTCGAGCTTCGTCCAGTCCGCCACCTCGACCTTCGGCTGCACGTCTACGGTGGCCGTGAAGCTGAACGGAGTCTCCGACGAATCGGGCAGTGCGTAGTCGTACTCCGGCGACGAGGCCGGCCGAATGCGCGAGCCCGCCAGCGCAGCCCGGTACCAGCCGCCGATGTGGCTCTCGACGGCCTCGGCGTAGACGCGGTCCTTGCCGACGCGCGCGACGAGCACCGGCAGCGGCACCTTCCCCTTGCGGAAACCCGGAATCTTCAGGGACGCGGCGAGATCGGACGCAGCGTGCTCGACGGCGTGCTGCACGTCGGCGCTCGGTACGTCGACGCTGAGGCGGACCTTGTCCTCACCCAGCTCCTCGACACGCGTCTCCACGAGCCCATTCAAGCAGACCGCTTCCGGCCCACCGCCGGGGACAAGGCTGCCCGCGAGCCAGGGGTTCACCCTCGGCAACGTCTCCGACGGCGGCGGAGAGAATCGTCACGCTTTTGTCACACCCGCGCTCCACATCGGCCCGTACGATTTGCGTGGGTGGCGGGTGGAGGGTTTCCCCTCCCAAGGGTGGGGCTGCGTTTCGGACCCGGCCGTTCGGGGCGTGTCCTCAGGTTTCGTGCGAGATCGTCCGCCAGCCGAGCAGGGCTGCGAAGCCGAGGATCGCCACACCGGCGATCACGTCCATGGTCGCGAGCAGGCCCGGGCCGACGCGGCGGCGGGCGAGCGTGAGGCCCCCGGACAGGATCGTGAACCAGGTCAGCGTGCCGGCGCCGACACCGATGACGAGCACCACCGCGCTCGACGCCGAGCCGGCCAGCGCCGCCGTCGATGCCGCGGAGAAGGCGGCTGCCCACGAGGCGATCGTCAGCGGGTTCGAGGCCGTCGCGCCGAGCGACGTCAGGAACGCGCGACGGGGCGAAGCGACCTCGTCGGAGGACTCGGCCCCGAGCCTGATCCGGAAGGCGCTATGGAGGGTACGCAGGCCGATCGCCGCGAGGACGCAGGCGCCGACGATCCCGAGCGTGAGCCGGACCGGGTCGATCCGGAGGAGGGCGCTCGCGCCCGCCGCGCCGAGAGCCGCGTAGAGCGCGTCGATCACGGCTGCGCCGGCGCCGATCGCGAAACCGACGGCGAACCGGTGGCGCAGCACCGAGCGCATGCACAGGAGCGAGATCGGCCCCACCTGTGCGGCCACGGCGAACCCGAGGACGAATCCCGCTGCGAGCGCTGCCGGCACGTGACGAGTCTACGATCGCCGTCACGATGCGGGCGAGAGGACTCGAACCTCCAAGGAGCATCAGCCCCACCGGGACCTAAACCCGGCGCGTCTACCAGTTCCGCCACACCCGCGCGCCGTTCAGGCTACTGCTCCCAGGGCCCGACCTCGTAGGCCTGTCCCGGCGTGCCTCCCATCACGAGCAGCGTGGTCGGCGAGGCGGTCGACTCGAACTTCCGCTTCGCTTCGGGCTCGCAGTGCACCGCCGACCCGGCGGGAACGATGATCTCCTCGCCGTCCAGCGTCGCCTTCACCTCGCCCACGTGCACGAAGTAGAGCTCCTGCTGGCCGGAGGCCGTCTCGTCGTGCTCGGGGATCAGCACGTTGCCCGCGTCCTTCGTGACCGCGTTGACGCCGAAGGCGGTGATCCGGAAATGGTGGCGCACCGACTTCCAGGTGGCCGGCCAGTCCTCCTTGACGGGCGGGATCTCGTTGACGTCGGCGACCTGCCAGCTCTCGGTGGGCATGGGGAGCCTCCTTCGGCGGGGAACGGTTGAGGCCAGGAGTGTTCTCGGCCTACTGTTCGTTGTCAATCGCCGCCGGGAGGAGAAGAAACGACGCGCGACGATTCGATGAACGACGACCGAGCCCGCCGCCTGACGCTCGCCGCGACGGCGCTCGGCTCGGCGCTCGCGTTCATCGACGCGAGCGTGGTCGTCGTCGCGCTGCCCACGATCGAGCAGGACCTCAACTTCGGCCTGGCCGGCGAGCAGTGGGTGTTCCTGGCCTACTCGCTCGCGCTCGCGGCGCTCTATCTGCCCGCCGGGGCCGTGGGGGATCGTGCAGGGCGGCGGGAGACGTTCATCGCCGGAGTGGCGGGGTTCGCGCTCGCCTCGGCGCTCGCAGGCGCGGCGCCCACGGGGGGCGTCCTGATCGTGGCGCGGCGTCTTGCAGGGAGTCGCGGCGCCTTCGTGTCCACGAACTCGCTCGCACTGCTGCGCGAGACCTACGGCCGCGAGTCGGGCCGGGCCGTGGGGCTGTGGACGGCGTTCACCAGCGCAGCGACGATCATCGGGCCGCCGCTCGGCGGTGTGATCGTCGAGTGGGTTTCCTGGCGGTGGATCTTCTTCATCAACCTGCCGCTCGCCGCCGCCACGATCGTCCTGGCGCACCGCGGCCGCTGCCCGCAGCGGGAGGTGCAGCGCGTCGGTCACCTCGACCTGCCCGGTGCCGCGCTCGCCGCGATCGGCTTCGGGGCGCTGACCTACGGGATGGTCGAGGGAGCCGACCGCGGGTTCGGGAGCTACTGGTGGGCGTTCGCGGTCTCCGGGGCGGCGCTGGCCGCGTTCGTCGGTCGTCGAGCGGCACAGTTCGCGAGCCGATGCTGCCGTTCGAGCTCTTCCGCCGGCGCAACCTCGCCTTTTCGAACCTCGAGACGCTGCTGGTCTACGGCGCGCTCGGCGGCTACTTCTTCTATCTTCACGATCTACCTGCAATTCCTGGGGTTCTCACCGCTCGTGGCCGGCCTCGTCAACGTGCCGCCGTCGATCGTGCTGGTCGTGCTCTCGTCCCGGTTCGGGCGGCTGGCGGACGAGCGCGGCCCGCGGCTCTTCCTCACCGTCGGGCCGGTGCTGATCGGCGGCGGGCTTGATCCTGCTCGCGCTCGTGCGGCAGCCGCAGCGAGTTCTGGCCATACGGCGTTCCCGGCCTGGCGCTGTTCGCGCTCGGGCTGTCGATGGTCGTCGCGCCGATCACGTCGACGGCGCTCTCGTCCGCGCCGGAGCGCTTCGCCGGCATCGCAGCGGGCCTGAACCAGACCGTTGCGCGGCTCGGGAACCTGCTGGCGGTCGCCATGCTCGGATTCATCGTGCTGCTCGTCTTCCACTCGAACGCCGGCGAGCGGGGCGTGCCCGCTGGCCCGCGACCAGCACGAGCCGCAGCTCCGCTCGGCGTCGGTCGACGCCTTCCGCGTGGCGATGCTCGCCGCCGCCGGGCTCGCGCTCGCCGGGGGCGTCGTCGCCGCGTTCGGGATCTCCGACTCCGACGCGTCCAGGACCGCGAAGCGGCGGAGGTCGTGCAAGCGAGCCCGGCGCGATGACGGTCCCGCGCTCCGATCACGTCGGCAGCCTGCTCCGCCCACCCAAGCTCCTCGCCGCGCGGGAGCGCCGCCTACGCGGTGAGATCGGCGACGAGGAGCTGCGCGCCGCGGAGGACGCCGCCGTCGACGAGGTGCTCCGCCGCCAGGAGGAAGCCGGGATGGATGTCGTCACCGACGGTGAGATGCGGCGACTCTCGTTCCAGAGCCAGATGGTCGAGGCGGTGGACGGGTTCGGCGAGTGGGATCTCGACGCCTTCCTCTGGGGCGAGTGGAAGAGCGACGCAGTCGGCGACTTCCGACTCGAACGGCCGCCGATCGCCGTCCGCTCGAAGCTCGAGCGGCGCCGGTTTCTCTCCGCACACGAGCTCGCGTACGCGCAGCCGCGCACCGACCGCGTGCTCAAGGTCACGCTGCCGAGCCCGGGCCTCTTCTCGCAGTTCTGGGACGCCGAGCGCTCGGCGGGCACGTACGCGACGCTCGAGGAGTTCCTCTGGGACGTGGCGGCGATCCTCCGCGAGGAGATCGAGGAGCTCGCCCGCCTCGGCGCGACGTACCTCCAGCTCGACGCGCCGCACTATCCGCTCCTGCTCGACGAGCGCTGGCGCGCGTTCTACGAGGAGCGCGGCTCCGTCGAGACCTGGCTCGAGCTCGACACCGCCTATCGCCGCGGCTCCCCGGGGCATCACGTTCGGCTTCCACCTCTGCCGCGGCAACCAGGGCAGCCGCTGGCTCGTCGAGGGGAGCTACGACGCGCTCGCCGGGCGGATCTTCCCGCGTATCCGGGCCGACCGGCTGCTGCTCGAGTACGACGACGAGCGCTCGGGCGGCTTCGAGCCGCTGCGCGAGGTGCCGGACGACAAGATCGTCGTGCTCGGTCTCGTGACGACGAAGACGCCGCGGCACGAGACACCCGACGAGCTGGCGCGGCGGATCGAGGAGGCGAGCGCCTTCGTCCCGCTCGAGCGGCTCGCGCTCTCGCCGCAGTGCGGCTTCGGCACCTCCGTCGTCGGCAACGCGCTCGACCGCAAGGACCAGTGGGCGAAGCTGCGCACGATCGGCGAGACCGCCAGGAAGGTGTGGGGGACAGACTCGACGTCTGTCCCCACACTGCTCCTCTACTTGAGGCCGTTCGCCTTCAGGAAGGCGGACGCCACCGCGGCCGGCGTCTTCTTGTCGATCGCCACGGCCTTGTTCATCGCGATCATCGCCTGAAGCGACAGCTTCGAGCTGACCGCGTTCACGGTGGAGGTGAACTTCGAGCCGAGCTGTGTCACGAGCTGCTTCGACACCACCGGCACGACGTTCTGGAAGCCGAAGATGTGCTTCGTGTCGGTCAGGATCGCGTACTTCCCGCTCGCGAGCTCGGGCTGCGTCGAGAAGATGTCGCCGCCGTCGGCCTTGTTCTGGTCGAGCAGCGCCGTCACCGGGATCGAGCCGATCGAGATGAACGACAGGTGCTTCAACCCGTAGATCTGCTTCAGCCCCAGGAAGCAGGTGATCCGGGTCGGGCACTCCGGGTATCCGGCGTACCTGAACGTCCCCTTGAACTTCGCCAGATCGGGGATCGTGTGCAGGCCGTACTTCTTCGCGGTCGACGAGAGCACCGCGACCGAGTCGGTGTCGAAGAACGGCGTCTTGTTCAGGACGGTGAAGCCACGGCTCTCCTCGAACGCCTTCGCGGCCTTGAAGGTGCCAACCGCCGTCTTCGGCGAGGCCTTGTGAGCGAGGTCGAGAACGATGACGCCCGTGTACTCCGGGTACATGTTGATCTTCCCGCTCGTGAGCGCCGTATCGGCGAGCTCCGAGCTTCCCAGGCTCCCCTTGGAGTCGACCTTGAAGCCCTTCGCCTTGAGAGCCTGCCCGTACAGCTCGGCGAGCACGTACTCCTCGGTGAAGTTCTTCGAGCCGAGCTTGATCGTCGGCTGGGCAGCCGGCGGCCGACAGCGTACCGGCGGTCAACCCTCCTAAGACGAGTGCGACGCCGAACGAGACGCAGAAGGCGGCCTTGGCGACCCGCCTCGTGCGCTTCCTGATCACGCCCTCCCTTCCTTCGCAGGCCCCGGCTGGGCCATGAAGCCGCGAAGCGTACCCGGCTGACAGTCGCTCAGGCAGCGGAATTGCCGTCGCCAGATCGGGCTCGACCAGCCCCGCCGGCGCTCAGGCCGCGCGGGCTGATCGCGTACTGCACGCCGCCGAACGCGAGATCCGCCAGGAGCGCGAGCGCCGTCACGCAGATCGCGGCGCCGATCACGCCCTCGAGCCGGTAGCTCGCCTGGTTGACGATGATGTCCCCGAGCCCTCCGCCGCCCGCGATGGCGGCGATCGTCGCGGTCGAGACGACGTAGACGGCAGCCGTCCTCATCCCCGCGAACAGGAGCGGCATCGAGCGAGCGGCAACTCGACGCGGAACAGCACGTCGCGCTCGTGCATCCCCATCCCCCGGGCCGCCTCCACGACGTCCCGATCGACTTCGTCGACGGCGACGTAGGCGTTGGTGAGCATCGGTGGGACGGCCAGCACGACCAGCGCGAACAGCACGTCGTAGAAGCCGATCCCGATGAACGAGAGGCCGATCGCGACCACCGCCAGGCTGGGCAGAGCCCGGCCGATGTTCGAGACGTTGATTGCGGCGAAGGAGCCGCGGTGCGGCATGGCCGAGCAGGACGCCGATCGGAATCGCGATGGCGATCGAGACGGCCATCGCCGCGCCGGAGAGCTGGAGTTGCTCGACCGTCTTGTGCCAGATCAGCCAGCCGTTGTTGCCGATGAAGCGGAACGCGTCGACGAACGTCCACGGCCGAAACGTGTCGAAGAGGATCATGCCGTCCTCGTCCGGGTCCACGGCGTGAGCGTCCGCTGCGCCAGCACGAGCACGCCCGTCCGCCGCCAGCGCCAGGATCACGGCGAGGCTGCCGGCGGCGATCAGCTCGGTCTTGAAGTATGTCGTTGCCGATCGCGATGAAGATCGGATTGCCGAGGCCCTCGGGGATCACGAACGCGGCGATCGTGGCCAGGCTGATCGTCGTCACGATCGCGATGCGCAGACCGGCGACGATCGACGGCAGGGCCAGGGGCAGCTCGATCCGCCAGAGAATCTGCCGCTTGGTCAGCCCCATGCCGCGCGCCGACTCGAGCACGTCCTCGGGCACCGAGCGGAAGCCGGCGAGCGATGTTCCGGAACAGGATCAGCAGCGTGTACCCGACGAGCGCGATCTCGACGGTCGTCGTCGTCAGGCCCGTGACCGGGACGAGCAGCTGGAAGAGCGCCAGGCTCGGGATCGTGTAGATCAGGGCGCTCAGAAAACCGAACGGCGTCTCGACGAAGCGGACGTCCCGCGCGACGACCGCGGCGACGAAGGCGATGACGAACCCGATCGCGACCGCCTCGCACGTCCAGGACGATGTGCTGCACGAGAGCCGGCTGGAGGACGCCGCTCCAGTTGTCGCGCACCCAGTCCGTGCAGAACAGGTCGTTGTGCGTGACGCAGTGGCTCGCCCGTCCCGAAGTCGGGATCACCGGGCCGCCGGCGACGATCCCGCTCACGCGCGCTCCTGGTCTGCGAGCAGCCGGCCAGCATCCTGCTGACCGACGGAGAGCACGCCGTTCACCTCCCCGTCGTCGTCGACGACCACCAGGTTCTCGGCGCCCTCGGTGAGCATCAGCGACAGCGCGTCGCGAAGCGTCGTCTGCACGCTGGTTCGCGGCCCGTCGAGAGGCAGCCCGTTCGGCGAGTCGAGCTCGATCTCCGACAGGCGCCGGAGCGCGAGCCGCTTCAGGCCGCGGTCGGCGCCGACGAAGCGGGCCACGAACTCGTCGGCCGGCGCCGGGCCAGAATCGCGTCGGGCGTGTCGTACTGCGCGAGAACCCCCCTTCGCGGAAGATCGCGATCCTGTCGCCGAGCTTGATCGCCTCGTCGATGTCGTGCGTGACGAAGATGACCGTCTTGCCGCTCGACTTCGTGGAGCTTCAGGAACTCGTTCTGCAGCCGGTCGCGCGTGATCGGGTCGAGAGCGCCGAACGGCTCGTCCATCAGCATCACCTTCGGATCGGCCGCCAGCGCGCGCGCGAAACCGACCCGCTGGCGCTGGCCGCCGGAGAGCTGGGCCGGATAGCGGTCGCGGTCTCCGCCCTCGAGGCCGACCAGCGCGAGCAGCTCCGCGACCCGGTCGCGAATCCGCTGCTTCGGCCAGCCGAGCAGGCGCGGCACGACCGCCACGTTGTCGCCGACCGTCATGTGCGGGAAGAGGCCGATCTGCTGGATCACGTAGCCGATCCCCCGCCGCAACTCGACGACGTCGAGCGTGCGGACGCTCCGCCCGTCGATGGTGATGTCGCCCTCGTCGAAGTCGATCAGGCGGTTGACGAGCTTCATCGCCGTCGTCTTGCCGGCCCCGGACGGACCGACGAGGACGCAGATCTCCCCGGCCGGCACGACGAGCGAGAGGTGCCGCACAGCGTCGCTCTCCCGCCCCGGGTAGCGCTTGGTGACGTCGGTGAAGACGATCTCAGCTGCCGAGATGCTCATGGTGAGCTCCGATCTCGGAGATCCTACGCGGGCGACCCTCCTAGACTGCGTGGCGATGGCGAGTACCGCGCTCGAGGCCGCCGAGATCAAGCTCCGGATCGCCGCAGAGCTCCAGGCCGCCCGCGAGCGCACACTGCAGCTGCTCCAGCCGGTCTCCGACGCCGATCTGGTGCGCCAGCACACGCCGCTCATGTCGCCGCTCGTGTGGGACCTCGCCCACATCGGCCATTTCGAGGAGCTCTGGCTGCTGCGGCGGCTGACCGGCGCCGGGCCAATCTTCCCGCCCGGCGACAACGTGTACGACGCGTTCGAGCACGCCCGCGAGGAGCGGCCTTCGCTCGCGCTGATGGATCCCGCGGCGGGGCGGGCGTATCTCGCCGAAGTGCGCGCCCGGGTGCTCGCCGTGCTCGACGGGATCGAGCTCGACCCGTTCGACCCGCTCCTCCGCGGCGGCTTCGTGTTCGGGCTCGTCGTCCAGCACGAGCAGCAGCACGTGGAGACGATGCTGCAGACGCTCCAGCTCTCGGGACTCGTCCACGAGGGCGGTGGCCCGGCCCCGATGAGTCCGGCGTGGCTCGGGCGCGGAAAGGAGGCCTCGGTCGCGGGCGGGTCGTGCGCGATCGGCGGAGAGCACCCGTGGGCCTACGACAACGAGCGGCCTGTCCACGAGGTCGAGCTGGCGCCGTTCCACATCGCGTCGGCACCGGTGACGAGCGCGGAGTACGCGGCGTTCCTGGAGGACGGCGGCTGGCACGAGCCTCCGCTCGGCTGGGAGCGCGACGGCGCCGGCTGGACGCGTCGACAGTTCGGGCGACTCGGGCCGCTCGCGCCGGATGAGCCCGTGCAGCACGTCTCCTGGCACGAGGCCGACGCCTTCGCCCGCTGGGCCGGCGCGCGGCTGCCGAGCGAGGCCGAGTGGGAGCACGCGGCGTCGCTCGGTGTGCTCCACGGCGTCGGCGAGGTGTGGGAGTGGACGTCGTCGGACTTCGTCGCATATCCGGGCTTTGAGGTCTTTCCGTACCGCGAGTATTCGGAGGCGTTCTTCGGCCCCGACTACAAGGTGCTGCGCGGATCGTCGTGGGCGACGAGCCCGACGGTCGCCCGGACGTCGTTCCGCAACTGGGACCTCCCGATCCGCCGCCAGATCTTCGCCGGCCTCCGCTTGGCCCAAGATCCCTGAGCGACCAAGTAACAGACTGTTACTTGGTCGGGGGTGGCGGCAGATAGCGCGCGAACCAGTCGCTGGCCAGCTCGGCGACGCGTTCGAGCGCTCCGGGCTCCTCGAACAGGTGCGTCGCCCCCCGGACGACCTCCAGCTCGACGGCGGCGGCCAGCGTCATCGCCTCCATCGCCCGCCGGTTGAGGTCGAGCACCAGCTCGTCGCGCCCACCGACGACGAGCAGCGTCGGCGCCGTGACCTCGGCGAGCGCGGTGCCGGCCAGGTCCGGCCGGCCGCCGCGCGAGACGACCGCGCGCACCGTCCCAGGATCCCGGGCCGCGGCGACGAGCGCCGCCGCGGCGCCGGTGCTGGCGCCGAACAACCCGAGCGGGAGCGCGCGCGTTCGCTCGTCCTCGGCCGCCCACGCGGCCGCGCTCCGCAGGCGATCGGCGAGCAGCTCGATGTCGAAGCGGAGCTCGCGGGTGCGCAGGTCGACGCGCTCCTCCGCCACGGTCAGGAGGTCGACGAGGAACGTCGCCAGCCCCGCGTCCTCGAGCACACCGGCGACGTAGCGGTTCCGCGGGCTGAACCGGCTCGAGCCCGATCCATGCGCGAACAGCACGAGGCCGCGGGCGCCCACGGGCACGACGAGGTCGCCCTCCGCCCCGCCCGCGTCGACCTGCGCCGCGTCCGGCAGCTGCAGGAGCCGGCCGACCTCGTCGTCCGAGACCTCCCGGAAGTCGTCGTACCAGAGCCCGACCGCGTGGAATGGATCCGGCGCGATCAGCCAGACGATCTCGTCGGCCTGGAGCTGAATTCGCGCAGCGTGTTCTGCGGGGCCGTGGGGACCGCCACGACGATCCGTTCGGGGCCCCGGCTGCGCACGGCGGCGACCGCCGCGCGCATCGTCGCGCCGGTGGCGAGGCCGTCGTCGACGAGCACCACCGTCCGGCCACGGAGCTCCGGGGACGGACGGTCTCCGCGGTAGGCCCGCTCGCGGCGGCCGAGCTCCACCTCCTCCCGCTCCGCCACGCGCTCGATCACCTCGTCGTCGAGGCGAAGCTCGCGCACGAGCTCCTCGTTCAGCACCCGTGTGCCGCCGCTCGCGATCGCGCCCATCGCGAGCTCCGGCTGGCCGGGGTAGCCGAGCTTGCGCACGAGGAAGACGTCGAGCGGCGCCCCGAGGGCTCGGGCGACCTCGCGCGCGACCGGGACGCCGCCTCGCGGCAGCGCCAGCACGATGACGTCACGGCGCCCGGTGTACGCGCCCAGGCGCTCGCCGAGGAGCCGTCCCGCCTCGGCCCGGTCGCGGAAGCGCCCGATGTCACCCATCGTCCGGTCCCATCATGTATTGCTAGATCCATGGAACGCGAGGACTGGAACCGCAAGTGGCTCGAGCGCGGGCTCCACTGCCACGACGACGACCCGAGCGCCGTTCTCGTCGCCGAGCTCGGCTCGCTCCCGCCCGGGCGGGCCCTCGACCTCGGCTGCGGAGCGGGCCGGAGCGCGGTCTGGCTCGCCGACCGCGGCTGGCGCGTGACCGCCGTGGACTTCTCGGACGTCGCGCTCGACCTGGCCCGCAAGGCGCGACCGGACGTGGACTGGGTGCTCGCCGACCTGCGCGACCTACGAGCCCGACGTGGAGTCGTTCGACCTCGTCCTCATGCTCTACGTCCACGTGCCGGCGGACGAGCGAACGGCGATGCTGGCGCGGGCCGCCGCGGCGCTGGCCCCCGGCGGCCGGATCCTGGTCGTCGGCCACGACGTCACGAACCTCGGCACCGGGGCGCCGGGCCCGTCGCGCCCGGAGGTGCTCTACACGCCCGAGGACGTCGCGCGTGACCTCGGCGGGCTTGCCGTCCAGAAGGCGGAGCGCGTCACGCGCCGCGTCGAGACGGACGCGGGCGACGCCGAGGCGATCGACACGCTGGTCATCGCCCTGAAAGCGTGAAGTCCGCTAGATGGGTGATGCCATGAGATCGTGCTCCTCGGGGCGCGAGCTGGCTGCTCTGGGGCGCGGCGACGTGACGTCGGCGATACCCGTAGCGGTATCGGGGACGGCGCGGCGACGTGAAGCTCACGCCTGGTGGAGGCCGGCTCCGCCGGCATCCGGCAGGCGGGAGCGGCCCTGACACGCCAGATCGCGCAGCCGAGCGCGCGAGATCGTGGCATCAACCATCTTTAGGCCGGCGGAGGAGCGCCTTCCCCTCGCGCGAGGAGCGCGTACACGAGGAGGATGTCGATCGCCACGACCACGAGCGTCCAGGTGGTGTTGGCGGGAGCGCCGCCGGCAGCCCAGAACAGCTGCGCCAGGATGCTCAGCACCGCGGCCAGCAGGCCGATCGAGCGCGCTCCCGGGACCCTGGTCAGAAGACCGAAACCCGCGTAGAGCGCGACACCGCCGACGACGAAGGAAGACGACGCCCCAGAACGACCGGCCCCCGAAAAGCCCGGGGGACAGATGGCTGTTGTTGGCGAGCAGCGCGATCCCCTGGATCACGCTCCAGGCACCCGTGACGAGGAACATCACCGCCGCGAAGGCCCCCCACCCGGTCTGCATCATCGCCGCATAGGTGTCGTGCATCCGCTGCTCGTAACCCGACATCGGCCTGCTCCTTGAGTCGATTGCGCTGACTGCTTCTACCGGCTGGGTCGGACACCTCACGCCCGTGCTGGGGATATGCTCGAGGCGAGGAGGAGCGCGATGCGAGATCACGGTTTGCGACGTCGCCCCGCGCGACGGTCTCCAGAACGATCCGAAGATCCTCGATCCGGAGGTCAGGGCCGAGCTCGTCAACCGCCTGGCCTCGGCGGGGCTGCCGAGGATCGAGACCGTCAGCTTCGTCAACCCGGCGCGCGTGCCCCAGATGGCGGGTGCCGAGGAGGTCGTCGAGGCGATCGAGCGCACGCCCGGCGTCGTCTATGCAGGCCTGGCCCTGAACGACAAGGGATACGACCGGCTGCACGAGACGGGGCTCGACGAGGTGCACTTCGCGTTCTCCGCCAGCGAGGAGTTCAACCGGCGCAACTCGGGCGCCTCGGTCGAGGACTCGTTGCAGTCCGCAGAGCGGATCGTCGCGCGCGCCCATGCGGACGGGATCAGGGCGACGGTCACGATCGGCACCGCGTTCGGCTGTCCATTCGAGGGCGCGATCGAGCCGGAGCGCGTGCTCGAGATCGCCGGCCGGATCGTCCGCAGCGATCGCCGACGAGATCGTCTTCGCGGACACGGTCGGCGTCGGCGTGCCGCGGCAGGTCCGACACCTCGTCTCGGAGGCCGTCAAGCTCGGCAAGCCGGTCGGCGTCCATCTCCACAACACGCGCTCGACCGGCTTCGCGAACGCGTACGAGGCGATCTCGTCCGGGGCGACGGTGCTCGACGCGTCCGTCGGGGGCATCGGCGGCTGCCCGTTCGCACCGCGGGCCACCGGCAACATCTGCACCGAGGATCTCGTCTACCTGCTGCACGGAGAGGGGATCGAGACCGGCATCGACCTGGACGAGCTGATCGGCGTCGCGCAGTGGCTCGAAGGCGTGCTCGGCCGTCAGCTCGAGGGCCAGGTGTATCGCGCCGGCAGCTTCGCGCCTGTTGCGGGCTAGGTGGCGACGGAGGAAGTCAGAGTGCAGCGCCGCCTCGAGCGGCGACGGCAGGTCAGGCGCCGCCGGCTCGCCGTGCTGGCGCTCTTCCTCATCGTGGCGCTCGGGCTGGGCCTGTTCTTCGGGCTCCGGAGCGGTGGCAAAGCCGCTTCCAAGCCCGTTCACCACGTCCAGCTCACGATCACCGCGTCGCCCGCCCCGCCGAAGAGCCACGTGCCGGCCCCGACGATCAAGCGACTGAGCCTGCCGGCGACGCTGCCCGCGCGGACGCTCTCGGTGCCGATCCTGATGTACCACCGGATCGACGTGCTCCGCCCGACGCTGCCGGCGATCACGCGGGCGCTGACCGTCGCTCCCGCCGACTTCGCGGCCCAGATGCGCTGGCTCGCCGGCCACGGCTTCCACACGGTCACGCAGGAGCAGCTGTTCGGAGCCCTCGAGCACGGCAAGCGGCTGCCCGCCAGGCCGGTGATGATCACGTTCGACGACGGCTATCGCGATGTGCTCGCGAATGCCGCGCCGGTGATGCGCCGCCTGGGGATGCACGGCACGGCCTACGTGATCACGAACCGGATCTCGGGCTCCGACCGCGTCAGCTTCCTGAGCTGGCCTGCAGCTGAACACGCTCGAGCAGGACGGCATCGAGATCGGCTCCCACACCGTCGACCACGCCGAGCTTCCCGGGCTCTCCGACCCGGCCGCGTTGCAGGAGCTGATCCGCTCACGGCACGCGCTGGAGCTCCACCTGCACCACCCGGTGCAGTGGTTCTCGTACCCGGCCGGCAGGTTCGACGCGCGGACCGAGGCGCTCGTGCGGCAGGCGGGCTACGTGCTGGCGGTGACGACACAACGCGGCTCGACACAGGCTGCCCAGACGCCGTTCGCGCTGCACCGCTACGAGGTGCAGGACACGACCGGCGTCGCCGGCCTCGCCTCGATCCTCGGCACGCCGTAACGAAAGAGGGCCGGTGTGAGCCGGCCCTCCTGGTCAGATGAGGTGCTCGCCCCGGTCCCTGCGGCCTTGGGCCAGAGCGAGCCCCTCTGCTGTCCGGACTACCCGACCGTCGACGAGGCGGCTCGCCGGCCGGTTCCGGCCTGTCCGGCGTTCACGTTCATCGTCAAGGTGTAGGCGCCGGCCGGTGCCTTCGCAGGCACGCGGAACGAGCCACTCCGGCTGACCGACTTGCCCGGAGCGAAGTGGAACGCGTACGTCATCGTGTTCTTGGTGATGCCAGGCCCTGTGAGCGTGAACGAGACCCTGGCGTCGACCGCGGACGCCTGGGCCGCGTTCGAGATGTTGGCCGTCCACGGCACGTACTGGCCCGCGGAGGCGTTGTCCGGAAGCGTGACCGAGAAGGACAGGCTTCCGGCGGTCGAGCTGCCGGTCGTGCCGAATGCCGCCGAGGCGCCGAATCCGACGGCGCCGACCACGAGCAGAACGGCGATAAGGCGCATGCTGCGGCGCATTTCGAACCTCCTGTGGTTAACGAACATCGCCCTATAGGTCGGCTCCACCCCCTCCCGCCGCGACCCTCGGCCGAGCGTCACCCGACCGAGTGAGCAGGCCGGAACCGCACCACGGGCCATCGATCCGCGGCTGGATATGGTTCCGAATCCAGACCCGAGAAAGGAGAACCGGCATGGCAGGAGAGATCGTCCACATCGAGTTCCCGGCCGAGGACGCCGACCGGGCGCAGGGCTTCTGGAACGGGCTGTTCGGGTGGAGCTTCGGAGACTCCGGCATGCCCGGGATGGACTACCGCATGGCACAGACCGGCGAACAGAGCGGAGCGGCCGTGTTCGCGTCGGACAGCCGCAGCGGCCACCCGAACTTCTACTTCGCGACCGACGACATCGACGCGTCGTCGGCGAAAGTGCGCGAGCTGGGCGGCGACGCGGAGACCAAGTCACCGGTGCCGGGCCACGGTTGGTTCGCAGCCTGCCACGACAGCGAGGGGAACGCCTTCCACCTCTGGCAGTCGGACTCGGCGGCGGCGTAGACCGCACCCGACCCACGTGAGGCCCCGGCCCGATCGGCGCCGGGGTCTCGAGCACGGTGGCTCCTATCGAACTCTCAGGCGCCGCCCAGGCGCGGCTCAGGCGCCGGGCGCACTGTTGAAGAGCGTCCACCGGACGCCATGACATCGCCAGAGAAAGGAGTCACCGATGGACAGGAAGCACAGGACCGTTCCGCGGGCTCTCGTGGTGGGAGCCGTCGTCGTCGGAGCCGCCCTCGGGAGCTACGGCATCGCCGCAGCCGCGGGCGGATCCGGTACCAGCTCCACCACGAGCTCGGCCGGCACGACCTCCACGGCGGCGCTGACCCAGTCGGCGCCCACCCAGTCGGCCGCGGCGCCGAACGCGCAGAACCCGTGGGGCGCTCAGCGAAGCGACGAGACGCTGCTCACGGGCGACACCGCGTCGAAGGTGACGCAGCTCGCCCAGGCCAAGGTCGGCAGCGGCGCGACCATCGTCCGCGTCGAGACGGACGCCGACGGCCACGCGGCCTACGAGGCCCACATGGTCAAGGCGGACGGAACACCCGTCACCGTCTACGTCGACAAGTCGTTCAGCGTCGTCAGCGTCGAGACGCGCTGAGGCGCGTCACGCGGAACAGCACAGCGACGCGAGGCCCGCTCGGTCGGGCCTCGCGTCGCGGTCCACGGCGTAGCTACGCTGCATGCATGGCCGCGTGCTCGCACCTCGACACCGTCGCGGTGACCGAGCTGCCCGAGCCGCTGCTCGGTTGCGAGGAGTGCCTGAAGACCGGCGGCCGCTGGGTGCATCTGCGCATGTGCCTGAGCTGCGGCAAGGTCGGCTGCTGCGACTCCTCGCCGAACCGGCACGCGAGAGCCCATGCGGCAGAGAGCGGCCATCCGCTCGCCCGCTCCGCGGAGCCGGGCGAGGACTGGGCCTGGTGCTTCGTGGACGAGGTCGCGCTTGCCATGGCCTGAGCTTCCCTACGAGGCGTGGCGCGACACCCGGCACACGCTGCACATGTACATGCAGATCGTCGGGAAGCTGCGGCTCGCGCTCGCGCCGATGGAGCCCCAGTGGGGCCAGGTGCCGCTCTACGTCACGGCCCGCGGGCTGAACACGTCGCCGATCGCTCATCCGGACGGCGTCTTCGACGTGGACGTCGACCTCGTCGACCACGTGGTGTCGGTGCGAACGGCGCGTGGCGTCGTCGAGCGGGTCCCGCTCGAGCCGCGGACCGTCGCCGACTTCTACGCCGAGCTCATGCGTGCGCTCGAGCGGGCGGGCGTTCCGGTCGAGATCACGACGACCCCGACCGAGGTGGCGAACCGCACTCCCTACCCGGAGGACGTCGAGCACTCGAGCTACGAGCCGGAGTGGGCGAACCGCTTCTGGCACGCCCTCGTGGCCGTCGACGGCGTCATGAAGGAGCATCGCGCGCGCTTCCGCGGGAAGACCTCGCCCGTGCAGTTCTACTGGGGCTCGTTCGACCTCGGCTACAGCCGCTTCTCGGGGCGGCTGCTCGATCCGCCTGCGGACACCGACGTGATCATGCGCTACACCCATGACGCCGAGCAGGCGTGCACCGGCTTCTGGCCGGGCGACGACAACGTCCGGGAGCCGATCTTCTTCGCGTACACGTGGCCGCAGCCGGAGGGGATCGAGGCGGACGACGTGCAGCCGGAGGCGGCGGGCTGGAGCCCGGAGTTGGGCGAGTTCGTGCTGCCGTACGAAGCCGTGCGCACCGCGCCGGACCCGCGGCAGGCGCTGCTCGACTTCCTCGAGACGACCTATCGCGCAGGAGCCGGGCGCGGCGGCTGGCCGGCCGACCTCGCGCCCGCCTTCACGCCGGGATGATCAGGCTCTCGATGTCCCTCGGGTAGTACGTGAGGACGTCGATCCCGTCGTCGGTGACGACCACCGTGTCGGAGTGGCGGAAGCCGCCGACCTCGGCCGAGTAGACACCCGGCTCGATCGTGAACACCATCCCCGGCTCGATCCGCGTCGAGTCGCCGACGTCGAGGAACGGCGCCTCGTGGTTGCGCAGGCCGATCGCGTGGCCCGTGTGCTGCTTCCAGTAGGGCATGAGGTCGTTGGCCTCGAAGTAGGCGAGCACGGCATTGTCGACGTCGGCGCAGGTCACGCCGGGCCGAAGCGCCTCGAACGCGGCCTGCTGGGCGGCGACCATGTGCGCGAACAGGCGCTGCATCTCGTCGGTCGGCTCGCCGATGATCATCGCCCGCTCGAGCTCGGCGTTGTAGCCCCAGATCGGCGCGCTGGTCTCGGTCACGAGGACGTCGCCGTCGCGGAACTCGATGTTGTGCGCGACCGCGTGCGCCCACGAGCTCCGCAGCCCGATCTGGCCGCGGTACCCGGCCGAGACGCCGTCGGAGGATGCCTGCTGCCCGCCGTAGGAGGAGCCGAGCGTGTCGAGCATGGCGAGCGTGGCCTCGTGGCCCGCCTGCAGGCTGGCCTCGGCCTCGGTCACACCCGGCTGCGTGTAGCGCTGCAGGAGCCGGTGCGCGAGGTTGCACCACCTGGCGCTCTCGCGGATCAGGGCCACCTCGGCCTCGCTCTTGCGCACCATCATGCTCTCGACGAACGGCGCGAGCGGATCGACGCGGCTCTCCGTGACCTCGCTGAGCGGCGGGCCCTCGTACCCGAGGATGCCCGGATAGCCGTCCTGGTCGGCGCCGATCGCGCCGGTGATCCCCATGTCGGCGAGCACGCGTCCGAGGATCCGCATCGGGTGCTCGATCCCGGGGTACTCGGGATACGACTCGACGCGCTCGAACCCGGTCTCGGCGCGCACCCGCTCGACCTCGAACTCGGGGACGAACACGGCCATGTCGCCCGAGGCGCCGGCGATCCAGGCCACCGGCCGCTCGGTCGCCAGGAAGCCGAACTGGGTGAAGTAGCGGATGTAGTGCTCGTCGAAGAGCACGCAGCCGGCGAGCCCGAGGCCCCGGACGTGCTCGAAGAGCCGGCCGCGGCGTGCCTCGAGCTCCCCGGTGGAATGCCGCCCGACATCGCGCCTGAGACTAACCGCCGGGCGCCCTCCCGGCGCCTCTACACCACGAGCGCCCGGGGCTCTTCCGTCTCCTCGGCTGCCGCGCCGTCCGGCTGCGGGCGCAGGATCACCGTCTCGCTCGGAGCGTGCATGAGGATCCAGAGCAGATCCTTCGGCGCGAAGCCGGGCTCGCCGCCGGGCGGAGCCGGTACGACGACCCGGTCGAAGTGCTCGACGTCCCAGAGGCGCTGGAGCGCGTGGATCGGCGTCCGGCCGCTCTCGATCCGCGCGTCCACCGGCACGCCCGCCTTCAGGGCGGCGTGCTCGACGGCTTCGAGCAGCGGCATCGCGACGACCACCTGCTGGTGCATCGGCGCGTCGAGGGCGAACTCGAGCGGAGTGACGATCAGGTACGCGGGCACGAGCGTGGCCTCCTCTGCCCGCGCGATCCGGATCGACGCGTCGAGAACCGTCGGGTCGAGGCCGCCGCCCGTGAAGGGGACGAGCACTCGCTTCGCGTGCGGAGCACGGTGGCGCCTGCGGAACGGAAGGATCATTCCGGCTGCTCCTCTCGCAGCGCGCGATCGGTCACGACGCGGATGTCGACGCCGGGGAGCTCCCGCACCATCCTCGAGAGCAGCGAGCCGCGCAGGATCTCGACGCGGCGGCGCTCGTCGGGCGTGCCGACGAAGATGTAGGTGGAGCCGCGATCGTGCACGACGCGGCGCACGGTCTCGACCAGGTCGTCGCCTTCCTCCTCGAGGAAGTGCACGCCGAGCACGGAGGCGAGGCGCCGAAGCGCCGCCAGCTGGGTCGCCTCCTCGGCCGTCGGCTCCCGGCCGGGGCGGCGCATCCAGAGCGCGTCGATCTCGGCCCCGAGCCGCTGCGCGGAGCGCCAGGCGCGGCGGACGATCCGCTGCGACTTCGGCTGCGGTTCGATCAGCGCCAGGACACGCTCCGCGACGGCCTGCTTGCTGAGCGGGTCGAGGAAGGCCGGCCGCCGCCGCGCCTCGACGTCCTCGGCCAGCTCCCGCAGCGCCAGCTCCCTGAGCGCACCCAGGTTGTCGAGCCGGAAGAAGTTCTGGAGCGCGACCTCGGCGCGGTCGGCCTTGTAGACCTTGCCCGCCCGGAGGCGCTCCTGCAGCGCTTCGGGGGTGAGGTCGACGAGCACGACCTCGTCGGCCTCTTCGAGGATCCGGTCCGGGAAGGTCTCCCGCACGCGCACGCCGGTGAGCTCGAAGATCGAGTCGTTCAGGCTCTCGAGGTGCTGGACGTTCACGGTCGAGATGACGTCGATCCCGGCGCCGACGACGTCCTCGATGTCCTCGTAGCGCTTCTCGTGCCGCATCCCGGCGGCGTTCGTGTGCGCGAGCTCGTCGATCAGCGCCAGCTCCGGCGCGCGCCGGATGACGGCGTCGACGTCCATCTCCTCGAGCTCGAGGCCGCCGTGCGCGGCCCTGAGGCGCGGCACCGTCTCGAGACCCTCGGCGAGCGCGGCCGTCTCCGGCCGGTCGTGTGGCTCGAGGTACCCGATCACGACGTCGAGGCCCTCGTCCCCGGCCTGCCGCCCCTCCTGGAGCATCCGGTAGGTCTTGCCGACCCCTGCGGCCATTCCGAGCAAGATGCGGTAGCGACCACGACTCAAGCGCCCAACACATTGTGGATGATCATGTCGATCAGCTTGATCCCGACGAACGGCAGGATCACGCCGCCGAGCCCGTAGATGAGCAGGTTCCGCCGCAGCAGCGCCGTCGCGCCGATCGCGCGGTACTTGACGCCCTTGCAGCGCGAGCGGCACCAGCGCCGGGATGATCAGCGCGTTGAAGATGACCGCGGAGAGGATCGCGCTCTTCGGCGTCCCGAGGTGCATGATGTTGAGCGCGTCCAGCGGCCCCCGCTCGCCGGGGTGCGCCGCGTAGGTGAACGCGAACATCGCCGGCAGGATCGCGAAGTACTTGGCCACGTCGTTCGCGATCGAGAACGTCGTGAGCGCGCCGCGGGTGATCAGCAGCTGCTTCGCCGACCTCGACGATCTCGATCAGCTTCGTCGGGTTCGAGTCGAGGTCGACCATGTTGCCGGCCTCCTTGGCGGCGGAGGTGCCCGTGTTCATGGCAACGCCGACGTCGGCCTGCGCGAGGGCGGGCGCGTCGTTCGTTCCGTCGCCGGTCATCGCCACCATCCGGCCCTTCGCCTGCTCCTCCTTGATCAGCGCCATCTTCGCCTCCGGCGTCGCCTCGGCGAGGAAGTCGTCGACACCCGCCTCCTCGCGCGATCACGGCGGCGGTAACGCGGTTGTCGCCGGTGATCATCACCGTGCGGATCCCCATCTTTCGCAGCTCGTCGAAGCGCTCGCTCATGCCGCCCTTGACGATGTCCTTCAGGTGGATGACGCCCAGCACCCAGTTGTCCTGGGCGACGACGAGCGGCGTCCCGCCGGCGCGGGCGATCTTGTCGACCTCCTCGTCGAGGCGGGCGGGGAACGCGGCCGCCCTGCTCCTCGACGAAGCGCTTGACGGCGTCGGCGGCGCCCTTGCGCAGCCTGCGCCCGTCGAGTCGACGCCGCTCATCCGCGTGGTCGCCGAGAACGGGATGAACGTCGCCTCGTGCGCGGACAGCTCGCGCTCGCGCAGGCCGTAACGCTCCTTCGCGAGGACCACGATCGAGCGGCCCTCCGGAGTCTCGTCGGCGAGCGACGCGAGCTGCGCCACCTCGGCGAGCTCCACGTCGGCGACGCCGTCGACCGGCACGAACTCGGCGGCCTGGCGGTTGCCGAGCGTGATCGTTCCGGTCTTGTCGAGCAGCAGCACGTCGACGTCGCCGGAGGCTTCGACGGCGCGGCCGGACATGGCGAGCACGTTGCGCTGCACGAGCCTGTCCATGCCCGGCGATCCCGATCGCCGACAGCAGCGCGCCGATCGTCGTCGGGATCAGCGCCACGAGCAGCGCGATCAGCACGGTCTGGGACTGCGGCGAACCGGCGTAGATCGCGAACGGCTGCAGCGTCACCACCGCGGCGAGGAAGGTGATCGTCAGGCCGGCGAGCAGGATGTTGAGCGCGATCTCGTTCGGCGTCTTGCGCCGCTCGGCGCCCTCGACGAGCGCGATCATCCGGTCGAGGAACGACTTGCCCGGCTCCTGCGTGACCTCGACGACGAGCTGGTCCGAGAGCAGCCTCGTCCCGCCCGTGACCGCCGAGCGGTCGCCGCCCGACTCGCGGATCACCGGTGCCGACTCGCCCGTGATCGCCGACTCGTCGACCGAGCCGACGCCTTCGATCACCTCGCCGTCGGCCGGGATGCACCTCGCCGGCGTGGACGACGACGATGTCGCCGCGCTGCAGCTCGGCCGCCGGCACCTCCTCGAGTCGCCGCTCGCCGTCGCGGCGGACGCGGGCCACCGTCGTCGTGCGGGTCGCGCGCAAGCGCGTTCGCCTGCGCCTTGCCGCGGCCCTCGGCGATCGCCTCGGCGAAGTTGGCGAACAGCACGGTCAGCCACAGCCAGATCGCGATCGCGGCGACGAACCAGAGCTGGAACGTGTGTCCGCGCGCGACGTCGAGGAAGAAGATCACCGTCGTGATCACGCTGCCGAGCTCGACGATGAACATCACCGGGTTCTTGACCTGCCGCCGCGGATCGAGCTTCGGGAACGAGTCCTTGATCGCCTGGACGACGATCTCGCGGTCGAAGATGCTCGTTTCCTTGCGTGCCACCTAGTTCCCCTGTGCGTTGTCGAGGGCGATGTTGAGCTTCAGGACGTTCACGCCGGGCTCGCCGAAGAAGTCGAGCGAGCGGCCGTCCGTGTTCTCGGAGATCAGCTTCTGAACGGTCGCGAGGCTCAGGTGCCGGACGGCGGCGACGCGTCGCGACTGGAGCTGCGCGTACGCGGGTGAGATGTCGGGGTCGATCCCGGAGCCGGAGGTCGTGACGGCGTCGACCGGGATGTCGTGGACCGTCAGGCCCGGGTTGTACGGCCGCTCGAGCTTGAGGATCGCCGCCGCGTACTGGTTGATCTGCTTGGCGAGCGCCGGGTTCGTCGGCCCGAGGTTGTCGAAGGTCGTCGCGCCCGCGTTGTAGGCAGGCGACGTCGCGGACGGCCGCTCGTGGAAGTACTGGGGCTTCGTGAACCCCTGTGCCGCCAGCTCCGAGCCGACGACCTTGCCGTTCTTCGTGATCAGGCTTCCGTTCGCCTGGTGGTTGAACGCGACCTGGGCGAAGCCGGTCATGATCGCCGGGTAGGCGAGACCGAAGACGACGGTGATCACGATCACCGCGATCACGGATGACTTGAGGTCGCGCAGCATCAGCCCAGTCCCTCCACGATCGGCCCGAGCGTCAGCGCGGGCAGGATCATCAGTCCGGCGGTGAGCACGATCACGCCGACCAGCAGCACGACGAAGGTCGCGCCGTCGGTGCGGAACGTGCCCGCCGAGGCCGGCACGGTCTTCTTCCGCGCCAGCGCCCCGCCGAGCGCGAGGGCCGCGAGCAGCGGCACGAACCGGCCCAGATAGAGCGCGACGCTGCCGAGCTCGGCCGAGAAGTTCGTCGCCCCGTAGCCGGCGAACGCGCTGCCGTTGTTGTTCGACTGCGAGGTGTAGGCATAGAGCGCTTCCGTGAAGCCGTGGGCACCCGGGTTGTAGATCGACGCCAGGCCGGCCTTGGTCACCACCGACACGGCCGTCATCGCGAGCACCATCGTCGGCACGAACAGCGCCCCGAGGGCCGCGTACTTGATCTCACGCGCCTCGATCTTCTTCCCCAGCCACTCCGGCGTGCGCCCGACCATCAGCCCGGCCACGAAGACGGCGATGACGATGTAGAAGAACATCCCGTACAGGCCGGAGCCGACCCCGCCGAAGATCACCTCGCCGACGAACAGGTTGATCAGGGGCACAGCTCCGCCGGCAGGCGTCTGCGCGTCGAAGCCGCCGTTGACCGACCCGTTCGAGGCGTCGCTCGTCGGCACCGTCCAGTTGGTGGTGGCGGCGATGCCGAAGCGAACCTCCTTGTCCTGCATGTTGCCGCCGCTCTGAGCCGTTGCCCTGCGTGATGTTCACGCCCGACGAGCGCAGCACCTGCGAGCCGTGCTGCTCGGCGGGCAGGTTGACCGCGAGCCCGACCACGAGCAAGGTGAACATCGCCGCGAACACCATCCAGGCGTGGCGGCGGGCGAGGACCATCTTCCCGAACATGAACACCTGCGCCGCCGGGATCAGCAGGATCGCGATCATCTCGAGGAAGTTCGTGATCCCGTTCGGGTTCTCGAACGGGACGGCGGAGTTCGAGTTGTAGAAGCCGCCGCCGTTCGTCCCCAGCTGCTTGATCGCGATCATCGACGCGACCGGGCCGCGCGCGATCGTCTGTGCCGCGCCCTCGAGGGTCGTCGCCGTGGCATGTCCGCTGAACGTCTGCGGCACACCCTGCGAGACCAGGATCACCGCCAGGATCAGCGTCAGCGGCAGCAGGACGTAGACGAGTCGAGCGGTAGAGATCGACCCAGAAGTTCCCGAGCTCCTTCGACGACCGGCGCGCGATGCCTCGCACCACCGCGACCAGCACCGCCATTCCGACCGCCGCCGAGACGAACTGCTGGACGGCGAGCCCGGCCATCTGGGTCAGGTACGACATCGTGTACTCGCCGCCGTAGTACTGCCAGTTCGTGTTGGTGACGAAGCTGGCGGTCGTGTTCAGGGCGATGTGCGACTGCACCGCCGGCAGGTTGTCCGGGTTCAGGAACAGATGCGCCTGCAGACGCTGCATCGCGTAGAGCAGCCCCGAGAACAGCACGCTGAAGACGAGCACCGTCTTGCCGTAGCTCTTCCAGTCCTGCTCCTTCTTCCGGTCGGCTCCGATCAGCCGGTAGAAGCCGCGCTCGATCGCCCGCAGCCAGCCGAGCCGGCCCGCCAGGAAGCGCTCGCGGTCGTAGACCCGCGCCATGTACAGGCCGAGCGGATACGACAGCGCGACCAGGACGACCAGGTAGACGAGGATCTGCGAGATCCCCTGGCCGCTCATGCCCCGCTCCGGTACCGGCAAGGCCGGTACTTCCGCTCATTGGCGACCTCCGTCGAGCCTGCGGTCACAGGTTCTCCCCCCGGAACAGCGCGTACAGGAGGTAGACGAGAACGGCCAGCGAGATCGCCGAGACCGAAGATGTCGCCTGCCGACATCAGTGCCTCAAACCTTGTCCAGTGCGTAGAGGATCGCGAAGCAGAACGCGAAGCACGCGAGTCCGATCGCGATCGCGGCCAGGTCGAACATCAGCGGAGGTCCAGGGTCAGGAGGATCTTCTTCACCGTCTCCGGCAGCTCGGCGGCGCGGTCGCGGTCGTACAGCGGGCTGCCTCCGTCGGTCAGCAGGTTGCGCACGAGCTCGAGCCCGTGGCGCGACGCCGGCCGGCTGAGATCGCCGACGCGGTCGGCGAGCGCTTTGATCTCCGGCGCGTAGAGCCAGAGGCCGGCGCGATTCAGGGGCGAGGCGCCGGGGAGACGCTTCGGGTCGAGGCTGCGGAGGATGCCGCGCAGCGAGCGCTCGAGCGAGCGGCGCTGCCGCGCCGACACGACACCGTTCGTCCGGGTGAAGACCTTCATGCCTCCAACGTACGAGCGACCCCCTGACGGCCGTCTCTGGATTCGGCCGCCCGGTCTGAAGAAAGTCTGAAGACCCTTTTTCGGGCGTCAGGCCCGCGCGGAGGGGTCGACGAGGCGGTAGCCGGCCCCCGGCTCGGTGAGGAGATAGCGGGGGCGGGCCGGATCCGGCTCGATCTTCCGCCTGAGCTGCGAGACGTTGACGTGGAGGATGTTCGTCGACTCCGCGTAGCCCGGCCCCCACACCTCCTGCAGGATCATCCGGTGGGTCAGGAGCTTGCCCTCGTGGCGCGCGAGGTACCGGAGCAGCTCGAACTCGTGCGGCGTGAGGTGCACCGGCTTGCCCGCCACTCGCACCTCCCGCTTCTCGAGGTCGACCTCGAGCTCGCCGACGGTGATCACCGGCTCTCCGGACGGAACCGCCCGGCGCAGGACGGCACGGAGCCGGGCCAGCAGCTCGTCGATGCCGACCGGCTTCGTCACGTAGTCGTCCGCTCCCGCGTCGAGCGCTGCGATCTTCTCCGCCTCGTCGCCGACCGCCGAGAGCACGATCACCGGGGCGGTGCTCCAGGTGCGCAGCTCGCGGCAGACCTCGATGCCCGAGCCGTCCGGCAGCACGAGATCGAGGATGACCGCCTCGGGAGGTCGCATGGCGGCGGCCGACAGCGCGCCGGCGGCGGTCTCGGCGGTCTCGACCTCGTAGCCGGCCGCGTGGAGGCTCGTCCTCAGGGCGCGGAGGATCTGCGCCTCGTCGTCGACGACCAGGACGCGCGCGCCGCTCACGCCTCCTCCTTCGAGAGCGGGAGCGCGATGACGAACGCCGCGCCCTGACCCTTCTCGCGACTCGACCCAGACCCGGCCGCCGTTGGCCTCGGCGAACCCGCGCGCGATCGCGAGCCCGAGGCCTGCACCGGGCACCGAGCCCACGCCCCGCCCGCGATGGAACGGCTCGAAGATCCGCTCGATCTCATCGGGGGAGACGCCGGGGCCGTGGTCGACGACGCGGACGAGGGCCTCGCCGCCCAGGGTCGAAACCTGGACGCGGACCGGCTCGGCCGCAGGTGAATAGCTGAGCGCGTTCTCGATCAGGTTGGCGAGGGCGTGCTCGATCTGCTGGGCGTCGACCCCGACGACCGGCGAGTCGTCGGGCAACGTGACCTCGACACGCTCCGCGCCCGCGCCGACGTCGCCCAGCGCCTGCACGACCAGGTCGTCGATCGCCCACGGCGCGGTCTCGGGCCGCGCGGCTCCCGCCTGGAGGCGTGACACGTCGAGCAGGTTTCCGACCAGGCGGTCGAGACGCGCCGCCTCGCTGCTGATCGTCGCCAGCAGCTCGTCGCGGTCGTCCGCAGCGAGCTCGAGGTCGTGCCGCGAGAGGGCGGAGGCGGAGGTGAGGATCGCCATCAGCGGCGTGCGCAGGTCGTGGCTCACCGCGCGGAGCACGGCCGTCTTCATCGCGTCGCTCCGCCGCAGGGCTTCCGCCTCGAGCGCCTCACGGGCGAGCCGCTCCCGGTCGATCGCCACGCCCAGGAGCGAGGCGAGCGCCGGCAGGAGCCTCCGCCGCGCGGCGGCACTCCCCTGCCGTGGGCCCTCGAGGACGATCGTCCCCACCTGCCGATCGCCGACCGTGAGCGGGTAGCGCTCCCCCTCGCTTGCCGTCACCCTCGGTTCTCCGAGCGTGATCTCCGCCCGCTCGACCTGGAGCGCGCGCGCCGCCTTGGCCGCGATCCGGTCGAGCTCGCCGCTCACCTCGCCCCGCTCCAGGAGTGACGTGGCGATCTCCGCGAGCAGCGCCGACTCCCTCGCCCGTCGGCGCAGGCCGGCCGCCAGCTCGCTGACGACCACGGCGGTCACGAGGAAGACGGCGAGCGCGAACCAGTTCCGCGAGTCCGCCAGCGTCAGCGTGTACAGCGGCGGCAGGAAGAAGAAGTTGTACGCGAGCATGCTCGCCACCGACACCCCGATCGAGTACGGGAGACCCCAGACGACCGCGACCGGCAGCACGGCGAAGAGGTAGAGCACGCCCAGGCTGAGCACCGGCACGTGCGGCTTCAGGAGCTCGATCACGCCGGTGACCGCGAACACGAGGACGACGCTCGCGAGCACGCCGCCGGGCCGCCGGCCGGTGTCCGTGACGAGCCACCGTCGCGCCCGCCCGATCCACGAGTCGGACGGCGCTTCTGACGGCGGGCCATCCCGGAGAGCGGGGCGCAGTCACGACCCCATCATGCAACGACCCCCGCAGGCCGGCTCAGCTGCCGCAGCTCGCAGCCGCAGATGTTCCGCCGCACCTGCTCCCGAGAGCCTCCGATCCGGCCGCGTCGTCCTCGCCGCGTACTCCGCCATGGTGTACGGCCATTGCGTGACGATCCGGCCGGACGCGGCTCGGTAGTACCTGGTGCCGATCGTCTGCAGCACCTCGACCGAGTCGAGGTGGCGCTGAAGAGCCGCGTTGTACTCGTCCATTGCCTCTCTGTGGACATCCATCCACGCGATGTCGTTCTGCCGCATGCGCTCGAGCTTGCGGACGATGTAGCCGACCTCGTGCTCGAGCATCAGCAGGATGCTGCCCTGGTTCGTGTTCGGGCCGTACAGCATGAACAGGTTGGGGAAGCCGGAGACTGTGACCCCGAGATAGGCGTGGGCGCCGTCGCGCCATGCGTCCTCGAGCCGGACACCGTTGCGTCCGACAACGTCGATCACCGAGAGGAACTTGGTCGTCTGGTAGCCCGTCGCGAGGATCAGCACGTCCGCCGTGCGCTCGCGACCGTCCACCGTCCTGACGGCCTCGGGTGTGATCGACTCGATCTCGTCACTGACGAGCTCGACGTTGTCCCGGTTGAACGCCGGATAGAAGTCGTTCGAGAACAGAATCCGCTGGGAGCCGAAAGGAACGCGGGGATGGAGCTTCTCGCGGGTCGCCGGATCGTCGACAGGGGCCAGGTTCTCGAGCGCCTTCTCCTCGAGCTCCTTCATCAGCTCCGGCTTGTCGAACGTGAGCACCGCCTCGGCCCAGTCGAGATACTCGTTGCGAGTCTCGAGCCCGGCCTCGGGATGCAGGCGCATCTCCTCGAGCCGCGCCTCCGAGTAGGGCTCGTCCTCCTTCGGCACCACCCAATTGGCGGTACGGAGATAGACGACCAGGCTCCCGGCGTCCCCGGCGATCTCGGGGATCAACTGTGTGGCGCTCGCAGCACACCCGATCACGGCCACGCTCTTCCCTTTGAGATCCACACCGGCCTCCGGCCAGTTCCCCGTGTGGATGACCTGACGGCCGAAGCCCGAGGCCGGGAATCTCCGGCCAGCTGAGCTGATTGAACATCCCGAGTGCTCCGATGAAGACGTCCGAGCTGGTCGTCCATCCGTCTGCGGTCGTCAGGAGCCATCGGCACGCGTCGTCGTCCCAGCGCGCCTCGCGGAGATCGGCGTTGAACCGGATGTGCGGCGCCAACTCGTACTTGTCCACACAGTGCTGCATGTACTGCCTGATCTCCGGCTGCCTCGCGCAGGTGCGCGTCCAGTCCAGCTTCTGCTCGAAGGTGAACGAGTAGAGCAGGGAGGGGGTGTCGCAGCACAGGCCGGGATACCGATTGTTCGCCCAGGTCCCTCCGACGCGCGCCGACCTCTCGAGGATGACGAAGTCCTCGAACCCAGCCTGCTTGAGCTTGATGCCGGCGCAGATCCCGCCCGGTCCGCCGCCCGCGATCGTGACGTGACGCCTGCCGGCTCGCCCGTCTCCCACGAAGCGACTCTAACTCAGGAAGATCGCCGGTTCCGGACGAGGCGTGGTGTTCGCGGCGATCAGGACCCGATCCAGCCCGGACGGTTGTGAACCGTGAATCGCCGCGTAAGCGAGCCCTGGTTTCCGCGGATGTCGGTCGCGGTGACGACCAGGTCGTAGACGCCGTCCGGAATGCTCTTCGTGTCGAACGGCTTCCGCGTCAGCGCGAACAGGTAGCAACCGGGCTGCGCCCACGAGAAGTGCGGCCCGAACACGCAGAAGTTCTGGTAGCTGCCACGGCCGTAATAGCTCCAGAACTGCGCGTTGTCGGGGATCGTCGTGCGGAAATCGACTGCGACCGTCTCCGCCACGACTGCATTGCCGTCGAGACCCTGGATCCGCCAGGTCAGGAGGGCCGGCGCCACCGGCATGCCATGCCACGCGGCCGGAACAGGGAGTGTCGGGAAGTCGCAGACGTCGGCGACGATCTCGACCAGGCCGCGGAGGAAGTTGGGCAGCAGCACGCCGCCCTGGGTTCTGAACAGGATCGATCTGACTTCGGGATCGGTGTCGTCCGCGTAGGGCGTGAGGTGGCCGGCGGCGAGCGGGTTCACGATGCGTCCGCCCGAGATCTCCGTCAGATGCACGTGCCCGGCGTCCGTCTTGATCGTCCCGAGCCTGGTGGTGCGTGCCTGGACCTGCTGGCCGGTCGCGACCGCCGCGTCGAGGTGCCAGTACTGGAACGACCGCCCGCCGCCCGTGTCGACCCCGATCCAGTCCGACTCGACGTGGGTGACCTTGCCGGAGACGACGGGGAACACGGCGGTCCCGTCCGGCGCCGAAATGTCGACGCCGAAGTGGAACGTGAACGACCCGTCGCCGAAAAGCAGCGTTTGCGGGGTGGGCGGATCCTTGAAGACCGTGCGCGGATCGCCGAGGACTCCACGGACGGGATGCGCGGAGTCGAACGGCTCGACGGGCCAGCCGTAACTCGTGCCTGACGGCGACACGCCCGGGAGCCTACGGGTCGTCGGCTCGTTCGGCAATGGCGCGCTCGCGGGTGGTCCCCGTGCTTGCGCTCGGGCCTCGGGTCGGCGATGCTGCAGGGGCCGTGGTCTCAGTCGATCCGACTGGTGTGCTCGTAAGCGACGGGCAGAAGGTCTTTCCGATCAACGTCTCGTTGCCGCCGCCACTCGGCGGGAAGACCGTCGACGGGCAGGACGCGTTCAAGGAGCTGGCAAGCGGCGGCGTCACATTCATGCGCGTCGGCCAGCAAGTTTGGGCCGGCGACCCAGCCAAGCTAGACGCGCAGATCGCGGCAGCCGAGAAGACGCTCGACGCGGCGCGCGACAACGGCATGCGCTGCTGGCTCTGGCTCGGAGGACGAGCCATCATCCCGACACCCGACACCGACGGGAACCGAGACGTGATCACGAGGATCGTCAACCATTTCAAGGGCCACGCGGGACTGGGCGCCTGGAAGGGAATCGACGAGCCGAACAATCCCCTCGACCCCAACCAGTTTCCCGCGAAGGACATGGCCGAGGCCTACAAGCACATCAGGCAGCTCGACCCTGACCATCCGGTCGTGATCATCCACGAGCCGCTCAGTCCTGCCGCCGAGCTGAAGCCGTACTCCGCGGCCGGTGACATCTTCGGCGCCGACATCTACCCGATCGCCTATCCGCCCGGTGCGCACCCGTACCCGCCCAAGACGCCCGCGAACAAGGGCAACCGGGACCTGAGCCTCGTCGGCGACCTCACCGACCGAATAGTGCAGGCGGCGGGCCCGAAGAAGATGATCTGGATGACGCTGCAGATCGCGTGGAGCGGCATCAGCCCGACGAGCGTCCACCCGGAATACGTCCCGCGCTTCCCCAGCCTCTTCGACCAGCGGTTCATGGTCTACCAAGCGATCGTGCACGGCGCGCGCGGGCTCACGTTCTTCGGCGGCCACATGACAACCGTGATGCGGCCGCGCGACGCGAAGACCGGCTGGAACTGGACGTTTTGGGACCTGGTGCTCCAGCCGCTGCTCGAGGAGCTGCGCTCGGCGTCCGTGGCTCCGATCCTCGTCGCACCCAACGCGAAGGACAAGATCACGGCCGGCTCGAAGGACATCGAGCTGGTCGCGCGCCGCGACGGCGGCTTCCTCTACGTCGTCGCCGTCAGGCGCAGCGGCCCCACCACCAGCCAGGTCACGTTCTCAGGGCTGCCGAAGAAGATCGGCGGCGGGCAGGTTCTGTTCGAGTACACGCAGGATCCGCTTCCCGTCCCCAACCACCCGCCCGCCGGGCCCGTCCAGCAGGTATTCCGGGGCGTCACCGTCGACGGCGGCTCCTTCCGCGACTGGTTCGCGCCGCACGACGTGCACCTCTATCGCTTCCCGGTCTAAAGCCGGCGGCGGCCGCAACGGCACCTCTACGACGCTGATAACGCTGAACGGAGTCTCAGCGTGATGCTCATTTCCTGACCCAAGAGACGGTAACGACCGTCGCCTTCAGGGGCTTGAATGAGCATGTGAGACGGGCTGCCCTGCAGACGCCTCCCCATCTGGCGCTGAACCCGTCCGGGGGTTTCGCCGTGAGTTTCAGGCTCTTGCCAACCGAAAACGTGCCGCTGCAGCGCGTCCCGCAGTCAATGCCGCCGCCTAGCAGTGCCGTAGGAGCGTCGCCTTGCCGCCGTTGGCCGGTGCGCGCCACAGCGCCGAGCACCCCTTGGCCTTTGGCCACGTGTCGGCGAGGAGCTGCTGCGAGTCCGGCGACCAGGCAACACTCGGCGAGTAGTAGAGCTGGAGCAGGTGGCGGACCTTCCCCGTCGCAACGTCGACGACCGCGAGCTTGCCGAACGTGCCGCTACCGGTCTCGAGGGCGATGTACTTCCCGTCAGGCGACCAGCCGAAGACCTTCTCCACTCCCCGCGCGACGAGCGTATGGGGCTTGCCGCCCTGAGGCGATACGACTCGCAGCGCTCCGTGCTGCGACTCGAATGCGATCTTGCTCCCGGTCGGCGACCAGCGCGGGACGAAGCCACTTTTCACGAGCTGCCGAAGATGGCCGCCGCCGGCATTCGCGGTCCAGATCCCGAGCGAGCGGCCGGAGTCGTCCGCGTAGTTCCGTACGAATGCAACCTGGGTGCCGTCCGGCGAGAGGCTCGGGTCGCTGTTGCCGAGCTTCTTACCGCCGATCGTGCCGACGACCTTGCCGGTCGGGATGCTCAGGACGGTCACCGGTCCCGCGCATTGGGGACAATCCGGCGTCCCGGCGGCGAGCCGGTCACCGGCCGCATCGACGACGAAAGAGAAGTCGTTCACGTGCCCGACCTTCCGCGGCTTCGCGCCGGGAGCGATGCTGTAAACGGTCCCGTCCACGAGATACAGCAACTGCTTCGGGGCCACCCAGTCGAGCTGGTACGGGGGATCGGGGCATTTCTCGCTGCAGACCGTGTACCGGAGCGGTTTCGCGTTCTGGCCATTCGCATCCGCGACGCAGAGGGCCTGGAGGATGTTGTTGGAGATGCGGTGCGGGGTGCTCGGCGGCGGCCAGCGGGTGCCGTAGTACGCGATCTGCGTCCCGTCCGGCGACCAGACCGGCAGGCTCACCGCCCCGCACGGCGAGATGGTCGTCGATGCTGCGCGACTCGACGCCGCAGCGAGAGCGAGAAGCACGAGGGCCACCACGACAAGGGGCCGTCGCTTTCCGGAGATGGATGACGAGTAGTTCACTTCAGCTCGGCTCAAGCTCCTGAAGAAGATCGTCGAGGGCGTCCGCCTCAGTCGCAAGCGCCCGAAGGTCCTGCAGGAGTTGGCCCGTAAGCGACCGCTCAACTTCGCCTGCTGAGGCGGTTCCCGATGAGGCGCCGAACTTGTACTCGAATCGATGGTCGAGCATCTGCGAAAGAAGCCGCATAACACGTTGTCGAATTTGCAACAGAAATGGCCCCGGGTGGAGTCGAACCACCGCACGCAGATTCGAAGTCTGCCGCTCTATCCACTGAGCTACGGGGCCCCGCCGCAAGTGTAGGCGGGGCAAGGGGAGCTCGGCCGGCCCCTCATCGGCCGAGCTCCCTGGCTTCCCGTAGAGCTAGCCGGTTGTGGTCGCGCCGGCGAACACGCGGAAGGCGGTGCCGGAGCGCGAGAGCACGAGCGCCTTGGCGCCGGCCGCGAGCTTGCCGCGGATCACCGCGCCGGTCCCGATCGTGAACGTGACGCTCTTGCCGTCGGCGCGCTTGATCGTCAGCGACGTGGCCGAAGCCGTCGTCACCTGGCCGCGGTCGAGCGTCACCGAGCCGGTCGAGCCGTCGGCGCGCACGAAGTTGACCTGCGCGTGGACGATCTTCGACTTCGCGGTGGGAGGAGCCACAGGCGCCCCCGTGAACGGCCGCGGTGCCCTGACCCTGAACGCGACACCGTTCCGCGAGAACACGAGCACCGGCTTACCGGTCGCGATCGTCCCGCGGACGATCGTCGTGCTCGTGCGTCCGACCGTCACCGTCTTGCCGTCCGGGCGCTGAAGCGTCAGGGACGTGTCGGAGGCCGCCGTCACGCGTCCCCGGTCGACGGCGAATGCATCCGTCGAGCCGTCCGCACGCACGAGGCTGACGTCGGCGTGGACGCCGTTGCGCACGAGATGCTTGGCGACCTGCCGCTTGGCGGCCTTCCCGTGCGCCGCCCCGGCAACTGCAACCGCGCCGCCGGCGACGAGGAGGGCGGCCGCGGCGACCGCCGCGACAGTGAGCCCTCGTTTCCATCCGTTCTTCACAGCAGTAACTCCTCTCGGTCGAGCTGTCAGAGATATGAGTGGAGCATGGGCTGCAGGCGTAAGAGCCGGGAGGCTCGCAGGTAAAACGCCCGCAAAATCACTGAGAACGAGGGGTGGTCGACGGGATTCGAACCCGCGACCACCGGGACCACAACCCGGGGCTCTACCAGCTGAGCTACGACCACCTCGCTCCGGCCAGCATACCGGGCCGGTGTCAGCGGCCCAGCAGGCCTGGCTAGGGAGCGACGCCGTAGACCTGCCGGTACAGCGCGACCCAGTTGCGTGCGATGTCGCGCTGCGCCACGCCGAGCGGGAACTGGTGGGCGCAGACGAGCCGGTGCAGGCGGTTCTCCAGCCGGTCCTTGACCCGGTAGCCGGGAGCAGGCGCGGCCGCCTCCGGGTACAGGTTCGCCCGCAGGTTCGAGCCGCCGAGCTCGAGCGAGACGATGTGGTCGACCTCGTACGCGGAGCCGTAGCTGCGAACGGGGATGCCGTACTCGCGGAAGATGGAGTCGTGCTCCGCCTCGCTGACGGCGCGGACACGGGACGGGTAGCCGGGCGTGCAGATGGTCGCGAGCGAGACGCCGACGAAGACGGCGCCGGGCGAGCACGTGCGATCGGGCAGCGCACCGCGCACGCGACAGCCGCTCCAGCGCGTGCGGCGGGCGAGCAACCGGCTGCGGTGAGGTGGGGCAGCACGGGACAGCGACGCCTTCGGCGCTACACGCCCGGCCGCCGCAGGCAACACGGCGAGCGCCGCCCAGGCACAAACAGCGATCACGACGCCACTCCGCACGCTTCGATTGAAGCGCGCGCGGCCATGGCTGTAAAGGACTTAGCCCAGGAGGACTAACCCTGAAGGACTAGATCGGCGGCTCGGGGTCGTACTGCACGTAGCGGCGCACCTCGCGTGCCCGCTCGGGCGAGTGCAGCCGGCTGACGAGGTGGAGCGCCATGTCGATCCCGGCGGAGACTCCTGCCGCCGTGATCACGTCCCCGTCGTCCACGAAGCGCGACTCCGAGTCGACCTGGATGTCCTTCCCGAGAGTCGCGAGCCGGTCGAGCGAACCCCAGTGGGTCGTCGCAGGCCGGCCGTCGAGCAGGCCGGCGTCGGCGTAGACGGTCGAGCCGGTGCAGACGCTCGTCATCAACGCGCCCGTCGCGGCCAGCGAGCGAACCCGCTCGCGGATGCGCTCGTCGCCGAGCTGCGGCCGCGTGCCCATTCCGCCGGGCCAGACGACCACGTCGGGAGCGGGCGCGTCCTCCCACGCGTAGTCGGCGAGCACGCGCAACCCCTTGGCGCACGTGATCGGCTCGAGCGAGTCGGCCACCGTATAGACCTCGACGCCGTCCTCGGGCCACTGCTTCGCCCAGGCGGCAAGCACCTCCCACGGGCCCGCCCAGTCGAGCTCCTCGGCGCCGTCGAAGAGGACGATGGCGATGCGCACGCGCCTACCCTACGTGTCGCCGAGTTCGGCAGGACAGGGTGAGCCGCTTTCAGAGGCGCCGAGGCTAGACGCCGTCGCGCCCCGCGCGCTCGACCGCGCGGGCGAGCTCGACGCGCGACGAGACGCCGATCTTGCGGAAGATGTTGCGCAGGTGGGTCTCGACCGTCTTCTGGCTGAGGAAGAGCTCGGCCGCGATCTGCGGGTTCGTCTTGCGGTCGACGACGAGCCGCGCGAGCTGGAGCTCGCGCTCGGTGAGTGATTCCATCCCCGTTGCGTCGGTCTTGCCGGGGCGCGTGCGCCGGTGGATGTGGCGGCCCAGCTTCCGGAGCTCGCGTTCAGCCTCGTTCCGGTAGCGCAGTGCGCCGCGCGCCTCGAACTCCTGCGCCGCGTGCTGCAGCTCCGACGCGGCACGGTCGCCATCGCCGGCCCGGGCAAGGGCGCGGCCCGCGAGCAGGCGCGAGAGAGCTGCCTCGATCGGCGCACCGACCTCGTCGGCAAGAGCGGCCGACGTGAGAGCACGCTCTGCGGCCCGCGACGGATCGCCCGCGTGCAGGTCGACCGCCGCCGCCGCCCGCTCGGCCCAGACGGCCGCCATCGGGAGCTGCACGGTCGCGGCCCATGCCTCTGCGCAGACCGCGGCCCGGCAGGCCTCGTCCGGCCGGTCGAGCGCGAGCCGGGCGCGCGTGAGCACTTCGAGGTACCGGGCCCTCGGGCTCCCGGCGATCAGCGCCAGCTCCTCGCCGCCGGCGGAGCCGAGTAGCAGCTCGGCCGCAGGTTCCGGCTGCCCGGTCTCGAGCAGCGCGGCGGCGAGGTCGGCAGCGGCCTCGGCCGTGTGGAAGCTCTCGCCTGCGTCCTCGCAGAGGTCGACGCTCTCCTGGGCGGTCGCGAGCGCGAGCTCGACGTCCCCCATCCGCAGCGCCGTGGAGGAGCGGCTGGAAAGGCCCCAGACGAGCGCGTGGGTGTTGCCCAGGACGCGCGCCGCCTCGATCCCGCCGTCGAGCAGCTCGGCGGCTTCCGCCAGCTTGCCGCGCTGGCGCCACACCGCGCCCACGGTCTGGATCAGGACGAGGACATGCTCCCCCTGGCCGGTGGCACGCGCCACCGCCGAGCGCACGATTGGCGTGCACGTCGGCCTCGGCGTACCGGTCGAGATAAAGCTCCACGCCCCCGAGCAACGCCGAGGCCTGGATGTGGCGAGCGAGCTCGCCGTCAGACATGGAATCGACGAGGGCTGCCGCCTCCGAACGGTCGGCCTCCGCGCGTTCGGGCGCCCCCGTCATCGAATCCGCGAGCGCGAGCGCGGCGAGAGCCGCCGCGATGAGAGGGGCGTCTCCGAGCCGCCTCGCCGCGTCCAGCGCACGCTCTGCCCAGTCGTGCATCTCCTCGTACTTCGCACGCCAGATGTCGTTCTGGGCGAGCTCGATCGTCAGCGCGACTGCCTCGGGCGAGCCCTGGTCGGGCAGGCTCGCGAGGGCGTCCGCCATACGGATGCCGGCCTGCTCGTGCCGTCCCAAGAGGCTCTCCACGCCCGCACAGGCGCGAGCGAGCCTGGCGCGCGCGGCGGGTGCGTCCTCGGGCACGAGCTCGACCGCCTCCAGCAGCGCGGCGTGGCTGTCGGCAAAGCGGCCGGCCGCGGTCAGCGCCGCTGCGCGGGCGGAGAGAAGCTCGATCCGCTCCTGCCTCGATGCGGTTGCCGGAAGGAGCCGCAGGGCGTCTGCGAACCAGTGCGCGGCGCTGGCCGGCGCGAGCCGGACGGCTGACTCGCCGGCTTCGCGCAGGACCGCGACGGCGTCGAGGTCGCCCTCGCGGGCGGAGCGCTCGACGTGGTGGGCTCGCGCTGCCGCGGAAGCACCCCGCTCCGCTAGGGCATCGGCGCACCGCTCATGGGCGCCCAACCGCCAGCCGGCGGCCGTTGCCTCGTAGACCGCGCGCCGGACGAGCGGGTGCCGGAAGCGGAAGCGCCGCGGAACGTCGGTGGTGCGGACGAGATCGACCTGCAGGAGCTCGTCGACCGCCTCCATCACGGAGCTCTCGGGCATCCTGGCTGCGGCTGCCGCCAGCTCGGGCTCGAACGGATCGCCCGCTACCGAGGCTCCTTCGAGCACGAGGCGGGTGGAGTCGGACAGCAGCGCCAGCTCCTCGGCGAGCGCCGCCACGACAGTGGAAGGAACGCCCAGTGCCGCGAGCCCCGTCTGGCCGTCGGTGGCTGCCGCGCCGCTTCCGTGGTCGAGCGACCGCGCGAGCTGCTCGAGGTAGAAGGGATTGCCGCCGCTCTCCTCGTACAGGACCGCCGCGACGCGGCTGTCGACGGCGTCGCCGAGGAGCTGCCCCGCCTCCTCCGGGCCGAGTGCGCCGAGCTCGATGCGGTCGAGCATCCCGGCACGGTGCGCCCGCTCGACGGCGGTCGACAAACGCTCCGGTACCTGCCGCGGGCGAACGGCCAGGGCGAGAAGCACCGGCCCAGCCGGCGGACGGCGCAGGAGAGCCCCGACCAGCTCGACAGAGGCCGAGTCGGCCCAGTGGAGGTCGTCGAGCACGAGTACGAGCGGCCCTGCGACCGCGAGTCGCTCGAGCAGCGCGCGCACCGCACGGTGGCTGCGGTAGCGCTCGTGCTGAAGCGCCACGGTGCGCTCAGTGGCGAGCAGCGGTCAGCGAGGGGAAGACATGCGCGAGCTCGTTGCGCACATCGTCGTCGAGAGCGGCGAGGCGGTCCCGGTCGAGGCTCCGCAAGTACTCGTCGAGAGCGTCCACGAACACCGAGAACGGGAGGTCGCGTTCGAGCTCCGATGCCGCGCCCGAGAGGACGAGGTATCCGCGTGCGTCTGCGCGAACGGCGAGCTCGGCCAGCAGGCGCGTCTTGCCGATGCCCGGCTCGCCGACGAGTTCGATCGCGGCGGAGCCGCCCCGATCGAGCTCGTCGAGGACGCGGTCGAGCGAGCTCGTCTCCTCGGCGCGCCCGACGAGGTGCTCGGCGTGCAAAGCCACGTGTTCCCTCCGGGCGCAGGATAGATCAGGGTCGCCGAACGACAAAATCAGGGTGCGGATCAGGGTGGTGCCCTGATGTCGATGCGGGCGGGCAGCGGCAAGCTCGGCTCATGACCTGCTACCTGCTCCACAACAGTCACGAGCCGGACGAATGCGGAGTCGTCTTCGCCTCCTTCAGGGGCCACACGAGCCCGCTTCGCCACCGGCTGACGCTCGCCTCGTGTCGCACCGGCGGGCACTCGATCTGGTGGACGGTCGAAGCGGCAAGCGAAGAGGAGGCACTCGGTCTCCTCCCCGCCTACGTCGCCGAGCGCACCACGGCAGCTCGCGTCAGCGAGGTGCAGATCCCATGACCGAAGGAGGCAAGACCATGTCCCGCAGCAACCACAAGCCCCGCAATCTGGCCGCCTCGATGGGCCGCTGGAGCGCGAATCACTGGAAGACGGCGACGTTCGGGTGGCTCGCCCTCGTCGTTGTCGCGTTCGGAATCGGCAGCATGGTCGGGACCAGGAACATCGACCCGAACACCGCCGGGCCCGGCCAGTCAGGCCGGATGGACAGGATCCTCGACGCCGGGTTCAGGCAGCCCGCAGGTGAGAGCATCCTGATCCAGAGCCGGACGGCTCGGGCCGGCACGCCCGCGTTCGAGGCAGCGGTCGAGGACGTCGCCACTCGCATCTCGAGTGTGGCGGTCGTCCGGAACGTCCAGTCGCCGAAGGTCTCGAAGGACGGCCACGCCGTGCTCGTCGACTTCGACATCGCCGGCGACAAGAAAAAGGCCGTCGACAAGGTCGGCCCGGTCCTCGACGCCGTCGCCGCCGCACAGCACGACCATCCGGACGTCTTCATCGGCGAGTTCGGCGATGCCAGTGCCGTCAAGGCGGTCAACAGCGCCTACACCGCCGATCTCGGCAAGGCGGGAACGCTGTCCCTCCCGATCACGCTGGCCATCCTGCTCGTCACGTTCGGTGCGATCGTCGCCGCGGGGATCCCGCTGCTGCTCGCGCTCACGGCCGTCTTCGGGACGTTCGGACTGGTCGCACTGCCCAGCCACGTCCTCCCGATGGCACAGGAGATGCCCGCCCTCGTGCTCCTGATCGGGCTCGCCGTCGGCGTCGACTACTCGATGTTCTACCTCCGGCGCGAGCGTGAGGAACGCGCCGCGGGCCGTAGCGCGCGGGCAGCGCTCGAGGCGGCCGCCGCAACCTCGGGCCGGTCGGTGCTCATCTCGGGCCTGACGGTGATGGTCGCCATGGCGGGCATGTTCATCACGGGCGACGCGACGTTCGCCTCGTTCGGCGTCGCGACGATGATGGTGGTCGCGGTGGCGATGCTGGGCTCGCTCACCGTGCTCCCGGCGGTCCTGTCGCGGCTCGGCGACCGGGTCGACCGGCTGCACGTGCCGCTCGTCGGCCGGCTCCGCCGTGACAGCGGCGAGGGCAGGCTCTGGGGAGCGGTCGTCGACCGCGTCCTCCGGCGTCCGGTCCTGTCCGCGGCACTCGCGGGCGGGCTGCTGCTCGTGCTCGCCCTCCCGGCGCTCCAGATGCGGATGGCGGAGGCGTCGCCGAGCACCTATCCGGCGCACCTCGAGGTCGTCAAGACCTACAAGCGGATGCAGCAGGCGTTCCCGGGCACGGCGCTGCCCGCGAACGTGGTCGTCAAGGCGCCGAACGTGAACGCACCCGCGGTGCGCGAGGCGATCTCCCGGCTCGAGCAGCGGGCGCTCGCGAGCGGCCGCGCGCACGAGCCGATCACGATCGACGTGAACAAGGCGGGCACGGTCGCGAACATCACGATCCCGATCGACGGGAACGGCACGAACGCGGCATCGAACGCGTCGCTCTCGCTCCTGCGCAACACGCTGATCCCGGAGACGGTCGGCGCCCTGCCGAACACGGAGGCCGGCGTCACCGGATTGACGGCGCAATGGAAGGACCAGGGCGACCAGATCCGGTCGGCGCTGCCGCTCGTCGTCGCCTTCGTGCTCGTGTTCGCGTTCATCCTGATGCTGGTCGCGTTCCGCTCGATCGTGGTTGCGGTCAAGGCGATCGTGCTCAACTGCCTGTCGGTCGCGGCGGCGTACGGGTTCCTCGTGCTGGTCTTCCAGCACGGCTTCGGGAAGGGCCTGCTCGGCTTCACCTCGACCGCCGGCGTCTCCCCGGTGATCCCGTTGCTGCTCTTCGTGATCCTGTTCGGCCTCTCGATGGACTACCACGTGTTCATCGTCAGCCGGATCCGCGAGAGCTTCCAGCGGGGGGCGTCGATGGACGAGGCGATCTCCACCGGGATCAGGTCGACGGCAGGCGTCGTCACCAGCGCGGCGTTCGTGATGGTCG